>CAVREN010000054.1:0-17579 GCA_963720115.1 uncultured Alphaproteobacteria bacterium
ACGCGCGATGACGTCGACGGCTATTTCTGCTCGGGCGATGCGCCGGGGCCCGGACCCGCCTCCATGGCGGAGTATATGAACCTGAAGCTTCGCCACATGGATTCGACCGAGATCGGTGGTGCGTCCTACATCGCGCTAGCCGCACACGCGGCTGAAGCGATCGCACTCGGCAAATGCGACGTGGCGCTGGTCACGCTCGCCGGGAGGCCGCGCAGCGAGGGCATGGCAACCGGCACCGCGCCGCGACCGCGCGACCCGAACCAGCCGGAGGCCCCTTGGGAAGCGCCCTACGCCATCACCACCGCCAACGGCTACGCGATGTGCGCCATGCGCCACATGTACGAGTATGGCACCACGAGCGAGCAGCTCGCCTGGGTGAAAGTCGCCGCTTCCCATCATGCCCAGCACAATCCGCACGCCATGCTGCCGGAGGTCGTCGCGGTCGAGGACGTCCTCAACTCGCCACTGATCGCCGATCCCTTGCACCGGCTCGATTGCTGCGTCATCAGCGACGGCGGTGGCGCGATTGTCCTCGTTCGCCCAGAGATCGCCAAAATGTTGAAGCGGCCGCGCGTGAAGATCATCGGCACGGGCGAAGTAGTGAAGCATCTGACCGGCGGTACCTTCGATCTCACCACGTCGGGCGCATCGCGCGCCGGCCCCATCGCCTTTGCCGAAGCGGGCGTGACGCCGGCCGATATCAAATACGCCTCGATCTACGACAGCTTCACCATCACCGTGATCATGCAGCTCGAGGACCTCGGTTTCTGCGCTAAGGGAGCGGGCGGAAAATTCGTCGCCGACGGCAATCTGGTCTCCGGCGTCGGCAAATTGCCGTTCAACACCGACGGCGGCGGCTTGTGCAACAATCATCCGGCCAATCGCGGGAGCATGACCAAAGTGCTCGAGGCGGTGCGGCAGTTGCGCGGCGAAGCGCATCCGGCCGTGCAGGTAAAGAACTGCGATTTGGCGTTGGCCCAAGGCACCGGCTTTCAGCTCGCCACGCGCCATGGCAGTGCGACGATGATCATGGAACGGGAGTGACGCGGTGACGGTGTTCGCAAGCCGCAAACTCGCTCCGCCGGTCATCACCGCCGAGGGCAAGGCTTTCTTCGACGCCGCGCGCCAAGGCCGTTTCCTGATCCCGGTCTGCACGGCGTGCAACCGCCCGCACTGGTATCCGCGCGCAATCTGCCCGTTCTGTGCTAGCGACAAAGTGGAATGGCGCGAGGCCTCAGGCAAAGGGACCATTTACACTTTCAGCGTCATGCGTCGCGTCAAGGAGCCTTACATCATCGCCCATGTGAAGCTCGCCGAAGGACCGACCATGCTGACCAATATCGTCGCCTGCGATGCGGACGATGTGCAGATCGGCCAGGGGGTCACTGTTGTATTTCAAGACACCGAGAACGGAGCGCCAGTGCCGATGTTCACGCCGGCTTAGCGCCGTTCCGCTAGAAGGTACCGATGCGAAAAACGTATGGCGTTGGATATCCGGACACGCTTCCAGCGTTGCTAACATGGTCGGAAAGGAACGCCACCGCGCCGGCAGTGACCGACGCTATAGCGACGCTGACTCGGCGCGCTTTGCAGGACCGCGTCCTGCGCGTGGCGGGCGGGCTACGCACGGCCGGCATCGGCGCCGGCGCCCGCGTCGCGCTTTGGTTGCCGAACAACGCCGAGTATCTGGCCGCTATCTTCGCTTGCGCCCGGCTTGGCGCGCTAGCCGTCCATATCAACACGCGCTTTCGTGCAGCCGAGGTCGGCAGCCTGCTGCGCCGAACGCGCGCGGTAGCGCTGGTGACGCAATGGGGATTCGCGTCGGTCGATTTTCCAGCGATTTTCTCCGCGCTACCTCAGGAAGATCGCGCCGCGCTACGCTGTGTGCTCGCAGCGCCGACATCTCTCAATGCCAAAGCGCTTGCGGGACTGCCGGTGTTGCCGCTCGAGGGTGACCCGGCCGATGCCGGGCCGGACGGGGCGATCGGCGGCGCGCCGTGTCTAATCTTCACCACTTCGGGAACCACCAGCGGACCTAAACTGGTTTTGCACGATCAGCAAACCATCGCGGGGCATGCCGCTGACGTCGCTCGTTGCATCTCACTCGACGCAGACGATGCGGCGCTGCTTGGCGCCGTGCCGTTCTGCGGTACCTTCGGCAATGTGGCAGCAATGGCCGCGGTCGCGGGCGGCGCGCATATCGTATGTCTTGCGCAATTCGACGGCGCCGCAGCAGCTGCTTTAATTCGGCACCATCGAATTACGCATCTGATCGGCGGGGACGACATGTTCGGGCGCCTCGCCGCCGCGAGCGGTGGACGACCGTTCGAACTCGGTGCACTTCTCCGGTTTCGCCGCCTTTTACTCCAGCGCCGCCGCCTCGATCGCGGCCGCGGAGGCCGTCGGCCTGCGGCCGCGCGGTCTGTATGGCAGCTCGGAAGTGCAGGCGCTGTTCTCGATCGCGGACGGAGAAAATCGGTTGTGCGGCGGCGGCGCGCCGGTCAACCAGCAGGTGTTGCTTGCCGTCCGCGATCCGGATACCGGCACCGCGCTGCCGCACGGCGCGTCGGGCGAGTTGTGGATCGACGCACCATCGCGCTTCGTCGAATATCTTGACAATCCATCAGCGACGGCGCGAGCGATCGATGCGGATGGCGCGTTTCGGACCGGCGACCTCGCTCACCTTACCGATCTCGGCTTCATCTTTGAGGCGCGGATCGGCGACGCGATGAGGCTCGGTGGTTTCTTAGTCAGCCCTGAGGAAATCGAGGCCGTTATTCAAGCGCAGCCCGGCGTGGCCGGCGTGCAGGTCGTGTCCGCCTGCCGTGGTGCGGGTGATCCGGTGCCGGTGGCATTCGTCCGGCCGCGCGCCGGTGCAGTGCTGCAAGAAGTCGCGTTGCGTGCATCTTGTTTGCAGCAATTGGCACGCTTCAAAGTTCCGGAACGAATTGTAATGGTCGAGGATTTTCCGATCGTGGAAAGCCCCAACGGCGCCAAAGTGCAGAAGGTGCGCCTGCGTGAGATGGCGGAGGCGCTGCCCTGCGAGGAACGAGATCAGTCCAGCGAAATTCGCGCTGACTAAAACGGGCTGCATGCAGCAAGTCTGCTTACCGCGCCTTCTTCACCAGCGGGCACTTTGATTCCGCTAGCGGCAGGAACGCCTGATCTGCCGGAATTTCAGCCACGGGCTTGTAGTAGTCCCACGCGCGTTTGGATTCCGCTGGCCTTTTGAGCTCGTACAGGTACATGTCGTGGACCATCCGACCATCTTCGCGGATCGTCCCGTTTTTCGCGAAGAAGTCGTTGATCGGAGTAGCACGCATCTTGTCCATGACAGCGTTGGTTTCGTCTGTGCCAGCGGCCGCCACCGCCTCGAGATAGTGCATGGTCGACGAATAAATTCCCGCCTGCGTCATGTTCGGCATGCGGTTCATTCGCCGGAAATAGCGCTGCGCCCAGGCGCGCGACTCGTCATTGCGATCCCAATAAAAAGCCGTCGTCAAAAGCATGCCTTGCGCCACATCCAAGCCAAGGCTGTTAACGTCGTTGATGAAGACCAGCAGCCCGGCAAGCTTTTGCCCGCCACGAACAATGCCGAACTCGGCGGCTTGCTTGATGGAATTTTGCGTATCGGCGCCAGCGTTGGCGAGGCCGACCACTTTGGCTTTCGAGGACTGCGCCTGCAGTAAAGCTGAGGAGAAATCCGGGGTGTTGATCGGCACGCGGACACCGCCGAGCACCCGCCCGCCGTTCGCCTTGACCACACCGGCAGTCACCTGCTCGAGATCGTGGCCAAAGGCGTAGTCGGCGGTCACGAAGAACCACGTATCGTAACCCGCTTTGACCATGGCTCCACCGGTACCGTGGGCGAGCGCATAGTTGTCGTAGGTGTAATGGATGGAGACCGGCGTGCAGCCTTCGTTGGTTATACGCGCTGCCCCCGGGCCATTGAGCACGACAATCTTGTTTTTAGTTCTCGCGACATCAATCGCCGCAAGCGCGGTAGCTGAGGCCGCCACATCCATCAGTGCGTCGACATGCTGGTTCTCGAACCATTCACGCGCCGTAGCCGAGGCGATGTCCGCCTTGTTCTGGTGATCGGCGGAAACGACTTCAATCGGCATGCCGAGTACTGTTCCGCCGAAATCCTCGACCGCCATCTTGGCGGCGGTCACCGCGCCCTCGCCGGTGATGTCCGCATAGATGCTCGACATGTCCTCGATCATGCCGATCTTCACGACGCCGTCGGAAATCCTGGTCTTTTCTTCCGATTTTGCGGCGTATGGGGCCACAGAGAAAAATACCGCGGTCGCTGCGATCACCGGCCAGCTTTTCATCGTCACCTCCCGGGTGGTCGATGCCTTTTCACTAGCAATTCTCAGAATAGCATCAGAATTAGGTGCGCGGCCATGCTAAACGCCGTCTGCCTCGTCAACTTGCAAGCGCGACGGGCTTCCATTTCTGTCAACATCGAGCGACGGACGCGCTGCCGGAGCTTTCTGTCTGCTTCTGGTGTGGATCAAACCCAAACTTCCGGCGAACTCTTGCCCGACGCCGTTGTTCTCAGCCTCGGCGCAAACTTACTAAGCACGCGCGGCGGGATGCGAGTTGCAGGATACCGCTTCGGTCTGCGCCGCGATGAAGGCCATGTCCGGCCTTCGCCGCAGGGGGCCAGCAGGTGACGCCTGGGTCCACACGCTGTGTTCGCATCGCAATGTGCGATGCCTTCACCAGTTTGGCTCACGCGACCACCGATAGGTGCTCCTTGGTGTCCGTTCGGAACAAACCCTCTTCGGACATGCGCAGCAGCGGAAATTCGGCGCAGGCGTAGCTGAATTCGAGCTTGAGCAGCGGATCGTTGAGCGTGCAGCCGAGCGACTCCGCTGCCGCCTGAATCTCACGCCGGCGCTCCAGCACCTCTTCGTAGGGCTGATCCGAGAACAGGCCGAGAATCGGCATTCGGAATGCCGCCAGCACCTTGCCGTCCCGCACCACGATTTGGCCGCCGCCGATGCGGCGCAACTCGCCGGCTGCGAACGCCATGTCGGCGCCATTGGTCCCGACGATCGCCAGGTTCTCGCAAACCGCATTGTGGGTCGAGGCGATTGCGCCCGCTTTGAGCCGAAAGCCTTTGATGAACGCAACCGACATGCCCGATCCCTTTCCGAGCCGGTCGATCATCGCGGTCATCGCGACGTCTTTCTGCGCGTCGGGCAGAATGACCCCGTCGACGACTTCAAGAAGTCTCGAATAGCTCGCTGGTGACGAGATCGGTCTCGGATACGCCGATGACGCGAACCTTCACAGGGCCATTCTTGTTCTTCGTCAGCACCCTGAAATCGTCAGGCCGATAGGTTTTCGCCAACTGCACCGTATCAGTCATGAAGGCGGGATAGCTCGGCCGCTGGTTATCGAACAGGAGTTTGCCCCGGTCGACCACCTCTTCGCCACCGAAGATGACTTTGCGGATCTTGAACGTGGCCACATCTTCAAGCAGCGCCATATCCGCGTAGCGCCCTGGCGTGATCGATCCCATATCGTGATCGGCGCGGAACGCTTCGGCGACATTAAGCGAACCCATGGCAATCGCTTCGATCGGATCGATTCCTGCGTCAATGATCTTCCGCACGGCGACATCGACGCCGCCCTCCACGATCGCTTCCGGCAGCAACACGTCGGTGCAGAGCGCCAATTGCCGCGGGCTGATGCCAATTTTCGTGTAGGCGCCGATCAGGTTAGGCAGATCCGGAACACCTGAACCAAAACGCATGAGTACCTTCATGCCGGCGCGCGCGCGCGCCAGCACGTCCTCAGCATCAACCGCCTCATGATCGACGCTGCCGCCCATGGCGGCGAAGGCCTGCACCTGCCAGCGATCCGCTCCGCGGACATGACCGGTGACGACCTTGCCCTTGGCCAGGGTCGCTTCGAACAGACCCAGCATCCCTTGATCCTGATCGACCACCGAGGAGTACGGCGTCTCGTCGAGCCCGTAGCAGCCGTCCCAATCGAGCATGTCGCGCAGGTCTGCAATACTTACAGCCTTCGCGGGCTTAAGACCGAACATGCGATTTTGCAGATAAGCCGAAGTGGGAGCGAGAAAGATCAAGCGGATTTTCAGCCGGTCGGCCGCACGCTTGAGGGCGCGCACCGCTTCGGCACCGCCAACAATCGCTTCCCCATGGAAGCCGTCCGCCGTCCCAGTGATGCCGTTGCGCAGGAGAAGCTTCGAAGCTTCGGCGGGATCGAGATAGGTGTGATGATAATGCAAGTGCCCATCAATCAGCCCGGGAGCAACGAATAATCCATCGGCGTCGATGACGCGGGTCCGAGGGCCGCGGGTGGCAGACGAGAATTCACCGACCGCGGCAATACGGCTACCGACGATCGCTACGTCCGCACGCAGAATCTCTGCGGTGTGGACGCTCAAGACCTGGCCGCCTGCGATAATGACGTCCGCCGGCTCGCGGCCTAAAGCGACATTGATCAATCGGCGACGTTCCATGCTCTGCTCCGATGCGTGTCAAACGCCGGACCACATGACGGACGATGCTTGAGTGCGCTCAAACGCCACCGTGGTTGCGGCTGTGCTTTCAATCCATGCGTCATGCTGCGCGATATCGATCCAGAACCACGGCACCGATTAGCACGACACCGAGAATGATCATTTGGTAGTTGGAACCGAGGCGCAGCAGATCCATGCCGTTGGCGAGGATGGTAACAAAGATGACGCCCAGAACTACGCCAACGACCGTGCCCTTACCGCCGCGCAAGGAGCAGCCGCCGATCACTGCCGCGGTGATGGACCGGAGCGGAAACTCCGCGCCTAGCAGGGGTTCGCCCGACGACACGCGGGCCGTCAGCAGGAAGCCGGTGATGGCGGCAAGGACGGCGCAGCACAGATATGTCACGAACAGCACCTGCGGCACTGAAATGCCGGCGATCAGCGCGGCCCGCGGATTGGAGCCGGTTGCGTAGAGATTGCGGCCGAAGCGGGTCCAACTCGTCACGACATAGAAAAAAAGCACGATTGGAACAGCGATCAGCGCTGGTACCGGTATCTGCCAGACAAAGCCCGCGCCGAGCACTTCGACAAAAGGCTCCGGCAGCCCTTCGATCTGTAGCCCTTGACTGATAAGAAGCGTCAAGCCTTGGAATATGGAAGCGGTTGCCAATGTGACGATGAATGGATTGACCTTGAGAAGCGCGACGCCAGCGGCGTTGCAGACCCCGGCGAATGCGCCCACTCCGAGCGTCGCCACTAGTCCAACAAGAACTGCCACCCAGGCGGCATCCGGATAGGCCTGTTGCACCGCGACCATGAGCGAAGAGCTCACAATGCTAGTCAGCGCGATGTTCGAGCCTACTGAAAGATCGAAGCCGCCCGCGATCAGCACCAAGAGTTGCGCAATGGCGGCCAGCAGCAAATAGACGCCCTGCTGCAACATGTTGACGATATTAGCTTCGCTCAAAAAACGGGGGTTGCCCCAAGCAAAAATCACGATGCTCGGGACGATCAAGAACGGAAGCGGACCAAAGCGGGCCAGAAATTTCGCACCTGTGCGCTTAGGCGACGGCAACTCCGCTCGTTTGGTCAGGTCGGTCGATTCGATCATTTCTTCGGCACGCATTGATGATTTTTCACGATCGGTTCATCCGCCGAAGGCGTAACGCGTGACCTCGTCTTCGGTGCGCCGGTCGCCGCTTAGTTCACCCACGACACGCCCTCGATGCATGACGTAGATGCGATGGCTCAAGTGGATGAGTTCTTGCAGGTCGGACGAGATCAGGAGAATGGCGGCTCCCTGCTGGCAGAGTCGCTCCATCTGCCGATAGAAATCGAGGCGTGCACCGACATCGATTCCAGCAGTCGGTTCGCAGAGAATAAAAATCTTGCGCGGACGGCTCAGCGCGCGACCGAGCACGAGCTTCTGCTGGTTGCCCCCGGAAAATTCCTGCGCCGGCTTTTCCGGATCCGGTGGCCGAATATCGAGCATCGAAATCATCGATCGCACGAAGTTCGACAGACTGCCGGTCTTAAGAAAGCCCCACGCTGCCCCTTCACCCGAGCGAATGCGCTCGATGGTCATGTTCTCATCCGCACTCCGGTTGAGTGCAAGCGCTTCACCGCGACGATCCTGCGGCAGATAGACAATCCCGTGCAGCAACGCGTCCCTTGGTCCGCTGAAACGCCGCGGCTGTCCGTCCAGCTCGAGACGACCGGCCTTCAACGCATCCAGGCCGAAAACGATGGAACCGATTTCACCCTTGCCGCAGCCGACTAAGCCGCCAATGCCGACGATTTCGCCGTAGCGCACGTTGAGCGTGACATCCGAAATCCGGCCGTTCTTGTCGCTCACCCCGACCAAGGCGAGAGCAAGGTCGCCGGCCTGCGATTGGACGGCCGGGTAAAACGTCTCGAGCGAACGACCGACCATGTCGCGGATAAGCTGCTCATCACTCACCTGCCCGGCAGGGTATTGGGCAACCACGCTGCCATCGCGCAATATCGTGATGCGGTCGGCGAGCCGATGCACTTCGTTCAGGCGATGAGTAATATAGAGGACGGCCCAGCCATCGCGCCGGAGCCGGTCCAAGGTCGAAAACAGAATTTCGCTTTCGTCGTGACTGAGAGTGGCCGTCGGCTCATCGAGAATAAGGGCGCCGGGATGGCCGCCGAGTGCACGGACAATTTCGAGCAATTGCTGTTCCGGCCGGCTGAGGTCGAAGACGGGCGTATCGACGTCGATCGCGACGCCGAGAGATTGAATGGCCGCGTGCGCCGCGGCCCGCATCTCGCTCTTGCGCAGAAATGGACCACGGGTCTCTTCGCGGCCCAAAAAATAGTTCTCAGCGACGGTCATCGCCGGCGCCAGACTAAAGTCCTGCATGACCGCATTGACCCCGAGCTGCCGGGCGAGGAACGGATTGAGATCGTCGACCGGCTTTGCGTGCAGCCTGACTTCGCCCCGATCGGGGGCGTGAGCCCCGATCATCACGTTGACCAGGGTCGATTTTCCCGCTCCATTCTCGCCGAGCAGGACGTGAACTTCGCCACGACGAAGCTCGATGCTGACGTCCTTGAGAACGGAAAGTCCGCCGAAGCTCTTCCAGATCCCCTTGAGCGAAACGACGCTGTCGTGCGGCGTGTCGAGCGCCGCCGCCGGCGTCATTTGGCGTCGACCGTATAGGTAACCTTATAATCCTTGGGAGCGAACATCGTGTCCCAGACAAAGCTGGCGATATTCTGCTTGGTGATGAATGCCGGCGTGGGACCGGCGAACTTTGCCGGCAGCGGTTGCTTCTCCAGCAAGCGGACCGCCATGTCGACGGCAAGCTTCGCCTGGATCGGCGTGAAGTCGACGCCCGAGCCCTCGGTGTCGCCTTTCTGAATATCCGTGTAGATGGCCGGGATGAAGTTGATGCCTATCACCTTCACCTTGCCGAGCATCCTGCTGTTGCGCAGAACGGTCACCGCGCCTTGCGCGCCCGGATCGATCGCGACGATGTAGTTGATGTCCGGGTAGGCCTGCATCGCGTTCTGCACGAGATCGAGTTGTACGTTGAGGCTCGCGTCGCCGCGCCGCGTAACCGCGACCTTGAGAGGACTGCCCTTGATCGCCTCTTCGAAACCCTTGACGGCGTCGTCCGAGAAATTTGCGCCCTGCGGACCGGGAAAGAAGCCCACCACCGTCGACTTCGGATCGGAATTATCGAGCACATACTGGCCCGCAAGCTTGCCGAGGTCGATGAAGCTTACGGTAGCGTGGGCGGAGGTAGCCGGCTCGTTGATGCCGTTGGCATAGTCGATGACCGGAATGCCCTTGCCGACGGCCTTGCGCACCAGCGGCGCGACCCCGTCGGCGCTGATCGCGGCAATGATGATGGCGTCGTAGCCGCCCGCGATGCAGTTATCCATCTGATTGAGCTGCGTGGACAAGTTCCCGTAGCCGCCGGCCTCAAACAGTTGCAGGTTGACATTGTCGCGCCGCGCCTCGGTCATGAGGCCGAAACTGCCTGCGACCCAATACACATTCTTCATCTGCGGGAACAAAGCATCGGCATCGACTATGCAAGCTTCCAGGGCTTTGTGACTTTCGATTTCTCGGTATTCGACCACTTCATATTGGTTGAGTTCCCGTCCGGACCGCCCTTGACTTCGTAGGTCCAGTTACCGTCGTCTTCGGCAAGAACCGTTTGCCCTGGAATAGCCCACAGAACCGCGATCGCCACCAATCCCGCAGCGAGCTGCTTGCGCATCATCTCCTCCGTCAGCGCGTTGATCACCGGACCGCGCTCGTCGCGACGTCGTAGGCCGTGTTCCGCGGTTCTTTCGCCGCGACACTATCGAGAACAGACTGCTGAGTTGGAGAGCGCTTCACAAATTATAAAATGTTCTATCGCGCATCAACTAATGTAATGCGATGACGCCGCACGCTCCTGATATTCGAAGCTCCAGGATTGGGAGAAAGCAATGGAACGTTTCGCGCAGGGAGGATTTCACGTCACTTACGAGAAGCGGGTCGATCTCGACGCGCTTCGCAAGAAGCGCATTGCGCGCGCCGAAGAGCAACGCAGGAAAACCGGCCTCGATGCGCTATTGGTCTGGAAGGACGAGAATTGCCGCTACCTGACCGATCTTCGCCCGCAGCTGATCGCCGGCAAGACCACTGCGCTCAACGGCGCCCTTCTGATTGAAGGCAGAGCGCCGATCCTGTTCTGCTCAGGCGGCGAGCGCGACCGCGTCGATCGCACCATGCCCTGGATCGAAGAGGCGCACACCATTCCGATCATCGAGGAAAAGGCGCTGGTCGAGGGAATGGTCGATAGAATCCTTGGCCCGGTTCTCCGTAAACACGGTCTCTCCGACGCCAAGGTGGGATTGGACGAAGCCAACACGGTTTTCGTCAAAGCGCTGGCGCAGAAATTTCCCAAGCTGGTGGTCGAGGATGGCGACACCCCGATGCAACAAGCGCGCATGATCAAGGTGCCTGAGGAAATTGCGCTGCTCGAGGAGGCGACCGCACTTGCCGACGCGGTGACCGCAAGCGGCGTTGCTGCGATTGCCGAAGGCGTCCGCGAATGCGAAGTGGCCGCCGAAGCCATGCGCACGCTGTTTCGGCTCGGCGGCGAGTACGCCCATGTCATGACGCCGTTCGTCGCCTCCGGCGAGAACATGGCGCCTCCGCACCGGATCTGCAGCGACAAGATCATCCGGCACGGCGACATCGTGTTCATCGACATCGGCGCCAACTGGAACGGCTATTTCGGCGATGTGGCGCGCACCGCGATTTGCGGCGAGGCGTCGAAGGAGCAGAAGAAGATCCACACCGCGGTTTACGACGCTCTCAAGGCCGGGATCGCCGAAATGCGGCCCGGACGGACCAACAAGGACGCCGCCGATGCGTTCGTTAGCGCTGCAAGAAAATATGGATTCAGCGATCGGTTCCTGTCCCTATTCATCGCGCACGGTGTTGGCATCGGCGCGAACGAACCGCCCTATATCGGCGAGACGCTGCCCGGCGCGCCGGTCTATGAATTCCAGCCCGGCATGGTCTTCGCCGTTGAGCCGCTGATCTGGGTCGAAGGAATACGCGGAGGTGGCGGCGTGCGGCTGGAAGAGCAAGTGCTGATCACCGAGGACGGTCCGCACGTGATGTCGCGCGCTGCTTTCGACCCACGATTGATGCTTTGATATCTGGCCGCTTCTGCCAATTTGGCTCCGCTCCGCAAATCTGCCTAAGTTCCGTAATCTGTCAATAAGCGAAATTGAAAACCGGCACATCAATCTTCGCCTGAACATGGATGCGGATGGCAGAACGGCAACTCGCGTACCGCGCGCCATCAACGCCTTTGCTGACCGTTGAAGATTGCCCGTTCAAAAAGCGTGACGACCCGCGTCCGAGCTTGAGAGGTATTCTTATGCCTGGCTAAAAACTGCCGCGGTGCAGTTGCCCACGCCATTCGATGAGCGGATGGGTGCAGCACGCTTCGATGACGGTTTCGACCTCGAAGCGCGACACGTCGTATTGGCACACGATCGTCACCTCGGGAAACTCATCCTGCAGGAAATTCAGCCGACGCTCGTATTCGTGGATCTCTTCGACGCCAGGCGCCCGTGAGTGATACCAGTCCATTTCTCCGGTGATCAAATGCGTAGGGCACCCGTTCGAACTCGTGCGAATAATTATTTGGCGAACGAAAGCGACCATTGCGTCGGCGGAGAAATTGCCGTTTTTCAAATAAGTTTCGTCTGCCGTCAATAACTGCAAAAGCCCGCTTTGCGTCACCTCATCGAAATCGAGACCCTCGCTGGCGAGCCACCCTCTGAGACGTGACGGCGAGGAAGCGCTGTGGATGTACAGCGTTGGTTCGCGGCGGCGATAATGATGGAGAAAATATCGCCGAAAGACCTCCCATTGCTCGACCGGATTCCGAAAATAGATGCACACATGCCGCCTCGGTTCCGCCTCCAGCTTTGTATTGAGGCGATGCAGGGGGTAACGCGGCTCCCCCTGGCTTCGCGCGGCATTATTATTTCGCTCGGCGAACTTCTTTAGCTGCTCGAGTTCAAAGCGCCGGCGTCCTTGCGGGCCGATCCGGTGACAGTCGAGCAAGCCATCATTGGTCCAGCGCCGGAGCGAAACTTTACTCGCGCCTAAAAAAGAGGCAGCCTCATCGAGACTGAGTAGCTTTGTTATCTTTTCCATCATTACTAGGTCCAGAGAACCTCGGGGGCTCGCCTATTACTCATTTGCATCCGAACGCGAGGCTAAGAATGAGCAAGAAGCGATAACCAGACATAGAGACCCTGTCAAATCAACATCATTCTTCATCATAGATTGTCAAATATGCTAGGTCCGCTTGATAATCGTTGGATAATTTCTGCCAGAGGCTCACAGGAGCTAGATCGCAACCGCCGATGCTTGGGAGGGGCGCGCGGGAGCGGCATCTCTTTGTCGAGCGCAACGGACAGCGGATGCCTTGACTTGTTCGGTCGTAGGTTCGTCTTACTGATCGGCCCCGACAGCGAGTTTTGGTCGGAGCTAGACGTCTATCGCGTGAGGCTGGCGCGCGTCTGGGTCATGCACTCACGAATAAAACAGGGTGCGATTAACGTTGTGCTTGGCAAACACGGTTGCGCCGCCACATTGACAATAGTTGAGCTGCTGGGTAGCGGCGCGTGGTGCAATAGTCATCACAACTTTAATGTACTCGGACAACGCGCTGCGCTGTCCCTCGGTGAGGACCGCATATTCCTTCTCGAATAGCTCGGCCGCTTCACGAAAAGTTTTTTCGGGTTTCCGCAGCAGGCCCGTCTTCGATTTGCCGCGCAGCGTCAAATACCAGTCCTCCGCAAACGATTTCGCTTGCGGAAGGTCTTCTTCGTTAGTGCTTGCGCGGTACTAGCGGCCGTTGAATGACGCGGAGCACTGCCAAAGCGAGCTGTTCTCTCGCTTGTAGACTTGGAGTTTTCCTCCCAAGAGCTTGTGGCGGATCATCGTGCCCTCTTTCCAGGGCACACTGTGCTAGCCCTGCGCTGGGCACTATTTCACATTTTCTTTTCCGGGATTTGTAGAGTCTCCTAACGTGTTGTTTTCGTTAGGAGGAATTGGTTGCGGGGTAGGATTTGAACCTACGACCTTCAGGTTATGAGCCTGATGTCCTTGCACTACGATCGGTCAAGTCTCGCCCACCGGTGAAGAAATTCACCCTGCCTTTACGAGTTGCCAAAACGTCGGGCTTCTTGTTTACGCTTTTCTACATCTCGCCCTGACCTGATAAGGAAACATACATAAACTTATCAGTGTCACTACAGCCGTGTGCTCAATGAAGAAGAAATGTCTCTTTCTTATTCAGTTTCGGCGGGGTCCGATCCATGAAGGTGGGCAGTAAGGCACCTTCGAACCTAGTCTCTTCGAACCACAGTCTCTGTTGCCGGGAAACGGAATTTTTGGGGCAGAGACAAAGAGGTCAAAAACGGCTTCGAAAGGGTCGGGGACACCGTGGCAGAGACAACGTCTCGCTAATTAACCCCGCCAATTAGGGGCTAGTCGCCGAGAACCGGGAAATCTCCATTTGAGCCAGAATGCGTGGTGGGCCCGGGAGGGCTCGAACCTCCAACCAAGCGGTTATGAGCGCCGTAACCGCACCGGAAAATTCAACAATATTAGGCTTTTCTGCGCAGGTTCGGCGACGTTTGTTCTTGTTTGGTAACGGCGTTTCATTGGTCATTTATTGGTCGAGCGTCGTCGAAGACGGCACGTCCGAGCGCAACGCGAGCCGGTTTCGGACCGGGAGGCATTCCCCCTTCACACGGGAGAGGTCGTAGGTTCAATCCCATCGGCGCCCACTATTACTGGGCTGCTGCGTTACAGAAATTCCGTTGTATTACTTTGAGCCGCATTGCCGGCCCACGATTGAGCCCACGAAATCCGCTGCGAATTAATTTGCACAACGTTGGCGGCCCCGGTGGGGCGAGCACCAGACTTCGAATTTGGGGGTCAGGAGTTCGAATCTCTTCGGGCGCGCCACTAAGTTAGCAATATCAATCGCTTGTTATGGAGGCGCAAACTAAATGTCTGAGGTGCGATTTTGTGTCCGCACTATGTCCGAAAAATCGCCCGGCGCGGTGGCGTAAGCGCCCAACCAGGCCGCTGAGGGACCGCGGCGAGACCACTTCATAACGATTTGGTTCGCAGTTCGAGTCCTGCCGGGTCCACCACGCATTCTCGTTCTAACGGAGATTTCCCGGAACCCGGCGATTAGCCCCGAATTGGCGGAGTTGCCTAGCGAGATTTTGTCTCTGCACCGGCGTCCTTGAATCTCCAAGGCCGTTTCGGCCTCTTTGTCTCTGCCCTGAAAATTCCGTTTCCCCGCAACGGAGACTTCGGTTCGAAGAGACCGGTTCGAATGCGATGTCGGTGAGGGCAGCTCCTTCGCCCACGGCGCTGAGTCCTCGGGCAGAACATCCTGACCTTCTTCAGGCACGACCCGCAGAAGCATGTCGCGTCGCAAGTCATGATGGCGACGACTCGGCTATAGTGACAGCACTGCCAGAGGAGCAGCTGATGCCTCGCGTCTGTCGCAATCATATTTCCAAAGAACCCGTATTGGCGGTCTGACGCAGCTCGTCACCGTTCATGTTCTCAAGGTTGGCAAACTCGCCAGGCTGACCGCTTTCCGAACGACGTCGCGTTTTCACACGGCCTGTTCGGCCGCCCTTTTTGTTGTCCATACGACTCAGATGTTGCGCTACGCCGCAACTGCGAATTCTCACGAAGCGGCTATCGTGCTATTCTAGCGAACCGTTACGGAGTAGCGAACATGAGCGAACAGCGGTCAAGTGAATGGTTGTCAATCGAAACAATGCGCCCACCATCTGAAACAGAAGTTTGGCTGTATGCCAAAATTGACGGTGCCGAGATAACCAAAAAGGGCCGCATCTCAAAGACTAACCCCGGTGAACCCACCGTGTACCAACAATGGGACGACACTCGCGGGCCGCCAACGCACTGGAAGCCTACACTAGACACGCGCTAAAATGCCCGAAACAAAAAAAGCGAGAGCCACTCTATGAAGAGACTCTCGTTGATTGCTGCGCTGCTCTTTGATCCTCGACTTGCATTGAACGTTCAAAAGGGTTGTGCGCCGTCCATGATGCTATTCGATCATCCCAATGAAGGGTAGTTGGCGATACTGATGTGCGTAGTCGATGCCATAGCCGACGATGAAAACGTCGGGCACGGTGAAACTGACGAAATCAGGGTCGACAGGCACCTCGCGGCGGCTCGGCTTGTCGACAAGCGCGCAGGTAAGGACGGTCGCTACTTTCTTCTCGCGGAGCAGATCGCGCGCGTAATTCATGAGGGGAGACCGCGCCGTTTGATGTAAGAATGTTCCCGCGCGAAAGTGGTCTCAATTTGTGTCCGTCAAAAATCTCTCACGCCACTAACTTCTGGTTGGGACCTATGGCTTCGGCTTCCATTCACGCGCCAGCTTCTGCGCCTCCGTGATCTGTGCGGGACTCATACGTGCCGCCAAGCGATCTCTCCATTCTGCCGCGCCTTTCGTACCCTGAGCAGCAGCCAAGCTGAACCACATGTGAGCGCGTACATAATCCTGTGGCATGCCCAAGCCGTTTTCGTAAATGAAACCGAGACTAAACTGCGCAAGGGCGTTCCCTTTGTCAGCGTCAAGGCAGTAATAGTTAATAATGGCGAGTGCTTTCCGAGCGGCAACATTGCCCTCATCGGCGAGCGGACGAAAGAGCCGCAGCGCAGTCGCGTAGTCACCTTCGTTCAACGCTGAATACGCATCCTCAAGCGCCCCGGCAACGGCGGCCTCAGCAAGCGCAATTAGCATGAGCGGTGCGGTTAGCATTGCACGAAGTAACTTCTTGTAACGGCGCATTGGAAGCCTCAAGGGCGGTCACCGCAACTTACCAGTTCGTTGCTCCGCGCCGAAACGCGCGGCGCAGCGGAGGGGCTAATTATCGGGTCAACTAATTTGGCTGTCCGGCTACGTCTGCAAATCGGAGCTCAAGCGCTGTCGCGTCGACGAGCCTGGGTCGGAGGCAAGTGTCCCGGGGGTAATCACAACGGAGACGCCGCTTGCACACAGCGAAGCACGCGCCCACTCGGCCATCCAAGCCGCCATGTATCTCGGCAAGTGACCGCGTCCGCGCCGCTGATGTCCCGCTCTTTGTTGAACATTGCGAAGCGGTCGCTGCTAAAATTGATGTTAAGCTGCGTTGGCTTGGCGAGCAAGCACGCCGCGGGCTGAGTGTCTGGCCTGGTGCGCTTCCAGTGCGGCACGTAATGCTGGAAGTTGTTTGTGAGCCTTCAGTCGTCGGAAGCCTTTAGCCGCTTCCTGCATGGCCGCCGCGGTCCAGCGCATCGCCATCGAGGCCGAGCGCCATCGCTTCACGTTCCGGCAGACTTGCCGCACCGTGCCCATCACGTTCTCGATGATGTTGGTACAGGCGAGCGAGCGTCGTAGCTCCTTCGGCAGTCGAAGCCGCGTAAGACCACGGCTCTGGTTGGCCGTATCGTCGCGCTCATTTGTAACGGGATGAGTACTCTCGATCGTATCGTCGCGGTCACCTTCACCGAGAAGGCTTCCGGTGAAATGAAGTTGCGGCTGCGGGCCGAAATAGAACGCGCCCGTAGAGCCGAAGATGTTACGGCGGACGGAGCGAGCAGTTCGCGAGCTTGCTGCGCCTTCCCCTGGTCACGCCAGAGCCGCGCCATGCTCATTGCGGCGCGGAGTTCCCAGGACCTTGCCTGCTGCTGACGCGCAACTGCGAGCGCACGCTCGAAATAGGCTTCGGCTTTCGCTGCATCCCGGCTCCGGTAAGATCAGCGCGACTTGGCCAGCGATGCGATGGATGTCGCCTTCGCACCATCTTTCCTTGGTTGTTTGCACCGCCGTCATCGCTTCGCTAAGGTGCCGGTCGCTCGACTCTTATGCATCGTGGAGTGTGACGGCGCGCCCGTGCTAGCGTTCGGTCGTTAGGCTAGCCGTTCGGCACCCCATCCCCCGACACCCCTGCCGATCGGTATTGAGCTGACATGCGT
>CAVREN010000055.1:0-81057 GCA_963720115.1 uncultured Alphaproteobacteria bacterium
ACCGAAAGCGCTTTCGCCAACCCCATGCCGCCGCCATGCGCGCGGTAATCTTCGAGCGAGCGCGGATCGACGATGCCGCAGCGCGCGAACGTCAGCCGCGTCTGGCGTTTGAGCCAGGGAATGTCCTCGGTCGGTCCGAGCCGCAGCGTGTGCGCGCCGTCGGCGAGGAGGGCGGTCAGTAGCCCTTCCGCATCGGCCGGCGCCACCGGTCCGTAAGCGATCCGGCCGGCCGGGGTTTCGGCCTCGACCATCGGTTCGAGCCAGTAGAGCCCGCGCGAGCCCGTGCGAACAA
The DNA here is from genome assembly GCA_963720115.1 of uncultured Alphaproteobacteria bacterium. Taxonomy (GTDB): domain Bacteria; phylum Pseudomonadota; class Alphaproteobacteria; order Rhizobiales; family Xanthobacteraceae; genus BOG-931. The sequence continues at coordinate 293 of CAVREN010000055.1, forward strand.
TGTCGACGGCGACATTGCGCCGGGCCGCCGCCGCCTTGATCCCGGCCGCCACGTCGTCGGCGCCGACCGCCAAGGCCGCTGCATCGAGCGGAATGAAAAGCCGCAAGGTCATTGCTGCGCCTCCGCGAGCAGCGCGTCGAGCCGGGCCTGGTCGAGCCGGCCGACCAGCCGGCCGTCCAGCATGGCCGAGGGGGCCACCGCACAGAGGCCGAGGCAATAGACCGGCTCGAGCGTCACGCTGCCGTCCGGGGCGGTCGTACCCATCTCGACGCCAAGCCGCGCCGTGGCATGTGCGGCGAGCGGATCGCCGCCGGCAGCCTGGCAGGCTTCAGCGCGGCACAGCTTGAGCACATGGCGGCCGGCCGGCGCGCGGCGGAAGTCATGATAGAAGGTGACGACCCCGTGCACCTCGGCGCGGGTGATATTCAAGGCCTCGGCGATCAGCGGTTCGGCAGCTTCATCGATATAGCCGAACTCCTCCTGCAAGGCGTGCAGGATCGGCAGCAGCGGGCCTTCGCGATCGAGACATTCCCGAATGCGCTCCAGCGCGACCTCTTTATTCCAAGGAACCTGACCAGTTTTCATAGACATCGGGGGTAATCTTCGTCGTCCGCAACATGCCGAGGACCATGCCTTAAGTATGTATTTTACAGTAATTACAAAAGGCTGCCGCACCAAATTGAATTTCGTCGCAGGCACGTTTCGCAGTGCGGGATGCGCCCCGCAAACTCGGCTTTAACTGTGTTGATCATGGGCCTTCGCCCATTGAAGAACGCGCAACGGCGGTCATTGGATCCGCCGCCTCGCAGCCTGCGGATCAGCCGCCTCGCAGCCTGCCGAAAGGCTGCAAGCGCAAGCCTGCCTTCAGCAATTGCCGCGCTTGACAGCTTCGCCGCCGTACCGGAACAATTAGCTGCCGGGTTGCCCATATCAGGCGTGCCAATGTCAGGTGCGTGAGGTGCTGGTGGGCGACGGGACAAGCTCTATGGCGACGGCTATTCGCGACGTGACTGGCAGCGAACTGCGGCTGTTCGGCGATATCGTCGCGCGGCTCGAACGGCTTGGTCCCGAATCGGACGCGCGTGCCGTCATCTTCATGGACGTGATGCGCCTGTTGCGCAGCGACTTCGGCGCCTCCTATGTGTGGAACCCACGGAAGAACCGGTTCGACGAAGCGGTGAGCTTCAACATGGAGCGGAGCAATCTCCGCCGCTACGAGGAATGGTATCAGTTCCGCGATCCGATGACGTTCGAATTGCGGGCGCGCCGGCGCGCCACGCTGGTCGATGACGTGATCCCGCGCGAGGTGCTCATGCGCACCGAGTTCTACAACGACTTTCTGGCGCGTGACGGCCTGCACCACGGCGTCAACCTGTTCATCTTCGACGGCGATCGCGATCTCGGGGATTTTCGTATCTGGCGCGCGCAGGGCCGTCCGGATTTTTGCCGTCGCGATCTCGATCTGCTCGACGCGCTCGAACCGCATTTGCGCCGTGCGCTGTTGCGGTGCGCCGGATGCGCCGGCCTGACGCCACGCGAATCCGACGTCGCCGCACTGGTCGCCCGCGGCTGCACCGATCGCGATATCGCCCGCATCCTCGGCATCGGTTTCGGCACGGTGCGCACGCACATCACCAACGCGATGAGCAAAACCGGCTGCTCCAACCGCGCCGAGCTCGCGGCCGCCATCGCGCGGCGGTCGTAGGGTGCGCTGAGCTTAGGCACTTCGTCGTCATTGCGAGCAGCGAAGCGACGAAGCAATCCAGACACGTGAGGGCCTTTGGATTGCTTCGCTCCGCTCGCAATGGCGATGTTGGATTGCCTGTAGCCCAAGCCTCCTAAGTTCTCTGCGGCTCCGGCTCTTCGAGTGGCCATTGCAGATTGCCGCTATGGGTCACGGCGCCAAGATGCGCGGAGCCGACATGCGCGGCGTATTTCTCAAGCGCGCCGGCAAGCGGCACGTCGCGGCGGAGCGGCTTCCACGCTGCGCGCCGGCGCTCAAGCTCAGCTGCATCGACCAAACAATCAAGCCGGCGGGCAACCGCGTCGATGCGCACGCGATCGCCGTCGCGCAGCAGCGCGATCGGCCCGCCGGCCGCGGCCTCGGGCGAGACATAGCCGACGCACATTCCGCGCGTGGCGCCGGAGAAGCGGCCGTCGGTGATCAGCGCGACCCGCTCGCCCATGCCCTGACCGTAGATCACGGCAGTCGGTCCGAGCATCTCGCGCATGCCGGGCCCGCCCTTGGGGCCTTCGTTGCGAATGACCAGCACGTCGCCGGCGGAATAGGCGCGGGCACGGATCACGGCCATGCAGGCCTTCCTCGCTCTCGAACACGCGCGCGGGGCCTTCGTGTACGAGCGACTTGAGCCCGGCGATTTTGATCAGCGCGCCGTCAGGCGCCAGATTGCCTTTGAGCACGACCACGCCGCCGGTCGGCGAGATCGGATCGGCCGGCGAGCGGATCACTGCGCCGTCGGGGAGGGGAGCGTGCGCGCAGGCTTGCGCCAGCGTTTCGCCGCCCGCGGTGAGCGTCGCGCCGTCGAGATGGCCGCTTGCGATCAGCGCCTTGGCGATCATCGGCACGCCGCCGGCCGCGTGCACGTCCTGGGCATGATAGTCGCCGCCGGGCCGCAGATTGCCGATCAGCGGCGTGCGCTCGAACACCGCCGCCACATCCTCGAGCGTGAAACGAATGCCGGCCTCATGCGCAATGGCCGGAATGTGCAAGGCGGCATTGGTCGAACCGCCGGTCGCCGCCACGATCGCACAAGCGTTTTCCAGGCTGGCGCGCGTGACGAGATTGCGTGGCAGCGGGCCGCCGTCTTTCAGAAGCCGCATCACCAGTCGCCCCGCGCTGCGCGCCAGCGCCGCGCGCTCCTCGAAAACGGCCGGGATCATCGACGAGCCGAGCGGCGCCAGCCCGAGCATCTCCGAGACCATGCCCATGGTGTTGGCCGTAAACTGCCCGGGACAGGCCCCGAAGGTCGGCACCGCCGCGCGTTCCAGCGCGTCGAGCTCTGCGGCCGCCATTGCGCCGGTCATCACTGCGCCGGCGGCTTCGTAGGTGGTGAGCACCGACACCGGCTTGCCGTGCAGGCTTCCGGTGAGCGTAGCGCCGCCGAAGATGAAGACCGACGGCGCGTTGCAGCGGACCATCGCCATCATGATGCCGGGCAGGTTCTTGTCGCAGCCGCCGAAGCCGATCAGGCCGTCATAGGCATGGCCGCGCATCACGAGCTCGATCGAATCCGCGATCACTTCGCGCGACACCAGCGAGCATTTCATGCCCTGATGATTCATGCTGATGCCGTCAGACACGGAAATGGTCGTGAACGCGCGTGGCGTGCCGCCCGCGCTCAGCACGCCTTCCTGCGCATGCGCCGCCTGCTCGGCGAGCGTGCCGTTGCACGGCGTCGTGTCGCCGGCGGTGGTGACGATGCCGATGAAAGGCCGCGCGATGGCCGCATCGTCGAGGCCCATGCCGCGCATGAAGGCGCGGTGCGGGGCGCGGTCGATACCGTCGGTGGTGATCCGCGAACGAAGGGGGAGGGTGGCCACGCTTTGCCTCATGACCGTTAAGAATTGGGAGTACGGGTAAACTAGCAGAGTTCGCGTTTCCCGCGTTGTTGCGGGCTTCCCGCCAGTGGTCCACATTTATGCCGATGCCGCCGCCCTGCGGGCGCTCATACAGTCTGCCGGCTGCGACGGCGGGCCGCAGCGGCGCGGCGATCGGCGGTTGAGGACGCGGCCATGGCAAAGCTTCATGATCTTGGCGTGGCCGAGGCAGCCAAGGCGATCCGCACCGGCGAGATCAAGGCCGAGGCGCTGGCGGATGCGCTGCTGGCGCGCGCCGCGGCTCATAAGAGCCTGAACGCGTTCATCGCATTCGAGCCCGATAAGGTGCGCGCGGCGGCGCGCCAGGCCGACCAGCGCCGGGCGTCGGGCGCCTCGACCGGTCCGCTGCACGGCGTGCCGCTGGCGCTCAAGGACAATCTCGACACCATCGAATACCCGACGACCGGCGGCACACCGGGACTGGTCGGCAACCAGCCCAAACGCAATGCAGTGATCGTGCAGGCACTGCTCGACGCCGGCGCCATCGCGCTCGGCAAATGCAATCTGCACGAGCTCGCCTACGGCATCACCAACAACAACGCCGCCTTCGGCCCGGCGCGCAATCCTTACGCGCCCGATCGCATCCCGGGGGCGTCGAGCGGCGGTACCGGCGTAGCGGTCGCGGCGCGGCTTGCGCCGGGCGGCATTGGGTCGGACACCGGCGGGTCCGTGCGCATCCCGGCGGCGCTCTGCGGGCTCGCCGGTCTTCGCCCGACCACCGGCCGCTGGTCGCAAGCCGGCATCGTGCCGATCTCGCACACCCGCGATACCGCAGGCCCGATGACCCGCAGCGTCGCCGACTGCGTGCTGATCGACGGCGTCGTCACCGGCGGGCCGTTGGAAATTGCTCAGGCTTCACTGAAAGGTCAGCGCATCGGCGTACCGCGCCGGCATTTCTGGGAGAATCTCGAGCCCGAGCTCGGCCAGATCTGCGAAGGCACGTTGAAGCGGCTCGCCGATGCCGGCGTCACGCTGGTCGATGTCGACATGAGCGAGGAGGCCAAGCTCGACGGCGAGGCGGGCTTCCCGATCGCCCTCTACGAAACGGTCACCGACCTCAACCAGTATCTGAAAGAGCACGGAGCAGGCTTTGATTATGCGGGCCTGGTCGCCAAATGTGCGAGCCCCGACGTCAAAGGCATCCTGCAAAGTCTGACCGGCGCCGGCGCCATCCCGGAGGACGCCTATCGGAAGGCGCTGCAGCAGCGCGCCGTGTTGCAGGAGACCTATCGCCGTCATTTCCGCGAATACGACGTCGCCGCCATCATCTTTCCGACCACGCCTGCGCCCGCGGTCAAGATCGGCGAAGACGAGACCTTCATGCTCAACGGCGCGGCCGTGCCGACCTTCCCGACCTTCATCCGCAATACCGGCCCCGGCAGCGTCGGCGGCATCCCCGGCATCAGCTTGCCGGTGGGAATGACCAAATCCGGCTTGCCCGTCGGCATGGAATTGTCCGGCCCGCCGGCGAGCGACCACCAGATGCTTGCGATCGCTGCCGCGCTCGAGACTTTGTTGCCCAAACAGCCCGCGCCGCCGGAGCGCAGCTAGCCTCTTGATAGTGACTGCGAACGAGGGAGACGTTCACATGAGCATTCGAAAGCAAGGACTCTCGCGGCGAACGCTGCTCGGCGGCGCCGCGGCCGGCGCGGCGTTCGGCGCATTGCCGGGGATTATCCGCCCGGCAGCCGCCGCGGAGGAATTCAAGATCGGGCTGTTCGCCGCACTGAGCGGCCCGGCTTCGCTGTTCGGCCCGACGCAAAAAGCCTCGGCCGAGCTCGCCGCCGAGGAGATCAACAAGGCCGGCGGCATTCTCGGGCGGCAGATCAAGCTCATTCCGACCGACGCCGGCGGCCCGCCCGCGGAGTCGACCAAATCCGCCATTCGCCTCATGCTCGAGGAGAAGGTCGATATGTTCGTCGGCTCGCATGACAGCGCCACCCGGGAGGCGCTGGTCGCGACCATCAAGGGCAAGGTGCCCTACATCTACACGCCGACCTACGAAGGCGGCGAGTGCGCCTTCAACACCTATGTGCTGGCCGATACGCCCGAGCAGCAGATCCGGCCCTCGGTCGCCTACATGATGAAAGACCGCGGCGCCAAATCGGTTTATCTGATCGGCGACGATTACGTCTGGCCGCGCAAGTGCAATGAACACGCCCGGAAATACATCGCCGAGAATGGCGGCAAAGTGGTCGCCGAGGAATATGTGCCGTTCGGCGCGCCCAACAAGTTCGAAGAGATCGTCACGCGCATCAAGTCGGCGAAACCCGACATGGTGCTGATCACGCTGGTCGGCGCCGATAATGTCAACTTCAACCGCACCTTCGCGGGCTTCGGCCTCGACAAGGACATCGGCCGGCTTTCGCTGCTGTTGGAGGAAAATACGCTCCACGGCATCGGTGCCGACGCCAGCAGCAACCTCTTCTCCTGCCTGTCCTACTTCGAGAACGCCCCGGGCGAGGCCAACAAGAAGTTCAAGGCGGCCTATTTCGCCAAGTTCGGCGACAAGGCGCCGCAACTCGGCTTGATCGGCGCGGACTGCTACGGCGGCATCTATTGCGTGCACGCCTTGGCCACCAAGGCCGGCGGCACCGACGCCAAGAAGTGCATGGCGGCGTCCGAGGGGCTGACCTTCCCGACCGCGCCCGGCCAGGTCACGATGCGCGGACGCCATGTCGACAAGACGATGTATCTTGCCACCTGCAAGGGCACCGAGTTCGACATCATCAAGACCTTCGAAGACGTGAAAAGCGGCGACGAGTGCAAGACCTAGTCCAAGTAGGATCCGACCACGTCGACTCGTCATTGCGAGGAGCGAAAGCGACGAAGCAATCCAGCCGTTCTCTCCAGCTTCTGGATTGCTTCGCTTCGCTCGCAATGACGATCAGGTCGGTCCAACTTAAAATCCTCGCCCGCTAGAGGAGACGTCGTAATGGATCCGCTGATCGTCACCCAGGCGATCAACGTTCTCTACGGCATCTCCACGCTTGCAGTGCTGGCGCTCGGGCTTGCCGTGATTTTCGGCTTGCTCGGCGTGCTCAATATCGCGCACGGCGAGTTCGTCATGATCGGCGCCTATTGCGCCTATGTGACGCAAGCGGGCGGCTTGCCCTATCTCGCCGCCGTGCCGCTGACGCTTGCGGTCTGCGCCATCCTCGGCGTGGCGGTCGAGTGGATCATGATCCGGCCGCTCTACCGCCGGCCGTTCGACACGCTGGTGGCGACCTGGGGCTTGAGCCTGCTGCTGCGCAAGATCGCGGAAGCGATCTTCGGCCTCGGCTATCGCAGCGTGAACATTCCGCTGCCCGGCACGGTGAAGTTCGTCGGCACCGAATATCCGATCTACCGGCTGCTGCTGATCGCGATTTCAATCGCGGTCGTCGCGGCGCTGGTCGTCTGGTATGGCCGCAGCCGCACCGGCAGCCGCATCCGCGCCATGGTCAGCAACCCGGAACTCGCGCAGGCGCAAGGCATATCCGTGCGCTGGCTCGCGGCCGGCACCTTCGTCACCGGCACGTGCCTTGCAGGGCTAGGCGGCGTGATGATCGCCCCGCTGGTGCCGGTGCAGCCTTTCATGGGTCTCGATTATGTGCTGCGCGCTTTCTTCGTGCTCATCGTCGGCGGGCTCGGCAGCGTCGCCGGTCTGTTGTCGGGCGCGACTATGATCGGCGGCGTCGACAGTGTGATCTCCGCCGCGACCAATGCCGCCAACGGCTATTTCGCGGTGCTTGTGTTGGCGATCCTGTTCCTTTGGCTGAGGCCGCGAGGGATCGTTGCGCGCAGCTAGTGTACAATTAGAGGGTATGTTCTCTCGTTCCGCTCGTCCCCGCGTAGCCGGGGACCCAGCTCTGTGCACCGGCCCCTGGATTCCCGCTTTCGCGGGAATGAGCGGATCATGATCCGGGCTGGCGTCGTCGTCGTCATCGCCGTTGCGCTGCCGTTCCTGCTCGGGCAGTTCTGGGCTTATCAGCTCGGCCTTTACGCGTTTTACGCCGCCGCAGCGGTCGGCGTCGGCCTGTGCTGGGGGCAGGCGGGTTTTCTGCCGCTCGGCCAGGCGCTGTTCTTTGGCTTGGCGGCCTATCTCTCCGGCCTCGCCTTTATCGCCCTTCAGGACAGCCCAATCGTCGCCGTTCTCACTCTGCCGCTGGCGGCCATTGCGTCCGGCGTGCTCGCCTATCTGATCGGCATCGTCATCTTTCGGCGCTCGGGCGAGAGCGGCGCCTATTTCTCGATGATCACGCTGGCGCTCGCGTTGCTCGCCTTCCAGGTCGCCACGTCCTGGAATTCGGTCACCGGCGGCTTCAACGGACTCAAGGGTATCCCCGGACTGCCCGGCTTGGACGATATCTCCGACGTCTATTACGTAGCGGCGTCGATGTTGCTCGCGGTGCTGGCCTTCGGCGCCTGGCTCTATAACGCCCCGATCGGCGTCCTCTGGCGCGCCCTCGCCCAGAACGAACGGCGGCTGAAGCTCTTCGGCTTCGATACCGACCAGCTCAAGGCCGTGGCGTTCGGCGTGAGCGGATTGATGGCCGGCATCGGCGGCGCGATCTACGCACCGCAACAAGGCATCGTCACCCCCCAGGTGATCGGCTTCGGTCTCTCGGCCGATCTCGTGATCTGGGCCGCGGTCGGCGGCCGCGCGAGCTTGCTCGGGCCGGTGATTGGCACACTCGCGGTCGGCTCGCTCACCGCGCAGTTGCGCGACACCTTGCCATTCTGGGAAGTGCTGATGGCGCTGTTTTTCATCGCCATCGTACTGGTTTTTCCGCGCGGCATTGCCGGCTTGGCCGACCCGCTGCTCCGCCGCTTTCCGCGGCGTAAGCGCGAGAGGGCGGCGCTCGCCGCGCCCGGCGATGCGACCGCGCGGCCGCCCGCGAAACTCGCGCTGGATGGCGTGAGCGTGCATGTCGGCGAAGTCACCATCCTCGACAAGCTGTCTGTCGATTTCGACCAGGCGGGGATTTTCTGCGTCATCGGCCCGAACGGCGCCGGCAAGACCTCGATGTTCAATGTGGTCAGCGGCGAGCTTGCAACCGCGGCGGGTGCGACCGATCTCGGCGGCTTGAAGATCACAGGCCTCGCCCCCAATCGCGTGAGCGGCCTCGGCGTCGCCCGCAAGCTGCAAATCCCGAGCGTCTTTCCGGATTTGTCGATCGCCGACAATCTCGCCGTCGCGCTGTGGAGCGGCCGCGCCGGCAAACTCGCCTTGCTTGATCCGCGGCTTCGCCGCTGGACGAGCCCGATGCTGAAAGAGTTGCAATCGCGCTATCCGTTTCTCGCCGCCGGCGCGCGCAAAGGCGCCGAGCTGTCGCACGGCGAGCAACAAATCCTCGAACTCGCGATGGCGCTCCTGACCGAGCCGCGCGTCTTGCTGCTCGACGAACCTTGCGCCGGCCTCTCGCCCGAAGAGACTTCGGCGGTGATGGAGATCATCCGCTGGGCGGCGCAGCGGCTCGGCGGCTCGATCATCATCATCGAGCACGACATGAGCCTGGTGAAGGAACTGGCGCAGATCGTCTATGTGCTGCACAACGGCGCGCTGCTCGCCAAGGGCAATGTCGCCGCCATTCAGGCCGATCCGGCCGTGCGCGCGGTCTATGTCGGGGGCGAGAAATGAGCGCCCGGCGGCTCGCGTTCGAACATCTCACCGGTGGCTACGGCTCGACCACCATCGTGCGCGATCTCAGCGGCGGCGCGGTCGCCGGCGAAGTCTTGTGCGTCCTCGGCCGCAACGGCGTCGGCAAAACGACGCTGATGAAGCTTTTGACCGGCTATCTGCCTTGCACCGGCGGGCGCGTTCTCTTCGACGATGCGTCGATCACCGCATACGACCCGGCGGCGCGCCGCCGCGCCGGCCTGACGTATTGTCCGCAAGAGCGCCCGGTGTTCGACGACCTTTCCGTGCGCGAGAACCTCACGCTGATGCGCGACAGCCGCAAGCTCGCACCCTTCCGCCGCTATTTCGATCGCTTTCCGATCCTGGAGCGCCGCCTGAACCAGCATGCCGGCACGCTCTCGGGCGGCGAGAAGAAGATGCTTTCCTTCGCCCGCGGCCTTGCCGAGGATCAACCGGTGGTCCTGCTCGACGAGCCGAGCGAGGGCGTGCAATGGGAAAACATCCTGCACATGGAAGCGCTGATCGGCGAGAAAAAGGCGGCCGGAGCGGCTTTCATCGTGGTCGAGCAAAATCTCGCCTTCGCCGAACGCATCGCCGACCGCTATCTGATCATGGACCAAGGCCGCGCCATGCTGGAAGGCTCGCGCTCCGAGATCGAGCGCAGCCACGTGCTCGCGCATCTGCACGTGTGATCGCTCACGCAGGCAGCCATCCGAGCGGCACCCGATCAAGTTGAACTGTCATTGCGAGCGAAGCGAAGCAATCCGGTTTCGGCAGTGAAGACTGGATTGCTTCGTCGCTCCGCTCCTCGCGATGACGCATTGTCGATTGCGCGGCGACTATGCCTCACCGCCCGCGCGCAAAGAGCCGCTGCGCAGCAGCACCCGATCCTCGCGCGGCGACGCGCCGAACGCGTCCTTATAGCGGCGGCTGAAGTGTCCGAAATCGGCAAAGCCGCAGGCGAGCGCGATCTGCGCGATGCTGTCTGAGGCGCGCAACGGGTCGGCCAGATCGCGGCGGCTTTTCTCCAGCCGCCTCTTCCAGATGAAGTCGCTGACGGTGGTGCCGTCGGCGTGAAACAAATCCTGCAAGTAGCGCGGCGAAATGCCGACAAGCTCGGCGACTTTCTCGGTGTTGAGCGCGTGATCGTGCAGATGGCTTTCTATGATCGCCTTGGCGCGAAACACAAGCGCCGTTCGCACGGAGCTAGCGCCGTGGCCGATTTCGCCGAGCCGCTCGCCGAGCGCCGCCGTCACCAGCGACAAGCATGTCTCCGACAGCCGGCTCGCGGTCGCCGGCGCAATGTCGGAAACAATCGAGGCCGTGCGTTGCACGAAAGGCAGCACCAGCGAGCCGACCGGGCTTGCGCCCTCGATCCGCCGCGCGGTCCAGAGCTCGGTGCGTCCGATCCGGCGCATCATCGCCTCGCGCGGCATGTGCAGCACAAGCTGCTCGAACGCGGCGTCGAAGTTCAGCGTGTAAGGCCGCGTGCTGTCGTAGCAAGCGAAGTCGCCGGGCTGGAGGCGAGCTTCGCGGCCGTCTTGCGCGATGACGCCGATGCCGCGCACCTGCAAGCTGATCAGCATCACTTCTTCACGCGCGCGGCTGATCCGGGTGCGCGTGCGCTTGACGATCTGGCTGTCGGAACGGACGGTCGAGAAGTGGAGGCCCTCGCAGTCGGCGGTGGTGATCTCGCCGAAGAACGTCTCTTCCATGCCGGCTTGGCAATCGAGTTCGACGAACGTGTCGCAGACCGCGTCCTGCCAGAACTGAAAGCGTTTGCGCTCGGCAATATCGGCCGTCGTCAGTACGGTTTTCATTTCACCGCACCTGCCTTGAGCATGATCCCGAAAGGCCGAGACCGGTTTTCGGAAAACATCATGCCCCGCTCTCATATCTAGCGAGTTGACCGGCGCAGTCAGCCTACCACCGGGATCGGCTGTTGCAAAACCCCGCCGGAAGTTGATTGCGCCGCCAGCCAATATTTATTGCGCGCGCAGCCAAGCGTTTGGCGGGCGGTCGCTCCTAAACTTCAATCCCACCAAACAATTTGCTTCCGGGGAAAGGAACCGCCATGGCTGTCGTGCATCCGAAATATAAAGTCGCCGCCGTGCAGGCTGCGCCCGCCTTCCTGGACCTGGAAGGCTCGGTCGAGAAAGCCATCCGTTTCATCGACGAGGCCGGCGCCGCCGGCGCCCGCCTGATCGCCTTTCCGGAAACCTGGATACCGGGTTACCCCTGGTGGATCTGGCTCGGCGCGCCGGCCTGGGCGATCATGCGCGGCTTTGTCTCGCGCTATTTCGATAATTCGCTCAGCTACGACAGTCCCGAGGCGGAACGGCTGCGCGCAGCCGCCAAACGGAACAAAATATTCGTCGCGCTGGGGCTCTCGGAACGCGACGGCGGCAGCCTCTACATCGCGCAATGGATCATCGGCCCAGACGGCGAAACCGTCGCCAAGCGCCGCAAGCTCAAGCCGACGCATGCCGAGCGCACGGTGTTCGGCGAAGGCGACGGCTCGCACCTTGCGGTGCACGATCTTGAAGTCGGCAGGCTCGGTGCCCTGTGCTGCTGGGAGCATCTGCAGCCGCTGTCCAAGTACGCCATGTACGCGCAGAACGAGCAGGTGCACGTCGCTGCCTGGCCGAGCTTTTCGCTGTACGATCCGTTCGCGCACGCGCTCGGCGCCGAGGTCAACAATGCGGCGAGCAAAATCTACGCGGTGGAAGGCTCGTGCTTTGTGATCGCGCCGTGCGCGACGGTTTCGCAGGCGATGATCGAAGAACTCTGCGACACGCCGGAGAAGCATCAGTTTCTGCATGCCGGTGGCGGCTTTGCCGTGATCTACGGCCCCGACGGCGCCCCGCTCGCGGCGCCGCTGCCGCCCGACAAAGAAGGCCTGCTCTACGCCGACATCGATCTCGGCATGATCTCGGTTGCCAAGGCGGCGGCCGATCCGGCCGGGCATTATGCGCGCCCGGACGTCACCCGGCTTCTGTTCAACAATCGGCCTGGGCATCGGGTCGAGACCATGGCTTTGCCGATCGATGCCGAGGCCAAGGCCGACGCACCCGCAAAGCCGGAAGCCAAGGCGCCGAACGTCGCGACGTTCGCGCCGGTGCAAGCGGCCGAGTGAGGGCGCGATGGAATCCGCGATCCCGCCGCATCTGCAAGTCGCGGGCACCCGCCACCGGCGGGTGCCCGACGACTATCAGCCGCCATACCCGGCCTTCGTTGCGCGCCATCGGCCCGCCGTCGAGCGCGTGGTGATGGCCTATTTCGGCCTGCAATATCGGGGCGACGCGCCGCCCGCGCGCGCGGCCGCGCTCGCTTGGCTCGAAACGACGTTCGCCGCCAAAAACGGCCCCAAGCACTGGGACCGCGCCGCCTATCGCGACGAGGCCGGCTACGACAACGTGGTCAGCGTCGCCTACTGGGACGATCAGCGAACGTTCGAGGCATGGTTCCCGGCCGCGCGCGACGGCTGGACCGGCGAACAACAAAAGCACGCCGGTCTTGGCACATTCATCGAAGTCTTAAGCCCGTCGGTCAGCGACTATGAGACGCTCTTCTCCTCGCTCGGCCGGCCCGAAGGCGTAGCTGCGCTCGCCGACAGTTTCAGCGCCGACATCATGGAGCACGCTTATTGGGGCGGCATGCGCGACCGTATCCCGCAGTCGCAGACCAGCGAGATGACGCCGGGCGGCACGCCCGGTCCGGTTCGCGACGGCGAGCGTCTGCGCGTCAAACCACACGACAATATTTGCCTCATCCGCTCCGGGCAGGACTGGAGCGATACCGACGCCGCCGAGCGCAAGATGTATCTCGACGATGTCGAGCCGGTGCTGCGCGAGGGCATGGACTTCCTGCGCGACGACGGGCGATCGATCGGCTGCTTCGCCAACCGCTACATGACCGTGCTCGATGGCAAGGGCAAGCCGACCGAAAAGAGCTACGGCATGAGCTGGTGGAAGTGTCTCGCCGCGCTCGAACGCTGGTCGGAATCGCATCCGACCCACGTGCGCATCTTCGGGGCCGCGATGAAATATCTGTCGAGCCTCGGCCCTGCAGCAAAGCTGCGGCTCTATCACGAGGTGACGGTGGCACGCGCTGCGGACCAGTTCTTTGAATACCGGCGCTGCCATGACCGCACCGGCATGCTGAATGCGGTCGCCGAACAAGTGAGCGCAGGGGCTTGATCCTGCACGCCTTGCCGGCTCGACCCGCGGATGTTGTGGCGATGCTCAAACGCGAGTAGCATTTGCCGCGAGCTGCCATTTGAAACGTGCCGAGGTTTTGCTTCTCGCGGCAGCGCGCATGCCGTCGGCAGGCATCATCCTGACCTTTGTCTTTCTGGTCCAAACAATCACGAATGAAACCGGGGCGCAGTTGCGCGCGCGCCTGCCGCTTTGTCAAGCGCGTCTCCGCAGGCGGGTTCGGGTCAAGGGAGAGTGGACATGACAAAATATCTGGTGGAAGCACGTTACACGGCCGAAGGGGCCAAGGGCCTCGCCCGCGAGGGCGGCACCGGGGTCGTGCGGCTGCGGCAAAGGCAATCGAAGGTCTTGGGGGAAAGATTGAGGCGTTCTACTACGCGTTCGGCGACGTCGATGCTTACGTCATTTTCGATGCGCCTGACCACGTATCTGCCGCGGCCTTGGCGCTCGCCGTCAGCCAAAGCGGAGCGATAAACACCAAAACGGTCGTGCTGATGACGCCGGAAGAAATGGACCAAGCTGGCAAGAAGGCGGTTGACTACCGGCCGCCCGGCCGCTGATCGAACGGCAGCCCGATCAGCAACGTCGCACCCGCTATTTTTGCCGATGCCGCCGGGCTGCGAACGGCGTTATAGTGCCCCTAAATTGGATTGCGAGCGCGGCCGATCTGCGGTGCAGTCTTGAAAAACTGCCGTATTCGGGCCTCGGTTCATCGCTCGTCTCAGGGAGGTTTTCTGTGCAGACACTTGCCGTTCGGCCGGGATCGCCGGCGCCCGCTGAGCCGGTCCTCGGCGCCTCGCTCGCACGCGATACCGAAGTGGCCGCCAAATACTTCGCCGAAATCGAAAGCCTGCTCCATGCCGGCAAGCCTGCTGAAACCGCGGCGCTCAGGGCGCAGGCGCTCGGCGTGAAGGAAAAATTTTTCCGCCGTCATGCGGCAGCCCTCTACGACGAAGCGACCGACCATGGCGCGCGGTTCTTGCGCGTCGGCGAATTGCTGATGGCGGTGGCAAGCCGCTATCCGGCGCTCTTGCCCGGCCGTGAACAAATCGATGCCGAGCGCGCGCTGATGCAACAAAGCGCCAAACTCGGCCGCGAGCTGGAGCAGGGGCTGTTCGTCGCACAAGTGCTCGCCGACGAGCGCTGCGGCATGCATCTCATCCATGCGATGCTCAAGCCCAAGCGCGAAGCGTTGGAGCGGATCGCCGAGTTTCGCCAGGCCGGCGTGATCGATCTCGGCGAGGCGAAGGCCGAGCGCAAAGGCAAGGTCGGCTACGTCACGCTCCTCAATACCAAGTTCCTCAATGCCGAGGACGATCGGGCGACTGCAGCGCTAGAGACCGCCGTCGATCTCGTGCTGCTCGACGACACGATCGAAGTCGGCGTGCTGCGCGGCGGCGGCGTTCAACATCCGAAATACAGGGACCGCCGCATCTTCAATGCGGGGATCAATCTCACGCACCTCTATTACGGCCAGATCTCGTTCGTACACTTCTTCATCGAGCGCGAGCTTGGTTTGCTGCACAAGATCTATCGCGGGCACTGGCGCTCGAACTCTTACGACGAGCAATACGAAGATTATGTCGAGAAGCCATGGATCGCGGCGGTCGAAGCGTTCGCCATCGGCGGCGGCTGTCAGCTGCTCTGCATCATGGACCGCGTGCTGGCCGAGGAGGGCGCGTATTTCAATCTGCCCGCCAGCAAGGAGGGCTTCATCCCGGGCGCCGCGAACTTGCGCTTCCCGCGGCTGGTCGGCGGCAAGCTCGCACGCGAAGGCATCTTCTTCGAACGCGTCTTCCATGCCGACACGCCGGAAGGCCGCAGGATCTGCGATGAAGTCGTTCCGGCCGCCGGCATGGACGCGGCGATCGAGGCCAACGCCGCGCAGCTGACGCGCGCCGGCATGATGAGTGCGGTCAGTAACCGCAAGGCGCTGCGTGTCGCCGAAGAGCCGTTGACGATTTTCCGCCGCTACATGGCGACCTATGCGCGCCAGCAAAGCCGCTGCCTCTACGATCAGAAGCTGATCGACAATCTCGAGCACAGCTGGAAACCGAACACCCGGCGGATGTGAAGGCTTGCACAGGCCGCTCGTCCCCGCGAAAGCGGGGACCCAGAACTGGATTCCCGCATTCGCGGGAATGAGCGGAGGAAATACACGTTCTGAGGATATGCGATGACATCCGCTCAATCCAACACCGCCACAGCTCAAAATCCGCTCACCTCGGTCACCCGCGTGACGGTCGAGCCGAAAGACACCGTCGGCGCACTCGATCCGTCGATGCCGCAAGTCGCTTCGACGCCATATCTCGTCACCGTCGCCGAATTCACTTGCGCGCGTCTGGTGAAGGATCAGCTCGAACCCGGACAAATCACGGTCGGCACGCGCGTCGTCATCGATCATCTCGGCGCCAGCAAGGTCGGTGCGGAATTGGTAATCAAAGCTGCGTTGGTGAACAGAGAAAAGAACCGCTTCCGATTTTCGGTCGAGATCGAGGACGGTCCGCGCCTTGTGGCCAAGGTCGAGCATGAGCGCGCGGCGGTGTCGCTCGAAAAGATCATGAAAGCCATGGGCTGAGCATTCTGGGCTGAGCATTCTGGGCTGAGCATTCTGGGCTGAGCATTCTGGGCTGAGCATCTTGGGCTGAACTCGAAACCTGTTTGGGGAGAAAAGGCGCGATGCGAACGATCGCGGAAATGCTGCGCTGGCGCGCTCGGCGGCATCCATCGCTGGAGGCTGTCTGGTTCGACGGCCAATCCCGCACATTCGCCGAATTCGATAAATCGACATCGCAACTCGCCGCCGGCTTTGTGGAGAGACTGAAGCTCGCGCCGGGGGATCGCGTCGGCATTCTCGACAAGAATTGCGCGGCTTATTTCGAATTGCTGTTCGCGCTCGACAAGGCGGGTTTGGTCGCGGCGCCGCTGAACTGGCGGCTGACGGCGCGCGAGGTCAAGCAGATCGTCGACGACGCCAAGCCGAAGCTGATCGTCACCGGCGCCGAGTTCAAGGCGACCGGCGAGGCCACCGGCGTGCCGACGCTGACCTTCGCCGATCTGCCGCGCGGCGGCGACGATCCGCGCCGCGATCGCGACGGTGCGGTCTGCGCGCAATTCTGCACCTCGGGCACCACCGGCCTGCCCAAGGGCGCCATGCTGACCGGCTGGAACCTGCTCAATGTCGGCTTCTGCGGTGCGATCGAGGCGCCGGAGATGCGCGAAGGCGGCCGCTCGATGATCTGCCTGCCGCTGTTCCACATCGGCGGCATGATCTGGGCGACCTGGGCGATGCAGACCGGGTCGACCGTCGTGATCGTGCGCGAGCCGCTGCCGGACGTGTTGCTCAAGACCATGGTGGAGCAGCGCATCGAAAGCACGCTGCTGGTGCCTACGCTGATGCTCTTGATGAGCGAGCTGCCGGCCGCGCGCACCGCCGATTTCTCCGCGCTTAAGCTCATCACCTACGGCACGGCGCCGATCTCGCCGGATCTGCTGCGCCGCTCGATCGAGACGTTCAAATGCCGCTTCACGCAATTGTACGGGCTCACGGAAACGACCGGGCCGTTCACAACCCTTCCCCACGAAGAGCATGTCGGCGAACGTCTGCTCTCTTGCGGGCGGCCGATGCTCGGCGGCCGTGTGCGCATCGTCGATTCCGAGGGCAATGATCTGCCGCCTTATCAGGTCGGCGAAATCCTCTACCAGGGTGAAAACCTCATGGCCGGCTATTGGGGGCGGCCGGATGCGACCGCGCAGGCGATCCGCGACGGCTGGTTTCACACCGGCGATGCCGGCTATGTCGACGAGGAGGGCTTCATCTTCCTGAAAGACCGCATCAAGGACGTGATCATCTCCGGCGGCGAGAACGTCTATCCGGCTGAGGTGGAAGCCGCGCTGATGGCGCATCCGGAAGTCTTGGAATGCGCCGTGATCGGCGTGCCGGACGCGAAGTGGGGCGAAACGGTCAAAGCGGTGGTGGTCAGGCGGCAAGGCACAAGCGTGAGCGAGGCCGCTCTGATCGAATGGAGCCGCGACACGCTTGCCGGCTTCAAGCGGCCGAGCTCGATCGATTTCATCGACGCGCTGCCGCGCAACGCCGCCGGCAAACTCCTCAAGCGCACGCTGCGCGAGCCGTATTGGGCCGGTCACACCCGCCGGATAGCCTGACGGGGCGCCCCGATTTCGCGAACTCTATCCACGCAGTTTCCGGCGCTTGTCGGTTTGCCGACAGAAGGCGGACGGCGACAGTCTTCGGCTGAGGCGGGTCAAAATATTTCGTCTGTTTTTGGAACCTTGAAAGGAATAATTTCACTTTTTGCCCGCCGTTGCTTGACTTGAGTGAAACATTATACTGCGTAGCGCCGGGGCGGCGATCATTGTCCCGCCGCGCTTTGATCAACGGGAGATCGCGCTCATGTCTTCAGCATCGAAACATCCTGAAACCATTGCCCTTCACGCCGGCTGGCGTGCCGATCCGGCCACCGGCGCCGTTGCCGTGCCGATTTACCAGACGACCTCCTACCAATTCCGCGACACCGAGCACGCCGCCAACCTGTTCGCGCTCAAGGAACTCGGCAACATCTACACGCGCATCATGAACCCGACCAACGATGTGCTGGAAAAGCGCATTGCGGCGCTCGAAGGCGGCGTCGGCGCGCTCGCGCTCGCGTCCGGTCAAGCGGCTTCGGCGTTCGCGATCCAGAACGTTGCGCGCGCCGGCGACAACGTTGTCAGCTCCACCGACCTTTACGGCGGCACTTGGAACCTGTTCGCGAATACGCTCAAAGACCAGGGCATCGAAGTCCGGTTCGTCGACCCGGTCGATCCCAACAATTTCCGCAAGGCGACCGACGACCGCACACGCGCCTATTATGCGGAGACGCTGCCCAATCCGAAGCTCACGGTTTTCCCGATCGCCGAGGTCGCCGAGATCGGCCGCAATTTCGGCATTCCGCTGATCATGGACAACACCGCGGCGCCGATCCTGACCAAGCCGTTCGAGCACGGCGCCGCGATCGTGGTCCATTCCTCGACCAAGTACATCGGCGGACACGGCAATTCGATCGGTGGGCTGCTCGTCGACAGCGGCACCTTCGATTGGGCCGCGCACCCTGTCCGCCAGCCGGCGCTCAACACGCCGGACCCGAGCTACCACGGAGCGGTGTGGACCGAAGCGGTGAAGCCGCTCGGCCCGATCGCTTACATCATCAAGGCGCGCGTCACGCTGCTGCGCGATCTCGGCTCGGCGATTTCGCCGTTCAACGCCTTCCTGACGCTGCAAGGATTGGAGACGCTGGCGTTGCGCATCGCCAAGCACTCCGAGAACACTCAGAAGGTCGTCGAGTATCTCAAAAAGCGGCCGGAGATCACCCAAGTGATCCATCCGTCGGTGCAAACCGGCGTGCATCGCCAGCGCGCCGAGAAGTATCTCAAGGGTGGACTGGGCGGTCTCGTCGGCTTCGAACTCGCCGGCGGCAAAGAGGCCGGCCGCCGTTTCATCGATGCGCTCGAAATGTTCTATCACGTCGCCAATATCGGCGACGCGCGTAGCCTGGCGATCCATCCGGCGACCACCACGCATTCGCAATTGTCGCCGCAGGAACAAGACGCTACTGGCGTCACCGACGGCTATGTGCGTCTCTCGGTCGGCATCGAGCATATCGACGACATCATCGCCGATATCGAGCGCGGCCTGCACGCAGCCGGGAAAGTCGCCAAGGCGGCGTGAGCTTTCCGTCATTGCGAGGAGCACAGCGACGAAGCAATCCAGCCTCTTTGATCGCGCTGGATTGCTTCGCTTCGCTCGCAATGACGAAATTCTAGAACGCTCCGGCGGAAAAATTCAGCCGCTGGGTCACGTCGTAGCTCTGCTTGGCGATCGGGTAGGCGTAGTCGACCCGCAGCGGGCCGAACGGCAAATCCCAGATCAGGCTGGCGCCGACCGAAGCGCGGATCGCGCGCGAAGTCGCGATCTGCTGCGCGGGCGACAGCGAGGCGAGGCTCGCCGCGCTCGACGCATTGGTCGCCCACAAACTGCCGGCGTCGGAGAACAGCGCCATTTTCAGATTGGCATCGGCGGTGATGAACGGCACCGGCGCTTGCAGCTCCGCCGTCGTCGTCCAATAGACATTGCCGCCGATATTGTCCTGGCTCACGCCCGGCGTGACGACCCGCGGCCCAAAGCCGTTCGGTGCGAAGCCGCGCACCAGCTGCGGGCCGCCTAAGAAGCCGCTCAGCAGCGGCAATTGCTGGCCGCCCCAGGGCGAAACATAGCCGCCTTGCCCGCGCACCATGCCGGTCACGTCGCCGAAAATCTCATGATAGTAGCGCGCGTCCTCGGTGGTGCGGGCGAACTTGGCCGCGCCGCCGAGCCCGGCAAACTCGTTGTTTGTTTGCACGCGCACGCCGCCAGTCGGGCTCCGCGGATTGTCGAGCGTCGAATAGGTCATGCCGGTGCCGACCGAGGACACCCACATTGGGCCGGCGGCGGCCGCTTGCTGGATCGGCAGTGAGGCGGTGGCGCCCGACGGCAGCGTAAGATTTCTGATTGTAGATCGAGTAGCTCCAGCTCATGCCGAGCTGCTCGGTCAACGGCGCGGCGGTTATGATCTTGGCGCCGTAGAAGGTCGAATTGTACGACTGGTAGCTGCTCGCAAAGGTCACCTTGGCGAACAGATCGCCGCCGAGTGAAACGTGCGGCCCGAGCGCGTTGGGATCGGTCAGCGAAAGGTCGAAGCCGCGGGTGTATTGCCCGACGGTGGCGGAGGCCTTGGCGATATCGCCGGTGCCGAGGAAATTCGCATCGCCGACCGTCACCGTGGCCGACAGGCCGTCGGTGCCCGAATAGCCGCCCATCACCGAGAAGATGCCGGTCTTGTCCTCCTCGAGCGCCACATCGACGACCACGCGGTCGGGCGCGGAGCCGGGCTTTTCTGAAATCTTCACCGTCTTGAAATAGCCGAGCTGTTTCAGCCGCCGCTCGCCGCGCTCGATCAGCGCGCGGTTATAGGCGTCGCCCTCGACCAAGTCGAATTCGCGCCGGATCACCTCGTCGCGGGTTTTGATGTTGCCGTGGATGTCGATCCGTTCCACGTAGACGCGCTTGTCGTCCACGATCGTGTAAACGACATTGATCAGGTGCTGCTCGGGCAGGCGCTCGCTGCGCGGCAGCGCAGCAGCGAACGGCGAGCCGCTTTTGGCGAGCGCAAGCGCCAGTTCCTCGACAGTCTTGTCCACCACGCCGGCATCGTAGATCTCGCCTGATTGGGTATATAGGTGGGAACGGAGCGCCGCCGGGTCGACGGATTTCACGTTCGAAACAATATCGACTTGGCCGAAGCGGTATTGCGGGCCTTGGTCGATCGTGAACGTCACCGCGACGCCCTTCTTGTCGGCCTCGTAGCTTGCCGCCGAGCGCACGCGCACGTCGGCATAGCCGTGTGCGCGATAGAAACGGCGAAGGAGATCGCGGTCGGTGTCGATGCGGTCCGCATCGTAGACGTCGTTGTTGAGCAAAAAGCTCAACACATTCGTCTCGCCGGTTTTAACCAAGCCCTTGAGCTTGTTGGACGGATACGCGCTGTTGCCGGCGAATGCTACCTGCCGCACCGCGAGCTTGTCGCCTTCCTTGATCTCGAACACGAGGTTTGCGCGGCCGTCCTTGCCGGCGATGGCCTTCGGATCGACAGTGACGCCGAAATAGCCGTGCAGGCGGTAGAACTCGATGATGTGGATAACGTCGTCGCGCACCAGCGCGCGGCTGAGCGGTCCGCCGGCTTTCGATTGCACGGCCTTGTTCAGGTCTTCGTCCTTGATCTTTTTGTTGCCCTCGAAGGCGAGCCGCCCGATGGTCGGATTTTCCACGACGGTGACGAGGATACGTTCGGCCTCGCGCGCGATCTTCACGTCTTCGAACAGGCCGGTGCCGTAAAGGCTCTTGACCGCCGCATCGAGCGCTGTGGCATCGAACGAGCCGTCCGCGGCGGCATGAAAATGCGCGCGGATCATATCTGCGTCGATGTGCCGGTTGCCGGTGACGGTGATCAGCGAATCCGCTGACGCCGCTTGAGCGCCCTGCCAAGCGGGGGCGAGGCATGCGAACAGAAAGAGGTAGAGAAAAACGCCCGCCACCCGACGAGGCATCAACGCGGCTCCGCACCCAATGCCGGCCGGAGTTAGAGGCGCATGCCGGGGCGGAAGCGTGTCGGATTATGTCGGAATCTGGGGAATTGTTGCGTCCGGTCGCGACACAATGGTTACGAACAGGGGCTTCCCGGTGCGTTATGTTGGCTTTGTTTCGCCGTACTGCAGAACCTGGACCTTCTCTATGGTTACCAGCCCGCTTGACATCATCTCGTCGAGCACCGGCAGGAATGCATCGATCTTTTCCTTGGAATCGACGATCTCCACGACCACCGGCAGGTCCTGCGACAGCCGCAGAATCTTGGTGGTGTGAATGTGACTTGAATGCCCAAAGCCAATATGCCCGCGCAGCACCGTGGCGCCGCCGAGGTGTAGTTCGCGGGCTTTGAGCACGATGGCTTCATGAAGCGGGAGATTTTGAAATTTGTCGTCCTCGCCAAAGAAAATTCGGAGCAGGACGGCGTCCCGAGGTATCTGCATCGTCGTATCCAATCTATCCCATCTTATCTCATCGCATTGATGAGGCTTGCGAGCACGACGCCGACCCATACCGCGATCATGCAGAGCAGCACCGATAGCCCAATATTGGCGCCAGCACGAAACCACTCCCCGTCGTTCATCAGGTTCAGGGTCTGCAGGCTAAACGACGAGAACGTCGTATAGCCGCCGCACATGCCGATCATGACGAATTGCCGGGCGGTCGAGCCTACAAACACGCGGCCGTCCGGACCGGTGAGCGCGCCGAAAAAGCCGATGACGAACGAGCCGGTGACGTTGATGATCAGCGTGCCCCACGGGAACGTCTCGCCGATCGACTGAGCGACCACGCCGGACAGCCAGTAGCGCGCCGTCGTGCCGAGCGCGCCGCCGAGTGCAATCCAAAGGTACGATAGCATAAATGTCCTTTATCTCCTCACGACAAGGACCGCACGAACGGTTGCCCGGCGAATGGCCGTCAGCTGTCCCTGTGCACATCTCACAAGCCGCAACGAGCGCGCCGCCTGCAGCGGGTTCGACGCGGCCACACGCAACAGTTTCGGAGACGGTGGGAGCACAAAAAACTCCTACCGACGCCAAGCGCCCGGCAGGAGTCATCAGCCTCATCGGCGGTTACGGGGGGACTCCATCCCAGAATTGCGCTTATTCTAGCTCGGAATCGAATAGTGACAAGACTGTACGATTCCGCGCGCGCAGCCCTCGAAGACTAGCGGTCCTGCCGGAAATACCGCAAATTTTTAATCTTGAGGAGAACGACCGGCATCGCCATCAGCAGCGCGCCGAGCACGAGCGAGCCGATCAAAGCGCGCGTGCGCAGTGTGCCGCCGTGCGAGGCGCGCCAGTAGCAAGCAACGCCGATCGGGTAGAACAACACGACAGCGGTGATCAGGCCCGGCGAGAAACGACCTCCGGTGCGCGCAAACGGCAGCACGTGGAAGAAGGTCGCGTTGATCAGCATCAGGGCGGGAAAGGCGAGCGCAATCCCCGGACAATGGCCGGCGAGATTGGCCGCCACGATGCCGAGCACGACGACCAGCGCATTGACGACGTAGAAGTCGTTCCACTCGGCGGGAAGGCCGAGAACCCCGCGCGCCCAGTCCCGCCAATTGAGCTGATATTCCTCAAGGATGTGAACGCCATAGGCGGCGGTGGCGAGCCAAAGAAGATCGGTCAGCGACATCGAACCCCCCAAATTTTCCCCTGCCATCGGGTCGGAATGCAAACCGCGACTGCCCATTCCTAGTGCGTAGAAATGTGTTTGGTGTCTGCCTATTTTTTAATCACTGCAACTTCGCCCGCCCTTCTGCCAGCGCCTCCACAACTGAACGATGCAAATTTCCGAGGCAAATCAAATAGTCAGCCCGCGGCCTGCGGCCGCCACCCCGTGGCATGGCCTTTGCGAAGTCTAGGGCGTCAATCCGACCAACAGCCACCGTCCTGGTGGCTAGCTACTTCCCGGCGCAAAATTGAGCGGACTGGGCCTTTGCGCAGAATCAGCTAACGGTTGGAAAACTGCAAGGACGAACGGAATTGAAGTTGACGCCGGCCTCTGGTGTTGATTTATTCTTGTGAATGATTCGTGAGCGAACCCTGCGAACGCGCCAGAAGCTGGTCAGCAAATTGCCGGTAACCGGCGAGTTGCTGCGCGGCTCGCTGTTGGAGCGCACGATCCACCACACCAAAGACTGCCCCAAGTGCGCACGCGGCGAAGGGCATCAAGTGTTTGTTTTGACTGTGACCTATCCAGGGGGACACACGCGTCAGTTCAGCGTGCGGCGTGAACGGATTGCCGAGGTGCGCCGCTGGCTGAACAATTATCAGGAACTGAAGCAGGCGATCGAGAGCATTTGCGAGCTCAATCATGAACTGCTGCGTCCGGAACGCCCTGCATCAAAGGCGCGAGGGAAGCGGCATGATTGAGATGCGGCGAGCGCAACTCGGCTTCGGCGATGGGTTGATTGCGGAGGAAGTGAGTGATCTGCGCGAAGACTGGATGAAGCACGCCGATGCGGTGCTGGCGGATGAAGCGATTGTTGCTGCCGTGTACGAGGCGCTGGCGAAACGGCATCCTAAGAGCCGTTGCCGTGGCCGCCGGGGTGCACCGGCCGACATGGTACTGCGATTGCTGATCCTAAAGCACATCCGGAACTGGAGCTATGAGGTGCTGGAGCGCGAGGTGCGGGCCAATCTGGTGTACCGGGACTTCACCCATGTGGGCGGCGCCAAGACACCGGACGCCAAGACGATGGGCCGTTGGGGCCTGGCGCTCGGGCCGGAGGTGCTCAAACAAGTTCATGAAGGCGTGGTGAGGATAGCCCGCGACAAGGGCGTCACTGCGGGACGACGGATGCGCGTGGACACGACTGTGGTGGAGACTGATATCCACCATCCGACTGACAGCACCCTGCTGGGCGACGGCGTTCGCGTGCTGACGCGTCTCATGCGCAAGATCACAAACATCGCGGGCGCGGTTGGAACGAAGCTGCGCGACCGGAGCCGGAGTGTGAAGCTGCGGCTGCTGGAGATCGGGCGGGTAGCGCGTGCCAAAGGTCCGCTCAATCAGGACAAATTGAAGCAGCGCTATGGTCGGCTGTTGGAAGCAACGAGCCGGGTGGTGGGCCAGGCGAAGCGCTTCTCCGAGGACATCGCTCGAGGATTGAAGCGTTCAACGGATGCTTTGAAGCAGTTGGCGCTGGACGGCCTGCGCCAAGAACTCGATGAGATGATCTCGCGCGTCCGGCAAGTGATGAAACAAACCAGGGCGCGCATCTTCCGCGGCAATACGCGCAGCGAAGAAAAGCTCGTCAGCTTGTTCGAGCCATCGACTGAAGTCATTCGCAAGGGCAAGGCCGGCAAGCCCAACGAGTTCGGCAAGATGGTGAAGGTGCAGGAAGCGGAAAACCAGATCATCACCGATTACGAGGTCTACGCTCGTCGGCCAAACGACTAGATCTGTTGGTTGGGGCTATCGAGGTGCATCAAGCATTGTTGGGACGCACGCCGCGCTTGGTGGCGGCGGATGCCGCATTCTATTCCGCCAGGAACGAGACCGCCGCGAAGGCAAAGGGCGTCAAGCGCGTTTGCATTCCCAACCGTTCGACCAAAAGCCTCGAACGTAAACGTGAGCAGAAAAAGCGCTGGTTCCGCAACGGCCAGAAATGGCGCACTGGAAGCGAGGGCCGCATCAGCGTGGTCAAGCGGCGACACGGTCTCGATCGATGCCGCTATCGAGGTTATATCGGCATGAACCGCTGGGTCGGGCTCGGCGTCATCGCCGACAATGTCGTCAACATCGGCCGCGCTATCGAAAGGCGCGCCGCCCCCTAATCACTCCAGCATCGTCAAGCTCGGTAAGCCCCGCCGGTCATCCCGGCGGGTTTTGCGTCGCCGAGCACAGTTGACCGCTGCGCTGAAAGATCAATTTTGCGCCGGGAAGTAGCTAGCAGCGGCGCCCTCGGCGTTCGCGTGCGTACAGGGAGCAAGCAATGACCTTCGACAAGCTATCGCGCCGTCACCTTCTAAAGGGGACGGCAGCCTTGACCCTCGGTACGGCCTTGCCGCTGCGCGGGGCATTCGCCGCCGAAACGACCGTCGGCTTCATCTATGTCGGCTCGCGCGATGACTATGGCTACAACCAGGCGCACGCGGCCGGCGCCGCGGCGCTCAAGAAGATGCCCGGCATCAAGGTGGTCGAAGAGGAGAAAGTCCCCGAGACCGACGCCGTGGAAAAGACCATGGAGTCGATGATCAATCTCGACGGCGCGACGCTGCTCTTCCCGACCTCGTTCGGTTACTACAATCCGCACATGATCAAGATGGCGACGAAGTTTCCGAAGCTGCGCTTCGAGCATTGCGGCGGCTTGTGGTCCGAGAAAGATCCGAAAAATGCCGGCAGCTATTTCGGCTATATCGACGAAGCGCAGCATGTCTCCGGCATCGTCGCTGGCTTCACGTCCAAGACCGGCAAGCTCGGTTTCGTGGCGGCGAAGCCCATTCCGCAGGTGCTGCGCAACATCAACGCTTTCACGCTCGGCGCCAAGCTCGCCAATCCGAAAGTCACGACGCAAGTGATCTTCACCGGCGACTGGTCGATGCCGGTCAAGGAGGCGGAAGCCACCAACAGCCTCATCGATCAGGGCGTCGATGTTCTCACCTGCCATGTCGACGGACCGAAGACCGTGGTCGAAAACGCCGCCCGCCGCGGCGCGATGGTGTGCGGCTATCACGTCAATCAGTCGGTGCTGGCGCCGCAGGCCTATCTCACCGGCGCCGAGTGGAACTGGGAAGTGCTCTATCCGCGCTTCGTGAAGATGTTCACCTCGGGCGAGACGATCCCGAACTTCTATCGCGGCGGCTTGAAAGAAGAGCTTGTGAAAGTGTCGCCGTACGGGCCGATGGTCAGCGAAGAAGCGAAGAAGAAAGCCGATGAGGTCAAGGCCGCGCTCATGGCCGGCAACTATGTGATCTTCAAAGGCCCGATCGCCGACAACAAGGGCGGCACCGCGATCGCGGCCGGCGTCTCGCGCGGCCAGACCGACCCCGAACTGGAAAAGATGAGCTATCTGGTCGAGGGCGTCATCGGAGCCACTTCGTGAAGGCCGATGTCGGCACGCCTGTTGTGAAATCGGGGCTGGGCGAATTCCTTCGCCTGCCCCCTTTTGGCCGTAAGCTCGGCGGCGCGGCGGAATATGTCGTCATCCCCGTGCTCGCCTTGCTGGCCTCGCTGGTGTTGTTCGGCATCTTCGTCGCGTCGTTCGGCAAGAACCCGATCGATCTGTATTTCTACATGTACCAGGGCGCGTTCGGCACCTGGTTCTCCTGGCAGAACACCCTGACGCGCGCCGCGCCGCTTATTCTCACCGCGCTCTGCACCGCGCTGCCGGCGCAGCTCGGCATGGTGATTATCGGCGGTGAGGGCGCGCTTCTGATCGGCGCGCTGTGCGCGACCAGCGCCGCGCTGGCGATGCCCGGCGCGCCGCCGCTTGTCGTCGATGTCGCCATGGCGATCGCCGGCATGATCGGCGGCGGCTTATGGATTCTGCTGTCCGGCGCCTTGCGCCAGTTTCGCGGCGTCAACGAAACGATTTCAAGCCTGCTGCTGGTCTATATCGCGCTCGCCGTCCTCAACTTCCTGGTCGAAGGCCCGATGCGGGATCCGACCAGCTTGAACAAGCCGTCGACGCCCGAGATCGGCGCCGCCAACATGATCGGCAGCATTCCCGGCACCGACGTGCATTGGGGTCTCGCCTTCGGCATCATTGCCGCGGTCGCCTCCTACATTCTGATCTATCACACGGTGTTCGGCTTCGCCGCGCGCGTCGCCGGCGGCAATATCCGCGCCGCCAAGGTCGTGGGCCTGAGCGTCGGCAAGCTCATCCTCATTGTTTGCTTCCTCGCCGGCGCTGCCGCCGGTCTTGCAGGCATGTTGGAAGTCGCCGCCGTACAGGGCCGCACCAACGCCAATCTCGCGGCCGGTTATGGCTTTGCCGGCATCCTGGTGGCGTTCCTCGCCCGGCAGAATCCGCTCGCGGTCATTCCGGTCGCGGTTCTGCTTGGCGGCATCGGCGCGAGCGGCGGCCTGCTGCAGCGGCGGCTCGGCTTGCCGGATGCCTCGGTGCTGGTGCTGGAGGGTATGATCTTCGTCATGGTGCTGGCGAGCGACTCGCTCTACGGCCGCATCGGCTTCCTCAAAGGAAAGTCCTGACATGGATAAGTCCTGACATGGCCGCCCCCACCGACATCGGCTTGTGGACAGTGCCGCTCGCGGTGCTCGGCGGCGCCGTGCGCGTCTCGACGCCGTTTTTGTTCGTCAGCCTCGGCGAATGCATCACCGAGCGGAGCGGCCGCATCAATCTCGGCCTCGAAGGCACGCTGGTGATGGGCGCGATGGCCGGTTACGGCGTGTCCTATCTCACCGGTTCGCCCTGGCTCGGCGTGCTCGCCGCCGGCCTCGCCGGCGCCGGCATGGGCGCGCTGCATGCGGGGATCTGCGGCTTGCCGCGGGTCAACGACATCGCGGTCGGCATCGCACTGATGCTGTTCGGCGTCGGGCTTGCTTTCTATCTCGGCAAGCCGCTGATCGAGCCGACCGCGCCGCGGCTGCCGTCGATCGATTTCGGCTGGTGGAGCGACATTCCGCAAGTGCGTGCGGCGTTCCGCATCAACGTCTTGTTCCTGTTAGGCCTAGCGCTTGCGCCGATCCTGGTATGGGCGCTGCGCACCACGCGCTGGGGCCTGATCATCCGCACCGCCGGCGAAAGCGCCGACGCAGCGCTGGCGATGGGCTATTCGGTCAACGTGATCCGGCTGCGCGCCACCATGTTCGGCGGCTTCCTGGCCGGCATCGGCGGCTCGTTCCTGTCGCTGTTCTATCCCGGCAGCTGGAACGAAGGCTTGTCGAGCGGGCAGGGCATCACCGCGGTGGCGCTCGTGATCTTCGCGCGCTGGAATCCGATGCTCTGCCTGTGGGCCTCACTGTTGTTCGGCGGCGCCGCCGCGCTCGGCCCGGCGCTGCAGTCGATCGGCTTCAGCTACGGCTATCATTTGTTCAATGCCGCGCCCTATATTCTGACATTGCTGATTATGATCGCGACCTGTTCGCCCAAGCGCACGCTGGTCGGCGCGCCGGCGGAACTGTCGATCACGCGATAAGTTGCCGACGAGGTGAAGTCATGCACGCGCCCCAAGAGAGCATCGCCCAAGAAAGCATCGCCGCCAAGCGTTACGTTCCGGCCGATCCCTATCCCTGGCCCTATAACGGCGATCTGCGTCCGCAGAACACGGCGCTGATCGTCATCGACATGCAGACCGACTTCTGCGGCGTCGGCGGCTATGTCGACAAGATGGGCTACGATCTGTCGCTCACCCGCGCGCCGATCGAGCCGATCAAGCGCACGCTCGCGGCCGCGCGCGCCAAAGGCTTCCACATCATCCATACCCGCGAGGGCCACCGCCCCGACCTCGCCGATCTGCCGGCCAACAAGCGCTGGCGCTCGCGCCAGATCGGCGCCGGCATCGGCGATCCCGGCCCCTGCGGCCGCATCCTGGTGCGCGGCGAACCCGGCTGGGAAATCATCGACGAGCTCAAGCCGCTGGAAGGCGAATCCATCATCGACAAGCCGGGCAAGGGCTCGTTCTGCGCCACCGATCTCGAACTGATGCTGCGGCTCGCCGGCATCGACAATATCGTGCTCACCGGCATCACCACCGATGTCTGCGTCCACACCACCATGCGCGAGGCCAACGATCGCGGCTTCGAATGTCTCTTGCTGGAGGATTGCTGCGGCGCCACCGACAAGGGCAATCACGAACACGCCATCAAGATGATCAAGATGCAGGGCGGCGTATTCGGCACGGTGTCGGACTCGGCGAAATTCATCGAGGCGATCGCGTGAGCGAGATGGCGACGCTCATTCCGCCCGGCGGCCTGCCGTCGCCGACCGCCTCCAAGAAGACGTTCGGCGTCGAGGCGCTCAATATCGTCAAGCGCTTCGGCGAGTTCACCGCGCTCGATCAGGTGTCGTTGAAGGTGCGGCCGGGTACGTTCCATGCGCTCCTCGGTGAAAACGGCGCCGGCAAGTCGACCCTCGTCAAATGCATCATGGGCTATTACCAGGCCGACGACGGCGAGTTGATGGTCGATGACCGGCAGCAGGTCATCAACAATCCGCGCGCCGCGCATGCGCTCGGCCTCGGCATGGTCTATCAGCACTTCACGCTGGTGCCGGCCATGACGGTCGCGGAAAATTTCGTGCTGGCGCGCGACCATGTGCCGTCGGTGGTCGATTGGGCGCGCGAGCGCAAGGCGCTGGAAGAATTTCTCGCGCGCATGCCGTTTCGCGTGCCGCTCAACGCCAGGGTCTCGGCAATTTCCGCCGGCGAGCGGCAGAAATGCGAAATCCTCAAGCAGCTTTATCTGCGGCGCCGTTTTCTCATCCTCGACGAACCGACCTCGGTGCTCACCCCCGGCGAAGCCGATGAAGTGCTCGGCATGCTGCGCGGCATGGTCGCTGCCGGCGATCTCACCATCCTGATGATCACCCACAAATTCCGCGAGGTGATGGCGTTCGCCGACGAGGTCACCATCCTTCGCCGCGGCAGGCTCGCCGGGCAGGGGCACGTCAAGGATCTGAGCCCCGATGCCATGGCGCGCATGATGATCGGCGCCGAGGAATTGACCGTGCAGCCGCCGCGCTCCGGCGAATACGGCGCGCCACGCCTCAACATCGAGAAGCTTAATGCGCTCGACGACGGCGGCCAGCCGGCGGTGCGCGACGTGTCGCTCTCGATCCGCGGCGGCGAGATCGTCGGCGTTGCGGGGGTTTCCGGCAACGGCCAGCGCCAGCTCATCGAGGTGCTCGCCGGCCAGCGCGACGCCGAAAGCGGCAAGATCTATCTGCAGGTCGAGGAATATCACGCCACGCGGGCGGAGATGCGGCACAATCATCTCTCCGTGCTGCCCGAAGAGCCGTTGAAAAACGCCTGCGTCGCGCGCATGAGCGTCGCCGACAATCTCGCCTTCCGCGAATTTGACCGCGCGCCGTTTGCGTCCGGCGGCTGGTGGCTCAACAGCGCGCAATTCCATCAGGATGCGCTGCGCAAGATCGAGCGCTACAAGATCAAGACCCGCTCCGACGCCACGCCGATCGGCGAACTCTCCGGCGGCAATGTGCAACGCACCGTGCTGGCGCGCGAACTGGCCGGCGAAGTCGATATCCTGGTCGCCGCCAATCCGTGCTTCGGCCTCGATTTCGCGGCGGTGGCGCAGATCCACGCCGAGATCATGGCGGCGCGCAACCGCGGCGCCGCGGTGCTCCTGGTCAGCGAAGACCTCGACGAATTGCTTGAGCTCGCCGACCGGCTGGTCGTCATGTTCCACGGCGAGATCGTCTACGAGACGCGCGCCAGCGACGCCGATCTCACCGTCATCGGCCGCCACATGGCCGGGCATTAGCGCGGGCAGTCATAAAATCGCGAATGGTGACAGTGCCCGGATCGACGGCCGGTTTGGTGCACTTTGCGGACTCAAGTCAGGCATTTCCCAAGGTCCGGGAAGCGCCATCGCAACTTGATGCGGTCACCGCGGTGATCCTGGAAGGGCTTCAGCAGGCGGAGGGGGAGTCTTGCGACCCCACAAGCTAAAATTCGCTCGCGGCGAGGCCTCATGGACTCCGCGGAGTTGGGCGCGGCGGCGTCCTTCCAGTCCTCTACATCGCTTTTCGAACGCTGCGGGCGGTGACGCCAAACTCGGCCTTGAATGACTCGGCAAAGTGGCCCGCACTGATGAATCCATTGCGGAACGCAATTTCGCCAATGCTGAGGTGTCGTTTCCTGTAATCCAGCAGATCACCTTTGCACCGCTCAAGCCTGCGCTTACGCAGGAATTCACAAACGCTATCTCCGGCGCTGCTGAACACGCGATGCAAATGCCGCACCGAAATGCCCATTGCCCGGGCAATGACTTCGGGGCTGAGTGTGGGATTGCAAAGATTTGTTTCCACGTACGCCACGCACCGTCGGTGCATGACTGAATACGGCGCGGCTTCACAGATGAGCGAGTCGTCCTCGGTCGCATCCAAAAGTAGCCCCGTCAGATCAACGATCGTGCGGCCGAGGTTTTCGCCGAAGGGAACGCTGACAGTATCTATTTCCTTTCTGACGGATCGGAGAAAATCTGCGGTCAGCCTGCCAAGTCCGTTGCGTGCCGGCTTCATGTCCGGATTTCCCGCGAAAGCGAAAAATCGCCGGGGGCGTCCACAGATGAGTAGACACCCTGGCTTCGATAGATGTTTGGAGCACTCCGCAAGACCGGCTCGCCTGTGAGCGCCGCCCCCGATAAAATCCGCCAAACGGGGGCGAACCATGCAGAGCATCGGATGGCGGATCGGGGCCCGCGCGGCAATTCTTGCGCTGATCCTCGGAACGCTGGCGCGCGTCGGCTCGGCACACGCGGCCGATGCGGGCCGATACGCGCCGGAAAATATCGAGCAGACCTACAAGCAAATGCGCTGGCTGTGCATGGTCGCCGCGCTCTGTCCGGTGAGCGATGACGTGCGAATCGTCATCAAGCGCGCCATGGATGGCAAGCCGTCCGCCGAATATCTGCTCGGGCTCACCTTGCTGACCGGCGACGGCCTGCCGCGCGATGAGAGCGCGGGCATCGCCTGGACAGTGCGGGCGGCCGAGCACGGCGATCCCGATGCGGCGCGCGACATCGCCGACCGTTTGCGCAACGGCGCCTCGATCGAAGTCGACGAAACCAAGATTGCGGCGGCGCTCAAGCAGAGGGCCGACACTGGCGACGCCGAGGCCATGCGCGCGCTCGGCCCGATGGTTATCCGCGGCCGCGGCGTCAAGCAGGATCCGTCGCTCGGCCTCGATATGATGAAGCGCGCCGTGGAGAAGGGTTCGACGGGCGCGGCCAACGATCTCTCGCGGCTCTATCTGCTCGGCGCGCCCGGCGTGCCGGCAAGCCGCGCCGAGTCGCTGAAATGGCTCGCGGTATCGGCGGGCCGCGGCAATGCCGAGGCGATGGTCACGCTCGGCTACATGTCGATGACCACGCCGGCCGGCGTGCCCTCGAGCGAGCGCAACCTCGCCCAGGCATTCTGCTGGCTGATGCGTGCCGCGCTCTTGAATCAGCCGCAGGCGCAGGAAAAGCTCAGCATGATGTTCGCGCGCGGCGAGCATGACGATCACGGCAACGCGGTTTCGGTCGATCTCGTGCAGGCGGATGTGTGGTTCCGGCTGGCGGCGCGCAGCCCCTTTCACGACAATTCGCAGATCCGGGCCATGATCGAGCCGCAAATGACCACCGACCAGCTCAACGAGGCGAAGCGCCTGGTCGAGGCGTGGCGGCCGCGCAATGTCGAGGAACTCAAAACACTGGAGATTGCACTGCCGGCCGCGCCCGGCGCTCCCGCGCGCCCGTGTCCGGCCATGCCGTGACAGCGTGTCCTGGTCTGTTGTGGCCGTCGCGCCGGCTTCATAAATAGTGCGAAGACGTCCCTTCCACTCGCCATGAGGCGGGCAGGGTCGTCGTTCCGAGGGTTGGCCGGAGGCGTGCCATGGGAAGCTATAGGCCAAAGGTATCCGCGCAGCAGCATACGGATCCGAAGATCGAGCGCCGGCTGGATCAGGAGCTGGAGCAGACATTTCCGGCGAGCGACGCGCTGCAAATCACGCGCGATCGGCCACCGGCGCTTAAGGATCAGCGCCGGCGGGTCAAGACTGAGCGCGAGGCTGTGCGTTAGAGCATGATCCGGAAAAGTGGAAGCCGGTTTTCCGAAAAGATCATGCGCCACCAAAAATCTTAGAGTGGCAATCGCTTCAATTTGAAGCGATTGCGCTCTAGCCTTCCTTCAGCGCGACGGCCGGCGCCCGTTCCAGCGCGGTGTTGTGGCCGAGCGCCAGCACGATCGCCATGGCGATAACGGCGAGCCCCGCGATCAACAGCAGGCCGGCGGTGAAGCTTCCGGTCGCGTCCTTCATCCAGCCCATCGCATAGGGCCCGGCGAAGCCCGCGAGATTGCCGATCGAGTTGATCACGGCAATGCCGGCGGCGGCCGCGCTGCCGGATAACAGCGCGGTCGGTAAGGTCCAGAACACCGGCAAAGTGCCGAACACGCCGCAGGCGCCGACCGTGAACGCAACAATCGTCAAAGTCGGGTTGCCGGTCAGCGTGGATGCAGCGATGCCGGCCGCCGCGATCAATAATCCGATGGCGGTGTGCCCCCTGCGCTCGCCCGTGCGGTCCGAGTTATAGCCGTACCAGACCATGAACGCAGCGCCGATCGCATACGGAATCGCGGTCACCCAGCCGGTGGCGAAATTCGACAAGCCGAACGCCTTGATGATTTGCGGCAGCCAAAAGGCGACGCCGTAATTGCAGGCGACCAAGCCGAAATAGACCAGCGCCAGCGCCCAGACCCGTGGATTATAGAGCGACTGCAACACCGAGATTTGGTGCACCGCCTCGCGCTGCCGCCGCTCGGCATCCAGACGCCCGGTCAGCCATGAGCGTTCGTCCGGCGCGAGCCAGGCCGCGTCGGTCGGACGGTCGGTGAGATAGAAATAGGTGACGAAGGCAAGCACGACCGCCGGCGCCGCCTCGATGATGAAGAGCCACTGCCAGCCTTCCAGGCCGCCGATGCCGTGCATGCCGAGGATCATGCCCGAGATCGGCGAGCCGATCGCCGAGGAGAGCGGAATCGCGGCCATGAAAGCGCCGATGACGCGGCCGCGATAGACCGAGGGGTACCACAGCGTCAGATAAAAGATGATGCCGGGAAAGAAGCCGGCCTCGGCGGCGCCGAGCAGCAGCCGCACTGTGTAGAAGGTGACGCCGTTGCCGAGCCCGGTTGCGCTCGCGATATTCGGAATGAACGCCATCAGGCCGGAGAGAATGCCCCAGCTGATCATGATGCGTGCGATCCATTTGCGCGCACCGAACCGGTCGAGCGCCAGATTCGACGGCACCTCGAACACGAAATAAGTAAGAAAGAAAACGCCGGAACCGAAACCGAACATGGTCGCGGTCAAGCCGAGCGACTTGTTCATCGTGAGCGCGGCGAAGCCGACATTCACGCGATCGAGATAAGCGATGAAATAACAGATCATCAGGAATGGGATCAGCCGCGCCGAGACCTTCCTGATCGTTCGGGCCTCCAGATCTTCCATGTGTTCCTCCGCGTCGGGCCGGCCAGCCTGTTTTGACGCGGCTGGCTTTTGTCCCCTGCCCGTGACCGCCACCTTATAGCACAACGCGTTCGCCGATGAGCGTTCACCGATGGCGCCTGTGATCTTCGCGGCGCGTTGCAGTGCGAAATAAGTCGGGCGCGGTTCGGCTTGTTCGCCGCCGCTCATCGCTCTAGTTTAACCGCGCCATGCAGCCATGCCGAATGAGCGCCGTCGCGCTGCTGAAAGCTTATCGCAGCCGCGCGCTGTCGCCGGTCGAGGCGATGCAGGATGTGCTCGCGCGCATCGCAGTGTTCGAGCCGCATATCCATGCGACCTACCTGCTGGAGCCGGAGCGTGCGCTGAAAGATGCGCGCGCCTGCGAACAGCGCTGGCGGCGCGGCGAGCCGGCGGGTCCGCTCGACGGCGTGCCGACGACCATCAAGGACAATATCGCCACCAAGGGCGAGCCGGTTCCGCTCGGCACCGCGGCGAGCGAGTTGAAGCCCGCGCCGGCCGACGCGCCGCCGGTCGCGCGGCTGCGCGAAGCGGGCGCCGTGCTGTTCGCCAAGACCACCATGCCGGATTACGGCATGCTGTCGTCCGGCCTCTCCAGCTTTCATCCGCTGACACGCAATCCGTGGGATTTGACGCGCAATCCCGGCGGTTCATCGGCCGGCGCTGGCGCTGGCGCAGCGGCCGGCTACGGCCCGCTGCATCTCGGCACCGACATCGGCGGTTCGGTGCGCCTGCCGGCCGGCTGGTGCGGGTTGGTCGGTTTCAAGCCGAGCAGCGGGCGCGTGCCGATCGACCCGCCCTATATCGGGCGTGTCGCCGGCCCGCTCACGCGCACCGTCGCCGACGCGGCGCTGATGATGGCGACGCTCGCACAGCCCGACGACCGCGACTATATGAGCCTGCCGCCGGAAAACCTCGACTGGCGCATCGAACCGGCGAAGCTCGCCGGCTTGCGGGTCGGGCTCTTGCTGGAGGCGGGCTGCGGGTATCCGACGTCCGCGCCGACGCGCGCGGCTCTCGAAGGTGCGGCGCGCGATTTCGCTGCCGCCGGCGCCGTCGTCGAGCCGCTCGCACCGTTCCTGACGCAGGACATGCTGGACGGGCTCGACCGTTTCTGGCGCATGCGCGCGCTCACCGACTTTCGCGCGACGCCGCCGGAACGGCGGCAGAAGATCCTTCCCTTCATCCGCGCGTGGGGAGAATCCGCCGCCGATTTCAGCGGCGAAACCATCTTCCACGGCTTCAGCCAGAACTCTCGTGATGCGCAAGGCGGCCGTGACGGCAACGCTTCCGTATGACTTCGTGATCGCGCCGACAGCGCCGATCACCGCCTTTGCCGCCGAGCTTGCGTCGCCGAGCGACGATCCACTCGATCCCTTTCCGCATATCAGCTGCACGGTCGCCTTCAACATGTCGGAGCAGCCGGCCGTGTCGATCAATTGCGGCTATAGCGACGAGGGCTTGCCGATCGGCATGCAAATCATCGGCCGCCGCTTCGACGATCTCGGCGTGCTCCGTGTCGCCTCCGCCTTCGAGGCGATGCGCGCCGGCGCAGCGCGGCCGTGGCCCGAGCCGCCGCGCGCCTGACGGCGATAACGAGATAACAATCTGCACGAGGGACGCTCATGGACGACTATTCCCATATTTTCGATCTCAGCGGCCGGCGCGCCTTCGTGATCGGCGGTGCGAGCGGCATCGGCCGCGCCGGTTGCTTCGGGCTCGCCAGCTTCGGCGCGCAGGTTGTTTGCGGCGACGTCGCCTTCGAGCAGGCGAAAGCGACTGCGCAGGAGATCGCCACCGGCGGCTGGGCTGCCGAAGCGCTGCACATCGATCTCTGCGACGGCAAGAGCGTTGCGGCGGCGGCCGCGAAAGTCGGCACGCCCGACGTGCTCGTCATTTCGCCTTCGATCAATGTGCGAAAGCCGGTGCTCGATTACACCGAGGACGAATTCGATCGTGTGGTCGAATTGAACCTGAAAGGCATTTTCCGTGCGCTCAAAGCGTTCGTGCCCGGCATGGTGAAACGCGGCAAGGGCAGCGTCATTGTTTTCTCCAGCATCCGCGCACAGGTCGTCGAGCCGGGGCAGGGCATCTACGCCGCCACCAAGGCCGGCACCGTGCAGATGATCCGGGCGCTGGCTGCGGAGATCGGCCGGTCCGGCGTCCGCGCCAATGCCATCGCGCCCGGCATCGTCGAGACGCCGCTCACGCAACAGATCAAGCAGAACGATGCCTGGTACCGCGCCTATGCCGACAAGTCGGTGATGCACCGCTGGGCGCAGCCGTCGGAGCTTGTCGGCGCGGTGGTTTATCTCGCGTCAGATGCGAGCTCCTACGTCACGGGCTCATATTTTCTGGTCGACGGCGGCTGGACCGCGGCGGACGGACGTTTCACCCCGCCGCTGCCCGCGGCGAGCGCGGTGCCGTTCGCCTAGAGCATGATCCGGAAAAGTGGATGCCGGTTTTCCGAAAAAGACCATGCTCCACCAAAGATCCAGAGCGCGATGACGATTCAACTTATAGCCATGGCGCTCTAGCCTGTTTGGCCAGCCGGCCGGCACGGCACCATGGCGTTGCCGACGACCTCCTGCACGACCTCGCCGTTCTGGTTGAATGTCTGCGTGCGCATTTTCAAGAGTCCCCGATCCGGCCGTGACCGCGACGGCCGTGCTTCCAGCACTTCGCTTTCGATGCGAAGCTCGTCGCCCGGCAGCACCGGGGTCGGCCAGCGCAGGTTCTCGAAGCCAAGCCCGATGGTTCCGCCGGCGGCGCGGAAGTCGGCGCGGGCGATCAGGCTCATGGTCACCGCCGCCGTGTGCCAGCCGCTCGCGACCAGCCGCCCGAACATCGAATGGCGCGCGGCGTCTTCGTCGAGGTGAAACGGCTGCGGGTCGTATTTCTGCGCAAAGGCGATAATGTCTTCTTTCTCAATGCGAACGCGGCCGCTGGGCTTGAACACCTGCCCGACGGCGAAATCCTCGAAATACCGCTCGGTCATCGTTGCGATTGCTCCGGTTCAGGACACCGGCGAGTATAGCGGGAGGCTTTGGCGCCACATGCGGGGAAATTCTTGGGACTGCCTTTCCTTTTTCGCGGCGCTGCGGCTATCATCCGGGGTCACAGAGCATGATCCGGAAAAGTGGGAACCGGTTTTCCGACAAAGATCATGCTCCACTAAAAAATTAGAGCGCGACAATTCAGGATGAGGCGATTGCGCTCTAGGAGCGGGACATGACCAGAGGCTGGATCGCGGTTGCCTTGACTGCGTTTATGCTCGCCGCGAGCACAACGCCGTCGCTGGCCTATGACTGGTTGCGCCGTCCGCACAGCTACGAGTGGCGCGATGTGCATCGCGCCATCAACGAGCTCAACAAGCGGATCGCGTTCCTGGAAGCCAATCCCGACATCGACGAAGGCTACAAGGTGCCGATCATCCGGCAGTTGCGCGCCGATATCTACAAGCTGCGCTCCACGCTCTATCCGGCGGATTGGGAGTGGGCGACGCCGTGCTGCTACGGCCGGCCGCCCATTCATATTCGCTGAGCGGCGAGCTATTCCTATCCAAGCCGCTTGACGGAACGCCTATTCGGCGGGCTGCGGCCCGACCTGAGGTGGCGGCCGCCGCACGATGCGCCGCCGCATGCGCAGCGACCAGCCGCTCAGCCGGTCCAAATACAGATAGAGCACCGGCGTGGTATAGAGCGTCAGCAGCTGGCTGATGATCAGCCCGCCGACAATGGCGATGCCGAGCGGGCGGCGGATTTCGCCGCCGTTGCCGAAGCTCAGCGCCAGCGGGACGGCGCCGAGAATGGCGGCCGAGGTGGTCATCAGGATCGGGCGGAAGCGCAGCAGGCTCGCCTCGAAAATCGCCTCGTAGGAGTTCAAATTGCGCGAGCGTTTCGCCTCGATGGCGAAGTCGATCATCATGATCGCGTTCTTCTTGACGATGCCGATCAGGAGAATGACCGCGATCAAACCGATAATGTCGAATTCGACGTGAAAGAGCATGAGCGCCAGCAGCGCGCCGACGCCGGCCGACGGCAGCGTCGACAGAATGGTGATGGGGTGGATGTAGCTCTCGTACAGAACGCCGAGCAGGATGTAGACGGCGGCAATCGCCGTCAGGATCAGGATCGGCTCCTTGGACAGCGATTGCTGGAACAGCTGCGCCGTGCCGGCAAGCGTACCGGTGATCGAGGCCGGCACGTTGATGCGGGCAATCGCGGCATTGATCTCGTCGGCCGCCTGGCCGAGCGATTTTCCCGGTATCAGATTGAACGAAATGGTCGAGGCGACGAATAGTCCCTGATGATTGACCGAAAGCGCCGTGTGACCGGGCCGATAGTGGCTGATGGCAGCGAGCGGAATCATCGTCTCCTTGTTTGTGCTCACGGCGGCGCCGGCCGAGGTCGAGCCGTGGCCGGTATTGGCCAGCGCATTGGTGAAGGAGTTGCGGGCCGAATTGTTGCTGATCGCTCGCGCGGTGGCGGCGCTCGATGCGGCCGACGCAAGACCGCTGCCGGTTCCGATCGCCGCGGCAGAGGGGATCGCGGTTGGCGCGATGACGGTCGTCCCCTTCGTCGTCGCCGCCGTGACGGTCCCCCCTGGCGCATTGGTCGTTGCCGTCCCCGGGGCCGTACCGCCCGAGGTCGCGACATACACATCGCGCAATGAACTCGGATATTGCGTGTAGCGCGGATCGATCTCCATGACGACGTGATATTGATTGATCGCGCTGTAGATGGTCGAGACTTGGCGCTGACCGAATGCGTCGTAGAGCGTGTTGTCGATCTGTTGCGGGGTGACGCCGAGCCGCGCCGTCGTATCGCGATCGATGGTGAGATAGGTCTCGAGCCCGCGCTGCTGCTGGTCGGAGCTCACGTCGGTCAAGACCGAATTGTGCTCGAGCGCATCAACCAGTTTCGGCGTCCAGGTGTAGAGGTCCTGCACGTTCTCCGATTGCAGCGTGTACTGGTATTGGGCGTTGCTCTGCCGGCCGCCGGCGCGCAGATCCTGCACGGCGGCAAGATAGAGCCGCCCGCCGGGCACCTGCGCGAGTTTCGGGCGCAGCCGCGCGAGGACTTCGTCCACCGTCGCCCGCTGCGAGATCGGCTTGAGCGACACGAACACCGTGCCGGTATTGATCTGCGAAAAACCGCCGCCGCTGCCGACGCCGGTAAAGCCGACGACGGTATCGACGGCCGGATCGGCGCGCACGATATCGATCATCTGCTTGAGCTTTAGGCTCATCGACTGAAACGAGATGCTTTGGTCAGCCTGCAGCGAGCCGATGATACGGCCGGTGTCCTGCTGCGGAAAAAAGCCCCTGGGCGCGGTGTAGAACAGATAGACGTTCAGCCCGATCGTGGCGATGAAGATCGCCAGCACCAGCAAGCTGTGGCGCAGCGCCCAGGTCAGCGTGTGGCCGTAACCGATCCGTACCCGCTCGAACAAGCTCGGCCGGCCCTCCGGTCCGCGCGCCCGGTCGGTTTCGAGGAACAAGGCGCACAACATCGGCGTCGTGGTGAGTGAAATCACCAGCGAGACCAGGATCGCGATCGACAGCGTAACAGTGAACTCGCGGAACAGCCGGCCGAGAATGCCGCCCATCAGCAGGATCGGCAGGAACACCGCGATCAGCGACAGGCTGATCGAGAGCACGGTGAAGCCGACCTCGCGGGCGCCGCGGAAGGCCGCCTGCATGCGCGGCATGCCCTCCTCCATGTGGCGGGCGATGTTTTCCATCACCACGATCGCGTCGTCGACCACGAAGCCGGTAGCGATGGTCAGCGCCATCAGCGAGAGAATGTCGAGACTGTAGCCGAGCAGATACATCACCCCGAAGGTGCCGAAGATCGAGATCGGCACCGCGATGCTCGGGATGATGGTGGCGCTGACTTTGCGCAGGAACAGAAACACCACGACGGTGACCAGCATCACCGCGAGCACGAGCGTCAGCTCGGTGTCGTGCAGCGAGGCGCGGATCGTGGTGCTGCGATCGATCGCGACGGTGACGTTCATGTCGGCCGGCATGGCCGCTTTCAGGTGCGGCAGCTCCGCCTTCACGGCGTCGACGGTCTCGATGATGTTGGCGTTCGGCTGACGGTACAAAATGACCAGGACCGAGGGCTGGCCCTCGGACATGCCGAGATTGCGATTGTCCTGAACGGAATCCGAAACCTGGGCGACGTCGGAGAGGCGGACCCCCGCGCCGTTGCGATAGGCGATCACCAGCGGCGCGTAGTCGGCGGCAACGTTGGCCTGGTCGTTGGTGTAGATCTGAAAACGCCGGTTGCCGTCGTCGATCGTGCCCTTCGGGCTGTTGGCGTTGGCCGAGGCAAGCGCGGCGCGCACGTCCTCGAGCCCGATGCCGTAATTGTACAGCGCCTGCGGGTTGAGCTCGACGCGCACCGCCGGAAGGCTCGAGCCGCCGATATTGACGTTGCCGATGCCGCTCAACTGCGACAGCCGCTGCGCCAAGATATTGCTCGCGGCGTCGTACATCTGGCCCTGCGTCATCGTCTTGGAGGTCAGGGCCAAGACCATGATCGGCGCGTCGGCCGGATTGACTTTGCGATAGGTCGGATTGCTCGGCAGGTTGGTCGGCAAGTCGGCGCGTGCAGCGTTGATCGCCGCCTCGACGTCGCGCGCGGCGCCGTCAATGTCGCGGCTGACGTCGAATTGCAGGGTGATGCGCGCCTGCCCGATGCCGCTTTGCGACGTCATCTCGGTGACGTCGGCGATCTGGCCGAGGTGCCGTTCGAGCGGTTCGGCGACGCTGGTGGACACCGTTTCGGGACTGGCGCCGGGAAGCGTCGCCGAGACCGAGATGGTCGGAAAATCCACCTGCGGCAGCGGCGATACCGGCAGCCGCAAGAATCCCATCAGCCCCGCGAGCGCGATCGCGATGGTCAATAGCGTCGTCGCCACCGGCCGCGCGATGAATGGCGCCGAGATGTTCATTCGGCCGGCTCGCCGCTTGCCAAGGGGTTCGCGGGCCGGCGTCCGGTCAGGCGCGCCGCCAGCCGGTCGAAATAGAGATAGATGACCGGCGTGGTGAACAGCGTCAGCAACTGGCTGAACGCAAGCCCGCCGATAATGGCGATGCCGAGCGGCTGGCGCAGTTCCGAGCCGGTACCGGTGCCGAGCATCAGCGGCAGGGCGCCGAGGATCGCCGCCATGGTGGTCATCAGGATCGGCCGGAAGCGCAGCAGGCAGGCCTGATAGATCGCTTCACGCGGCGGCAGCCCCTCGTTCCGCTCGGCGTCGAGCGCGAAGTCGATCATCATGATCGCGTTCTTCTTCACGATGCCGATCAACAAAACGATGCCGATGATGGCGATGACGTCGAGGTCGTAGTGCAGCACCATCAGCGAGAGGAGCGCGCCGACGCCGGCCGACGGCAAGGTCGAGAGGATGGTGATCGGGTGGATGAAGCTCTCGTAGAGCACGCCAAGCACGATATACATCGCCACGATCGCGGCGATGATCAGGAATACTTCGTTGGCGAGCGATGACTGGAACGCGGCTGCGGTGCCCTGAAACGCGGTGGTGAAGCTGATCGGCAGGCCGACTTCCTTCTCCGCCTGCTGGATCGCGTCCACCGCCGCGCCAAGCGACACGCCCGGCGCGGTGTTGAACGAAATGGTGGTGGCCGGCAATTGTCCGAAATGCGTGATCA
This sequence comes from uncultured Alphaproteobacteria bacterium, assembly GCA_963720115.1. Lineage (GTDB taxonomy): Bacteria > Pseudomonadota > Alphaproteobacteria > Rhizobiales > Xanthobacteraceae > BOG-931. The sequence continues at coordinate 42,765 of CAVREN010000055.1, forward strand.
ACAACGGTCCGGTATGCTGTTCGACATGCACGAAGGCCGACAGCGGCACCTGGCCGTTGCTGGTCGAGGACGACGACGGCAGGTAGATTTTCGACAGTGTATCGAGCGACTTCTGCATCGACGGATCCACCTCCATGATCACGCGATACTGGTTCGACTGCGTGTAGATCGTGGAAATGATGCGCTGGCCGAAGGCGTCGTAGAGCGCGTTGTCGACGGTCGCCGGCGTAATGCCGAAGCGCGCCGCGGTTGCGCGGTCGATGATGATATTGAGGGTCAAGCCTTGCTGCTGCAGGTCGCTTGCCACGTCGGTGAGCTGCGGCAGCGTTGAGAGCTTCTCCACCACGCGCGGCACCCAGGTGTCGAACTCGCGCGGATTGGCGTCTTCGAGCACGAAGTGATACGGCGCGCGGCTGATGGTGGCGTCGATGGTCAGGTCCTGCACCGGCTGCATATAGAGAGTGGCGCCGACGACGCCGGACACTTCTTTCTGGATGCGGCGCATGATCTGCGTCGCCGTAAACTTGCGCTCGTCGTGCGGCTTCAGATTGATGAGGAACCGCCCGGTATTCTGCGTCTGGTTGGTGCCGTCGACGCCGATGAAGGAGCTCAAGCTCTCGACGTCCGGGTCCCGCAGGATGTCCTCGGCGAGCTCGTTCTGCAGCTTCGCCATGGCCTCGTAGGAAATGCTTTGCGAGGCTTCCGAGATCGCCTGGATCATGCCGGTGTCCTGCACCGGGAAGAATCCCTTCGGGATCATGACGTAGAGCACGACCGTCACCCCGAGCGTCAGGATCGCCACGGCGAGCGTCAGCGGCTGGCGTTCAAGCACCCAGGTGAGCGCACGGGCGTAAAGGTCGATCGTGCCGTTCAACACGCGCTCGGCCGCGAGATCGAAGCTTGAGCGCTCGGCGTCCGGATGATGGCGGATGAGCTTGGCGCACATCATCGGCACGAGCGTCAGCGACACCACGGCCGAGATGACGATCGTCACCGCAAGCGTAATGGCGAATTCGTGGAACAGGCGGCCGACCACCTCGCCCATGAACAGGAGCGGGATCAAAACGGCGATCAGCGAAATGGTGAGCGATATGATGGTGAAGCCGATCTGCTGCGCGCCGCGCAAAGCCGCTTCGAGCGGATTCATGCCGCTTTCGACATAGCGCGCGATGTTCTCGATCATCACGATCGCGTCGTCGACCACGAAGCCGGTGGCGATGGTCAAGGCCATCAGCGACAGATTGTCGAGGCTGAAGCCGAGCAGATACATCACGCCCAGCGTGCCGACCAGCGAAAGCGGCACCGACAGGCTCGGAATGATGGTGCCCGGAATGGTGCGCAGGAAGAGGAAAATCACCACCACCACGAGCACGATGGCGAGCGCGAGCTCGAATTCCACGTCGGCGACCGAGGCGCGGATGGTGACGGTGCGGTCAGAGAGCACGCCGACATCGACCGCCGCCGGCAGGGTGGAGACGATGCGCGGCAGCAGCGCCTCGATGCGGTTGACCACCTCGATGATGTTGGCGCCCGGCTGGCGTTGCACGTTGAGGATGATCGCCGGCGTGGTATTCGCCCAGGCGCCGAGCTTGGTGTTCTCGGCGCCGTTGATGACGTTGGCGACGTCCGACAGCCGCACCGGATTGCCGTTGCGGTAGGCGATGATGGTGTTGGCGTATTGTGCGGCGTTTTCGATCTGGTCGTTGGCATTGATGGTCGTGGCTTGCGCCGGCCCGTCGAAGTTTCCCTTCGGCGTATTGACGTTGAAGTTGCCGACCGTCGTGCGCACGTCGTCGATATTGAGCCCATAGGCGGCGAGCGCCTGCGGGTTGAACTGGATGCGGATCGCCGGCCGATGGCCGCCGGAGATGCTCACCAGCCCGACGCCGCTGAGCTGCGAGATCTTTTGCGCCAGCCGCGTTTCGCTGATGTCTTCCAGCTCGGTCAGCGACATGCTTTTGGAGGTGACCGCGAGCGTCAGGATCGGCGCGTCGGCCGGATTGACCTTGGCGTAGACCGGCGGCACCGGCAGGTCGCTCGGTAGCAGGTTGTTCGCCGCATTGATCGCCGCCTGCACCTCCTGCTCGGCGACGTCGAGGCTCAAATCGAGACTGAATTGCAGCGTGACGATCGAGGCGCCGGCCGAGCTCGCCGACGTCATCTGATTGAGGCCGGGCATCTGGCCGAGCTGCCGCTCGAGCGGAGCGGTCACCGACGAGGTCATCACTTCCGGGCTCGCGCCCGGATAGAAGGTCTGCACCTGGATGGTCGGATAATCGACCTGCGGCAAGGTCGAGAGCGGCAGGAAGGTGTAGGCGACGATGCCGGACAGCAGGATCGCCGCCATGAGCAGCGTCGTGCCGACCGGACGCAGAATGAAAGGCTCGGAGACGTTCATCGCTTCACTTCATTGCCGCGCGCTCGGGCAGACGGCTTCACGCAGCCTGCGAGCGCGTGAACCTCGAGCGGGATGACTTTTCCTCGAATGTCGTCCCGCTCTAGGAGTTCTTTTGCGCATGATCTTTCCGAAAACCGGGTGCCACTTTTCGGGATCATGCTTCAGAAAACTGCGGTCGCTCTCGCCGCGGCATGGCGCTATTTGCCGCCGTTACGGGATCGGTTCTGCGGCGGGCCGGGTGGCTGCGCGGCATCGGTCGGCTGCGCGTTCGGCGCCGGATTTCCGGCCGCGGGCGTCGCGCTGCGCGCGCCGGGAATGATCACGCGCGCGCCGTCGCGCAGGCGATCGGTGCCGTCGACCACCACCCGGTCGCCGACCGACAGACCGGATTCGGCGGCCGCTATCGGCCCATCGGTCGGGCCGGTCTTGATCGGCCGCACCGATACCGTGTTGTCGGCATTGACGACGTAGACGTAGGTCCCAGGCGCCCCGCGCTGGATCGCCGCCGTCGGCACCGTGACGACGTTGTGCAGGGTCTTCACCAGCAGCTGCGCGTTGACGAATTGGTTGGGGAACAGCGCGCTGTCGGCATTGTCGAACTGTGCGCGCACCTTCACCGTGCCGGTGGTGGTGTCGATCTGGCTGTCGAGCGCCATGACGCGGCCGGTCGCGAGCATTTTCACATTGGCGCGGTCGTAGGCGAATACTTCGAGCGGCGTGCCGGCATTGAGGTGCGGCAGGATATCGGGCAGGTCGTCTTCCGGGATCGGGAAGATCACCGTGATCGGCTGCATTTGCGTCACCACCGCGATGCCGGTGGTGACGGTTGTCTGGATGTAATTTCCCGGATCGACCAGGCGCAGCCCGATCCGGCCGGTGACCGGCGACACGATGCGGCAATAGATGACGTTGAGCTTCTGCTGATCGATCTGCGCCTGATCGAGCTTCACCGTGCCCTGGTTCTGCTGCACGATGTAGACCTGATCCTCATATTGCTGGCGCGCGATCGAATTCTGCTCGGCCAATTTCTGATAGCGCGCGAGATCGACTTGCGACTGCGCCAGCAGGCCCTGATCATGCGCGAGCTGGCCTTCGTATTGCGCTTGCAGGAGCTGGTAGGGGCGCGGATCGATCTGCGCCAGGAAGTCGCCCTTCTTGACCAGCTGGCCTTCGGTGAATCCGACCTCGAGCAGCTGGCCGTTGATCTGGGTCTGCACCGTGACGGTGGCGATCGGGGTGACGGTGCCGAGCGCGTTGACGATGACGCGAATATCGCCCTGGCCGATTGTTGCGGCGCCGACCGATTGCGGCGGGGCTTGCGGCACCGTTCGCTGGGCGGTGCTGGCCGGTTGGGTGGCATATTGCGACCGATAGGCCCAATATCCGCCGGCCGCGAGCCCGATCAGAACGATCAGCCCGACGAAGAGCTTGGTTCGTCGCGGCTCACTCTTGACGACCGGCCCACTGGGGAGCGTCCGCCGAAGGCCTGGCGTGGTGTGCTCATCGGTGGTGCGCGTTCGCTCGTCCATCGTCGTTCCATTCCGCAAGGTATATAACGGCTGCCCAGGTATCGCGGCTAATGAATATTCGCTAATGATTGAATGGGCACGGCGCTTCGCTCATCGCCAGCGCCGCCGATAAAGATAGTTAAATCAACGATTTGGCAGAAAGATGGATGGGTCCGGTCGAATGCCGGCTCCGTTGGGCGGAAGCTGCGGGAACAACGAGATATCCCTCTCAAGCTCCCGCCTCGTCGGTAACAGATTCGTGTCCCAGCCGCCGCCAAGCGCCTGAATGAGACCGACACTCGCCAAAAACAGATTCTGGCGGGTGGTCAGCAAGTTTTCCTCGTCGGTCAGCAGCAATATTTCGCCCTGGACCACCGTAGTGTAGGCCACCGTGCCGGCTCTGAACTGGTTAATGAAGACATCGACGGCTCGGCGCTGGTCTTTCACGGCTTTGTCCTGAAGAACAAGCTGCTGCTTGAGCAGGCGCACGGCGACAAGATTATCTTCGACTTGCTGAAAAGCGGTCAGCACGGTCTGCCGGTAATTGGCTACGCTCTGCCAGTATACCGCGCGCGCTGCGTCAACTTGCGCGCCGCGCAGTCCGCCTTCGAACAAGACCTGCGTGCCGGCCGCGCCGAGCGACCACACGACGTTGGCAACACTGAAGGGTGAGGGCTGGCTGCCCGTCCACTGCAACACCGCGGAGATGCTGATGTCCGGGAAATAGGCCGCGACCGCAACGCCGATCAGCGCGTTCTGCTCCTGCATGGTGCGTTCGGCGGCGGCGATGTCGGGACGCCGCTCGAGCAGGACGGAGGGCACTGTGACCGGAATCCGCGGAATATTGCCACTGAGCAGATGCGGCGCGATCGACAGCTCGGCGGGCGGCCGGCCGATCAGGATGGCGATGGCGTGTTCGAATTGCGCGCGTTGAATGAGAGCATTGATCGCTTGCGCTTCGGTCGTGAAGACCTGCGCTTCGGCGGTCGCGACGTCGCCTTCGGTCACGGAAAAGCCGGCGTTGAACTGATCGCGCACGATCTTGAGTGTCTTTTTGTATTCCTCCGTGTAACGGACCAGCAGGTCGTGGAGAGAATCCGCCGTACGCAAATTGAAATAGGCGGCGGCGAGCGCCGCATGCGCCGAAAGCTTCGCGTTGTCGAGATCGGCGGCGGTTACCTGCGCCGCGGACGCATTGCTCTCGATCTGCCGGCGCACCTTGCCCCAAACGTCGAAGTCCCAGGTGCTGGTGAAGCCTGGCACAAACGTTGTCGTATATGTGCCGACGCGGCCCGCCGAGGAGATCGCGCCGGCGCCACCGCTTTTCGGTCCGCTAAAGGCGCGCGTCGCCGTATAGCTTGCCGACAAGTTGGGGAATAGCGAGGCTTGCGCTTCGCGGATCAGCGCGCGCGATTGCTCGTAAGCGGCGGCCGCCGCGGCGACGTTCTGGTTGGATATCTCAACCTGTCTGAGAAGAAACGAGAGCTTAGGATCGCGGTAGACCGCCCACCATTCGCCGCGGTCGAGATTGTCGATCGGCGTGGCGACCTTCCAGCCCTTGAGCTCCTTGAACGTCTGCGGGACCGGCGCCGGCTCGGGTATGTAATCGGGACCGACCGCACATCCGGCAAGCGCTGTCAGAAGTGTGAAAGCTCCCAGGCCCGCCAGCGTGCGCCTGAGCGCTCCGCGTCGGGCCCAACTTTTCCGACCACACTCACCCTGGGCCAACGCAACCACTGCCGCAACCCGTTGCTGTGTACGCTCAAAAATCGAACGACGCCGCACCAAGCTCCGCTGCGGCGTATACGCAACGTCGTCTCAGCTACTGCGCGTTCTTCGCAACGACCCCGCCCCCCGAGCGATCGCGTTAACCATAAGCATGCCCGAGGCTTTTACGGATTTCAACAGCGCGCGGCGCATGCGGCCTCATTGCGAACGTGCTGTGTGCATATCTTCCCTAGGGGTCGTCATGGGCGGCCATGCAGCGGCGGTGCGGCGATCGAAAACGCGCCGCAATGTCATGGCCGCGCGATGCGAGCGGCCTAAGGTGACAGGACATCGATGAGGGGATGACCAAAATCGCTGAATGCGAGGCTTGCCGCGATGTCGTCCGTGATCCGACCCGTCCAATCGAGGGAGAATTCGCATGCCGTATAGCTACACATTGAGCACGGTGATCCCGGCAAGCCCGGCGGAGATCTACCGGGCCTGGCTCGATAGCATTGCCCATTCGGAAATGACGGGCGGCGAGGCGACCATGTCCGAGGAGGTCGGCGCCGATGTTGCCGCCTGGGACGGCTACATCACCGGCCGCAATCTCGAACTCGTTCCGGGCGAGCGCATCGTGCAGTCTTGGCGCACCACGGAATTTGACGACGAATTCGAGGATTCGATCGTCACCATTGTGTTGCAGGAGACCGAAGACGGCACGCTCTTGACGCTCGAGCACAGCAACGTGCCCGACGAGCACAAGAGCTACGAAGAAGGCGGCTGGCAGTCGAATTATTTCGAGCCGATGATCGTCTATTTCAGCGGGCCGAAGCAAGAAGATCTCGCCGAGCCGGAGCCGGAAGCGGTGCCGCCCGAGAGCGCGCCGGCGCCCGCGGCAACAAACGCTCCACGCCCGCGGCGCAAGGCGAGCGCCGGCAAGCGGCGAACAATCAAATCGAGCGCATCGAAGGCCAAGTCCGCGGCAGCGAAGAAGCCGAAGGCTGCCGCACGGGCGACAAAAGTTGCCAGGAAAGCCTCGACCGCCGGAGCAAAAAAGGCCGCGAAAAAATCCTCGCCAAAAGCCTCGGCAAAAACTTCAGCAAGGCGCGGCGCCGCGAAAAAGGCCGTACGCGCGAGCGCGTCGCGCTCGCGCAAGCCGGCGCGCGGCAAGCGGCGATAAGCACACGCATCTGCAGAAAGAAAAAACGCCAATCGCTTCGGTCTGAAACGATTGGCGCTTCAAGAAGCCACTAAACCGATCCGCGCGCGCTCACTTTAGTGAAGCATGATCTTTGCGGAAAACCGGCCTCCACTTTGCCGGATCATCCTTTATTGGAGACCCCACGATTGACGGCCTTGCGCCGCGCGCCGGCGCGGCGCCGGCTGCGGATCGCCGAAGCCGCCGCCGAACAGCCGCGAGAAGAAGTTGCCGCCGTTCTGATAGCTCTGATAGCCGCCTTGATAATAGCCGCCCGCCATCGCAGCCGGGCGACCACTATAACCTTCGCGGCGGTCCACGGGACTTTCAGCGATCCTGCGTTCTTCGCCCCGCAGGATCGCGATCAGCACCTGATCGCGGCCGTACATGTCTTCGCGGAATTCCAGACGGCCGTCATCATCGACGAAAGCCGTCTGGTAGGTCAGATGCACCGGCAGGTAGTGCGGGAACTGAATGTCCTGCTCTCCCCGGCTGGCGATCATTTTCTGAATGCGCTCCTCTGAGTAGCCGTCGCCCGGCCGCACGACGCTGAGCAACACCTCGGCGTATTTCACCGGATTTTGCACACGCATGCAGCCATGGCTGAACGCGCGCTTGTCGAGCGCAAACAGGTTCTTGTCCGGGGTGTCGTGTTGGTAGACCAGGAATTTGTTCGGGAAATTGAAGCGTATCCGGCCGAGCGCGTTATGGTCACCGGGCGGTTGCGAGATGTGAATGCTGCCGTCCGGATTGTAGGAGACACGCAGCCCCATCCGCCCAAGCACAGTCGGATCTTGCGCCAGCGCCGGCATGTATTCGCGGGCGACGATCGAGGGCGGCACGTTCCAGGTCGGATTGACCGTGATGTATTTCATCTCCGCGGTCATGATCGGCGTCGCCATGGTCGGCTTGCCGGTGACGATCCTGGTCATCCAAAGCTGATGGCCGTCGTGGAAAACGCGCAGCGTGTAGTCCGGCAGATTGACGATCACATAGTCCTTGCCGAGGTCGTGCGGCATCCAACGCCAGCGCTCAAGATTGGCGAGGACGGTGTCGATCGGCCGGTCGGGCGAACGGCCATTGAGCGCGTCGATGGTTTGCTGTGTGAGCAGGCCGCTCACCTTGAGCTCATGCTCTTGCTGGAACTTTTTCACCGCGTCGGCGAGGGTCTTGTCGTAGATCGCGCCGTCCCCGCTCAGCCCAAACCGCTCGCGCAGTTGCGGCACGCGGTCGTCCGGTCCGCCGAGCTTGGGTGCCGGCCCATTCGGGATCGGCGCCTTGCCGGGCGTGGTTTTGCCCGCGCGCAAATCGGCAAGCTTGGCCTTCAGCGCGATATAGTTCGGCGCTTGCGGCTCATAACCTGCCAACGTTGCGGCCACATCCTTGGCGTCGGCCACGGCGCCGAGAACGTCGGCAGGCGCCGGCGGCTTCACCTCGTAGAGAATGGAGCTGCTGACGCGCGACCAGTGCACGCGCCCGACCGAAGCATGATGGGCATAGGTCACGACCGAGGCGGAGAGCCGTATTTCAGCTTCGGCCAATGCAGCGGGATCGGTGACTGACGCGGAGATGTTCGGCACCGGATAATCGGCGGGATCGAGGCCATCGGCATCGACCTGGCCCAGATAGGCGATTGCGGCTGCCGCGCGCGCGTTGAATTTGCCGTCGGTGATCCAGATCGGCGCATAGCCGTGGGCGGCGTAATAGGCATCGAACGCCGGCCGATCCTTCTTGCCGCCGACCATGCGGTCGAACTTGCCGTTGGCGAGCTCGCGCAATTGCGTGGCGATCGGCGTGTTGGCATCGGCGACGACCGGTGCGGGCGTTGCCGCAGGCGCGGCCGCGTTATCAGTGGCGGGCGCCGCATTGTCGGCAGGTGCGGTTGGGTTGGCGGCGGGGACCTCGTCGCTGCCGGTGGCGGTCGCAGTAGCAGCGGGTTGCGTCGCCGGCGCTTCGGCGGCCGTCGGAGGAGGAGTGGTTCCCGTCGTGGCCGGTTCGGCAGGCGCCGCTGCGGTCGCGGGCTCGGCCGGGTTAGCCTCCGCCGCCGCGGGTTCAGCCGGTTCGGAAGGCGCGGCGGTCGCGGCCGGCTGTTCGGCCGGCGCAGCCTCGGTCGGCGCGGCGGTCGCGGCCGGCTGTTCTGCCGGCGCAGCCTCGGTTGGGGCGGCGGTCGCCGCCGGCTGTTCGGGCCGTGCGGCCTCGGTGGGCGCGGCGGCCGGTTGCTCGGTCTTTTCCTCGGTTGGCTCGCTCGCCGGCGCCGGTGAAGAAGCCCTCAAATCCTCGGGGTTGACGATCGCCACGACCGAGCGCTCAGCCGATCGCTCGGTGCTCGCCTGCGGCTTCGCGGCCGGAGCGGCCGTCGGCGCTTGGCTTGAGGGTTCGGCGGGCTTGGCAGAGCGGTTGATTTCGCCGGACGGCGCGCTGGTCGCTGCCGGGGCGGTGGCGGTTTCGGCGGCCGTACCGAACTTCGGCTCCGCTAAGGCGATGCTCGCTGTGCCGGCAAGGAGGAGGATGGCCGCGGTCGAAGCGAGGAGACGGTCAATTCGGACGCCCGGCATTGCAAATTCTCCTTTGAGTCCGGCGAAAGGTCGCAAAACTCTCGCGTGGGTTGGGTACTTAGGGTTCCCAACCTCGTCATTTTTACGAAGCCAAAGCCTAATTTAGCGCTTACCCTACGCGACCGGTTCCAATTTGTCTCAGCGGCTGGGCTGAGCCCAGGGCCAATTTCAGGCGATTTTCCGCGGCTGTCGCTCTGCTGCAACGCCTTCGGTGCCGGGGTCCTCGCCGCCGCCGTGCAATCCGAGGGTTTCCAACTTCCGATAGAGCGTCGAGCGGCCGATTTGCAGCCGCCGAGCGACCTCCGACATCTGCCCGCGGTAATGGGTGACGGCATAGCGAATCAGCTCGGCTTCGATCTCCTCCAGCGGGCGGACGTCGCCGGCCCGATCAAGGAGCGGCAAAGCATCGAGCGGTGCCGCCGGCAGCGGCGGCATCACCGGCCATTCCGGCAGCGGCGCTGGGTCCGCCGCGGCTGCAACGGCCTCACCTGACTGATAGTCAGCCACCACCTGTTCGGCCACAGCCGGCCGAGAAGGAGCGCCGGTCGAAAGCTGTGCGGAGATTTGCGGGAATTCGTCGACCCCGAGGCTGTCGCCTTCGGCGAGCACGACCGCCCGGAACACGGCGTTTTCGAGCTGCCGGATATTGCCGGGCCAATGATGCGCCATCAGAAGCTGCAGCGCGTCCGGGGTGATGGCGCGGATGCGCTTTCCCTCCTCGGCCGCGAACAGCGCCAGGAAGTGGCGCGCGAGCGCGGGAATATCGGCCGGCCGATCGCGCAGCGGCGGCACCGTGATCGGAAATACGTGCAGCCGGTAGAACAGGTCCTCGCGAAAGCGGCCTTGCTTCACGTCAGCAATAAGATCGCGATTGGTGGCCGAGACGATCCGCACATCCACCTTGACCGGCTTGCGCGCGCCAACCGGTTCGACTTCGCCTTCTTGAATAGCGCGCAGGAGCTTGACCTGGGCCGTCAGCGGCAATTCGCCGACTTCGTCGAGGAAAAGCGTGCCGCCGGAGGCTTCGACGAACTTGCCGGTATGCCGCTCGGTCGCGCCGGTGAACGAGCCCTTCTCGTGGCCGAACAAGATGGACTCAACCAGATTTTCCGGCATCGCGCCGCAATTGACGGCAACGAACGGCTTCGCCCGCCGCTCGCCCGAGCCGTGGATAGCGCGCGCCACCAATTCCTTGCCGACGCCGGACTTCTCCGCGATCAGCACCGGAATGGTCGAGGCGGCCGCCTTCTCGGCGATGCGCAGCAAGCCCTGCATGCCCGGGCTTTTGGTGATGATGTCGGTAAAGCCGAGCGTGCCCGAGCGGCTGTGCTTGATGCGGTTGAGCTCGCCTTCGAGCGCGCTGGTATTGAGCGCGTTGCGCAGGCTCACGTGCAGGCGCTCGGCGCCGACCGGCTTGACCACGAAGTCGATGGCGCCTGCGCGCATCGCGGAGACCACATTGTCGATGCCGCCGTGCGCGGTCTGCACGATCACCGGCACCGCGATCGCCGCCTGCCGCATTTTCGCCAGCACGCCAAGCCCGTCGAGATTCGGCATCACCAGGTCGAGAATGACGCAATCGATGCGCGCGCCGTCCGGCGCATTGAGCAACGCCAGCGCCGCATCGCCATTGTCGCGGGTCAGCGTCTCGTAGCCGAATTTTTGCAGCATGCCTTCGAGCAGGCGGCACTGCACGGGATCGTCATCGACAATAAGGATCGCCATCATTCCCCCGGGGCATACGCGGACGGCAGGTGTGCCGTTTCGGGGCACTCTGGGCGAGCGTTCTTAACGGGCTGTTAGCGCCATCGGGTATTTCGGGCTCTATCGGGCGGCGGCCGAAGGCTAAACACGGTCCGTGTCCGCACATTCTTTTGGGGAGCTGGGCGAAGATAAGAAGAATCGCCGTAGGGCGCTCCGCCCATGCGCCGGAAACCCCCAAGGAATGTTGGCTCGCGTCGTCGTCTGAGTTCGCGTTACTCGTTCGCTGTCTTCACGCCGGAACGTGGCCAGAGCCGTTCCCACTCTTCCTCCGACATTGGCTTGTAGCCGATGACACGCCGGCGAAGTTCTTCATTCTCCAGATACGGAAACGCGAGCCAACCGGCTCTGCGCGCGAGCTTCACGTATCGTCTGGCAGCAAACAGGTCAGGCTTCGGCCGTTCCAGAGCTTGTCGAGCAAGAGCGTGGCATTGTCGCGCCAACTTTAGCGTCGCCTCGAGCGCCAAATGAGGGCTCTTCGGCTTCTGAAGGGCGGGCGCGTTCGGCGGCAACCCGCCATCGTCGGACTTTGCCAGTGCAATCAGCGTTTCCCAAAGATAGCCGCTCGACAATTCATCGGCGTCGATCGTGAATTCGGCGTGCGCGTTCGCAGGAGCGCCGATGTGGGTGACGCGCGCACGAACAGTCGCTTCGCCGACCGAAACCTCAATCACTTCGCCGAGTGCGGGGACCGTCGCTCGGTGCTGTATCTCGATCGTCTGGCTCTCGGCGTCGCCGATGCGCCGAAGCTTCATCACGCAGGTCTTGAGTTCTGTTCCGAACGTTCCGACAAGAGTCATGTTTGAGCGAAGCTCCAACGAGGCTGTGCGGCGATGGTGCTGCCGCGGCCGTGCTTCGAATGACGAAGGCCCTCAAGTCGGTGCCGCGGGCCTTTGCGTACGGCAATCGGTCATGACTGCTCGAATTCACCGCTACGGTCGCTCAGAAGATTTGCAGGATGGTAAAAGGCGTTGGTGCTCAACTACCGGCAATGACGTTTTTTGGATTTTTCGTTGATCTGGTTCAGATCGCCAAAAGAGGCAACGCGATAGATGTCGCGATTGTTCCCGCGCCTTCAACGGTCGCGAGCCGATGTCGCGTCGTGCGAGCGACCGAGCGGATCCTCACCGAAGCGGTTTGGTCCGCTACTGCCGGGCAAAAAGCCCAGAACGAGAAGAAGCAGAAAATAAGCTATCACATGCACTCGATTGAACTCGCTCAAACCCGCGACGAAGGTGACGGCCGGCAGCAGCAACAGCCACCACGCGGACAGGCTAAGGTCGTGCAGCCGCTTGGCGTAAATCGCGATGACCGGCCATGTCAGCGCCAGCGAGATGAATTCCGGCCAGCCGAACGAGACGAGCTCATTCCGCAAGCCCTCGTTGTCCGGGGTGTCGTCGGGCAAGAAATAGATCGCGCCGCCGGAATGCGGCAGCGAGTGCACGAGGATGAGCGCGACCACGACAATGCCGAGATAGCCGAGCCAGAATTCCTGGCGGCTGACGCGACCGCGCAAAGACAGAAAGAACCAGGCGAAAGCGTTCATTGCGTTCGTTAAGTGGGCCTCGCGGCGCAAAAATGGCTTTTTGCTAACGAAGCGACGTTAAAAAGGTAGGGTGTGTTGCGAGCGTGGTGCGTGGTCGTGTTCGGCTGGTGTCCCGATTCCGAAGTTCGCAACAGCTTCCGGCAGGTTCGTATGCGAACTCTGGTCAAAAGGGACACTAGCAAATTTATGATCCAGTGCGGTTTTTTGGATTTGAAGTTCCTGTCCAAGTAAGCCGCGTGATCTTAGGAACTTCAAATCCACCGCACCGGGTGTCGGGAAAGCATCATAGCAAAAGGTGAGCGATGGCCGCGAGCGAGATCGGCGTCATCCGGACATTGTTGAGTTCCAAGCCGCGGCCGCAGGGTTGGGCCGAGCGGCGGGCGCGGATCGACGAAGTCGGCTCGGTCTGGCCGGTCGCCGCCGATGTTGAGCTTTCCAGCGTCGATCTCGGCGGCATCCCGGGCGAATGGTCGATCGTGCCTGGGAGCGAGAGGGTCAGCGTGCTGCTCTTCTTTCATGGCGGCGGCTATTGCTCGGGTTCGCTGCGCAGTCACCGGCGGCTCGTGAGCGAGGCGGGCAGGGCGGCCGGCATCCGCACCCTTGCCATCGAATATCGCCTGGCCCCGGAGCATCCGTTTCCGGCGGCGCTTGACGATGCACTGACCGCCTGGCGCTTTTTGCAAGCGCAAGGCATCGCGCCGGCGCAGGTCGCGGTCGGCGGCGACAGCGCCGGCGGCGGGCTCACGGCCGCGCTGATCAATCACTTGCGCGCGGCCGGCGAAGAGCAGCCGGCTTGCGCGTGGCTCATATCGCCATGGACCGACCTGACCATGTCGGGCGCAAGCCTTGCGACCAAGGACGCGGTCGATCCGCTCATCCACAAGGATTATCTCGAACAGCTCGCGCGGGCCTATTTGCCCAAGGGCTTCGACAGGAAAGATCCGCGCGTGTCGCCGCTTTATTCCAGCTTGCGCGGATTTCCGCCGACGCTGGTTCAGGTCGGTTCCGACGAGACGCTGATCGACGACGCGGTGCGCTTCGCCGGCGCCGCGGGCGCCGCCGACGTGGCGGTCACGCTCGAAATCTGGCCCCACATGATTCATGCGTTTCCCATGTGGAACGCGCATCTGGAAGCCGGCCGCCTCGCCCTGGCGAGCGCCGGCGCCTTCATGCGCCGGCACATCGCAACGGACCGCGCGCGCAGTCGCTAGCCGCTCTCCGACAACATCGCCGCGAAAGTCTTGGCGAATGTGTGCGTGTCGCCGGGCCAGCGCGCCGACACGTAATTGCCGTCGCGCACCACGAAGGCCGGGCGGGCGTCGTCGAACGTGTCGCGCGTGAGCCCGTCGGTCTTGCGCCGGCAGTCGGGCGCGCCCGGCGGCACGTCGAGGAAATCTTGCGGCTTCGCCAGCGCGCGCGTGACTTCCTGCTGCACCGACATGTGGCCGTGAGGCTCGCCGGGCGCGTCCAGATAGGTTCGATAATAGTTGGGATCCCAGAAGCGGACGATGCGTCCGACCATCTCGGCTTTGTGCTCGAAGCTCCAGGTCAGCGCCGTCGTGCGGTGGCCGTAGAGCACCGAGCGGCCGTTCGCCGCGCGGCTGCGCGCCGCCAGCAGCACGCCATGGCAGATGGCGGCGACCGGCGCATCGGCAGCGAAGAATTCCGCCACCAGGCGCTGCAGGACTTCGCTTTCCAGATAGTCGCGCATGCCGCGCGCGCGATGGCCGCCCGGAAGCAGAAGACCGTCGAAATCTTGCCGCTGCACGTCATCCCACTTCAGCGGCGCCCTGAAAGCCGGGTCCTCTTGCATGGCGCCATAGGCGCGCCGCGCATCGGCGTTGGCGCGCATCAGCCGGCCGATGGCGACGAGGTGCCGCACGCCCGGGATGAAGCCCCAGATGTCGAGGCCTTCGCCGGTGAGCATCAGATCGTCGGCTTGGCCGGGCTTTCCGTCCGGCGTGGCGAAGGAGACGCTGTGGTTCAGGCGTTTTAAGACGCTCCAGCTGACCGCAGCCTCGGTCGGATCGAAGTCGCGGTGCGGGATCGGAATGAGGACCTTGGCCATGATCAATCCCGACTTGTTGCGCAGCGGCGGACTTGCGGACTTGCGCTGCCTTAATGCTGCGCCACATGAGGCCCGGTCCGGCCCAAAGATTTGATTCTCGCGGCTCCAAACATCCACCCATTCGACGTCATTCACGCGCACGACAGCATCATGCCTTCAAAAGCCATCGTCCGTTCCAAATCAAAAGCAATAGCGGTCAAGCGGCAGGCCAAGAATGACCCGGCCAAGAATAACCCGGCCAAGAGTAACCCGGCCAAGAACAGTCCGGCGAAGAATAGCCCGGCCGCCCGCAAAGCGGCACTTCCAAAATCAGGCGCGGCGCTCGACGCATTGCCGGAGTGGAACCTGGCCGATCTTTATTCCGGGCTCGACGATCCCGCCATCAAGCGCGATCTCGCTCGGATCGATTCCGAATGCCTCGCGTTCGAGGAAGCCTTCAAGGGCAAGCTTGCCGAATTGGCGCAATCGCCGGAAGCCGGCGGCGCGCTGGCAGAAGCCGTGCAGCGCTATGAGGCGATCGACGATCTTATGGGCCGCATCGGCTCCTATGCCGGGCTCCTGCATGCCGGTAACACCGTCGATCCGGCCCGCACCAAATTTTACGGCGACGTCCAGGAGCGGCTGACTGCCGCCTCCACGCACCTTCTGTTCTTCACGCTCGAGCTCAACCGCATCGACGACAAGCTTCTGGAAGCGGCCATGAGCGATGCGACGCTCGGCCACTACCGGCCGTGGCTGGAGGACGTGCGGCGCTATCGCCCCTATCAGCTCGAAGATCGCGTCGAGCAGCTCTTCCACGAAAAGGCGATGACGGCGTCGGGCGCCTGGAACCGGCATTTCGACGCCACCATCGCCAATCTCCGCTTCAAGATCGGCGGCAAGTCGCTCGCGATCGAGCCGACGCTCAATCTGCTGCAGGACCGCTCCGGTCCAAAACGCAAAGCCGCCGCCGAGGCTCTGGCGCGCACCTTCAAGGAGAACATCCAGGGCTTCATGCTGATCACGAATACGCTGGCCAAGGACAAGGAGATTTCCGACCGCTGGCGCGGCTTTGCCGATATCGCCGACGATCGTCACCTGTCGAACCGCGTCGAGCGCGAAGTGGTCGACGCGCTGGTCGCCGCCGTGCGCGCGGCCTATCCGAAGCTGTCGCATCGTTACTATGCGCTCAAGGCGCGCTGGTTCGGCAAGAAGAAGCTGCCGCACTGGGATCGCAACGCGCCGCCGCCGCAAGTGCCGACCCGCACCGTGGGCTGGATCGAAGCGCGCAACACGGTGCTTACCGCCTACGGCGCGTTCTCGCCGAAAATGGCCGCCATCGCCGAGCGCTTTTTCGATGAGCGCTGGATCGACGCGCCGGTGCGTCCCGGCAAGGCGCCCGGCGCCTTCGCGCATCCGACCACGCCGTCGGCGCATCCCTATGTGCTGCTCAACTATCAGGGCAAGCCGCGCGATGTGATGACGCTGGCGCACGAATTGGGCCACGGCGTGCATCAGGTGCTGGCCGCGCCCAACGGCGCGCTGATGGCGCCGACCCCGCTGACGCTCGCCGAGACCGCGAGCGTGTTCGGCGAGATGCTGACTTTCAGGAAATTACTCGCGGCCACCGGCGACAAAAAAGAGCGTAAGGCGATGCTCGCCGCCAAGGTCGAGGACATGATCAACACGGTGGTGCGGCAGATTGCGTTCTACACGTTCGAGCGTTCCGTCCATACCGAGCGCAAGAACGGCGAACTCACCGCCGACCGCATCGGCGAATTGTGGCTCGACGTGCAGCGCGAGAGCCTTGGCCCCGCCATCGAGATCAAGCCTGGCTGTGAGACCTTCTGGGCCTATATCCCGCACTTCATCCATTCGCCGTTCTACGTTTATGCCTATGCCTTCGGCGATTGCCTGGTGAACTCGCTCTACGCGGTCTACGAGCACGCGGCCGAGGGTTTCGCCGAGCGCTATCTTGCCATGCTCTCGGCCGGCGGCACCAAGCATCATACCGAGCTGCTCGCGCCGTTCGGTCTCGACGCGCGCGACCCGTCCTTCTGGCAAGGCGGGCTCGGAGTCATCGAGCGGATGATCGACGAGCTGGAACGCTTGAGTTAGCAAGCGCTTACGCCTGCGTAAAACAAGTGTTGAACCGACAGCGAGGCGATGTTATACGATTTGTATAACAAGGAGCGCGCTTTATGAAACTTGAGGTCAAGCGCATTGGTAATTCCGATGGTTTCATCCTTCCCCGCGAATTGATGCAGCGCCTCGATATCAAGCGGGGCCAACGTTTTCACGTCGTTGAACTCGCGGGCGGCGGCCTTCAGTTGCTGCCTTACGATCCCGATTTCGAGGCCACCATGGAAGCGGCTGACGAAATCATGGACGAATATCGCGACACGTTAGCGGCGCTTGCCAAGTAGTGTCTGGTGCTGTTTGAACTCGGCGCCGAAGTGGCTCACCTACGATCAAATTGTCGCCGTCCATGGCCGCCAATTACGCCGCTTCGGCGGCGCAGCAGGCATGCGTGACGGCGGCCTATTACGTTCTGCGATTGAGCGACCGATCAACAAGTGGCATTGCGAGCAAGCTGAGCTTCCAGAACTCGCCGCGGCGTATGCGTTTGGTCTTGCGAAGAACCATGCCTTTGTCGATGGCAACAAGCGCATCGCGTTCATGAATATTATGCTCTTCCTGCGCAAGAATGGCGTGAGGTTTGCACCGGATCCGGCGCAGGCGACCAAAATCATATTGTCGCTCGCGGCAGGCGAGGTCAGCGAAGGGAGTCTCGCGCGCTGGATTCGCGCCAATTGGCCAAAGAACTAACGAGCCGGTCGGCGTTCCGCTGACCTTCCGCGAACATATCACCCCGCCCCCTGCGTCACTCGCCAGATCAGCCGGTCGAACATCCGGTCCGGCAGGATCTTGCGCAGAAACAAGATCGTACGCGCGCCGCCGCCGGTAGCGTAGCGGGTTTTCGGGCGCCGCGCGGTGACGGCACGCACGATGGTGCGCGCGACGACCTCCGGCGGCGAGGCGAGGCTCGATGTGTCGGCGGTCGCAAGCATTCGGGCATGCCGTTTCGCAAGTTCCGCATAAGCGGAGCCGCCTGACATCTGCAGCAGGCCGTCGCGCGCGATGCCGGCCCATTCGGTGCGGATCGCACCCGGCTCGATCACGATCACATCGATGCCGAAGCGTGCGACCTCGACCCGCAGGCAGTCGCTCAATCCTTCCACCGCGAACTTGGTGGCGTGATACCACGCGCCCAGCGGCTCCCAGATTTTTCCGCCGATCGAGGTGACGTTGATGATCTTGCCGGACTTTTGCGCGCGCATCGTCGGCAGCACCAATTGGCAGAGCCGCGCCAGCCCGAACACATTGACCTCGAACTGCCGCCGCGCTTCGTCGAGCGGCACGTCTTCCAACGCGCCGTAGGACCCGTAGCCGGCGTTGTTGACCAGGACGTCGATGCGTCCCGCCTCGTTCTTGATCGTGTGCACCGCGGCGACGATCGAAGCATCGTCGGTCAGGTCGAGCTTGAGCAAAGTGGCGCCGGCGGCGGCGAGGCCGGCCATGCGATCGAGGCGGCGGGCGCCGGAGAACACCCGGTAGCCGGCGGCGAGGAGCGCGCGCGCCGTGGCTTCGCCAATCCCGGCGGATGCGCCGGTTACGAAAGCTGTTTTGTCCATGAGTCCGCTCCGACCGCCGTTCCGGGTGCCGCTGCAAAATCGGCGTGGCATGCGTTATAACCGTGGACCAAAGTCCATGGTCAAGGCTTTGCCGGAGGGTGGCCCATGCTGATTTCCGAATTCGCCTGCGCCACCGGCCTGTCGCGCGACACCGTCCGCTTCTATGTGCGGCGCGGACTTTTGGCGCCGCTTGCCGGCAACAAGGGCGGCTCCAATCCGTATCAGGTCTTCACTAACGAGCATGTACAAATGGCGCGCACCATTCGCATGGCGCAATCGCTCGGCTTTTCGCTGCGCGAGATCGCGGCGTTGAACGTGGAATATCAGGCCAAACGCATTACACCGTCACGCGGCGCGGAAATCCTGCGCGCGCAACTCGTGCGGCTCGAAGAGAAGGCGGCGCACGTGAATGCCATGATCCGCTATATCCGCGCCAAGCTCGCTTGGCTCGATGCCGGCAGCAAAGGTCCGGAGCCGAATTTCACCGACTATGAGAACGGCTCGCACGCTGCCGGTTGGAAGCCGGACGCGCGCAAAACAAACAGCAAGGCGCTGGCTATTGCGCGGCGGTCGCCCCGAAGTAGCGCCGGTGCGTCAAAGGCGCTGGCCAAATAGAAAGACGCCGATACCCGCCATGATTGCGTGTTTCATTGCGCCCTCCATCCTGCCAATGTGTCGCTGGAGCGGGATGACTTTCTTCGAATATCATCCCACTCTCGCCATTTGTTTGCGCATGATCCTTTGCGAAAACCAGCTCCCACTTTTCGGGATCATGCTTTGGTAACATAAGGAATCGACTGCACTCATGGCCGACAGCGAAAAGAACCGCTTCTCCGCCCGCGCCGCGCGCTACGCGCGGGTTGGCGCCAATGTGGGTGGAGTGGCGGCGCGCTATGCGGGCCGGCGGATTCTGGGCGGCACGCCCAATCGCGCCGGCGAAGCCTCGGCGCTCGCCAGCGCGCTCGGCAATCTCAAGGGCCCGCTGATGAAGGTCGCCCAGCTGATGGCGACCATCCCCGATCTGCTGCCGCCGGAATATGCCGCCGAGCTCGCCAAGCTGCAGAGCGAGGCGCCGCCCATGGGCTGGGCCTTCGTCAAGCGTCGCATGCAGGCGGAGCTGGGGCCGGATTGGCAGCAGAAATTCGCAAGCTTCGAGCATCATCCAGCGGCCGCCGCTTCGCTCGGCCAGGTGCACCGCGCCCGCTCGCTCGACGGCGCCGCCTTGGCCTGTAAGCTGCAATATCCCGACATGCAGTCGGCGGTGGAAGCCGATCTGCAGCAATTGCAGTGGCTGCTCGCGATCCGCCGCCGCCTCGACACCGCCATCGACACCAGCGAGATCGGCAAGGAGATCGGCGCACGCGTGCGCGAAGAGCTCGACTATCGCCGCGAGGCCAAGCATGTCGCGCTTTACCGCATCATGCTTGAGGGCAGCGACATCGTGCGCGTGCCGCGCGCCTGGCCTGAACTGTCCACCGGCCGCCTGCTCACGCTCGATTGGCTCGAAGGCACGCGCATGCTGGCGCACAAGAACGATCCGCTCGCCGTGCGCAATACGCTGGCGACCGCGATGTTCACCGCCTGGTGGTATCCGTTCAGCCGTTACGGCGTCATCCACGGCGATCCGCATCTCGGCAATTACAGCGTGTTTGATGCACGCGTCGAAGGCCGCCCGCGGAAGAACGTGTCGGAGCCGGCCGGCATCAACTTGCTCGACTACGGCTGCGTCCGGATTTTCCCGCCGCAATTCGTGCGCGGGGTGGTCGATCTCTATCACGGGCTTCTGCACGGCGACGATGAGCTCGTGGTGCGCGCCTACGAGACCTGGGGCTTCCGCCGGCTGTCGCGCGAATTGATCGACACGCTCAATATCTGGGCGCGCTTCATCTATGCGCCGCTCCTGGACGACCGCGTCCGCACCATTGCCGACGGCGTGGCGCCGGCCGAATACGGACGGCGCGAAGCCTTCCGCGTGCATCAGGCACTCAAGCAAAAAGGCCCGGTGACGGTGCCGCGCGAATTCGTATTCATGGACCGCGCTGCCATCGGGCTCGGTGCGGTGTTTCTGCACTTGCGCGCCGAGGTCAATTTCTACCGGCTGTTCAACGAGGCGATCGAGCACTTCTCGATGGAGCGCGTCGCCGAGCGCCAGCAGGGGGCGCTTTCCGCCGCCGGCTTGTAGGGCGCTTTCGCGCGCGCTTGGTCCAGGACGATGATTGGTCGAATCACGATCGTCATTGCGAGGAGCGATAGCGACGAAGCAATCCAGCTCTTTGCAAGCTTCTGGATTGCTTCGCTTCGCATGCAATGATGACAAGGTATCCAACCCAAAATCATCAGGCTCTAGGCCGGCAGAATCGCGTTGTTGGCCCTCGGAATGGCGGCAAGCGTTTGCTGCGAAATTCCCAAATGGTCGATCACCAATTCCGGCGGAATGTGGGTGAGCCAGTCGTTGAGCGAGAAGTCCTGGTAACGAGGCGTCTTGAACATTTCCAGGAACACGAGATCGCCGTCACCGGTATTCTCGATGTAATGTCCCAGCGTTTGCGGGATGTAGCCGACGTCGCCGGGGTGGAAATCGATCGTGCGTGCGGTTGCTCTGTTGAAGAACACCGTCATGCGCCCGCTGCCTTGGATATAATATTGCCACTCGTCGGCGTTCGGATGCCAGTGCAACTCGCGCAATGCGCCGGGTTTGAGCGTCACATGCGCCATGGCGATGTTCGCCGCCGCCGGGAAGTTCGTGGAATCCACGATCCGCACTTCGCCGCCCTTGGTCGATTTCTGCGGCTTCATCTGCATCATGCGGAACGCAAAGGCCGTCGTTGCCGCGCGCCCATCGCGGGTGACCGCCTGCTTGTCCTGCTCGAGCGCTGGCGGCACCGGCGCCTGGAAAATGTAACGGCCGTCCGCCGGGATGGTCTTGAGCGGATCGAGCGCATCCTTCGCCACGCCCCAATTTTTGGCCAGCACCTCGCGCGGGGTGTGGATCATCCAGTCGGACAACAGCGTGGTGTCTTCCTCGGAGAACCTGCCGTCGTCGAACACCAGGAGGAATTCGCATCCGTCGGGACCGAGCCCCTGTAGCGAGTGCGGCACGCCGGTCGGGAAGTACCAGAGGTCGCCTGCGGTCACGTCGCCCACAAACGTCGATCCGTCGAAGTTCAGCGCGGTCAGCCGGCAATTGCCGTTGAGCATCAGCGCCCATTCGTCCGCCTTATGCCAATGCAGTTCGCGAATGCCGCCGGCGGTGAGCCGCATGTTGACGCCCGCGATCTCTTTTGAGATCGGGAAGTCCTGCACGTTCACCTGGCGCGACCAACCGCCGTCCTGGACGCGGCGATGCATCATGGAGAATGAGCTCCAGAATGTTTGCGGCACTCCGCGATCGGTCGGCGGCGGCGTGAAGCTGTTCGGATTGAGCGTCTTCAGCGCTTCGTTCTCCGGCCCCGGATCGCTCGCGCTCGCACTATGTTCGCCCGCCCGTTCGCTTTGCTGCGCGCTTGCCTGCCGTCCGGCCGCCAAGGCAGCGCCGGCGACCGCCATGGTCGTGGTGCCGAGAAGCCGTCGGCGCGAGAGAATTCCACCCGCCGGGCTCAATCCGCTCGGCAGGCCGGCAAGCTCATCGTCGGACATGAAAATCTCCTTTGCTGATCCTTTGAACGGCGGCCGTGTTCGGACGTTCCGTCGGGTCGGGCGGCGCAATACTGCGCTGCAATTTTTACGCTCAAGTTACTGAAACCGATCTGTTCACAAAGCCGGATAGCGGCGGCCTGCTCTGAGCCTTTGCGCAGCCTTGCCGAAGCGCTTCAAAATCAAGTGATTGCCAGGGAGACGGTGCGGCGCCCGGGCGGCTTTGGTCGGGCGCGGCGCGGAGCCGAGCCCGGAACGGGTCGCTGTCCCAATCCGCCGAGATGCTCTATATCAGCGCGGTGATAGTGGCAGAGATTCGGCTCGATATCGAGCGCGTCGCTGAGCCGGGACGGCGCACCAGCGAGGGCGATATGCTCCAATGGCGACTGCCGATCGGCGATGGCGGCAGGACCGGGCATGATTTCTCGCAGCCCGATCTGATGATCGGCGCCACCGCGCTGGAATACGGTCCGGCGCTCGTTTCGCGCGTCACCAGCGATTATGAAAAAGCCCGCGTGCCCGCCTCCACTGCGCGGCTGGCAGCGGCCGGGCTTTAGTGGGGGAGGGTCATGGCGAATATCTGGGTGCGCAAACCGCTTTCGGTATTGCTGGCGGAAGCCGAAGAACCCGAGGTGCAGGCGCTGACCACGCATGACGGCGTGCCGCTCAAGCGCACCTTGTCGGCGCTAAACCTGGTGGCGCTGGGCATCGGCGCCATTATCGGCGCCGGCATTTTCGTCCTCACCGGACATGCGGCAGCGGCCAATGCCGGGCCGGCCATCACATTGTCCTTCGTGCTCGGCGCCTTTGCCTGTGCGTTTGCCGGCTTGTGCTATGCGGAAATGGCCTCGACCGTTCCGATTGCGGGCAGCGCCTATACGTATGCGTATGCGACGTTGGGCGAATTCATCGCCTGGATCATCGGCTGGGACCTGATTCTCGAATATGCGCTCGGCGCCGTCACCGTCGCGATCGGCTGGTCGGGCTATGTCGTGAGCTTCCTGAAAAATCTCGGCATCGTCGTGCCCGACGAATTCGCCAATGCGCCGTTTTCCTACGACGCCGGCGAACATGTCTGGCGCGCCACCGGCGCGATCATCAATGTTCCGGCGATGCTGGTGATCGTCGCCGTTTCGACGTTGCTGGTTGTCGGCATTCGCGAATCCGCCC
Organism: uncultured Alphaproteobacteria bacterium; assembly: GCA_963720115.1. Classification (GTDB taxonomy): domain Bacteria; phylum Pseudomonadota; class Alphaproteobacteria; order Rhizobiales; family Xanthobacteraceae; genus BOG-931. The sequence continues at coordinate 65,986 of CAVREN010000055.1, forward strand.
GCGTCAACAATGTGATCGTCGCGATCAAGCTTGTGATCATTGTCGTCTTCATCGTCGCGGCCGCGCCGTTTGTGACCACGGCGCACTGGGTCGCCGCGAGCAACCCGGACGGCGCGTTCATTCCGCCCAATGCCGGTCCGGGACAGTTCGGCCTCAGCGGCGTGCTGCGCGGCGCCGCGGTCGTGTTCTTCGCCTATATCGGCTTCGACGCGGTTTCGACCGCGGCGCAGGAGGCGAAGAATCCCAAGCGCGACATGCCGATCGGCATCCTCGGCTCGCTCGCCATCTGCACCTTGCTTTACGTGGCGGTCGGCTTCGTGCTTACCGGGATCGTCGCCTACGACAAGCTCAACGTGCCCGATCCGATCGCCATCGGCATCGACGCGATCGGCCTTTCCTGGCTGTCGCCGATCCTCAAGTTCGGCATCATTCTGGGCCTCACCTCGGTGATCCTGGTCATGATGCTCGGCCAGTCGCGCGTCTTCTATTCGATGGCGCGTGATCGGCTGCTGCCGCAGATCGCCGCCCGGGTGCATTCACGCTTTCGCACGCCCTACGTCACCACCATCACGACCGGGGTCGTCGTCATGGTGCTCGCGGGCCTGCTGCCGATCGGGCTCGTCGGCGAACTGGTCAGCATCGGCACCTTGTTCGCCTTCGCCATCGTCAGCATCGGCGTGCTGGTCTTGCGCGTCATCGAGCCGACGCAGCCGCGGCCGTTCCGCGCGCCGGCAGTTTACATCGTGGCGCCGCTCGGCGCCCTGTCGTCGGCTTTTCTCATGTTCGGCCTGCCGTTCGACACGTGGCTGCGCTTCGGCATTTGGCTGGTGATCGGGCTCTTGCTCTACGGCTTCTATGGAACGCGGCACGCGCGCAGCGCGCTGCAGCCCTCAACGTGAGCGACACAACATAAGCGACCAAACAAAAGCGGCGTACGTCAGGACTTTGGATGCAATCGATCTTCAATACCGGCGCTTCGGCGGCGGCGACCCCGATCTGGTTTGTCACGGCAACGACCTACAAAGACGTGCGCGAACGGCTGAGCGCCGCCGCGCGCGCGTTCGCCGATGCGGCGGGTTTCGAGCCGAAGCCGGGCCAGTATCTGGCGCTGCCGGGCGAGGGGGGCCTGAGCGGCATCCTGTTCGGGCTGGAGAACGGCAGCGACGCGAGGGATCTGTTCCTGCCCGGCCGGCTGCCCCAGCAATTGCCCAGCGGCGTCTACCGCTTCGCCAACGATCCGCACGATGCGCGGCTCGCGGCGCTCGCCTTCGCGCTCGGCGCTTATCGCTTCACGCGCTACCACAAATCCGAAGGCCGCAAGATCAAGCTCGATCTGCCGCAGAGCCTCGACCGCGATGATCTCGAGCGCGTGGTCGAGGCGGTCACGCTGGTGCGCGACCTCGTCAACACGCCGGCAAACGACATGGGACCGGCCGAACTCGAAGAGGCCGCGCGCACGCTTGCCGCCAAGCACGGCGCTGGCGTCAGAGCCACAATCGGCGACGATCTGCTGGGCGAGAATTTTCCGCTCATTCATGCGGTCGGCCGGGCCGCCGCGCGGCCGCCGCGGCTGATCGACCTGACCTGGGGCGAGGCCAATCATCCGCGGATCACGCTCGTCGGCAAGGGGGTCTGTTTCGATTCCGGCGGGCTCGACATCAAGCCCGAGTCCTCCATGCTCAACATGAAAAAAGACATGGGCGGCGCCGCCACCGCGCTTGCGCTCGCGCACATGATCATGTCGCGCAAGCTTCGCCTGCGGCTGCGCGTGTTGATCCCGGCGGTCGAGAATTCGATTTCCGGCGCCGCCTTCCGGCCGCGCGACATCTACACCTCGCGCAAGGGCATCACCGTCGAGATCGGCAATACCGACGCCGAAGGCCGGTTGATCCTCGCCGATGCGCTCACGCTTGCCGACGAGGACAATCCGGAACTGATTTTCGATTTCGCCACGCTCACCGGCGCCGCGCGGGTTGCGCTCGGGCCCGACGTGCCGCCGTTTTTCACCGACGACGACCAATTGGCCGACAAGCTGATGGCGCATGCCGCCGCCGAGAACGATCCGCTGTGGCGGCTGCCGCTCTGGCGGCCCTACGACGAGATGCTGGAATCCAAGGTCGCCGACATCAACAATGTCGGCAGCGGCGGCCAGGCCGGCGCGATCACGGCGGCGTTGTTCATGCGCCGCTTTGTCAGCGCGAAGTCGTGGGCCCATTTCGACGTCTTCGCCTGGAGCCCGCGCGGCCGGCCCGCGCGGCCGGAAGGCGGCGAGTGCCAAGCCGCGCGCGCGATCTATGCACTGCTCGCCGCGCGCTACGGCTGACCGCCCGCGATGCCCGCCGCGCGCCTGACGCCCGCCCGCGCCGACCTCGCGGCCAAAGCATTGGAAGGCCAGGTCGAGGCGGCTCGCTTTGTCGAGGGGCGCGCCTACGAGGTGATCGAGCCGCAGACACCGGTGCGCGCCACGCCGGCGCCGGACGCGCCGCTTTTGACCGAAGCGCTCAAGGGCGAGCGCGTCACGATCTACGACATGAATGCCGAAGGCTGGGCCTGGGGACAACTCGCCGCCGACGGTTATGTCGGATGGCTCTCGGCGAACGCGCTTGCGCCCGCCGGCGCGCCGGCAACCCACAAGGTGACGGCGCTACGCACCTTCGCTTTCCCGGGCCCGTCGATCAAGCTACCGCCGCTCGAGGCGCTGCCGCTCGGCGCGCGGCTGGTCATTGCGCGCGTCGAGGAGCGCTTGGCGGTCACGCGCTCGGGCGCCTATGTGCCGGCGCCGCATCTCGCGCCGCTCGATGTCGTCGAGCCCGATTTCGTCGCCGTGGCGGAGCGGTTTCTCGGCGTGCCGTATCTGTGGGGCGGCAAGACCGCGCTCGGCCTTGATTGCTCGGGCCTCGTCCAGGTCGCGCTCACCGCCGCGGGCCAAGTCTGCCCGCGCGACAGCGGCATGCAGGAAACAGCGCTCGGCGCGCCGGTCCCCCACGCCGGGGAGGCGGCTCTTCAGCGTGGCGACCTCATCTTCTGGAAAGGCCATGTCGCCATCGTGCGCGATCGCGACAGCCTCATTCACGCCAACGCCTTCCACATGGCGGTCGCGATGGAGCGGCTGGCGGAAGCGGTCGCGCGCATCCGCGATGCCGGCAGCGAAATCGCCAGCGTGCGACGGATCGGGCGGTAGCACACGGTTTGATGGCCAGAGCTGTCGCAATCGCCGGCGCCGCGGAGCGCAGGGCCGCTGACTACGCTGGCCCACACGTCGTACTGCACCCGCCGGAGCGATCAGCCGAGCTGATCCACCAACAAGTTCCCGCCCAAGCGTTCCGAATGATGGCGTCTCGAATGATGCAAACCTGCCTATAAGTGAACTTAATTTTCGGGCCTGGCCAAAAGATAATTTTTTCGTCTCGGACGGAAGGTGGGGTCGCTTGATCCATATCAACAGCCGCCAAATCGGAGCACTTAGACTGTGGCGGCGCAAGTTTTGGTCATCAATCCCAATCCACGGAGAACCCACATGGTGAAGCGACTGTCTGAACAACTTTCAGATTTATCGGTGCATGTGAAAGATGCCGAGGATGCGGCGTCTGCGGCCGAGAAGGAGGCGCACGACAAGATCGTTGCGCGCAAGGAGCAGGCGCGCGCCGCCGTCAAGACGGCGATTGAAAAAGTAAATCAGGAAGTCAAGTCCGCCGGCAAATCAGCCGCCAGAGACTGGAATACCGTGAAAGCGAAAATCGCCGCCGACATGAACGCCCTGAAGGCGGACGTTGCCGAAGTGAAGCATGAGCACGACGTCAAGCGCGCCGAGAACCGTGCCGACCGTCTGGAGTGGGAAGCGGGCTTCGCGATCGACTACGCCGTCGCATCGGTCGAACAGGCGAAATTGGCCGTGCTTGACGCAATCGACGGCCGGCGCGTGGCGGAGCAAGCCAAGCGCGCCTAGCTTGACGTGTCTTACCGTTGCGGCCTGGATCGGCATAGCTGCCGGTCTTGCGTTTCACCGCCGTCATGCCGGCGGTCGCCGCAACGGTATTTGTTGGCGTAGCCGCCCGGCGTTCGGCGGCGATCCGTCTGATGGGAAGGAGACCATCGTTGACGCTGGCGCAGCATCCATTTGCGAAAATCTCGTTTCAAGCTCACGAATGTCGCTAGCAATATGCGCGCCTTTGGGGCCAAGATCGGTTGAAAATCGAGTCGTCACGATCAAGCGGTAAGGAGTGCGGATGATATGTTGAGCTGACGAGCAGCGACGGGCTGAACTCGTTTTCAGTCGGTCCTGGCGGCGGCACAGCCAATTTGTATCAGCAGCAAGGAGCCGAGACATGCTGATGGGCAACATTCAGGGTATGGACATCCAAATCCCCCACGAGATCGCCCAGTATTGGGGATGGTTTCTGGCGTTCGGAATTGCGTTGGTCGTGTTGGGTGTCGCCGCCGTGGTGCGTGCGGTGACGGCAACGATCATTTCGATGCTGTTCTTCGGCTGGCTGCTGATGCTGGCGTCCGGCATCGAAATCGCGCAAGCCGTGCTGGTCGGCCATTGGGCCGGCTTCTTTCAACACCTCGTCGCCGCCATTCTGTTCGGCGTCGTCGGCGTGATCATCGTCACGCGGCCGTTGATCAGCGCCGAGGTGCTGACGGTGTTCATTGCCACGTTCTTCCTCATCGGCGGATTGTTTCAGCTCATCTCGGCGCTGGCGGTCTCGACGCCCGGCTGGGGCTGGCATGTGGTGGATGGAATCATCACTGCGCTTTTAGGCGTGCTGGTGCTGGCGCAGTGGCCGGTTTCGGGACTTTGGGTCATTGGCCTCTTTGTCGGCATCGACCTGATTTTCTACGGCGGCGCATGGATCGCGCTTGCGCTCGGCTTGCGTGGAAGCTGAGCGCGGGCAATCGGCGAAGCTGCTCACGGCCGCGGGAAAGGCGCACAGGCGCTTGATTGCGGATGCGCGCCTTTTGCCGTTCTAGCTTTTGCGCTGCCGACCCGCCAATATGCGCCCGCCATATAAGGATGCCGGGGAGCCGCAGGCGTTGCGGCAAAGCGCGGAGCACAGGCGATGACCGAGCAAGAGCCGCAGGCCGCACCGTCCGGCGTGCCGGAGGTCGCGACACCGACCGACGTTCCGCCCCGTCAGCATCGGAGCTTCTGGCTCCGGGAATTGCCTTTCACCATCGTGCTGATCCTGACGATTGCCGGCGTCGCCTACACGACTTTCTCCAAGACGCCGATTGCCGGTTACTGGGAAATCCTCGCGCCGATAATCGGGCTCGTTTGCGTCGGTGCGGGCTGGCAGGAGGCCGGCGACAAGACCGGACGCTTGCGTCTCATCGTGACGCAGGCGCTGCATTGGGGCGCGTTCCTGCTGGTGATGAACATCCTGTTGCTGTCGAGCGTGCAGCGGATCTTCACCGCGCAGACGACGGCGCTGGCGATCTTCACCTTGCTCGCGCTCGGCACCTTCACCGCCGGCGTGCAGGTCTTGTCCTGGCAGGTCTGTTTGCTGGGCGTGATCATGGCGCTCGGCGTTCCGGCCATCGCCTGGATCGAGAACTCCGCCTTGCTGGTGACGCTGATCGTTGCGTCTCTGATAGGCTTGGCGGTCGTGCTGTGGTGGCATTGGCGGGGGCCACGCGCGCACACAACGTGACAGCCGGCACAGACTATCCTGGGTCTCTCGTGGCACGATACTAGAGCGCTGCCCATTCCTAAAAGTGGGCAATAGCCACACGACTATCGTCTTGCCATCCGGCGGTCTGCGTATAACCTCTACCGTGCACGGATGTCGCAAGGCACGTCACGTCGCCTGCGCCATGACAACAACGAACGTGCAAGAGGGGAGATGCTTCATGCGAGGTTCAGCTACCGTTGCCATAGCCGCCCTGACCGTCGCCGGCGCAGCGCTCGCGCTGCTGCCGCGCGCGCAGGCCGAATCGCAGATCGACCGGGGAAAATATTTGGTCGTCGTCGCCGGCTGCAACGACTGCCACACGCCGGGTTTTTTCTTTGGCAAGCCGGACATGGCTCGCTATCTCGGCGGATCGGATGTCGGTTTTGAAATTCCAGGCCTGGGCGTATTCAATGGCCGCAACATCACGCCGGACAAGGAAACGGGCATCGGCGGTTGGACGGATGAACAAATCGCCGCCGCGATTACGACCGGAAAGCGCCCCGACGGCCGCCAATTGGCGCCGATCATGAACTACGCCGCGTTCACCTACATGACGAAAGAGGATGTAGCGGCGGTGGTCGCGTATCTGCGCAGCATTCCGCCGGTGAAGAATGAGGTCCCCGGCCCGTTCAAGCCGGGTGAGAAAGTATCGATCTTCACATTCCGCATTTTGCCGCCCGGCGAGACCGCGATGCAGGCGCCGAAATAACTCTTACTCGCGCGCAGCGGGCCGGAGCCGATCGCTCCGGCTCGCGTCGGCCCATCCTCTTTTCAGCAGACGGCTTTGCCGCAGGTGCCGACCGCGCTGACCATCGCCTGCAGCGCGCGCGGTCCGGGATAGCCCAGGATCGCGAGATTGCCGGCGATGAAGGACGGCGTCGCCTCCAGCCCGAGCGACGTCCCGAGATTGACGAGGTTCTTCATCGTGTCGGTGATCTGGTCGCTATCGCCGAGCGCCAGCAGGTTCTGTTTGTTCAACCCCAAACCGGCGGCGACTTCCAGCGCGCGCAGGCCGTCGGTCGTGCCGCGCTGCGCATAAATCTTGCGGTGAAACGCATAGAACTGCTCGGGCGTGCCAAGTTTCGCCACCGCGAGTTCGACGCGCGCGGCCCCGATCGAGGGGATGCCCAAGATCGGATACGGCACCAGCACCAGCCGCAGTTCGTGGTCATGTTTGAGCATCTCGCCGAGATCGGCGGCCGCCACCCGGCAGAAAGGGCAATTGAGGTCGTAGAACTCGATCAACGTTTCCTTGCCCTTGGGATTTCCCACCACGACCACACCGGGCAGGCGGTCGATCGGTCCCAAAAGCCTGACCGTGTGGTTGGGTAACCGCTGTCCTTCATCGCCGACCAAGGGATATTCGGCCTCGCTCGCGGCGCGGCGCGATTGCGCCAGCGCCGCGCCAAAGGAAGCGATAGCGATCGCAAGCAATAGCGTCGCAACGACCGTAACGTTTCCGAGTCGCGCCATCGCCGCAAACCGCATCATTGCGCCACCACGCCGCTCGGCGCGGTTTCCAGATTGAAGGCGGCCGCGAACAGCGCCCGCGTATAGTCGGTCTGCGGATTCTTGAACAGCGTGGCGGCGTCGCCGGCCTCGACCACCTTGCCCTGGCGCATCACCAGCAGCCGGCTCGCCAGCGCTGCGACCACGCGCAGGTCGTGCGAGATGAACAGATACGTCAGGTCGCGGCGTTTCTGCAGATCGCGCAGCAAATCGACCATTTGCGACTGGATCAGCATGTCGAGCGCGCTGGTCGGCTCGTCGAGCACGATGAAGGTCGGCTCCAGCACGATAGCGCGCGCCACGGCGATGCGCTGGCGCTGACCGCCGGAGAATTCGTGCGGGAAGCGAAAGCGCCAAGCCGGGTCGAGGCCGACATCGGCGAGCGCACGCACGACGCGCTCGTCGCGCTCGCGTTCGGGCATGGCGGGGTGATGGACCTGCAATCCTTCCTTGATGATGTCGTCGATCGACATGCGCGGCGAGAGCGAGCCGTACGGATCCTGAAACACGATCTGCATGTCGCGCCGGAACGGCCGCATCTGCTTGAAGCGCAGTCCTTGCAACTGGTTGCCCATGAAGACGATCGGGCCGTCCGAAGCGATCAACCGCAGCAGCGCGAGCCCCAGCGTGGTCTTGCCGGAACCGGATTCGCCGACCACGCCGAGCGTCTCGCCCTTGCGCAGCTCGACGCTGACGCCGTCGACCGCCTTGATATGTCCGACCACCTTGCGCAGCACGCCGCGCTTGATCGGAAACCAGACCTTCAGGTCGGTCGTTTGCAACACCATCGGCGCGTTCGGCTGCGGCGGCGCCGGGTCGGGCTTCGGCTCGGCGGCAAGCAGCGCGCGCGTGTAAGGATGCGCCGGCGCGGCAAACACGCGCGCGACCTCGCCCTGTTCGACGATCTCGCCGTCCTTCATCACGCAGACCTTCTGCGCGATCTTGCGCACGATGCCGAGGTCGTGGGTGATGAACAGAAGCGACATGCCGAGCCGCTTCTGGATGTCTTGCAGCAGCTTGATAATTTGCGCCTGCACGGTCACGTCGAGCGCGGTGGTCGGCTCGTCGGCAATGAGGAGGTCGGGTTCGTTGGCGAGCGCCATGGCGATCATGACGCGCTGGCGCTGGCCGCCGGACAATTGGTGCGGATAGCTGCCAAGCCGCGTCTCCGGCTCGGGAATGCCGACCTGCGTGAGCACTTCCAAAGTCCGCCGCCGGGCGGCGGCGCCGGTGAGCCCGCGATGCAGCAACAGGATCTCGCCGATCTGCTTCTCGATCGTGTGCAGCGGATTGAGCGAGGTCATCGGCTCCTGAAAGACGATGGTGATGTCGTCGCCGCGCACTCTCCGCATTTCGCGCTCCGAGAGCGGCAACAGATCGCGGCCCTTGAAGGTGATGCTGCCGGACGGATGATGCGCCGACGGATAGGGCAGGAGCTTGAGGATCGACAGCGCCGTCACCGATTTGCCGGAGCCGGATTCGCCCACGAGCGCCATGGTCTCGCCCTGGCCGATGTCGAATGAGACGCGATCGACCGCCAGTGTTTGCCGCGCGCCCGTGCCGAAGGCGACGGAAAGATCGCGGATGGAGAGGAGGGGTGCGCTCATCGAAACGTCTTCCTCGGATCGAATGCGTCGCGCACCGCTTCGCCGACGAAGATCAGGAGCGACAGCATCAGCGCCACGGTGAAGAAGCCGGTCAGACCGAGCCAGGGCGCCTGCACGTTGGCCTTGCCTTGCGACAACAGTTCGCCGAGCGAGGGCGAGCCGGGCGGCAGACCGAAGCCGAGAAAGTCGAGCGCGGTCAGCGTCATCACCGATGACGACATGATGAAGGGCAGGAACGTCAGCGTCGCCACCATCGCGTTCGGCAGCAAATGCCGGAACATGATGACGGCATTGGACACGCCGAGTGCGCGCGCCGCCTGGATATATTCGAAATTGCGGCCGCGCAGGAACTCCGCGCGCACCAATCCGACCAGCCGCACCCAGGAGAACAGCAGCAAAATTCCGAGCAGCACGAAGAAGCCAGGCACCAGCACCGACGAGATGATCAGCAGCAGATAAAGCTCGGGCACCGAGGTCCAGATCTCGATGAAGCGCTGGAACAGAAGGTCGGTCCAGCCGCCGAAATAGCCTTGCACCGCGCCGGCGGCGACGCCGATGATCGACGAGAATATGGTCAGGATCAGCCCGAACAGCACCGAGATGCGGAAGCCGTAAATGAGTTGCGCCAGCACGTCGCGGCCCTGGTCGTCGGTGCCGAGCCAATTGTATTCCAGGTCGCTGCAGCTTTTCAGGCCCTTGCGTTCGACCACCGATTTGCATTGCGCTTCGGTCAGCATCCAGGTCGGCGGCGATGGCGCCGGCGTCGGCAGGTCGAGATTGTGCGTCGAGTACGAATAGCGGATCGGCGGCCAGATCATCCAGCCGCCTTTCTCGGCGATCAGCTTCTGCAAATAGGGGTCGCGATAATCTGCGGCGGTTTCGAAGTCGCCGCCGAATGTCGTTTCCGGATAGGTGAAGACCACCGGGAAATAGGATTTGCCGGCGAAGCTGATAAAGAGCGGCTTGTCGTTGGCGATGAATTCCGCGAACAGCGTGACGAAAAACAAAACCAGGAAAAGCCACAACGACCAATAACCGCGCCGGTTGGTCTTGAAATTCTGCCAGCGCCGTTTGTTGAGCGGCGACAGCGCAAAGCGGCCGGGCGGCGGCTCGATCCCGAGCGGGCCGGTGGGTTCGGCGTCCGGAGTGACTTGGCCACTGACTTGGCCCGGCACGAGCGCGGTCTTGCCATCCTTGCTGACTGCGTGAGCGTGGGTCTTGACGTCCAACTCACACCTCCCGCGTTTCGAAATCGATGCGCGGGTCGATCCAGGTATAGGTCAGGTCGGAAATCAGATTCACGATGAGCCCGACAAGCGCGAAGATGTAGAGATTGGCGAATACCACCGGATAGTCGCGATTGAGCACGCTCTCGAAGCTGAGTAACCCGAGCCCGTCGAGCGAGAAGATCGTCTCGATCAGCAGCGCGCCGGCAAAGAAGGCGCTCACGAACGCGCCGGGAAAGCCGGCGATGACCAGCAACATCGCGTTACGGAAGATGTGCCCATACAGCACCTGGGTTTCCGAGCAGCCCTTGGCGCGCGCGGTCAGAACATATTGCTTGCGCAACTCTTCCAGGAACGAGTTTTTGGTCAGAAGCGTCATGGTGGCGAAGGCGGCAAGCGCCATCGACACGATCGGCAACGTCAGGTGCCAGAAATAATCGAGGATCTTCTGCCACCACGGAAACGTCGCCCAGCCGTCGGAGGTCAGTCCGCGCAGCGGAAAGATATTGAAAAACGAACCGCCGGCGAAAAGAATGATCAACAGGATCGCGAACAGGAACCCCGGAATGGCGTAGCCGATGATGATCACGCCGGAAGTCCACATGTCGAACGGCGAGCCGTCCTGCACGGCCTTGCGGATGCCGAGCGGTATCGAGATCAGATAGCTCAGCAGCGTCATCCACAGCCCGAGCGAGATCGAGACCGGTAATTTCTCCTTGATGAGCTGCAGCACGCTCACGTCGCGGAAGTAGCTCTTGCCGAAATCGAAGCGCACATAGTTCCACAGCATCAGGAAAAAGCGCTCATAGGCCGGCTTGTCGAAGCCGAATTGCTTTTCCAGGCTCTTGATGAAGGCCGGATCGAGCCCCTGCGCGCCGCGGTATTTCGAATTGACGTCCATTTGCGCGCCGCTCTGCAGCGCGCCGCGCGAGCCGAAATCGCCGCCGGCGGAACCGGATATGCGCGAGGTTGCGCCGGTATCGTTACCGGAAAGTTGCGCGATGACGCGCTCCACCGGTCCGCCGGGCGCGAACTGCACCACGACGAACGATACCAGCATGATCCCGAAGATGGTCGGGATCATGAACAGGATGCGGCGGATGATATAGGCGCTCATTCGTGTCCAATCATTTTCCCCTCCCCCTTGTGGGGAGGGGTAGGGGTGGGGGTGGCCAATTTCAATCGCGAGCGTCGTCGCCCGCGTCTCACTTCACTACCCCGATCCCCACCCTCCCTCACAAGGTGGAGGGAAGACAAATTCTACCCCGCCCGCTGATTCTTCGCCGCCTTGTCGCGGTCATACCACCACGTTTCAGGAATACCGCGGAAATAGCGCGGTTGTTCCGGCGGCCGGCCGAACACGTCCCAATAGGCGATCCAGTGGGTAGGCTTGTACCAATGCGGGATCCAATAGCGCCCGGAGCGGATCACGCGGTCGAGCGCGCGGCAGGCGGTCACCAGTGCCGGCCGCGACGGCGCCGCGATGATCGTTTCGATCAGCGAATCGATCGCCGGATCGGCCATGCCGGCGAGATTGTTGGAGCCTTTCAGCGGCGCCGCCTGCGAGGAAAAATACGAACGCAGCGAGTTGCCGGGCGTGTCCGATAGGCTGAAACGATCGACGGTCAGATCGAAATCGAAACCGTCGCGGCGGGCGCGGTATTGCACCGGATCGACCAGGCGCAGCGACGCATCGATGCCGAGCAAGCCCAGATTCTTGATGAAGGGCATGTGATGCGGCTGAAAGGTCGGCTCCTCGAGCAGAAATTCGATGACGATCGGCTCGCCGCCCGGCAGCACGCGCTTGCCGTCCTTGACGTCGCAGCCGGCCTCTTTGAGAAGCTGCGAGGCCTTGCGCAGCAGCGCGCGGTCCTGGCCCGAGCCGTCGGAAACCGGCGGCGCATAGGGCTCGCCGAACACTTCGTTGGGCACGCGCCCGCGGAACGGCTCGAGCAACGCCGGCTCGTCGGCGGCGGGCTTGCCGCTCGCCATCATGTCGGAGTTCTGAAACACCGAAATGGTCCGCTCGTAAGAGCCCCACATCAGCGTCTTGTTGGTCCATTCGAAATCGAAGGCGCAGCACAGCGCCTCGCGCAGCCGCGGATCGGCGAATTTCTTGCGCCGCGTGTTAATGAACCAGCCCTGCGCGCCGGACGGAGTCTTGTCGGGAATGATGTCCCGTTTGACGCGGCCGACCCTGAACGCCGGGAAGTCGTAGCGCGTCGCCCAGGTGCGCGAGGTGAATTCCTCGCGGAACAGGTAGCTGCCGGCGGTGAAGCCTTCGAAGCCGACTTCGCGATCGCGGTAGTATTCGTAACGCACGACATCGAAATTGTTCTGGCCGCGCGCAACGGGCAGATCGCCGCCCCACCAGTCCTTCACGCGCTCATATTCGATGAAGCGGCCGGCCTCGAAGCGGCCGACCTTGTAGGGGCCGGAGCCGAGCGGCGTGTCGAGGGTCGATTCGTCGAACGGCTTTTTCGTGTAATAGGCGCGCGAGAAGATCGGCAGGCCGGCGACGAACAGCGGCACGTCGCGCGCGCGGTTCGGCGCGAACGTCGCGACCACGCTCTCGTCGTCGTCAGCCTTGGCGCCGGTGAAATCGCGCAAGAGCTGCGTGATGATCGGATGGCCCTTCTCCTTGAGCATGTTGAGCGAGAAGGCGACGTCCGGTGCGGTGAGCCGCGTGCCGTCGTGGAATTTGGCTTCCGGCCGGATGAAGAATTTGTAGGTCAGCCCGTCGGCCGAGCGCCGAACCTTCGCGGCGGCGAGCCCGTACATCGCATCCGGCTCGTCGCCCGAGCGCACCATCAGCGTGGCGAAGGTCAGCTCCATCCCCTGCGCCGCGTCGCCCTTGAGGATGTAGCTGTTGAGCGAATTGAAGGTGAGGAAATTCTGATTGAATTGCCGCGACGGTCCGATTTGCGAGAAGGTGCCGCCTTTCGGCGCCTGCGGATCGACGTAGCTGAAATGCGCAAAATCGGCCGGGTAGGCGAGGTCGCCGAAAGCCGATAGGCCGTGCGCTTCGATCACGTCCGCCGCGCGGGCGCCCTTCGCGCCGCCAACCGCGGCGGCGGCCGCGACGCCGGCGGTGAGCGTAAGAACGCGGCGGCGGGTCACCCTGGTCATGGCGGCGCGATCATTCTCTGGAGTCGTTCCGGGGCGGCCCGAAAGAGCCGAGCCCGCAATCCATAACCACCACCGGACGAAATACCGCGAGGGCGGCGGCTATGGATTCCGGACTTGCCGCTGGCACGGCGATCCGGAATGACGCTTGGTGCGAGTGCCAGTTCACTGCCGGTTCCCGGTCTTGGCCGCCTTCTCCGCGTCCCACCACCACACGGTGAGAAAAGCCGGCGAGGCGTATTTCGGCAGCTCGGCGGGATGGCTGAAGCGGTCCCAGCGGGCGGTACGGCTCTTGCCGTAGGTCCATTGCGGCACGACGTAGTGATTCCATAACAGCACGCGGTCGAGCGCGTGCGTCGCGGCGACGAGATCCTCGCGGCTCTTGGCGAAAATGACCTCGTCGATCATCGCATCGACCGCCGGATTTTTGATGCCGACGACGTTTTGGGAGCCGGACTGGTCGGCAGCCTGCGATCCCCAATAGCCGCGCTGCTCGTTGCCGGGCGACAGCGATTCACCCCAGGATTGGGTGAGAATGTCGAAATCCCAGTTGCGCAGCCGGTTCTCATACTGCGCCTCGTCCACGGTGCGCACCGTCACCGTTATTCCGATCCGGTCGAGCGAAGGCTTGTAGAACAGGAACACCCGCTCGAAGCTCGGCTCGGCGGCCAGGAACTCGACCGTGTAGGGTTCGCCGGTCTTGGCGTCGACGAGCTTGCCGTTGCGCACCTCGTAACCCGCTTCCTTGAACAGCCGCACCGCCTCGCGCAGATTGTCGCGCACCGCCTGCGGATTGCCGCCGACCGGATTGGAAAAAGGCTTGCTGAAAACTTCAGGCGGGACCTTGTCGCGCACCCTTTCCAGGATCTCGAGCTCGCGCCCGGTCGGCAAGCCGCTCGACGCGAGCTCGGTGCCCTGAAAGAAGCTGGCGATGCGCGTGTATTGTCCGAAGAAGATCTGCTTGTTCATCTCCTCGAAATCGAACGCGTAGTCGAACGCAAGCCGCACCCGCGGGTCCTGGAATTTCGGCCGGCGGATATTGAAGGCGAAGGCCTGCATGATGCCGAAACTGTTGATCGGAAATTCTTCGAGGATGACGCGCTTTTCCTTCACGGCCGGGAAGTCGTAAGCAGTCGCCCAGTTCTTGGCGCTGTTTTCGGTGCGCCAATCGATCGTATCGGCCTTGAACGCTTCCAGCGCGACCGTCGTGTCGCGGAAATATTCGAAGCGCAGCTCTTCGAAATTATAGGTGCCGATCGCGACGTTGAGATCCTTGCCCCAGTAATCCTTCACCCGCTCGAACACGATGTTGCGGCCGGGCTGGAAATCCTTGATGCGATAGGGCCCGGAGCCGAGCGGCGGCTCGAGCGTGGTCGCGGTGATGTCGCGCTTCTTGCCGTTCTTGTCGGCGCCTTCCCAATAATGCTTGGGCAGGACATGGAGCTGGCCGACGATCTGCGGCAATTCGCGATTGCCCGGGCCGTCGAAGGTAAACGTGACCTCGCGGTCGCCGGTTTTTTCCAGCTTCACCACATGGCGATAATAGGCCGCGTAACGCGGATTGTTCTTCTTGAAGACCTCGAAGGAATAGATCACGTCCTCCGCCGTCACCGGCTTGCCGTCATGCCAGCGCGGTTCGCTGCGCAGCCGGTAGGTGGCCGAGGAGAAATCCTCCGGGTGGCTGACCGCTTCCGCAAGCAGGCCGTATCCGGTCGAGACTTCGTCGAGCGCCGAGACCAGGAGCGTGTCGTAGATAAATTCGACGCCGGCCGCCTCCACGCCTTTGACGCCGCTGACGACGGTGTTGAAATTGTCGAAAGTCCCGATCACCGCTTCGCGCACCGCGCCGCCTTTCGGCGCCGCCGGATCGACATAGTCGAAGTGCGGAAAGTTCGGCGGATATTTCAGATCGCCGAACAGCGACAAGCCGTG
>CAVREN010000056.1:0-46865 GCA_963720115.1 uncultured Alphaproteobacteria bacterium
CTAGTTAGACCGGCACGTATCACCTTGCCGCCGGGCCAAGAACAATGCCGCGAACCTTGGAGGAGGCCGCCGTCTTCGCGGCGCCGGCCGTGTTTGTGCTTCTTTGGTCGTCCGGCTTTATCGGCGCCAAATTCGGCCTCGCTTATGCCGAGCCGCTGACCTATCTCGCGCTCCGCATGCTTGGGGTGCTCGTTGTCCTCGGCATCATCGTCGCGCTGACGCGGCCGAAATGGCCGAATGCCGCAGGCTTCCGCCACAGCATGGCGACCGGGCTCATGGTGCACGGGCTTTATCTCGGCGGCGTGTTCGTCGCGATCGGCCATGGCCTGCCCGCAGGGCTTGCGGCGCTGTTCGTCAGCTTGCAGCCGCTTCTGACCTCCACTATCGCCCATCGCTGGCTCGGCGAGCGCGTCGGCGTGCGGCAGTGGCTCGGCCTCGCGCTCGGACTTGTCGGCGTCTATCTGGTGCTGCGCGACAAAGCCACGGCGGGCGAAGCGACGCCGCTCGCCTGGGCGGCCATCACCATCGGGCTTATCGGCATCACGGTCGGCACGCTTTATCAGAAGCGCTTCGGTGGCGGCATCGATTGGCGGCCGGCGCTCCTGATCCAATACACAGCGGCGGCCGCTCTGTTTGGCGCCGGCGCCTTCGCCTTCGAGACGCGCGTCGTGCATTGGACGCCGGACTTTGTGCTCGCACTGCTTTATCTCATTGTCGTGCTGTCGCTCGGTGCGGTGTGGCTCTACTATTTCATGATCCGCCACGCGGCGGCGACGCGCGTGGTCAGCCTCTTTTATCTGACGCCGCCGGTGACCGCGCTGATGGCGTTCGCGCTGTTTGGTGAGAAGCTCGCGCCGCTGGCGCTCGTTGGCATGGCGGTCTGCGTCGTCGGCGTATTTTTGGTGAATTGGCGGCCGGCAAGCGCGTAGCATAGGTTACGCGAGGCGAGGGGCACGATGCGCGGGTACGTTTTTCCACTTATGGTCATGACGCTGGCGGCCGCGTCCCCGGCGGCGGCTTTCACCTGCACGCTGTCGCCCGACAAAACGTCGGTCATTGTGAAGACCAGCAATCCCAATCTGCAGCCGGCGTCATGTACCGTGACATGCCGCTTCGCCGTGCCGGAAGGCACGGCGAGCATCACCTGCACGCAGACGATCCCGGCCGGCGCGAAGGACTGGTACGTCTGTATCCGGCCGGCCGCCGGCAAGAATTATGGCGCGGCCGCCGGCGGTGACGAAACCTGCGCGAAGCCGTAATGCGCTAGCCGTCAAGAGGCGGAACGCGCGCCACCGTCAAAGCAGCGTTTTGCGATCAAAGTAATACAAATACCGTTTGTTGCAGCCCTCCCGCCGGCTCGCTAGGTTCGGCTTATATCGGGAGGCGACGATGCGCGTTTCGCGATACGCTTTGCTGACGTTGTTGTGGGCGGTGTCGCTCGCGGCGCCGGCGATTTGGTCGGCCGCCGCCAACGCACAAGAGACGTCCAAGCCGGAGGACACGCGGGCGCCCGGCGGCGCCGCGGCGGAGTCAAAATCGGCACCTGGCCGCGTTCCGAAGGACATCCTCGTGGTCAACCCCTGCAAGGCGGCGCATCCGCCGTCGTATTGCAATGTCAGAAACTGACGATACGCCGCGGACTGATGATGCGTCTCGGACTGATGATGCGCCTTGGCGCTCTCGCGGCGATGTCCTGGCTAGGCTCTTGTCCTATCTGGTCGCGATCACGACCATTCTCGGAATCCCGATTGGGCTATACGGCTACTACGCGTCGCAGCAGGCAAACCGCGTGAACCGGACTTTCGATTTCTACAGGGATTTTCGCGGCGACGGCCTGCAAAAAGATTTTAGCCTGTTGGTCACGCGGTGGAATGAAAAATCGACGCAAGCCGACGGGCTTCTAAAGAACGACGACTTTGCGGGATTGAGCCAATTGGCGGCCTCACTCTTGCAAACCGACGAAACGCAGATCGCACTTTCGCGGCTCGTCCTCTTCTTCGACGAAGCCTATTCGTGTGTCGACAAGTCGTTGTGCGACAACAATGCCGCCTTCGCTTTGTTGCAGAATCCCGCCGACCAGATTTTTTCCATGTATGGATCGTATCTGGCGACCGTCCGGCAGCAACACCCGAAATACGCCGACGGAATCGTGAAGGTCCGCGCGCTCTCCAAGACGTGGTCGTTGCTCTGAGCTGGTTCGCGAGGCGCGATCGTGCGGCTCGGCGGCCGGCCGGTTCGCACAACTGCGCGGCGCAGGCAAATAGTCGGAATTTTCACAAGAGTTTTACGGATTCCACAGAGTTGCCGTGCGAATGTGCCGGCGCCTTGACACCATCCACAATGCGCAAAGCCAGCGCGGAAATCTGAACCATGACGAGAATGCGAGCGGCGTTATTGCAAGGGGTGGTCATCCTCGCTGTTTTTGTTGCGTCGGCTGCCAGGGCCGATCTGGAGAATGAAAACCTGCTGGTGACGGCGCCGCCCCGTTACAAGGTGGGCTTCAGCGACAAAAAACCCGACATGCTGATGACCGAATTCGTGCCGGCCAAGGAAACCGTCGAGAACTGGACGGAGATGGTGACGGTTCAGGTCTTCTTCGGGCTCAAAGCGACGCCGCAGCAATTCATGGATGACATGGTGAAGCGTTGGCGCGCTGCTTGCCCTGACGCCGAGGAGGCGCACACCGTCGCCGACGCTCCCGAGAACGGCTACCCGACGCTGGTGTGGCTGCTGAGCTGCCCGAAGAATCCGGGTACCGGCAAGCCCGAGATCACCTGGTTCAAGGCCGTTCAGGGCAATGACAGCTTCTACCTCGTGCAAAAGGCGTTCAAATTCGAGCCGAGCAAAGAGCAGATCACGCGCTGGATGGGCTATCTCAGAAAGGTAAGCGTCTGCGACTCGCGCATCGCCGACCGCGCTTGTCCGAAAACCGCGGACTGATTTTCGGTTGCCTTTCAAGCATAATCTGTCGAGACCATAGCCGACATTGCGCATCGTCGTGCGCTGCGCGAGGGTGCGCTCGCCGCCGTCCGTGCTTTCGTGGATGGATGATGCGCATGCTTAGCTGAATGAGGAAACGCCACGCATGGCCATGCAACCGATCGACTATGCCGACGCCTCGCCGGAGGTCCGCGCCGTTTATGACGACATCAAGCACAGCCGGCAGATCAAGGACGTCAACAATTTCTGGAAATATCTCGCGCACGATCCCGCCACGCTGAAACGCACGTGGCAGAGCCTCAAGGAGATCATGGCGCCGGGCGCGCTCGATGCGGTGACCAAAGAGATGATTTATCTCGCGGTCAGCGTGACCAATGGCTGCGGCTATTGCATCGCCAGCCATGGCGCGGCCGCGCGCAAGGCGGGGATGAGCGAGGCCATGTTCGGCGAGCTGATGGCGGTTGTCGGCATGGCGAACGAGACCAACCGGCTCGCCAATGGCTATCGCGTACCGGTCGACCCCGCCTTCGACAAATAGGAAGGCGCGTGCCAGCGCCGCGTGGCTGGCCGGTATTTCGGTGGCTGGATTTCGCGCCGCGGCCCGCCGCCCTTGAGCGGGACGAGCGTGATCGGGCGCGCATTCCTCGGATTGGCGAGCGCCGGCCGCACGGCTCGTGCCGTGTCGTCTGAGAACGTCGTCATCCTTTTACCCCGTCTTCGTTGGTGCGTGGTGCTAAAGGCGCGGCCGCGCCGGAACTCCCGCCAGCAGGCGCATGCGCGCTTTGAGCGGGTGGCCCCGAGGCTTCGCCGCTATTGAGGCCGTAGAAGACGATGCCGAGCACGACCGCCGAGGCGAGCGTGAAGAGCGTAATCGCGCCTGCTCCGCGGAGCCCGCTTGGATCCGAGGAAGTCATGTCAACCATCCCCTTACTGGTGTCCTTGTCCAACAATTCGCGTTTGCCAAATCGGTTTCCGCGTTTTCCGGCTTGTCCCAACAAAAAAGCGGCCCCCCACAGGAGGCCGCTCCAGTGCGTCGCGTGCGGGCTATGGCCGGTTGGGCGCTTGCGACGGCGGCGGCGTCAAGCCGGGCATCGGAGAGGGCGCCGCCGGTGCCATGGTCTGCGGAGGCGTGGCGTTGTTCGATGCGACACGGCTTGGCTCGTGTCCCACACCAAAGGCCAACGCCAGGACGATGACCAGGAACACGGCGCCGGCAATCCACCCCCAGCTCGTGCCGGTGCGGTCGGCCGGCTCATATCCTCTGTTCCCAAACATCGGGTCGTTCGGATCGCGGTAATCAGACATGTGGGACCTCCTTGCGGTGTCCTCTGACAACCTGCCGCACCCTTGGCGGGTTTCCGATCCGACATGGCCAGGGCGAATAGCGGCCTTGTCCTGACGGCATGACCGGGAGGCTACCAGAACGCGAATAGCGCCGCGCTGCGCGCCACATGTTGAACGGAATAGCCAAGCCGCTATTGTGCCGGCCGCGGCGCTCGTAGCTCAGCTGGATAGAGCATCAGACTTCGAATCTGAGGGTCGGGAGTTCGAATCTCTCCGAGCGCGCCAATGATATCAAATACTTCGTCCTTATTTTGAATGCGTTAGCTTGCCGATAGACACAATGAGGCCGTCACCCCGTGACTGACTTCATCGAAACGATCATCGCAAAGCTGATCGAGCATTACGGGCAGCAAACTGCGATCGGCTCGATAACATGGGTGTTCAATGCGGTGCCGCCATGGTTACCAATGGCAATCATCTTTCCCGCATTGGCGGTCTGGGCGATCGCGGTGATCTGGCGAAAGGTAACCGGCAAAGGATCGAGCCGTTGACCTGAAAGTGTGCGAAGCAGGCGGATCAAATTTCGAATCTGAGGGTCGGGAGTTCGAATCTCGCCGAGCGCGCCACTATCAAAATTCCTCCGAGCGGCGGAACGGGCGCTCCGCCGCCCTTCAGGCGAAATCAGCGGTCCGCGCCGTTCAGCGGCCGATCAATTCGGGCCGTACCTGCCCGGTCGCTTCCGAAATCGGATGATCGTGCGCATGGCCGGTGGCCGGCATCTGCAGCACGGTGGCGCATTGACCGGGTGTCAGCCGCGTCAGCAGAACGATCTGTCCGCCGGGAAACTCGAGTGCGTCGTGATGCACGTTCGGGTCTTCCATGTTGATCTGGCGGAAGCGGGCGACCTTGTGGCCGACGCGAGCCCTGCCGAACAGACTGAACGCGCGGTCGTAGGTAACATTGTCTTCAAATGCCAGCTCGGTGCCGGGAAGCAGGCATACGGCCGTGTCGGGATCGCCGACGGCGGCAAATCCGCGAGTGATCGATCGGGCGAAATCGGTGCTGACGAGCTTGTCACCAACCGCTGCAGGGCGGGAAGCGACAAGATGCAAGCTGTAGTCACACATGGAAGGGCACTCCTTTCCCAGCAATTCCCCCCGCTCATGAGGGAGGCTGCAAGGGGAACCCTCCGATGGATCAAATGTTCCGGCGGCGTCTCACCCGGCGGGCGGCCGCCAGTCGTAGATCCAATCGTAGTGCTGCAGCAGGCGCGGTCCGCCCATCGCCCGCATGACGCGATCGCGCAGGAAGCCCCAGGGTCCTGCCAGGTGATAGATCGTTCCGTTTCGGGCCGCCATCCGCTGCACCCTTCGTGTGCGTGCCCGGCGGATTGCCGCGTAGCTTCGCAGCGCGCTGGTCGGATCCTCCGGCGTACGCGCCAGGCATTGAGCGGCTACGGCCGCATCCTCGATCGCCATGCCGGCGCCTTGCGCCAAAAAGGGGAACATGGGGTGCGCGGCATCGCCCAGGAGCGCCACCGGCCCCTTCGACCAGCGCCGGATCGGGCGGCGTTCATAGAGGGCCCATTTCAGCCAAGCCTCGGGCAGGCCGACGAGGGCGCGCGCCGGCGGCGCCCAGGCCTCGGCCGCGAGCCGCGGTATCAGCTCCGCCCGGTTTGCGGGCTCGCTCCAGCCCGGCTGATGCCAGCGGTCGCTGGTGATGACCACGAGATTGATGACGGCGCCGGCCTTGACCGGATAGTGCACAAAGTGCGCGTCGCGCCCAAGCCATAGATGGACGAGCGGCTCGCGGAATTCGGGCGCAACCAGCCGCGCCGGCACAAGCCCCCGCCAGGCGACCCGGCCGGAAAAGCGCGGCGGCTTGGTGTGGCCAAGCCTCACGCGTGCCTGCGACCACAGACCATCGGCGGCGATCAGCGCCATGCCGTGCTCGTCCATCGTGCCGGCGCCGCCATGCGTCAACACGCTGATACCGTTGCGATGGGTGGTGAAATCTTCCGCCCGCAGTCCGAGTTTGACGGTGATGCCTTGTTGCCGGGAAGCAGCCGACGCCAGCGCCTCCTGCAAGTCGCCGCGGTGGATCGCCCAATAAGGTGCGCCGTAACGCTCCTCGGCGCCGGTCAGCGGCATGCGCACGATCTCGTGCCCGCTGGCTGCGCTCAAGACGCGCAGCGCCGTCGGCACTGTCACCACCGGGCGCAAGCGGTCGGCGAGCCCAAGATCGATCAGAATACGGGAAGCATTGGGTGAAAGCTGGATGCCGGCGCCGGTTTCTTCAAGGCGCGCGGCCTGCTCCAGCACCACGACCCGAAAACCGTTACGGGCAAGCGCCAGCGCTGCCGTCAAGCCGCCGATTCCGGCCCCCGCGACAATGACAGTGCGCGGGGACGTCAGGGCAAATCTCCTCGCGAACGCTCAGGCGGCGTCGTGCAACGCGCATTCCGCCGGGCGTGCCGCGTTCGAGGCGAGCGAGGGATCGTAGCGATAGAGCGTCGAGCAATAAGGGCAGACAAACTCATTGTCGCCGCCCATGTCGCAATAGACGTGCGGATGATCGAAGGGCGGCATCGCGCCGACGCACATGAATTCTTTGGCGCCGATCTCGATCACCGGAACGCCCAGGTCGTTGTGAAAATGCGGAACGATCGTCTCGGCCATGCCCATATCCGTGTTAACCGGGCGGCACCATAGCGGCCGAAAGCACAGATTCCTAGCGGTTCTGAATGGTACCAGAAGGGCTTCTGCGGATGCGATCGGCGTGTGGGTGCGGTCTTTGGGAGCGAGGAAATTCACTCTCAGACAATTCATTCTCAAAAAGCCGCAAATGCCTGCTATGTATTTAGGCATGCGGAAAGCGAACGTGGTCGTGCGAGCGTTGGGTCAGATTGGCCGGCAGTTGCGGCAGCCGGCCTTTGCGCTTTTTTGCGCGCTCGTTTTGGGCTGTGCGGCGATTCCGGTTGGATGGAATGCGTTCGAGCGCGCGGAGCAGTTTGCCGCCGACGATCCGGTCAAGATCACCGACCGGGCGCTCGACGACGTGCTCACGCGCGCGGTCACGGAACGCGAAATCGGCACGGCGCTCGCCGCCGGCGATATCGACTTGGCGCAAAGCTTTCTCGATCTTTCGGCTGAGCGCGGGCTCGCGGTCGATCCTGCACTCGCCGACAAGGTGAAAACCGCGCAGACAGATGCGGCATCGGCGACACACACGGCCGGCCGCTTTGTGAAGGGATTTTGGAGCGGCGAGCCCACCGATCTGGCGAGTCTCGCCGGCACGGCGGTCGGCGATCTCTTTGTCTTCGGCGACCTCCGCGATGCCGCGCGCGAGGGAACGCACTACCTGCTCGGCCAGCCGGCCGATCCTTGGATTCTCGGTCTCGCCGGCGTCGGCATTGCCGTCACCGCCGGCACCTACGTCTCGGTAGGCCTCGGCGCGCCGGAGCGGATCGGTCTGACGCTCGCCAAGGTCGCGCGGCGCAGTGGCCGGCTCAATCCGGTTCTCGCCGTTCGCGTCGCGCGCGACGCGGTCAAGGTCGAAAAGGCCGGCGGCCTGGTCGATCTGGTCGGCGATGTCGGACGGATCGAAACCAAGGCCGGCACACAAGCGGCGCTCGACAGCCTCAAGATCGCCGAGCAGCCGCGCGATGTGTCACGCTTGGCGCGGCTGTCGGCCGCCAAAGGCGGCAAGACCCGCGCCATCATCAAGCTCCTCGGCCGCGGCGCCATCATGCTTGCGGTCAGCGCCTTCGACGTCGCCAGCTGGATGCTGTGGGCGGCGCTGATGCTTCTCGGCTTCGTCTCCTCGCTCAAAACGGCCACCGAGCGCATGACGCTCCGTTATCTTCGCTGGCGCAAGGCGCGCCGTGTGCGTGCTGAAATGCGCGCGCTTGCGTTAGCCTAGCCGCCCCAAGCTTACCGGATAGGACGTGAAGCCACGGAAGCGGGCGCGGCGGCCGCGCACCGGCGTGCCGTCGAGAAATTCCGCCGCCAGATGTTAGAGATCGAAACACCCGACAAGCGCGCGCAGGGCAGGGCTTTTTGTCTCCTGCTCTAGTGCGCCATGTTGGCACCTATCCTATGTCCGCACGCGTTCAGACGCCGCCAGCGGCGGCGATCATTGCTTGACCAGCGGGCAAGCGGGATTAGGCGGTCCGAATGCCTGCTCGCCCGGAATATGCGTGAGGATCTGGTAATAGTCCCATGGATATTTCGAGTCTTCCGGCTTTTTCACCTGCACGAGGATGAGGTCGTGCACCATCAGCCCGTCCTCGCGCAGCTTGCCGTTGCGGGCGAAGAAATCGTTGATCGGGCTTTCGCGCATTTTCGCAGTGACCTTCAGTGGATCGTCGGTGCCCGCGGCTTTCACGGCGTTCAGATAACTGATGACCGACGAATAGACGCCGGCCTGCCACATCGACGGCATCTGGTTCATCTTGGTGAAGTAGCGTTTCGACCAGGCGCGGGTCTCATCGTCCATGTCCCAATAGAACGACGTGGTCAGCACGAGCCCCTGCGCGGCCTTGAGCCCGAGCGCATGGATGTCGGTGATCAGCACCAAAAGGCCGGCCATCTGCTGGCCGCCTTGGAAAATGCCGAACTCGCCGCCGAGCTTGATCGCGTTGATGTTGTCGGGCGGGCCGGAGGCGATACCGATGATTTTCGCCTTCGAGGCCTGTGCTTGCAGGAGGAAGGAGGAGAGATCAGGCGTGGCGAAAGGATGCCGCACCGAGCCGACCACGGTGCCGCCGTTCTGCACGATCACCGCCGAGGCATCGCGCTCGAGCGCGTGCCCGAAGGCATAGTCGGCGGTGAGGAAGAACCAGCTCTTGCCGCCGCGCTTGGTCACTTCCTGCGCGGTGCCGACCGCAAGCGCGCGTGTGTCGAACACCCACTGCAAGGCGTAGGGGTTACAGAATTTACCGTGGAAATCGGCGGTGCCTGTCGAGTGCACGATCAGCAGCCGCTTGCGCTCGTTGGCGACGTTCTGCACTGCAAGACCCACCGCCGAGACCGGCACGTCGACAATCAGGTCGACATGATCGCGGTCGTACCATTGCCGGGCGATGCCGGCGGCGATGTCCGGCTTGATCTGATGATCGGCAGAAATGATTTGGATTGGCTTGCCCAAAACGGTGCCGCCGAAATCGTCGACCGCCATCTGCGCGGCGGCGACCGAGCCGGGGCCGTCCGCGGCCGATGATGGACCGGACATGTCGGTGAGGACGCCGATCTTCACGACGTCGTCGGAAACCTGCGCCCTGGCAGGTTCAGTTGCGGCGACCGACAATGCGGCAAGCGCAACGAGCCACAAGCGTTGCATATGATCCTCCCTGGGCGGCGCTTTTTTGTGCGCCGTTTTTTTCGTTGCCGACCTTGCGGTCAGGAAGCGCGGAAGCGGTGCCGCTTCCGCGCTCATGCTTTAGTCGCGACCCTGCGTATTAAAGATTCGCATTCCACGGGACCGGTACGAAGGCATAGCCGGACGAGGCCTTCGCCACATGGCCGACGCCGGGGAAGCCGATGTGCGTACCGGCGATCAGCAGCCGGTCAGTCGCCGCCATGTCCATTACCTTCTTGCGTGTCGCGATCGCCTTCGGCGGCTCGAGATCGAAGGCAATCCCCCGCTCGGGCTCGGGGAATTGCAGCGCCGTGCTGTGAACGATGTCGGTCCAGATCAGCAATTGGCCGTCGCCATTGGCGATCCGCACCATCGTATGGCCGACGGTGTGACCGGGCGCCGTCACGGCCGTCACGCCAGGGGCGAGCTCGGCGCCGTCCTTGAAGGTCTGCACCCGCTTGCCGTCAATGTAAGGTTTGAAGGCCGCGCGGCCGCCTTCAAACAGGTCTTTGAAGAACGGCTTGCCCTCGGGAACCTTGATATCGCCTTCCAGCCACCAGGCGAACTCGTCGCCATTGACATGTACGGTGGCGTTCGGGAACGCGATCTGTTTGTCGGTCGTCAACAAGCCGTTGCAGTGATCCGGATGGATGTGGGTGATGACGACGGCGTCGATATCGGCTGGATTCACTCCGGCGGCTGCCAATACCTTCGGCAGTTTGCCGGCCATCGGACCGATCGCACTCGAATAGCCGGTATCCACCAGGATGAGCTTGTCGCCAGTGTTGATCAGCCATTCATTGAAGGTGGTGGGCGCCATTTCTTTGGAGGCAACAAACGCGTTCTCCAGCAATTTCGCGGCGCCTTCCGCGTCGCCCGAGAAATATTTGGTCGGAAGTGCGGCCGAGCCATCGTTGAGGACCGTGACTTCAAGCGCGCCGACCTTCAAACGGTAGATGCCGGGCGCCTGCGCGCCGGCCAGCGCTTCTTTGGCGGCAGCCGGCAACGCCGGGAGAAGTGCCGCGCTGGCGGCGGCAAGCCCGAAGGAACGTCGAGTGAATTCCATCTCAAACCTCCCCTGATGAAAAAGTATCGCGCACGACCTAGCGGGTTTGTGAGAACCCTTCGTGTCATGCGGTGATTGCGTGCGCTAGGTCTTTGAGAACGCTACGCAACCTGAAGGTTATGGTCAAGGCGAGAGGGCTTGGCCTTAGGTCGTACAGCGCGCCGGCAACTCTCCCGTCAAAAACCCGCTCGCCCGCAAGATCGGCGGTTGCGGTTTTTCAGAATTGGATCTTGTCCGGCTTCTTGGCCCATAGCTCATACACGGCGCGGGCCTGCTCCCTGAGCTCGGGCTCCTGGATCATCGGGACGATCTGGCGTTGATCGAGCGGCCGGGCGAGCTCTTGGTAAAAAGGCTCGTCGCCGAGACCGATGGCACGGGAATCCTCCATCGACAGGACGTAATAAGCGCGATCGACGCGTGCCCAAAGCATGCTCGACATGCACATGCAGCACGGAGCGCCGTTGGTATAGAGCTCGCAGCCGCTCAGGTTGAACGTCTTGAGCTTTCCGCTGGCGCGCCGCACCGCCAGCAGTTCGGCATGCGCCGTCGGGTCGTTGCTCGACAACACTTCATTGTGCGCCTCGCCGACGACGATGCCGTCCTTGACGATCACACAGCCGAACGGTCCGCCATGGCCGGTCTGCATGCCCTGTTGCGACAAATCGAGGACGCGCTTCATGAACCTGGTTTCGTACATTGTCTGCTCCTGCCGACGCAACGACCGTCGATTTATATTTCCTCACCCAAGACCCTGTGCGATGAGAACTTGGAACGTGGTCAACCTTTCACCCGGTATGGCTGTGACTGTCGAATCAAGACTGGCGCCCGCAGCAAAGTAATTTGCGTTGTTTGCTTCAGGACCTTGATTTATAGCTGTCTCGATCAGAGTGATCGTGCTTTGCTGTAGCGGAACCTGAGTCATTTTTGATCGCCCGATACGGTGAAGCCTTCAACGAGTTTCCGGATATTCGCGTCGATATCCGCAATTTCGTTCAGCTGCTTTGGACTGAAAAAGAACTTGATTTCTGCGCCCGACGCCGCGCTGTCACTGTCCGGCTGGCAAAGTCCGTTACGTTCGCGCCCGGTCCCAACGTAGTGGCAGAAGTACAGTCGCGTCCTGCCGTCTTCGATTTTTCTGTAGACTTCTGTGCGCGCGTCCGGCGGGCCAAATTCGTATTTCTCGAGGCCAGCCGGCCCGCTCGTTGGGGACTGGCTGTGAAAAAATTCTCTATATTTTTGAAACACACTTCTTCCGCGGGAGGCCCGCCAGGGACGTTTATTCTGAAAGAGAGTAGTTCGCACCCCGGCGGGCGCTCAGGCGCTTTGGTCGTAAAGCAAGGAAGTGTTTCTGTTGAATACGGCTTCAGATCGGGGAGGTTGACCGCGACAGTTACGATATATTGCGGCCCACCTTTCCAGTTCTCCATTGTTGTAAGGTAGTTACGGGGAATGCGGTAATGGATTCCGCCGATACTGAACTCGACCGGGTAGGTGTCCAGGCTTGGATGCGGCCACGCCGATATGATTGCCTGCTGCGTTTCCGCGCGGCCGGCTGTGTCGTCCGCATTCGCGTGCCGCAAAAGTGGACCAGTTAGCGAGGCCGCTAATTGAACCGACAACGTACAAAAAATGAATAAGCTCGACCGCATCGCGCGTTATTGGCTTAATCCGATTGCCAGCCGTCGTGACAAGCCAGCATCAGATGTGAAGGGTAGAAAACGCGCAAAGAAGGGCAACGGATTCCCTGGATCAATGCCGTGCGTGTCGCGTACCCCAATGCAAACCTGATCGACCCTGCGCAAGCCCTCCTCGATGAGGCGCCGATGGCCGACGTGGAATGGTTGGTAGCGCCCAATGAATAAGGCGGTCGGCTTCTGCGGGTCGAATGGCGGGCGCAGCATTTCCAAAGCCCGCTCGGCCCAATAGTGCGGCGTGCCCTCGGGCGTGACCCGCAGATCAAAGCAATCCGGCGGCAGGAACATACGGTTGGTGTCTTCGAAGCGGCCCTCTTCGATTCGATCGAGCCAAACCGTAAAGGCCGCTCCGAACGCGGCGCGCGTCTCGGCGGTCGGGCAGATGAAATCTGCGATCACCGTGCTGCCGGCTTCGACCACGCGGTCGCACATCCAGCCCATGCGCCGTGCGTGCTCGACACGGTCTTCGTGGCTGAATCCCAGATCGCGTGAAAGGTTGGCCCGCACGGCATCGGCGTTGAACACGACGGCATTCAAAAGCGGCGCCAACGTGTTGGCGAGCGTGGTCTTGCCAGCTCCCGGTAAGCCCATGATGAGAATTTTTCGCTTCATCAAATCCTCACTGACCATGCCAACTAGCGTTTCCACTAGCTGGCACATGACACTTTTTCGGCATCGGAAAGTACCAAACTCGGATGGCAGAATGGTTGGCATTCGCTTGGAACGACGGCAATCACACTTCGCATGTTCTCCGGCCCCGCATGCTTATTGTGACATAGGTAGCCGCAGAAGGCGCACATGGTCGCTTTGAAGCTGCATAAAATTGGGATTCCGCGCAACACCGTCGCGCACTAATCGCCGAGATAAGCTCTTCTGATCTCTTCCGTGTCGCGCAAAGCCGAGGTGGCGCCCGAAAGAACCACCCTGCCGATTTCGAGAACGTAGGCGCGCTCGCAATAGGTCAGGGCCTTTCTGACATTCTGCTCGGCGAGCAGCACGGCCGTGCCGTCTTGAATGATGACCCGCACGGCGGCCAAGACCTCGTCGGCAAGTTTGGGCGACAAGCCGAGCGAGGGCTCGTCGAGCAGGAGCAAACGCGGCCGTCCCATCAGTGCGCGGCCGATGGCGAGCATTTGTTGCTGTCCGCCCGACAATTGCCACGCCAATTGAGCGTGGCGCTCGGCGAGTTGCGGAAACAGCGCGAAGGCGCGCTGAAGCCTTTGCCCGCGTTCGGCTTTGCTCGCGAAAACGGCGACCTCGAGATTTTCGCGCACCGTCATTCCTGGAAACACCCGGCGTCCCTCAGGCGCATAGCCGAGGCCGAGGCGCGCGCGCCGTTCCGGGCTGACGCCGCTCATGTCCCTTCCGAGAAATTGCAGCCGGCCGCTCCTTGGCCGCAGGAAGCCGACGATCGATTTGAACAGCGTCGATTTGCCGGCGCCGTTGGCGCCGACGAGCGCCACTGCTTCGCCGGCCCCCACCGAAATCGACACATCCCGGAGCGCGGACACCTGCCCGTAGGCGACCGACAGGCTCTCAATGTTCAACAGCGCGCTCATGACGGGGCTGCCAGCGAGAGTTCGGCGACATCGGCTTCGAGCCCGAGATAGGCTTCGATCACGGCCGGCTCGCGGCGCACCGCTTCAGGCAATCCGGCGGCGATCACCTTGCCGCGATCAAGACAGATCAAGCGCTCTGCCAGCGCGGCGAGAAACACCAGATTGTGCTCGACGACCAGAACGGTGATGCCCTCGGCGGCGAAGGAGCGAATGCGGTTCGCCAGATCTTTTTGCTCGTGTTCGTTGAGGCCGGCCGCCGGCTCGTCGAGGAGCACGAGGCGCGGTGCGGTCGCGAGCGCGCGCGCCACCTCGACGCGCCGTCGCGTGCCGTAAGGAAGCTTGCCGCACGGCTCCATCGCAACATTGGCAATGCCCAGACGCTCCGCGGCCGCCAGCGCGATCCCGCGCGCTTTCTCGAGCTGTCGATCGCGTCCGACCGTGCCGATAGCTTGCAACAATCCACCGCCGTCGATGCCGGCGCGGGCCACCGCGATATTGTCGAGCACAGAGAGATCGTCGACCAAATGGATATGCTGGAATGTGCGCGAAATCCCGAGCCGCGCGATTGCGTATGCCGGCGCCTTGGTGATGTCGCGGCCAAATAACGTCACGCTTCCGCGCTGGCAGGACGCCAGTCCCGAAATGACGTTCAACAATGTCGTCTTGCCGGAGCCGTTCGGGCCAATCAGGCCGATGATTTCGCCCTGCGTGCAGGAGAAGCCAACGCCGTCGAGCGCCTTCACGCCGCCGAAAGCGAGTGCAACGCCGTCGACGGTGAGGATTGGCTCTGCGCTGGCATGCGCGGCAACCGGTCTACCGCTTTGGATCAGCGGCAGGCCCGCGGGTGGCGGCGCCATGCGGCTGACGCCGAAGAGAACGACGCGCAAGCGCTCAAGCGCGCCGACCAGTCCATACGGAGCCGCGATCAACACGGCGAGCGCAGCCGTGCCGTAGGCGATCATGTAGTAGTTTTCGAGTACGCGAAACCATTCGCGCAGATACACGATGAGTGTCGCGCCGAGGATCGCGCCGGCGATGCGGGTGCGGCCGCCGATGACGGTCATGGTCAGGCAGGTGACCATCAGCGCGAGATCAAGATTTTCCGGCGACACCACATGGATCACATGCGCCATCAGCGCGCCGGCGGCGCCGCCATAGGCCGCGCTCAAGACGAACGCGCCGAACCGCAGCTCGGCGATGTTCAAGCCCAAGGATGACGCGGCTTCGAGGTTTTCCCGCATCAGATGATAGGCCTGCCCGTGCAGGCCGCGCGTCACCTGATAAGCAATGAGGCAGCCGACGGCGACGATCGCCCAGACGAACCACAGCACCGAGCGCCGATCGGCAATGCTCCAGCCCGGAAGCTCGATCGCCGGAATGCCGGCAAGCCCGTTGGTGCCGCCGGTCACGTCGCTCCATTGAATGGCGAGCAGCAGCACGACAAGCCCGATGCCAAGCGTCGCCAGCGAGAAGTAATGCTCCTCGAGCTTGAGAACCGGCACCGCGATGATGACGGCCAAGAGCGCAGGGCCGGCGATCGATAACGGAAATGTCGCCAGAAACGGAAAGCCGAACCGCGTCGCCAGGATACCGGTGATGTAGCCGCCGATGCCGAAGAATGTCGCCTGCGCCAGCGACACCGCTCCGGCATGGCCGAACACGAACTGAAAACCGAGCACCAGAAGCGCGTAGATGCCGCAGATCGTCAGCATGCGCAGATCATAGGGACTCGCAAAGAACAGCGCGTAAGCGATCAGCGCCGCCGCGCCGAGAATAAGCGGAAGCCGTATCCCGTTGCGGAGCCAAGATGCCAAGCCCGCGGCCTCCCTGCCTCAGTCAGACCCGGCGGCGAACAAGCTCGCCGAAAATGCCTTGCGGGCGGAAGAAGAAAACGAGCAGGAGCGCCACATAGAGGAGCCCTGTTGCAACTGCATAGGAGACGTAAGCCGAGACGACGACCTGAAAGAGCGAGATCATCATGGCGCCGATCACGGCGCCGGCTATGCTGCCCCAACCGCCGATCACGACGGCAATGTAGGCATAAACGCTGAGCGGAATGCCGCCGGTCGGATAGACAAAGAACTGGTTCGCCAAGAGGACGCCGGCGATACCGGCAAGCGCCGTGCCGAAGCCGAAGGTGGCGGCGATCACCACATGCACGCGAATGCCGATCGCCTGCGCCATTTGCCGGTCCTGCGCAGTTGCGCGCAGCCGCCGCCCGATCTGGGTGTGCGCGAAGACGAGATATTGCAAAGCGATCAGCGCGCCCGCGACGACGAGGGTGCCGAGCGCCTGAATGCTGATCTCGATCGGGCCGGCATGCAGTATGCCGCTCTGGATGAGCGGCGGCGCCGCATGCGCCTGCGGCCCGAACAGCACGAGGAACACGTTCTGAAGCACGATGCCGATCAACAGCGTCGAGATGAACACGGTAGAGGGCGGCCGGTTGATCAGCGGAAAATACGCCACCAGCGACACCGCTACCCCGAGCACGAACATGATCGCCGCCACCAGCGGCAGCAGCACGAGCATCGGCAACGGCGCCATGGCGCCAAGGCCGACGGCAACGTAGCCGCCGGCCATGACGAGATCGCCGTGAGCAAAATTGACCGCCCCGGTCGCGTTGACAATGAAGACGAAACCCAGCGCGATCAACGCATAGGCGGCACCGAGCGCGACGCCGTTGATCGCGAGCTGCAGAAGAGTCATCGGGGCCGCGCGTCCCTGCCGCTTGCTTGGCGGTTATTTCAAGACGAGCTGGTCCCCCGCGTAGTGGGCGACGATTTTCGGAATCCGGCTGGTGCCGTCCCAGCAGACGATTTCGGCGTCGTGGGCGAGATCGCCGTGACCGTTCGATTTGTAGGTCATGGCCACGCCCTGGTAGCTCTCTTTTTGCAGCGCCCCGCGCAAATCTTCTGCCGTCTTCGCGCCCTTCGACATCAGCGTCAGCGCCATCATCACGCCGTCATACTGCCCGAGCGCAAGCCCGTCGGGCTCGATGCCGAAGCGCTTGAGATACGCGTCGGCCCAAGCCTTGATGGCGGGGGTCGTCCGCGCCTCAGGTGCCGAAGGCGTTTCTGCGCAGACGCCCGCGAGCTCGGCGGGCTCGAACAGCGCCGTCGCCGTCGGCTCGACGATCGAAGAGCTGTTGACGATCGGGATGTTCAGCCCGGTGGACTTGATCTGTTTGGTAATCAGCGTCATCGGGGTCGACACCGCATGGAGCACGATGACATCGGCGCCGGAGGCTTTCACCCGCGCCAGCAGCGGGCTCATGTCCTTCGTATCGGGCGCGATTGAATTATCCTCAAACACCGGCTTGGTGCCGAGCTTGGCGAAATCTTCCTGCAGCAGCGCAAAGCCGCCTTGGCCGTAGGCGGTTGTGTCGCTGATCAGCGCGATCTTGGTCTTTTTCATCACCTCGACGACATAGCGCGCGTGCGCGACCTTGATCTCGCGATCGTTGGGAAGAAAGCGGAAGATGTAGGGATTGCCGCTCTCAGTGATCTTGGCGAGCCCCGAGATAGTCAGCAGCGGTACCTTATATTCGGCGGCGATCGGCATCATGGCGACCATTTCGGTGCCGAATACCGTCACCGCCGCCGCGGTCGCTTTCTGGCTGCTCAGCGCCTTGTCGAGCGCGGTGGCGGCGCCGGTTGCAGACGTTCCGGTGTCGAAGATCGGAAAATCGACTTTCAGTCCGCCCGGCGCTTGCTCGAGTGCCATCACGGCGCCGTTGCGCTGGCTGCCGCCTTCGACCGAGAGAAAGCCGGTGATCGGCATCACGATCGGCATGTAGGCGTCAGCGGCGCGGGCAATTCCGCTTGCCATCATTCCGGCAACGCCCAGTCCGATTGCGATCGGCGCGAGAGCCTTCCGCAGTCTTCGTGATTGTAGGGCGGCGGAATTCGGCAGAGTCCATGTTGGGATTGGCATCGCTACCTCTTGGGGTTGCGCAGGATCCCAGCATTCCTGCTAATAGAAAATATTTCTTGCAAGGAATGATCTTGTAAGGCTGGGGCGCCGTCAAGAAGAAACGCGTCGGTGCGATTTGGAACTGTGGCCATCGGCGCGCCATCTAAGGCTCATGCGGGCGAGCGGCTCACGATCACGCCTCGTGCGGGTGCGCCAGGCGGTGCACGTGATAGGGCTCGCAAGCAAGCCCGTGGCAAAACTCGCCGACGAAAGGCTGCAGCTGCTTCGCAAAAGCGCGCGTCGCCGCATTGGCTGCGTATATGCGCTCCGCCGCTGTGGTGGCGTCGCGCCGCAGCTTCTTTTCATCGACGGTCGTGAGCCGCCCGTGGTCGAGCACCAGGCGTCCGCCGATCATGACGCTGTCGACGGCGGCGCCGTTTTCAGTGAACACGATCTGCGTCACGAGGTCGTGGCATGGCACGTAATTGATGTGGCCGAGATCGAGGAAAACTATATCGGCCTTATGGCCCGGTGCGATTGCGCCAATGGTCCCGTCGAAGCCCATGGCGCGCGCACTGCCGGTTGTCGCCATGCGCAGCACTTCATCAGGTCCGAGCCAGGTCTCGAAATCGGGTGTTTGCACGCGTGAGATCAGCGCGGCGAGGCGTGCCGCCTCGAACATGTTGAGCTGATCGGAACTGTTGGCGGCGTCGGTCGCGACGCCAACATTGATGCCGCGTTCAAGCATCGGCCGCAGATGTGCAAGCCCGGAGCCGAAGCGCATGTTGCTGACCGGCGCGTGCACGACGGAGGCGCCGTTATCAGCCAGGCGGCTGAGGTCGTCGCTGTCGAGCCAGATCGCGTGAGCAGCGGAAAGATGAGGTCCGAGCAGACCGAGCGCATCAAGATGCGCGGTCAGCGTCTTTCCGTATTTCCGCACTCCGAGCACCGCCTGCGCCTTGGTCTCGGCGAGATGCGTCTGCAGCGGCAGACCGTAAGCGCGCGCAAGATCGCGGCAGCGGACGAGAAACGCGTCGCTGCAATGAAGCGGAATGGTCGGCGCAATCGCCGGCCGGATCCAATCGCGATCGAAGGGCCATTCGGCATAGATCTTTTCGACCGCGTCGGCCGTGGCTTCGTGCGGTGCAAGCTTGAAGGCGCGCACGTCGTCGCGCAGCGCGTCCGGCATAGCATCGATCAGGCTCGGATAGGCTTGGTAGAGCGTCTTGTCGGCGAGCATCGGGGCGATCACCGCCCGTATGCCGGCGTCGCGATAGGCGCGGCCGAGCGCGGTGACTCCTTCTAGGCTCGGGATCGGGAATTCGAAGAAGAGGTCGTAGCAGGCGGTGCAGCCTTTGCGGATCATCTCGACGGCCGCCACTAGGCCGTTGAGATATTTGTCTTCGATCGTCCGATTGCCGGCCATGCCGGGCATGGCGTTGAGGAAGAGTTCAAGCGGCCAGCGATCGCCGACGAGGCCCTTGGCCAACGTCCCGTGGCCGTGGACATGGGCGTTGACCAGTCCCGGCATCAGCGCGCGATCGGAGGCGTCGATGCAGGTGGCATCCTCGGGCGCGTCCAATCCGGGCGGCCCGACCGACAGGATAGTATCGCCCTTGATCAAAATGTCGGCCGGCTCGGCGAGCCGGCGCCGCGCATCCACCAGACGGCCGTTGCGGACAATGGCAAATGCGCTTGTCATGAATCTTCCGAACCCGCCGATGATCCGCTGCACGGTTGAGGCCCGGCGAAAAGACCGCAACTCCATGTGCCAGAAAGCCTAAACGCCTTCGTGCTCACCAGGAGCCTTTGTGCAAAGCCGTGGGGATCGACTATATGCTGGCGCATGCCGCATTTCACCCACGGTGAGGTCGAGATCGCCTATCTCGACGAAGGGGAGGGCGAGCCGATCGCGCTCGTCCACGGTTTTGCTTCCAACAAGGAAGTGAACTGGGTCTATCCCGGCTGGGTGTCGACGCTGACGCGCGCGGGCCGCCGCGTGATCGCGCTCGACAATCGTGGCCATGGCGCTTCGACCAAATTCTACGATCCGGCCGCCTATCACAGCAGCTTCATGGCGGAGGACGTGCGCGCATTGCTCGATCATCTCGAAATATCGCGCGCCGATGTCATGGGTTATTCGCTGGGCAGCCGGATCACGA
This sequence comes from uncultured Alphaproteobacteria bacterium, assembly GCA_963720115.1. GTDB lineage: Bacteria > Pseudomonadota > Alphaproteobacteria > Rhizobiales > Xanthobacteraceae > BOG-931. The sequence continues at coordinate 19,979 of CAVREN010000056.1, forward strand.
CCATCCTCGCGGTCGCGCACCCGCAGCGGGTGCGTGCGGCGATCCTCGGCGGGATCGGCATTCATCTCGTCGATGGACCGGGGCTGTCCGCGCAAACCATCGCGGCGGCGCTCGAAGCGCCCACGCGAGCGGACGTGACCGATCCGCGAGGGCACACATTTCGCGCTTTCGCCGAACAGACGCGCTCGGACCTGCGTGCGCTCGCGGCCTGCATCCGCGGCTCGCGGCAGACGATCGCGCGCGATGAGCTGGCAGGTGTCGCCGTGCCGCTACTCGTCGCCGCCGGCGGCAAAGACGACATTGCGGGTTCGCCTGAAGAGCTCGCGGCGCTGGTGCCGGGCGCCAAGGCACTCGTCATTCCCGGACGCGATCACATGCTCGCCGTCGGCGACCGGGTGTTCAAGACTGGCGTGGTGGAATTCTTGGCACAACGTCCATGACGTTGGCGGTGCCGGCCAATAACAGTGTCAGCCAATGGCCTTGCACATTTGGGTCAGTGGCCGATTTTGGCGCGGCCATTGACGGAGCATTTGCCCACCCCCTGGTTTCTCTGCCCACCAGAACCCAATTGTGCTAGAAGGACGCCGTCCTGGGGGACGGTTATTCCAGGATGTGCCGTTCCGGGAGGACAACCAAATGGCGCAACATCAGACGAAGCCGGTTCTCGACAAGGTCGATCCGGTCTGGGCGCGCATCTGCCGCGAAGCCGAGGACGTGGCTCGCAACGAACCGGAACTGGCTACATTCATTTATTCGAGCATTCTGCATCTCGACACGCTCGAGGGAGCTATCGTCTACCGGCTGGCCGAACGGCTCGATCACGCCGCGCTCTCCGGCGAACTCATCAGACAAGCCTATGCGGATGCGCTGGAGGATTCGCCGTCGATCGGCGAAAGCTTCCGCGCGGACATCGCCGCCATCATCGACCGCGATCCGGCCACCCATCGGCTGATCGAACCGGTTCTCTATTACAAAGGGTTTCACGCCATCCAGACCCATCGCTTGATGCATTGGCTGTGGCACAAGGGACGCAAGGATTTTGCACTCTACCTGCAAAGCCGTTGCTCGGCGGTGTTTCAGTGCGACATCCATCCTGCGGCGAAGATCGGCCGTGGGATTTTTCTTGACCACGCCACGGGCCTTGTCGTCGGCGAGACCGCGGTCATCGAGGACGATGTGTCGATGCTGCACGACGTCACGCTCGGCGGCACCGGCAAGCAATGGGAAGACCGGCACCCGAAGATTCGCTATGGCGTGATGATCGGCGCCGGCGCGAAAATCCTCGGCAATATCGAAATCGGCCATTGTGCGCGCATCGCGGCCGGTTCGGTCGTGCTCAAACCGGTGCCGAACAATGTCACCGTCGCCGGCGTGCCCGCCCGGGTGGTGGGCGTCGCCGGCTGTCCCGAGCCTGCCCGGCTCATGGATCAGATGCTCGACGCCGAGATTTGATCGGCGGCATCACCGCGTGCTATCGGGTGGCGCGCTGGACCATGATCCAATTCAAATGAATCGGATCACGGTCTAGATTGTTCGTTTGAGCATGATCCAGACCGAAAACCGGTTTCCACTTTTCGGGATCATGCTCCAGACGGTGACAGCGGAACGTAACTCTTTTTTCCGGAGACGCGATTCCCGTTCTTCGGGGTCATGCTCGAGGAGAAGCGCGGTGGACGTACAAGAAGTCAAGAAGCTCGACGCCTATCTCAAGAAGCTGTTCGGCAACGCGCGTATCCGGGTGGTGCCGCGCCCGAAGAAGGACGACTCCGCCGAGGTCTATGTCGGCGACGAGTTCGTCGGCGTGGTGTTCGTCGACGACGAGGACGACGAGCGTTCTTACAATTTCCAGATGGCCATTCTGGGCAGCGACTTGGAGTAAGAGCTGCGGCTTGTCACTTGCTCTGCACGTGAAGCTGCGCCACCAGGCGATCGAAGCCGGCGGCGGTGTTGCGCCAGTCCTCCAGCCATTCGCGAGAAAAGCGTAGCGTGATGACGGCCATATCCAGCGAGCGCTCCTGGATGCAGGTACCCGGCAAGCCGCGCGCCGCCCGCGAGCAGAGCGCGAAAAATTGCTCCGGGACATCGGCAAAATAGACGAGGTCTTCGCCTTCATAAGGCGTGCCCGCGCGAAAAGGCACGATCGCCAATCCGTCCGGTCCGGCGGTTGCTTGCGCCTCGATGTAGCGCGGATAGATCGTGCGCAGCCGAATGAGCGGCGGCAGAACGGCGCCGAGGCCCGCGATGGTAACGAACAAGCGGTCGCTGGTGCGCGGTGCGGGCGGGGCGGCGCCATCCTCGGCGGCCGGCGCTTTGATGTCGGCGAGCGAATCCGGCGATGGCGGCACAAGCGATGGCCAGAGAAAGACCAGGTCCATGCGCTCATGGGCGCCCGGCTGACGCTGCACCTTGGCGCGCACCGCCGCCGGCGGCACGTTGAAGAGAGCGCCGGCCACAATCACCGGGATGGCGGGAGCGTCGAGCGAGATCCGTGATTTGGGCCATGTCGGCCACAGCAGGTACGAAACGAACGTCGCCACCGCCGCCAGGAGCGCTGCCGCGATGGCAAGCGCCGCGAGGAGGCTTCGCGACTTCCATCCCGTCAATCTGGAACGAGCGATCGCTTGCGCCCTCATGCCCGTGCTTTGCCGTCACGCGAATCAACCGAAGTATCTCACGGCAGGTGAGGCCGTTTGCGTTAACCTTCTCTTAAGCATGCCGTGGCGATTGGGCGCGCGCTCTGCAAGGTGTCTTCTCGCAAAGGGGGAGGCGCTTCCGATGGTCGGAGGTTGGCAGGCCGTCATTTCTGCGGACGTGATCGAGTCTCTTTTCGCCGTGGCGTTCGGCTTTGCGTTCGCCGGCCTGTGCGCGAGTGGTTGTCGCCTCGTGGCAATGCATCAACCGAATTTCCGTATGCTTGAAGCTGGTCCGATGGTCGGGCGCCTGGCGGCCGTTCCGCTTCTGATCTTTTCCGCGCCATACCTGATCATGCGCAATACGCTACGCGGCGGCCCGCTCGAGCGTCGCCGAGGCGAAGTGGTCATGGTCGCAACGGTGATTGCCGGCTTGTGGAGCTTGATGTCGGGAACCGTCGTTGTCATGACGCTTCAAGCGCTGCTGAGTGTTTGATAAGTCATTCCCACCGGCCCGTTTCCGCTCATTCCCGCGCAAACGGTTATCCATCCCGGTTCTGCGTCCTCGGCTACGGGCAGCCGCATCGCACTCGCGTGAGGGGATCCTGAGCGGGGACGAATAAGGCAGCAGCGCATTCGGATTTGCACATGATCTATGAACTTGACGGCCAGAAGCCCGAGTTACCGCAAGAGGGCCGCTACTGGATCGCGCCGAGCGCGGCGGTGATCGGCAAGGTGCGGTTGAAGAACGATTCCAGCGTCTGGTTCAACGCCGTCATGCGCGGCGACAATGAATGGATCGAGCTCGGCGAGCGCTCGCAGATCCAGGACAACGCCACGCTGCACACCGATATGGGCTTTCCGCTTACCATCGGGCCGGACTGCGTTATCGGCCATAACGTCATCCTGCATGGCTGCACCATCGGCGCGCGCGCGCTCATCGGAATGGGCGCGATCGTGCTCAACGGCGCGCGCATCGGAGCAGGGAGCCTAGTCGGCGCCGGCGCGCTGGTCACCGAGGGAAAGGAATTCCCCGAACGCTCGCTGATCGTCGGATCGCCGGCGCGCGTGATCCGTTCGCTGGATGACGCGGCCGTGGCCGCCATTGCCGCCGGCGCCGATATTTACGTCCGTAATTTCAAGCGCTTTGCCAGGGGCATGAAGCCGGTCGGCTAGAGCATGATCTCGAAAAGCGGAAACCGATTTTCGGACAAGATCATGCTCAAAACAAAAAATCTCTGATGATCCGATTCAATTGAATTGGATCACGGTCTAGCGCTCGGCGGCTTACTTCGCTTCGGCGGTTTCGGGCTCGCCCGGCTTGCCGGGCTGACCGGCGATGCGCACCTTTTCGCCGCCGGCAATGCCGTCCGGCGGATTGATCACCACCCGGTCCTCGGCCTTGATCCCCGAGCCGATCTCGACCTCGTTGCCAAGATCGTGCGCGATCGTGACGTCGCGTAGTTCGACGCGTCCGTCCCGGTCGACGACCGCGACGTGCAGGCCGCTCTGATTGAAGATCAGCGCGCTCGCCGGCACATTGATCGTCACTTCGGGGCGCGGCAGATCGAACGTCACGTTGGTGAAGTCGCCGGTCATCAGCTCGTTGCGGCCGTTGTCGACGACGAGTTGCATGCGCGTGGTGTTGGAAGCGACGTCGACTGATTGCGCCGAGGCCTCGACGGTCGCCGGAAAAGTCCGGCCCGGATATTCCGGCACCGCGATCTTCGCCTTGGTGCCGACGGGGATGTTCGGGACGTAATTCTGCGGCACGTTGACATAGACGCGCAGTTTTCGCGTCTCCGAGACGACAAAGAGCGGCGGACCGCCGCCGGCGCCGGCATTGATCAGCGCGCCGACGTCGGTAGTGCGTGCTGTGATAAGCCCGTCGAACGGCGCGACAAGGCGTTTATATTGCTCGAGCACGCGCAACCGGTCGAGATTGGCTTGCGCGGCGCGCACCAGGCCCTGCTTGTTGGAAGCGTCCGCCGCGCGCTGATCGAGATCCTGCTGCGAGATCGCATAGCTCGCGATCAGGCTCTGGCCGCGCTTGAGCGTTGCATCAGCGAGCACGGAATTGGCTTTGGCGCTGGCGAGGTTGGCTTCGGCCTGCATGATCTGCTGGTCGACATCAGGCGCATCGAGCTCGGCCAGGAGCTGGCCGGCTTTGACGGGCGTGCCGATATCGGCGTCCCACTTTTTCACATAGCCGGTCACGCGCGCATAGATCTGCGCCTGCGTATAGGCTTCCAGGCGGCCGGGCAGCGAGAAAATCGTGGCTTTGCCGCGGGTATCGGGCGGCGCCACCGCGACCACTGGTATCGCCTGCGCTTCCGTCCATTCCTGCAGCTTGGCGTCGGCCACCTTGCGGGTGGTGATTCCGAAAACGACGATGACAATGCCGACCAGCAGCGCCGAGATGCCGGCGAGATAGAGGCCGCGCCGCGACAGAGCGGGAGCGGGCGGGTTTGCATCAGGCGACATGCGGTTCTCCGACCGCGCCTGCAGTCTTCCGGCCGCGGCGTTGATGGATGATGCTGAAAACGACCGGAACAAATATCAGAGTTGCGGCCGTCGCGAAACTCAGCCCGCCGATGACGGCCCGGCCGAGCGGGGCGTTTTGCTCGCCGCCTTCGCCCAGCCCGAGCGCCATCGGGAACATGCCGATGATCATGGCGAGCGCCGTCATCAACACCGGGCGCAAGCGGACATACCCGGCCTCGATTGCGGCGGCGACCGCGTCGCCGTGCTGTTCGAGCCGTTCCTTCGCGAAGCTGATGACCAGCACGCTGTTGGCTGTCGCCACACCCATGCACATGATCGCGCCCGTCAGCGCCGGCACCGAAAGCGTTGTTCCGGTCGCAAACAGGATCCAGACGATACCGGCCAGAGCCGCCGGCAACGCGGTGATGATGACGAACGGGTCCGCCCAGGACTGGAAGTTGACGACGATGAGCAGATAAATGAGTACGATGGCTGCGGCCAAGCCAAAGAACAGCCCGCTGAACGAGCTGTTCATGGTCTTGACCTGACCGAGCATGACCACGTCGGCGGTCTTGGGTGCCTCGCTCGCGGTTTCGTTGATGATCCGTTGCACGTCGGCGGCAACGCCGCCGAGATCGCGGCCCTGCGTGGTGGCGTAGATCTGAATCACCGGCTGGATATTGTAGTGGGAAAAGATCGCCGGCACCGCCACGCGCTTGATGTCGGCGATGGCGCCGAGAACTTGCGGCGGCGCTCCGGCCGCGGTGATCGGCAGATTTTGCAGCGCGTTGAGCGAATCCACCTGATATTGCGGCGTCTGCATCACGATCGAATAGTTCACGCCGTTGTCCGGGTTGAGCCAGAAAGTCGGCTGCACCTGGCTCGACCCGGCGAGATCGACCACCAGGCTGTTGGTGACGTCGCGCTCCGTGATCCCGACATATTGCGCGCGGGTGCGATCGACATCGACGTTGAAACCGGGCTCGCTGAGCGACTGGTTGATGCGCGCGTCGACCAGGCCGGGAACGTGCCGCAGCCGGCGGAGCAGATTTTGCGCGTAGGCGAGATTCTCCTCGAGCTTCGGCCCGCGGATCTGCACCTCGATCGGCGCCGGCGCGCCGAAATTCAGAATTTGACTGATAATGTCGGCCGGCAGGAACGAAAAGGTCACTCCCGGGAAACGCGCCGGCAGTACTTCGCGCAACGTGCGGACATAGGATGCGGTCGGGCGGTGGTCCTCGCTCAGTCCGATCTGGATGTCGCCGTCTTGCGAACCGATCGTCCCGGTATTGTTATACGTCATGTTGATGCTGCTGACCGACATGCCGATGTTGTCGACCAGGCTTTCCAGTTCGTCCGGCGGTATAGTCTGGCGTATGACTTTTTCGATGTTCGCGAAAAGCCGCGCCGTCTCCTCGACGCGGGTACCCACAGGCGCGCGCGCGTGCATGAGGATGCGGCCGCCGTCGACGGAGGGGAAGAAGTCGCGCCCGAGATAGGGCGCGAGCGCGAAGCTGCCGACGATGAAAGCCATGAACAGGATCGTGAAAACGGTGCGGTGCCGGAGCGCCATGGTCAAGAGCTCGCGATAGGCAAGACGGCCGCGCTCAAAGCGGGCCTCGAAGCCGCGCTGGAAACGCACGAGCGGATTGCGGGTGGGGGGCAACGCACTGTTTGGTCCATGCTCGCCCGCATGTGCGTCGTGCTTGCGCAGCAGGTATTTGGCCATGGTCGGCACCAGTGTCCGCGACAGGATGAACGACCAGACCATGGCCGACATCACCGCTTCCGCCAGCGGCACGAACAGAAAGCGCGGCACGCCGGTCAGGAAGAACATCGGCACGAACACGATGCAGATGCAGAGCAGCGACACGAACGCGGGCACGACGATCTGCTCGGCGCCGTCGAGAATCGCCTGTTCGACTTCCTTGCCCTGTTCGAGATGCCAGTTGATGTTCTCGATCGTCACGGTCGCTTCGTCGACCAGGATGCCAACCGCCAGGGCCAGGCCGCCGAAAGTCATGATGTTGAGGGTTTCGCCAAGGGCCCAGAGGGTTGCGATCGAGCCGAGCACGGACAGCGGAATGGACGTGGCGATGATCAGGGTCGAGCGGAAGCTGCCGAGAAACAACAGAATCATCAGGCTGGTCAGCGCCGCCGCGATCACGCCCTCGCGGATCACGCCGCCGATGGCGGCGTTGATGAAGATCGATTGATCGCCGATCGCCGTGAGCACGAGGTTGCTCGGCAGGGTTTTCTTCATCTCCTGCACTTTTTTCTTGACGCCGTCGATGATCGCCAGCGTCGACACCGCGCCGTTCTTGAGCACAAACATCAGAACCGAGCGGTTGCCGTCGACATGCACGATATTCTGCTGCGGCGGGCTGCCGTCGCGCACATGGCCGATGTCGTGGATATAGACCATCGCGCCGTTGACGGTCTTGATCGGCAGATCGCCAAGCGCGTGGATCGCGGAAGGGGCATTATTGAGATTGATCGAGTATTCGTAGCTACCGATCTTTTGCGTGCCGACCGGCGTGATGAGGTTCTGTGCGGCGAGCGCGTTGGCGACGTCCTGGCCGGAGAGCCCATGCGCGCGCATCGCCTCCGGGTCGATGTCGATCTGAATCTGACGAAACTTGCCGCCGAAGGGGTAGGGCATGGCCGCGCCGGGCACGGTCACGACCGGCACGCGCACGAAGTTCAGGCCGAGATCGAACAGCGTTTGCTCCGGCAGCCCTTTGCCGGACAGCGCGAGCTGGATGATCGGCACGGTCGACGCGTTGTAGTTGAGAATAAGCGGCGGCACCGAGCCGGGCGGCATGTTCTTCAGCAGCGTTTGCGAGATCGCGGTGACCTGCGCATTCGCGGTGCGGACGTCCGCACCCGGCTGGAAGAACAATTTGACGATGCCGACGCCGGTGTAGGAGTTGGCCTCGATATGCTCGATGTCGTTGACAGTCGTGGTGAGCGCGCGCTCGAACTGCGTCACCATGCGACCGGCCATCTCGGCCGGCGGCAGGCCGGTATACTGCCAGTTCGCCGCAATGACCGGGATGCGGATTTCCGGAAAGATGTCGACCGGCGTGCGCGAAGCGGCCAAGGGGCCGATAATGAGAAGCAACAGCGCAAGCACAATGAAAGTGTAAGGGCGCCGCAGGGCAATGCGGACCAGGGCCGTCATGAAGCTATGGCTCCCCAATCGGCACCACGGCCGATCGCCGTGGACGCCGCGACATATCACCCCCGCCAGCGGCAAATTTCCACTGTGCAGCGCAACATACCGGCGTTCCGGGCGGACACAACTCACAAATACGTTGAAGTCCTGCGCGCGGTTAGCATGGCAGGGAGGTCCGCCGGCGGTCTAAAGGTGAACCCCAAGCCGGGAGAGCGTCCAGACCGTGAAGGAATAGAGGCCCATGGTCAAAAGGCAAGAAAGGGCGAGAGCGGGCCAAAATCCCAGCCCGTGCCGGAGCATTGCGGGAAGGACCAAGAACATCGGCAGCGACGGCAGGACGAACCAAAAGGTCGCCTCCGATTGCGCCGCGACCCGCGCTGTGTCGGCGGTATCCTGCCAGAGCCAGATCATCGCCAGGATCGAAACAAGCGGCAGTGAAGCGATCAGCCCGCCCAAGCCAGGACTGCGCCGCGCCACCTCCGAGACGGCCATCACGATGACCCCGGATAGCGCGGCTTTGATAATTAGGAAGCTCATCTCGGGGATGATTTCCGCGCGCGTTGGCCCCTCACCGGATCGGTCGAAGCCGCCACTGGGATTAATGTCGGCGATGTTTGTCGCAGTTCATTAGCTTGACACGATCAGCCGCCGATACCTAGTATTCGAATAGGGGATAGCAGTCTCCCCGTCAGACGCTTGCCGTCCAAGCACTGCGCAACGCTCAATTCGTCGAGGAGATTGCGCATGGACGGACAGACCGCTTCGATTTCACCTGACAAGCTTTATGCACAACTCGGCACCGCCGCCGCGCCGGTGCTCTTGGATTGCCGTCGTCCGGCAGAGTTCGGGGCGGACACCGCCCTGATTGTCGGTGCGGTTCGACAGGCGTCGGACGCACCCCTTTGGTTGAAGGATCTGCGGGCGGACCGGCATATCGTAGTTTACTGCGCAGACGGAGGCGATGTCAGTCAAAGTCTGGCAGCAACGTTGGCCAAGACCGGCGCCAGCGTTGCGTATCTCGCGCGCGGGATTGCGGGCTGGCGCGAGCTGCAACTGCCGACGCGCCGCAAGTGCGACGCGCCGACCAGCAAATGGGTGACGCGCGCGAAGCCTAAGATCGATCGCATTGCCTGCCCGTGGCTCATTCGCCGCTTCATCGATCCGTATGCGGTGTTCCTCTACGTGCCGCCGCAAGACGTTCTCCCGATGGCAGCGAAGCTCGATGCCGTCCCCTATGACATCGAGGGAGTCGAGTTCTCGCATGAAGGGGAGCGCTGTTCTTTCGACACGTTCTTGCGCATCTTCGACATTGCCGACTTGGCGCTCGATCGTCTCGCCACAATCGTGCGAGGCGCCGATACCTCGCGACATGATTTAGCGCCGCAATGCAGCGGCCTGTTTGCGATTTCGCTCGGCCTGTCCGCGAATTTTCCGAACGACCACGAGATGCTCGCGTGCGGCATGGTCATATACGACGCGCTTTATACTTGGTGCCGCTCGTTGCAGTCGGAAACCCACAACTGGCCGGCCAAAACGCCGATGCCTTTGGCGTCATAACGAGACAAGGAGTGCGAGCATGCGCTTCGTCACTATTACGCTGCTGGCGCTGTCGGTGACCTGGGGCGCGCCCGTCGCGGCGCTCGCCGAGCGACCGACCAGCTGCAAACAATGCAGCGATCAACGACACACGTGCGCACCCAACTATTCCGCGAAAACGTGTCAGACCGAATACGACCGTTGCATCAAAGAGTGTCAACGAAAATGACAAACTGGTGGGGCGCTAACAAACTGGAGGTGGCGATGCGTATCGTCTCAGTGTTGCAGATCGCCAGCGTAGTTCTCGCGTTCGCGACAGCTAGTCGGGCTCAGGATGTTGACTGGCAGAAGGTCGACGACACGTTTGGCCGGAAGCCGACGATATCTGGTGATGTGCATCGATACGGCTTTCCGCGCACCGATCTTGCTGTGGTGCTCGATGGCGTCACGATCAGGCCGGCCCTTGCGCTCGGCGGTTGGATCGCCTTCGAGGAAGGCATGGTGATGGGCGACCTCGTCCTCCTCGAAACCGAGGTCAATCCGGTCATGAGCAAGTTGATCGAGAACGGCGTGGAGATCACGGCGGTTCACAATCATCTGCTGCGCAGCAGTCCAGCGACGTTTTACATGCATGTGGGCGGACATGGCGATCCGCTAAAAATGGCGCAAGCCATTCGCACTGCACTGGCGGAGAGCAAGACACCACTGAGCGCGCCGATAGCAGCGGCGCAGCCGCCAGCGATCGACCTCGATACCGCACAGCTTGACCAGATTATCGGTGCCGAAGGTCGGGCAAATGGAGGTGTGTATCAATTCGCCGTACCGCGGCGCGACCCGGTCAGCGAAGGGGGAATGGCCCTTACGCCGGCAGGACCGACGGGTGCCGCCACAGCGATTGGTTTCCAGCCGACAGGCGGCGGTAAGGCCGCGATTACGGGTGACTTTGTGATGACGGCAGACGAAGTCAATCCGGTTATCAAGGTGCTGCGCGGCCATGGCATCGAGGTGACTGCCTTGCACAGTCACATGCTGACGGAGCAGCCGCGTCTGTTCTTCATGCACTTTTGGGCGAATGATGATGCCATCAAGCTCGGGAAAGGACTGCGCGCAGCGTTGGACAAAATGAAAAATGGCACGAACTGAGCTGGAACCGGGTGAGGAAGCTGCGATGGGCGCGGTCCTCGTTGCGGACGACCGAAACGAAGCGGAAATGAGCTAATGAGGACGGGATTGAAGTCGGGCATGCGGCCGCCGGTGCGAATCCATTTTTCGTCGCGGGAGCGATAGATGGCGGTCGCAATCCGAGCTAACCGAGGTCGGCTGGCGGAACTGCTGCTTTATTTTCTCCGCCTCGGACTATTGGGATTTGGCGGTCCCGTTGCACTTGTTGGCCAGATGGAACGCGAATTGGTCGGTGACCGCGCATGGCTAACGAAGGACCAGATGCGCGAAGCCATCGCCGTTTGTCAGTCGCTGCCGGGGCCGCTGGCTATTCAAGTCGGTATCTATGTCGCTTTTCTGCGCGGCGGATTTTGGGGTGCCTGGATCGGCGGCTGGGCCTTTATCTTTCCTAATTTCGTTATCGTTGCGGCGTTGGGCGCCCTGTACGTCTATTTCGGCGATCTCAAGCCGGTCACCGCAATTTTCTACGGCGTCGGTCCGGCCGTCATCGCGCTGATCCTTCATTCCTGCTACCGGTTGGCAAAGCTCGGCATGGAAGATTGGTTGCAATGGTCAATTGCCATTGTCTGCCTGGCGGTGACCGTCATCTTGCAGGCCGAGGTCGCGTTATTGTTTCTCGGCGCCGGACTTGTCGGTATCTTCTACTACGGCAACGTTTGGAGTCGGCCTCCGCCAACGGCTTTGCAGATCACCCTCTTGCCGTCGCTCTCACAGCTGGCGCCGTCCGCGTCCGGCACGACGTTGGCAAAACTTCTGCTGTTCTTTCTCAAGGCAGGGGCGCTCACATTCGGCAGCGGGCTCGTCATTGTACCATTTCTCGAGCAAGGTCTGGTCAAGCAGTATGGATGGATGGACGAACACCAGTTCTTGATCGCTGTTGCCGTCGGGATGATCTCTCCAGGTCCGGTGGTGATTACGGCGACGTTTGTTGGATACCTTGTTGCCGGTTTCTCGGGCGCGCTGGTATCGACCGTCGGTATTTTTCTTCCGTCGTTCGTTCTCGTGCTGGTCGTGGCGCCGCTGCTCGCGCGTCACGGATCCAATCCCAACATCAAAGGCTTCGTTCGCGGCGCCTACGCTGCCGCCATCGGAACTATTTTGGGCGCGGCCTTTTTGCTTGGACGAGTTGCAATTGGGGATTGGTTGACGGCCGCCATCGGTGCCGCCTCGCTTGCGATCCTGTTTCGTTGGAAGGTGATCAATCCGCTTCTGATCGCGGTTACGGCGATCGTCGGGTTGGTTGCCTATCCGATACTGCAGCCTGCCTGGGTCATGACCAAGTGAAAACAAGTGGCGCCGTGCGCGGGCAAATGTTCCTGCTGATGTGGCCGAGAAAATTGCCCATGGACGAGATTTCGAGACGACTTGTTCGTGGCTCTTTTGTCCGCCGGCTATCGCTTGTCCTTCCGACGGTGTGGATGATGGTGGCGACGGCGGCGGCCGAGCTGTCCATGCAAATGCGCGCGTTTGCAGAGCCGTTGCAATTTCAAGCCAAGATTCCGTTAGGCTCAGTAAATGGCCGGATCGACCACATGGCGTTCGACCCGCTGCGCAAGCGCCTCTTGATAGCTGAGCTCGGCAACAACAGCGTGGGCGTCGTCGACCTCAAAGAAAACAAGACGGTGCATACGATCGCTGGCCTCGCGGAGCCTCAGGGCGTCGCCTACGTGCAAGCGACGGGTACCGTCTATGTTGCCAACGCGCGTGATGGATCCGTGCGGCTATATCGCGGCGACGATTACGCGCCGGCTGGAACGATGGAGCTTGGCAGCGATGCCGACAATATTCGGTTCGACACTGTCGCCAACCGTTTATTGATTGGCTATGGCGATGGCGCGCTCGCGGCCATCGACGTCACGCGGGCGCGCAAGATCACTGATTTTCAATTGCCGGCGCATCCGGAGGGTTTTCAGATTGGTAGCGATCGAAACCGGATATTTGTCAATGTGCCCAGCGTCCACGCGATTGTCGTTCTCGATGCCGCCGACGGAACAGAGAAATCGAAATGGTCGCTTCGCGAGAGCGGCAATTTTCCGATGGCCATCGACCAGGCAAACGGCCGCGTGTTGATCGTTGCTCGCAATCCGCCGAAGCTTGAGGTGTATGCCGAACAGGATGGTGCGGTGATCGCCTCCCTGGATACCTGCGGCGATTCAGACGACCTTTTCGTCGATCCTAGGCGGCCTAGGGTCTATATTAGCTGCGGTGCCGGCTTCATTGATGTGTTTGAGGTCCGCGGCGTCACATACGAGCGCATAGGGCGCATTAAGACGGTTGCCGGGGCGCGAACGTCACTGCTTGTTTCTGAACTGGATATCTTCCTACTAGCGGTCCGCGCTTCGATAACCGAGGACGCGGCCGTTTGGGTATACAAGCCGCAGCCGTGAAGGGGTCGATGAAATGCGCGGCCGACTGAGTCACATCAAGAGGAGCAGCGTAGAAGCGACGGCCGCGATGGCAAACGACCGGAGCCAGCCGCAAAAGCTTTCCCACCGACCCGCCTGTCGCTGGATTGCGGCGGTAAGTTTTAGCATTTGCGCAATCGGATGGCCGTCGCCTGCGTCCGCCTACCGGCCGTTCGACGGAACGGATGCAGCGGTCGCCGACTTGGGAGAAGTCGAGATCGAATTTCAGCCTATCGGGGCGATACGCGCCGGGCCAACCAAGCCGGTGTCCGACGCCATCTTCAATTTCGGCTTCGCCGACAGGTGGGAGCTGGTCTTGCAAAGCACGGCACAGCCGTTGCCCGAAGGTATTGGTCCGATCAGCGTCCCGAACGCCGCATTCCTGAAATACGTGCTCCAGCCCGGCGTCCTTCAGGACAAGTCGGGCCTGAGCATTGCCACCGAGTTCGGTCCGCTGCTGCCCGCGGCCGGCGGCGGATCTGGCGTCGGATTTGGCCTGACCGGAATAGTGTCGCAGCGATGGGACTGGGGAACGGTTCATTTGAATGCGGCGTCGAACCTCACGCCCGATCAGCATGGCGAGCTTTTTTTCGATGCCATCATCGAGGGACCGAACAAATGGAAAGTCCGGCCGGTTCTTGAAATCTATTCGGACAGCGTCGTTACCCAATCGCAAACGTTCTCGGGCCTGGTCGGGGCCATATGGCAGGTGAACGACAAGCTCTCCTTCGACGCTGCGGTTCGCTATGCGACTGTCGACGGTCGTCCCGTCAGCGAGTTGCGCCTCGGCATGACCTTCGGATTCCCGCTCATTCTCAGCAAACCAATGAGCGCTGAAATGCCATTCGCCGCAGCGCGCCGTCGCTAGGCAGGGCGACGCGTCTTGTGCGGACCTGCTGCAAATTAGCCGCGTTGATCTTTGTCGACGAACCGCCTTGAATCGGTCCAACAGCCGCTGGCGCTGCGGCGCGCCGTCGTGGGAAAGCTGCGATAACGCCGATGATCGTTAGTCCGGCCCAGGGTTAAGGACGACCGATGCGTCTTCGCGCGAGGTCATTGTCGGTTGCTGTTCTTGGCGGCGGCTGTCTCGCGGCAGCATTACTGCTATGGGCGCCCGGTGCCTTCAACCTGCGCGAAAATATTCGCGAAGTGACGTTCGATCGTGCGTTGCCGCTCTTGGCCTCGCCACCCGAAACATCGCCGGTGGTCGTTGTCGATATCGACCGAGAAAGTCTCGCGCGCTACGGCGCGTGGCCCTGGCGCCGCCAGGTCCTGGCGGATCTGCTGCGCAAGATCGCCGAAGCCAAGCCGCGGGTCATCGGATTGGACATGTTGCTGTCGGAACCGGACCGGTTCTCGCCGACCGGGCTTGTGCGCAATCTCGGCGCCGAGGCCGATCGAGGCGGCATCGCCGATCTCGCGCGCAAATTGCCGGATGGCGATGCAGCGCTAGCCGATGCGCTGAAGGTGGCACCCGTGGTGCTCGGTTTTGTGCTGGAGCCCGGCGCGGGCGAAATCCCGCCGGGCGCTCCGATTCTGGCGCGCGGCCGGCTTCAGGTTCCTGACATCTGGCAGGCCGGCGGCGCGATCGGCCCCGTGCCGGCAATCGCCGGCGCAGCCCACGGTCTCGGCGCCATCGTGCTCGCCGACGATGCGGACGGCGACGTGCGCCGCGTGCCACTTCTTGTCTTGATCCGAGACCGGGCGCGTCCCGGCTTCGCCGCCGAGGTCTTGCGCGTCGGCTATGATGCCTCCTCCTTCATCGCCGATGCCGCGCCACAGCGGCTGCATATCGGGCCGTTGATTGTGCCGATCGAAGCGGACGCGGCGTTGCGAATTCTGCCGCGGCCCGCCGCGTCATGGCAGCCGCGTACTGTTTCGGCGGCGAGAATTTTGGCCGACGACACGTCGCGCGCCCGGCTCGCCGGCCGTATCGTGCTCGTCGGCAGCGGTGCGCCGGAGGTCGGAGGATTGCGCGCGACGCCGGTCTCCGCCACGACGCCGACCGTGCAAATCCAGGCCGACGCAATCGAAACGCTCGGCGGCGGCATTGTTCCACAGCGGCCGCCGTGGATCCCACTGCTGGAACTTCTCGGCGCTCTCTTTCTCGGTCTGGCCGCGCTTGCGCTCGCGATGCTGTGCCGGCCCGTCACCGCGACGATTTTTGTCGCCTTGCTCTGCGTGTTGTGGGCGGCCGCAGCCGCCGGCGCTTTCCGCGCCGAACATCTCTTGGTGGACATGGCCGGACCGCCGGCGATTGCGATCTTCGTCTTCGCGGCGACGGCGCTCGGCAGTTATGCGCGCAACGAGCGGCGCGAACGCGCGCTACGCCGGCGCTTCGAACAGCATTTGGCGCCCGATATCGTCCGGCGCCTGGTCGACGAGCCTGACCGGCTCCGCCTCGACGGCGAGACCCGCCAAGTCACGGCCATGTTCACGGACATCGAAGGCTTCACCGCGCTGACGGAACGCTCCGATGCCCATGACGTGCTCAAGGTGCTCGACGACTACCTGGCAATCGTCACCGACATCGTGATCGAGCACGGCGGGATGGTCGACAAGCTGATTGGCGACGGCATGTTCGCGCTGTTCAACGTTCCGCTTGATCTCGCCAACCATGTCGAGCGGGCGGTCGCGGCCGCCCAGGCGATTGTCGCGGCGACGGAAAGCTATCGCAAGACGGCGCTTCCGGCAGTGCTCGTGCTCGGCCGCACGCGCATCGGCATCGAAACCGGAACCGCCATCGTCGGCGATGTCGGCGGCGGCAACAAGATCGACTTCACCGCCTTCGGCAGCGTGGTGAACACGGCGTCGCGCCTTGAAGGATTGAATAAGGATTTCAACACCTCGATTTGCATCGGCCCGTCTGCCGCGGCGGTATTAGGCGCCGAACGCGTTGAGCAACTCGCCGCCGTTCAACTGCGCGGCACCAGCACGGAAATAGCAGTATTCACCATCGCGGGTTCACGCGCCGCACACCAGGCGCCTCCCACCGGATCGAAATCGACCGATCCGATGCGAAAAGCAGACGTCAGCTGAGCGTGCGCTGGCCGCGCGGGAAGGGGACGGCACTCGGCCGTTCGCTTAATTCACCGAACGCAACGCGGCTGTTATCCGTCCAGGCGACCATCGCCGCGGCTCGCTCGGTGCGTCGCCGGGCTGCGCTATGTTGGTGCCAAGGCCGGGACGCAGAACAACCGTGCGCCCGCCGCCGGTGACGGCGACCAGGCCCCGGGCAACGAACACGCCGAACACGTCATTGCTCGGTCCGGCAAAGAACATCGTCCCGCGCACTGCCATCAAGCCGAACGGCGAACGCACTTGGAGGTTTTCGTCCTTGCTGCCGTTATGGTCGATCAGCATCGGGCCCTGGTCGAGATCGAAGGTGCCGCCGGCATCGACCACGAAGTTGTCGATGCGGAATTTCGTCAGCGCTCCGAGCTTCACGAAGGTGGCCTTGCCGAGATGCATCGTCAGCGCCGAATTCACCGCGGTCTCGACCATATCGCCGATGAAGACTTGCGCCTTCGCCTGCAAGGCTCGTCGTGGTTTGGGCCCTTCGGCGAAGGCATCGCCGCGCAGCGCTTCGATCGTGCCGGCCAGCGACTCTTCGGCGTCGAGCGAACCGCCGGCCAAGGTAACGGCAGCGCCAATGAGAAGCGCCTGACGCCTGCTGACCGGACGGGAAAGACGGTCGATCATTGCCTATGATTCGCAGCTTTCGGGAACCTGCGGTCTTTCGGGCGAGCCTGATGAGCCGCCAGACCACGTCCGAGGCAGGCCGCCGATCCCCGAAGCATAATCCCGAAAAGCGGGAACCGGTTTTCGAAAAGGATCATGCTCACAATGAAGAATCTAAACCGTGACCTGGATCACGGTCTAGGCGACGTGCGTTTGCGCGGGCGCCACGTCTTTTTGGTGCTTCCTGATGAAGTCGATGGCGTCGTTGGCCGACATGGCGTGGCTATAGAGATAGCCTTGCGCCTGCTGGCAGCCTTGCTGCTGCAAAGCGATTGCCTGCGCCGGCTTTTCCACGCCTTCAGCGGTCACGGTCAATCCCAGACCGCGGCCGAATCCGAGCAGTGCGCGCACTAGTGCATAGGCTTCGGGCTCGCGCTCCATGCTGTCGACGAAACTGCGGTCGATCTTGATCTTGTCGACCTTGAAGTTGCGCAGATGATAGAGGCTGGAATATCCGGTGCCGAAATCGTCCAGCGCGATGCGTACGCCGGCACCCCGCAAGGCCATGAGCGCCTCCTGCGTGCCCGTCGGGTCGCGCACCAGTGCCGACTCGGTGAGCTCGATCTCGAGACGGCGAGGGGAGAGGCCGGCCACAGCGAGAATGGTCAGGATGCGCAGCCCCAAGGTGCGCTCCTTGAGCTGCGACGGCGAAATGTTGAACGAAAGCGTCAGGCTGTCCGGCCATCTGGTCGCGTCGCGCGCGGCCTGACGCAGCAAATGGTCGGTGAGTTCAGTCATCAAGCCGCAGCTCTCGGCGACCGGAATGAAGCGCTCGGGCGAAACCCCGCCAAGCGTTGGATGCTGCCAGCGGGCCAACGCCTCGAAGCCGGCGACATGTTTGGTCTGCAGATCGATCAGCGGCTGATAATAAGAGCGCACATCGCCTTTTTTGATTGCGCCCGGCAGGTCGCGCTCGATCTGATCGCGCTCCTGGGTGCGCGCGTCCATGTCGGCGTCGAAGAAGCGCGAAATCGACTTGGGCTTTTCGTCCTTGGCGCGGTAAAGCGCGATGTCCGCCCGGCGCAGGATTTCGATTTCGTTTCGGCCATCCTGCGGGAAAAGCGCGATGCCGATGCCGACCCCAACGTGATGCTTCAGACGCCCGGTCGCGATCGGCTGGTCGAGCTCCTTGATCACGCGCAAGGCGATATTGGTCGCGTCCTCGGAGCCCGGCAGCTCGCGCGCCAGGATCGCGAATTCGTCGCCGCCAAACCGCGCCACCAGGTCCTCCTGGCGCGCGGCCCGGCGCAATCGCATGGCGATATTGATCAACACTTCGTCGCCGATGCCGTGGCCGTACAGATCGTTGACGCGCTTGAACGCGTTGAGATCGAGGAGGAACACCGCGTGCGCGCCATGGCTGTGCGGCGGCGCGGACAAGGCATCCTTCAGTTCCTGGTCGAACAGGCGGCGGTTCGGCAGGCCGGTGAGTGCGTCCTGCATCGCAAGTTCGTGCGCGCGCTGTTCGGCCTCGATGCGGCGCGCGACTTCACGGCGTTGCAGCAGAAGAAAGTGCCAGGACAGCGCGAGCAGTCCGAGGCAGAGCAGCGTCGCCAGCGCCAGCGCTTCGTCCGCTTCGATGACGTGCTCCTGCGTGGGCACGCCGGGCGGATTTGGAAAGATATCGTATTCGTAGGCGATCAACGCGGCAACAGCCATCACCGCCAACAGGAGAACGCTCTCCCAGATGGTCGTCCGGTAGCGACGCAATGTGCGCGTCGCGATGGCTCGCAATTGCAGAAAATTCTGCTCGACGCTGCTCGAATAGGGTGGGTGCGCCGGTTGGATACATAGACCCGATGAAGAAAGGCTTGAAGCGCAACAAACCGCGCAGGAATCGAGAAATTAGGTTTCCGAAATACTTGTCCGCCCGCATCCTATTTGACGAGTGTGACGGGGGCACTTGAGTTCCTTGCCACGCTGAAAGCTACAGACCCCAAAAGGCGACCCGTTAACGTGCCTATTCCGGTTGCTCCCATCACGATGAGGTCAACCTGGTGTTGCTCGACCGCACGGGCGATTTCTTCGGCCGGCTTGCCGGTAACGACCCGGCAGCGGCAGGGGATGTGCTGGGCTTCCAGCAGTCGCGAAGCCTTCTCAAGCACAAGCATTCCGGCAGCTTCCGGATTTGCATCGGTTCCCGCGGATATGGTGGCAGGAAGTTGAACATTGAGGACGAGGGCGTTTCCGTAATGACCTGCCCTCGCCAGCGAAATGACATGCCGGACGGCGCGCACGGCACTCTCTGACCCGTCAAACGGGACGAGTATGCTGCGCACGGGACGCTTTTTTGAAAACTGAAGTGCCAGCTTCCGAAGCGCAGTGAGATTGCGATCCGAAAAGAAGGCGCCAAGTTGCACTCGAACTCCGCCGGCGATCTTTCCCTCGCCGAGTCTGCGAACAAGGTCGCCTGGCGGCAAGTCTACGACCTCGATCTCGTCGGCAATATCAAGCAGACGATCCGGAACAGTTTCGCGCACACTTGTCCAGGTGATCTTGGCAACGGTCGTGCCGAGGCTCTCGATGTGCTGGACATTCAACGTCGTGAACACATCGATGCCCGCTTCGATGAGCTCGAGGATGTCGAGATATCTCTTGGCGTTGCGAGTTCCGGGCACGTTGCTGTGCGCCAGCTCGTCCACTACGACAAGATCGGGATCGCGCCGTAGGATGGCTTCGATGTCCATCTCTTCAACGACGTGCCCTCGGTATTCGATGCCGCCGCGGGGAATGATCTCGAAATCTCGAAGTAGCTCTTCGGTGGCTTGCCGTCCGTGAGTCTCAATGAGGCCGATAACGACGTCCGCTCCATCGCGCCGGCGTAACCGCGCTGCCTTCAGCATCGCATAAGTCTTGCCGACAGCGGGCGCGGCGCCGAGAAAGATGGTGAGGCGGCCGGGCCTTCTTTTGCTGTCGTCATGCATGGTCGTTGCGCCGAACCGTCACTGCAGAACGGGCATCTGAAAAACATTGTGCTAACAGGCGCGTTGGCGCTCGGAAACAACAATTTCACTTATGCCGCGCTTATAAGAATCCGGAGCCCCTCTTATTGGAAAACACAGTGCCTGGCCGTATAAAAAATACGGAGCGACACGCACTTCATTGCAGCCTTGATTCAAATCAAGGCTGCGGACGCGAACGTGGCCTTTGCTCCAATAAGTGATTCAGGCGCAAAAATTGGGCCGAAAAATTAAGCGCGAACATGCAGCACATTTTGACTGTCATCATGCTGTTCGTGCTATTGGGCTCCTACGGGCTGCTGGCCGGCCTCGTCTATTTTTCCGAAGGCATTATCAAGTCGTCGTCGACTTAGTGAACTGCTGCCGGCAACGGGGTTGCGCGGGCCACAAGATGTCAATCGGGACAATGACCAATGGGAACGTATGTGTTGCTGGTCATCGTGGCGAGCGTCGTGATCTACCTCTTCTACGCTGTTATCCATCCCGAACGCTTCTGATCCCGTGATGATTATCCAGTCCTGGCTGCAAATCGCGCTGACCTTGCTAATCGGCTTTTTGATCAGCATCCCGACTGGCCGTTATCTCGCAAAGGTGGTGACCGGCGGCAGGACAGTTCTCGACCGGGTATTCGATCCGTTCGATAATTTCCTCTACGCCGTGATTGGCCGGCGCGTTTGTACCCAGGCGATGGACTGGAAGTCCTACACGCTGCACATGTTGGCGACCAACCTCGTCATGGCGATTCTCATCTTTCTCATTCTCGTCTTTCAGGATTTGTTGCCGCTGAACCAGCGGCATTTAGGCGGAATGGACCCAGTTTTGGCGTTCAATACGGCGATCAGCTTCATCACCAACACCGACTGGCAGGCTTATGGCGGCGAGACGACGCTGTCGAATTTCAGCCAGATGGCGGCGATCACCTTTCCGATGTTCACCTCGGCCACCACCGGCTTTGTGGTGGCGATGGCTTTCATCCGGGCTTTCACCATTCGCGACGGGAGCGCAAATCTCGGCAATTTTTATCGCGACTTTATCCGGTTCACGACCCGCGTGCTGCTGCCGGTATCGTTTGTGCTGGCGTTGGTGATGATTCAGCAGGGCGAGCCGCAGACGCTTGTCCCCGATGTCGTGGCGCACACCCCTTTGGGCACCGACCAAACCATTTCGCTGGGTCCGGTCGCGTCGCTTGAGACGATCAAGCATCTCGGGACGAATGGCGGTGGATTCTTCAATGCCAATGCGGCCCATCCGTTCGAAAATCCGACCCCACTCACGAATCTCATTCAAACCCTGCTGATGATTGTTCTGCCGAGCTCCATCGTGCTCTGCTTTGGGGAAATAATCGGCAGCCGCCGACAGGCTTGGGTACTGTATGGCGTGATGACGGCAATGGTGATCATGTTCCTGCCGATCGTGGTCGTTTCCGAGCAGGCCGGTACGCCGCTCCTGACTAAGGCCGGCATCGAGACGCAGGTCTCGGCCACCCAACCCGGTGGCAACATGGAAGGCAAGGAAGTTCGCTTTGGCATTGCGCAAAGCGCGACCTTCGCCTCCGTCACCACGCTGTTCACCACCGGAAGCGTGAACTCGATGCATGACAGCTACACGCCGCTCGGCGGCTTGGACGCGTTCATCGGCATGATGCTTCAGTGCGTCTTCGGCGGCAAAGGCGTCGGCTTCTTGGCCGCGCTGGTGTTCGGCATGATCGGTGTCTTCCTGGCCGGCTTGATGGTGGGCCACACGCCTCAGTTTCTCGGCAAGAAGATCGAGAAACCGGAGATCGTTCTCGTCTCATTGACGCTGTTGATTCACCCGTTGGCGATCCTTGCTCCGACCGGATGGTCGGTGGTTGCGCCTTATGGCGTCGCCACGATGGGCAATGCCGGCATGCACGGCTATTCGGAGGTGCTGTATGCCTTTACGACTTCGGCCGCCAACAACGGCTCTGCCTTTGCCGGACTGAACGCCAACACATTGTGGTATAATTTAACAACTGCGGCCATCATTCTCATCGGCCGCTATCCGCCGATCATCTTCATGATGGCGCTCGCCGGATCGGTGGCGGTGAAACCTATCGTTTCCACTACTTCCCACGCTGCGCACCGATACGCTGAAGTTCGGCATCTTCTGGCTCGGTACCATCCTGGTCATCGGAGCCCTGACCTTCGTTCCGGCTCTGGTGCTCGGCCCGGTCGCTGAATTCTTTGCCCTGAAAAGCGGCCTTTTGTTTTGAAGGGCGGTCATATGCCAGGCAGAGAGCTGCTTCCATGAGCTGGGTCAGCGTACGCGCAAAGCCCGCTTCGGCGCGAGCCGGCAAGGCACCTAAGGCAATCTACGACGCCGCTTTGTGGCGGCGGGCCACGATCAATTCCCTGCGCAAGTTCGATCCGCGGACCCAGGTCCGAAATCCTGTCATGTTCGTGGTGTGGCTCGGTGCCCTCGTCACAGCCGGCCTCACGATCGATCCCGCTTTATTTGGGCCAAGCGACGCATCAGCAACGTACAACGGCATCGTCACGGTCATCCTGCTGCTGACCGTCTGGTTCGCGAATTTTGCCGAGGCGCTGGCGGAATGCCGCGGCAAGGCGAAGGCGGCGTCGCTACGGCGGACCAAGCAAGAGCTGATGGCGAAACGCGTCAGCCCTTCGGGAGCGACCGAGGTCGTTCTTGCCGCGGCGTTGCGCAAGGGCGACGTGGTCAGCGTCGAGCGCAACGACCTTATTCCGGCGGACGGTGAGGTTCTCGAAGGCGTCGCCTTTGTGAACGAGTCTGCCATTACTGGAGAATCCGCTCCGGTGCTAAAGCAGCCCGGGACGGACATGTTTTCGACTGTCACGGCCGGAACGCTGTTGGTCTCGGACCGGCTGGTCGTGCGGGTCACGGCGGATCCCGGCGAGAGCTTTTTAGATCGCATGATCCATCTCGTCGAAGGCGCGAAACGCCAGAAGACGCCGAACGAACTGGCGCTCACGGCGCTGCTCGCCATCCTCACGCTGATCTTCCTGATCGTGGTCAGCGCGATGGCGCCGGTTGCGGTCTATCTGCAGGCCCGCATCAATGTTGCGGATTTGGTCGCGCTCCTGGTCGCGCTCATTCCCACGACGATTGGCGCCTTGCTCTCGGCTATCGGCATCGCGGGCATCGACCACACGTTCCGCTTCAACATGCTGGCCATGTCCGGGAAGGCCGTGGAGGCGGCCGGCGACGTGCACACGCTGCTGTTGGACAAAACCGGCACGATTACGATCGGGGACCGCCAAGCCACCGAATTCCTTCCGCTTGCAGGGTGTACCGCCAACGAACTGATTCAAGCCGCTTATTTGGCCTCCTGCTTCGACACGACGCCTGAGGGACGCACGATCATCACGCTTGGCGAACGGCTCGGCGCTACCCGAGAGCTATTGCCGGACGGGGCCCGCGCGCTCGACTTCTCGGCAGAGACGCGGATGAGCGGCGTCGATCTGCCGGATGGTCAGGTGATCCGCAAAGGTGCGACCAGTGCGGTTATTGCACATGTCTTGGAGAAGTTCGGCGGCGTAGAACCACCGAACCTTCGCCCGACCGTCGAACACGTGTCGATGAAGGGCGCCACGCCGTTAGTCGTCGCGGTCGGCGCACGTATTCTTGGCGTCGTCGCCCTCTCGGATGTCCTCAAGTCCGGCATTCGTGATCGCATGCTGCGCTTGCGGGAAATGGGTATCCGCACGGTGATGGTGACAGGAGACAATCCCGTGACGGCCGGCGCCATTGCCTCTCAAGCAGGCGTGGATGATTTCGTGGCCGAGGCCAAGCCCGAAGAGAAGCTAAAGCTCATCCTCCGCGAGCAGGCGCAGGGGCGGCTGGTGGCGATGACGGGCGATGGCACAAACGATGCTCCGGCACTTGCTCAAGCGGATGTCGGCGTGGCCATGCACTCCGGTACGAATGCGGCGAAGGAAGCTGCCAATCTGATCGATCTTGATTCCGATCCGACTAAGCTCATCGACCTCGTCGGCATCGGCAAGCAGATGCTGATCACGCGGGGCGCCTTGACCACATTTTCCGTCGCTAACGACGTTGCCAAATACTTTGCCATCATTCCCGCGATGTTCATTGTGGCGCTGCCCGGCTTGTCGGCGCTCAATGTGATGGGGCTCGCGACGGCACGCAGCGCAGTCCTCTCGGCGCTCATCTTCAACGCCTTGATCATTCCTGCGCTCATTCCGCTCGCCCTCCGCGGCGTTCCGGTGCGGCCGACCGGTGCCGAAGCGACCTTCTACCGAAACCTGATGATCTACGGGCTCGGCGGACTGGTCGCGCCGTTTATCGGCATCAAGGCGATCGATCTTTTCCTTTCGGTGCTGCTGTAGAGGTTCAAGATGCGCGATATATTGTTGGGTGCATTGCGGCTGTCCTTGGTCACATTGGTACTCTGTGGGCTGGCTTACCCGCTGGCCGTGACTGCGCTCGGGCAATGGCTGTTGCCGTGGCAGGCGAATGGCAGTCTCAAGACCGACGCGCGCGGCGAGGTCATCGGTTCGGTCCTGATTGGACAACAATGGGACGGGCCCGAGTGGTTCCACGGCCGTCCGTCGGCGACCACTAAAGCCGACCCGCGGAACCCCAACGAAACCATGCCCGCACCGTACAATGCGGCCGGATCGGGTGGCTCCAATCTCGGCCCGGCCAGCAAGGTTTTGTTTGCTCGCCTGCAGACCGGCCGTGCAGTTCTGGAACAGGTCCAACTGGAACTCCGACGGGAGGCGCTGCCGTCCGATATGCTGACGACTTCGGGCTCTGGTCTCGATCCAGACATCAGCCCAGCGAACGCTGCTCTGCAGGCCTCCCGCGTCGCGAAGACCCGGAACGCTCTCGTCACAGAAATTCAGGCCCTCGTTGAAAGACATACCGCTGGCCGGACGTGGGGAATTTTCGGCGAGCCGCGCGTCAAGGTACTTGAGCTGAATTTGGCGCTTGCGCAGACCTACCGCAAGCCGTGACGCAAGCTCTGTTGGATCTCAGCGGCAATTGGGCAGGACCCGCACGCGGATAGCTTGCTCCGCGCGGTCAAATTCTCTCTCTCAGCGATCTCCGCCCTTTACACCCTCTTTATGCGGCAGGGGCTTCTTCCGTCTCGCTTTCATACGG
Organism: uncultured Alphaproteobacteria bacterium; assembly: GCA_963720115.1. Taxonomy (GTDB): domain Bacteria; phylum Pseudomonadota; class Alphaproteobacteria; order Rhizobiales; family Xanthobacteraceae; genus BOG-931. The sequence goes on from CAVREN010000056.1 coordinate 45,222, forward strand.
CGAAATCGACATGCTTGGTACACTCGCTCGCTTGCCGGTCGGTTGCGATAGCAGCGGCTGAAGTTTCAGCGAGTGGCGCGGCTTTGAGGGAGTGCGCGGCGATCACATGTCAAAATCACCTCCCAACATGACATTAACGCCTCGCCGGCACGCACACGGGCTTTGGTATGTCGAGATCATCCGGACCGGCATTGTAGCTGAGCAGGTCGGCGATTTTGAATCCAAGGCTGCGGCCGAAGACTGGATCGGCCGAAATGCAAAGAAATATTTCGGCCTGTATCTTCCCGTCGACGATGAGATCACAGCGGGAATGCCGCAAGCCGCCGCTGGCGCGCCTAAAAATCGGTGACACGCAAAAAAGGTGCGGCCGGCCCCTGGGGAAGAGCCGGCCGCGCGAACCCGGTCTGGGGACGGGGAGGGGTGGGGACGTGACCGGGGTCGCAAACTCCTAATTCGATACTTTCGCGATCAGCGCGAAGCTGCCGTCGCCGGCGTGCCGCGCGGTTCGCCAAGCGAGACCCACACATTCGGGTCGGCCTGCGATTGGCGTTTGACGAAGCGGTAGCCGGTATCCGACCAGAGCAGGATCTGGTCGGTCTGGTTGTCGAGAACGAATTCGCCGCGGTCGGTCTTGACCGTGAGAACGGCGTGGCCGTCGCCGCGCTTGTCGCGCACGACCGTGATCAGCAGCGCCTCGCGCGGCCAGCCGGCCTGGATCAGCATCTTGCGCTTCTGCAGCACGTAATCCTCGCAATCGCCGTAGCCGTCCTCCGGATAGTTCCAGCGCTCGACCACGCCCCAATGCTCCATGTCGGTCATTGGTTTGACGCGCGTATTGACAAAAAGGTTCACTCGCTCGAGATCTTTCCAAGCTTGCACCGACAGCATCACGTCGCGCGGCGGCGTCGCTTTGGTCTTGCACTCCGGCTCGTACGCGACACAAAACTCAATCCAGCCGATCGGCGCCCTGGCGGCATCGCCGAGCGAAATGAACAGCGGCCGCTCTTCGGCGTTGCCGGCGGTCGAAGCCGCGAGCGCGGCGAGCGCAATCAAACTCGCGGCGGCGCTACGCGCAACGACGGTTTTGGCACCCGACTTCATGTGACCCCTCTCCCGTATCGTTGAGGTCACATTTCCCACAAAGATTTTGCGCTGCGGCTAAGTCGAGTATTTCAATTTGAAGTAAAATCACATCAACAGCCGAGAAAAACCGGAGCAAATTTGCACATTGATGGAGTAAAACTCTAGCTGTCCGATTTTTCCTAAAATTTTATCGAGTGCGCGGTAAGCCCTGCGGCACAATGGCTTTCTACGCTTGCCGACATTCTTGTTAGATCGAAGGAAAGGTAACTCATTGGTCCCAATCGGTAAGCGGCCACCTTTGTGAAGCTTTCAAAGTCAAGGCTGCTATTTACCCGACAGTGACGCTCTTCGTGATCGGCGCGAAGCAGCGCGCGCCGCCGAGGCGTGATCGGCGCGCCGTTTTCGCCACATTCGCATCCGCGGTGACGGCCCAAGCGGCAACCACGACCATGCCGCGCCGGAGCGACGAACTGAAAAAGACAACGCTCGGCCCCATCGTGGACCCTAGCCCGAATCCGGGCATTCCGCTGAAAGCGCGGGCAACCGCGCTTGTCCGCCCAC
>CAVREN010000057.1:0-9170 GCA_963720115.1 uncultured Alphaproteobacteria bacterium
GGCGCCCTGCACGGGCTGATGCGCGTGCGCGCCTTCACGCAGGATGACGCGCATATCTTCATCACCGAGGAGCAGATCGCCCAGGAGGTGCTGGCGGTCAACGACCTGATCCTCTCGATCTATCAGGATTTCGGCTTCGACGACGTGCGCATCAAATTCTCCGACCGGCCGGAAAAGCGCATCGGCGACGATGCGGTGTGGGACAAAGCCGAAGCCGCCCTGCTGCAGGCGCTCGAGGCATCCGGCCGGCCATGGTCGCTGAACAAGGGCGAAGGCGCTTTCTACGGACCCAAGCTCGAATATGTGCTGCGCGACGCGATCGGCCGCGATTGGCAATGCGGCACCGTGCAGGTCGATCTCAATATGCCGGGCCGGCTCGGCGCCTTCTATATCGACGAGCATTCCAACAAGGTGACGCCGGTGATGTTGCACCGTGCGATGTTCGGCTCGCTCGAGCGCTTCACCGGCATCATGATCGAGCATTATGCCGGACATTTGCCGCTGTGGCTGTCGCCGCTGCAGGCGGTGGTCGCGACCATCACCTCGGACGCTGACGATTATGCGCGCGAGGCGATCGCTGCCGCGCAACGCACGGGGCTACGCGTCGAAGGCGATCTGCGCAACGAGAAGATCAACTACAAGGTCCGCGAGCACTCGCTGGCGAAAGTACCGGTGCTGCTGGTCGTCGGCAAGAAAGAAGCCGCAGAGCGCACGGTTTCGATCCGCCGCCTGGGCAAGGAAGGCCAGCAGGTGGTGAGCCTCGATGCGGCGTTGGCGGCGCTAGCGCAAGAGGCGGTGCCGCCCGATGTGCAAAGGTTGAAAAAAGCGGCCTAGGAACAGAATTCGTTGCCATCCGCTCGTCCCCGCGAAGGCGGGGGACCCGGCATCTGGATTCCCGCTTGCGCGGGAATGAGTGGATCCGGTGGGTCTTAGCGCGCCAGCACTTCGACTTCGCCGTCGACGCCGGGAATGACCTTGAAATCGCGCTGGTAGGTCTTGCCCTCGTTGCGCGCGATGACGTGATAGTCGCCTTCCGCCAGCACGACGCGCGGGAACGCGCCGATCGATTCCTTGATCACGTCGCCGCCGGGCGTGAGCACCGTCCATTGCGTGTTGGCCAGCGCCTCGCCTCGCGAGTCGTTGACGAGCTTGAGCGTGATCAGGGCGGCGCGGTGATTGACCACGACGTCGGTCAATTTGGCGGTCTGCACACGCACGTCCGAGCGCACGACGGAATTGCCGTCGCCGTAGTTGGAGACGATGTAGTAGGTGCCCTCCGGAAGCAGCACCACATCGCCGGTCATCACATTGTGCGCGATCGGCCGCCGCTCGGCCGTGTTGAACTGGCTGCCGTTGAAAACATCGAACAATATCTGGCCGCTCGGAATGCGCACATCGCCGACGCGGCCTTCGAGCCGAATGGCGCCGGCGGGAATTTCGAAGACTTCCCGCACCGTCTCGCCGCGCAATTGCACCGCCTTGGCCGCGCTCGCAAGACCCAAGCTCGCATGAACGACATAGTTGCCCGGCGGCAGCACGAAAGTCGGCGAAACCGCCCGATCCTCCTTGACCAGGCGGTAGGCGCCGGCGGCGTCGGGCTTCGCGGTATAGACGCGCCAGACGACGCCGCCATTGATGGCAGGAGCCTCGCGGCCGTAGCGGGCGGAAACCGCGAGCGCCACTTGGCCCGGCGGGATCATCGGCACGGCCTGCGGCGGCGAAGGAGGCGGGGGCGGTGGCGGAGGCACCAGCGTAGAGCCGGGCGACGTAGCACCGCCCGTACCCGGCGCGGTCGGAACCGGCGAGGTGAGTTCCGGCGGAAGCAGATTATGCGTTTGGGCGAGCGCCCGGGTCGGGTGGGTCAGAATCGGAACTGCCAAAAGCAACAGCCACGCGGCTGCTTCCGCGGCCCAGTGTCGAACCCCGATAAAACCCCGCCCATCCATGCGTTTTGTGTCGGTCGTAATCGCGGCAATTTCAAGCCGCGCCGTGGCTGACTAGCGCCGTTGGATCACTCCTTCACCATAACCGGATCGCGAGCGTCTCGGGTCGCCCGAATGGAATGGTGCGCTAACTTCTGGCCGAGCATGATATTTTCGAGAACCAGCGGCCCTGAGGTCGCGGAAAATCCATGCTGGGCGTGCCCTAAGGCTAACGACTTGTTATGTTTGGCTTCTGGACTGATCATGGTGTGATGTGAACCGTTTCGGGCCGGCAATTGAGGATCTGGTGACGATCGAAGACATTGGAACCAAGCCGCTCGTCAGGCGAGCGGCCGTCCGTCCCTCGGTGGGACTTGTTCTTGGCAGCGGAGCGGCGCGCGGCTTTGCGCATATCGGGGTTATCCACGCTCTGCTCGAGCACGGCATCAAGCCCGACATCGTTGTCGGCACCTCGATCGGCGCTCTGGTCGGCGGCTGCTATGCCAACGACAAACTTGACGAACTGGAGAGCTGGGCGCGCGCGCTGACGCTGCGCCGCATCCTCAGCTATCTCGACGTCCGTATCGGCGGATCGGGTCTCATCGGCGGCAGCAGGCTCGCCAGGCGGCTCGCTGACGCCATGGGCTCAACCGCCATTGAGGATTTGCCGCTGCGCTTCGCTGCGATCGCGACCGAAGTCGGCACCGGTCACGAGATCTGGTTGACGCGTGGGTCGCTGGCACTCGCGATGCGCGCCTCGTATGCCTTGCCCGGCATTTTTCCGCCGGTGAAACTTGGCGGACGCTGGCTGATGGACGGAGCGCTGGTCAATCCGGTCCCGGTGACGGCGGCCCGCGCCTTCGGCGCCCGCGTGGTCATTGCAGTCAATCTCGATGCCGACCGCTTTGCCCGCGGCGCAACGATTGCCAGTCACGGCTCCGATCCGAGCGATGAGCCCCCGGTGCCACCGCCCGGAACGCCGCGCCGCGCATTCATGGGGCTGCGCGGCATGTTCGGCGCCGAGCGGGCCTTGCGGCGCGAGATGTTTGCCGATGACGGGCGGCCGGGCTTTTCCACCGTCATGGTGGAAGCCTTCAATATCATGCAGGATCGCCTCACCCGCATGCGGCTTGCCGGCGATCCGCCGGACGTGCACATCACGCCGCATATCGGGCATATCGGCTGGCTCGATTTTCATCGCGCGACGGAGGCAATTGCGGCTGGCAAGATCGCGACCGAAAAAGCGCTCGAGCCGATCATGGAAACGATCGCCGCGCTTGGTTAGAGCAGCGATCGGCGGCAAAAAGCTTTATTGCGACGGCGATTGCAGCGCGCAGTTCCCCTGGCAAGTCAGCTGAGTCGAACTGCAATTCAGCAAGCACGGGCTGGTGGCCTGTGCATTGGGAATGGGCGTTGGAGCGCTGCTGGTAGAGCCGGTAGAAGCGGCTGGCGGCGTGACCACGACACAGGTGTTCCGGCAGTTCGACGCCTGCACGTTACAGTTCACCATGCAGTTGGTGACGGTCGAACTCTGGGCAAGTCGGATCTTCTCCTGCGCGCCCGCGCCCTGCGCGAGCGCGGCGCTGATCACCGCGACAGCCCAAATGAATGCAATGCTCCGCATACCCCCTCCGCGGCTCGAATGATCGGCACGCGAAGCATCTTAGCGCCCGAACGGCGAGGGTGCATGCTCTTTTGCGCGGCGCCCAGTGCGACTATTGCTCGCCGCCGCGCCGCCAGCCGCCATGCGAAAAGTCGGCGCGCGCTAGGCGGTCATGATGTAGTCGCGCATGGCGACCGAATCGCGCTCCATCTCGTGCACGCGGTGCTTGACGATGTCGCCGATCGAGACGAGACCCACGAGCCGGCCCTGATCGACCACCGGCAGGTGGCGAAACTTTCCGGCGGTCATACGTTCCATGATGCTGGCGACGGTTTCGCTCTCATTGCAGGTCTCGACCTTGCGCGTCATGGTGCGGCCGACCTGCTCGTCGAGGGCGGCAGCGCCGCGCTCGGCGAGCGCATGCACGATGTCGCGCTCGGAAATGATGCCGGCGATGCGGCGGTCGGCGCCCAGAACCAGCGCGGCACCGATCCGCTTCTCGGCTAGCATCTTGATCGCCTGAGCGAGGCTTTCCGCCGGATCGATGGTAACCACGTCGCGGCCCTTATGCGCGAGAATGACGCTGACAGTCATCCTAACCTCCCTTGCCTTTGCGGCTGCGGCCCGCAATGGCGGAGCGCAATGCCTCAAGGATTATGCTTTCGGTCGGCGCGGAGTTCCGTCGGGCGCTTCTTAGAACCGGCGGATCAAAATTTCGGATCCGTCCTCGGCTGCCTGCGCCGCGTTGCGGTGCAGCATCGAATCTCGCTTGGGTCGCCCATAAAGACCAGCGCTGACTCCGCTAATACCTAATCACAAAAATGCGGCAGCCGCATGGTGCCGTCTCGCTTTGGACGCAGTTCCGCCGATCAAAAAGAAGCGAGGAGTTTAGTTAGATTTTTGGCGAAGAGCTTTTCGCCGTCTTGCGAGCATCAACGGCTGCGGCCAGGGTCAAATCGCGGCTGCGGCGCCACCGGATCGAAGGCATTGAACAGCAGCAGTCCGGCGACGAAGCCGCCGATATGCGCCTGCCACGCGACTTCCTGACCGGCCCCCTCGCCGATCGAAATCGAGCCGAAACCAAACAGCGCGTTCAGCCCGATCCACACGCCGAGGAAAATGAGAAAGCGCGGATTGCGCAGCGTCGCCATCAATGACGAAGCCGGCACGCGATAAGCACCTGCATCGCCATCGGCGCGCCACAGCCCAAGCGGCGCTCCTTGTTGAAAGACAAAGCGCAAAGCCGCCGCCATCGCGCCGGAGATCGCCGCCGAAGCGCCGATCATCGGCACCATCGCTCCCCGGTGAGTGATGAGATGGGCAAACGCACCGGCAGCCGCGACCACCAGCATGAAGGCCGCATAGCGCCACGCACCAAAGCGGCGCGCCAATGCGGTGCCGAACGGCAGCAGCCAAGCGACGTTGAGGCCGATGTGAAGCAGGTCGGCGTGCAAGAACGCGTAGCTGAAGAACGTCCAGAGATCGGCGCCGAAGCCGCCGGGGAACGAACCGCCGGCAACGAGATCGACGTCGTAGCGTGCCGGAATGAAGGCGAAGGTAAGCAGAAAGCGTACATCTTCGGCTTCGGTCAGGATCAGCATGCGCAGCGCATGCACCAGCACCAGCACGGCCACCGTGGCCAGAACGGCCGGCGGCACATTGAACATCGGCTCTGAACGCTGAATCACCGGGATGCACCTGAGGTCCCGCCGACATAGGCTGCGACCGCGGCGACGGCAAGCGCGCTTTTTTCCGATGCTGCCGCAAATAAGACAAAAGGGAGGACAGCGTCCTCCCTTTTGCCCGCGCGCGGGGTTCCGTGCACAACGTCACCGATCCGGAGTGTCCGTCGCATCGGATCGGAAGACGTCCGTCACATCCCCTCGCCTCCCTGTCCGGAATTGCCGAAGAGCTATCGGCCGCGAAAGATGCGCCACGCTAGGCGGGCGGCTCCCGGCCGCCAATCTCAACCTTTTGTTAGGCTTAACGGAACGTTGTCCGCGACGTCGCCCTGTCCGACTAAGCTCGCGGCATACGCTCTGCTCGCTCCGCAACCGCACGCCCGAACCCTAGGTGCATCTGTCCCAATCGGGGACAGAGGTGTTGCGCGGGGAAGCGCGTGCGGGAGCGACTGTTATGAAACACGCCGCGAGCCGCGAGCTTTACGCCTATTGGCAGGAAAAACGCGGAACCCGCCCAGCGCCGGAACGCACGGAGATCGAGCCGGGCGCCATTCGCGGCGTGCTTGCCGATGCGTTCATCCTGGCGCTCGACCGTGGCGCCGGCCATCCCATCCGGCTGGCCGGAACACGAATGTGCGCGCTGTTCGGCCGGGAAATCAAAGGCGAGTCGTTCCTCGATCTTTGGGCTTCGACCAATCGGCCCACAATGGAAGGTCTGCTTTCGATCCTGTTCGACGAGTGCACCGGCACGGTCGCCGGCGCCACCGGCCGCAACGAAAACGGCGAGTCGGTCGAACTCGAGCTTTTGCTGCTCCCGCTCAGCATTCGCCGGCCGATTTTCGCGCGCGCCATCGGCGTGCTGGCACCGCTCAAAATTCCGTCCTGGCTCGGGGCAAGCCCCATCGGGCCGGTGACGATCGGTGGCCGGCGTCATGTCGGCGCGGCGCTCGAAAAGCGGCTGATGCCACGCTTCATGGCGCCGCGCGGCCGGCGTGGCTTCATGGTCTATGATGGCGGCGGACGCTCGATTCCTGCCCAAAGCGACGACGGCCCCAGCGCCGCATAGCGCGTTTCGGCGGCGATGGCGGCTAACGCGCCGTTAAGACCGCCCGCCTAGGCTTCCGGCCGGAAGCTCATGGGCCGTCATGGCACTACCTCTACCAAAGGACCGGTTGCGGGCGCTCGGTGAAGAGCGTCGGCGGTTCCAGCGCGTCTGCGTCGACCTGTTGGGCCGCTACATGCTGCCCGACCGGCGCGAATTCCCTTGCCAGGTAGTGAATATGTCGCCCGGTGGCATCGCGTTGATCGCGCCGGTGGCCGGCCAGCCCGGCGAACGCGTCATCGCCTACGTCGATCACCTAGGCCGCCTCGAAGGGCACGTCGCGCGGATCATTCAGAACGGTTTCGCGATGACGATATCGGCGACGCCGCGCAAACGCGACAAGCTCGCAGCCCAGCTGACCTGGCTCGCCAACCGCCACATCCTCGGCTTGCCGGAAGATCGCCGCCACGGCCGCCTCGTGCCGCGCAACCCCATCACGCGCCTGATCCTGCCCAACGGCATCAATGTCAGTTGCCGGATCATCGACGTGTCGCAATCGGGCGCCGGCGTTGCGAGCGACCAGCGGCCGCCGATCGGTGCGCTCGTCACGCTCGGCAAGGTGCAGGGCCGCGTTGTGCGGCATCTCGAAGACGGCTTCGCGATCGAGTTCACCCGGCTGCAGCATCCGGATTTTCTCGAAGACGCTGTAGGCCCTGCCTAAGCGGCATCCCCTCACGCGGCGAGAAAATTCGCCACCAGCGGTCTGAGGATTTCGAGCCGCTCGACCTGCGGCACGTGTCCGCAATCCTTGATGATCTCGACCCGCGAGTTCGCGATCCGGGCCGCAAACTCTTTAGCATAGACCGAGGAGATCAGCGCATCGTCTTCGCCCCAGACGATCAGTGCCTTGGCTTTGATGCGGTGCATGCGCTTTTTCAGCCCCTTGTCCGGGATCGGCCACACGAACTTGCCGGTGGCGCCGAGCGCCCAGACGAGGTCGGCGATGAGGATCGCTGCATCATCGGGATCATCCGGCATTTGCAGGACCTTCTTCACCGGCTCCGACGACAGGTCTTTGTACAGCGTAGCCACGAGCTTACCCGGCGACATCACCATGTAGGGAGCAATCGGCGCGTCGTCGCGCCACAAGCCGATCGGATTGAGCAGCACCATCTTGCTGATCCGCTCGGGCCGGTGCGCGGCAAGCTCGCACGCCATCATGCCGCCGAACGAGGTGCCGACCACCGGGACGGAATGTAGATCGAGCGCGTCGAAAATTTCGTCGTAGATCAGCACCAGATCCCACAAGCTCTCGACTGAATAGATCGACTCGCGGTCCGTTTCGCCGGTGCCCGGATGATGCGGTGCGTAGACCGTGTGGCGCTCGGTGAGGCCTTCGACGAAGTCGTCCCAGAGCGGGCCGCCGGCCGGATGCAGATAAACCAGCGGCGGACCGTTGCCGCCGGTCTTCACTTTTGCTTCGAAGTTGCAGTGCTTGATCGGGATCGTCTTGATGACCGGAGCAGCCATGTTTCACATCCGAGCGGGTTTGTGCGGTTGAAAGACGCCGCGCGACCCTGCGACGAGCGCGCGGCAAGCGGTGGCGGCGGCGTCAAGCAGTCGCCATCTCGCGCTTGACGGCGCGGTTGCGCAGTTTCTGTGGCCACCACGCATTCTCGAAAGCTTTGTCTTCCCAGATCTTCTGCAGGTGCGGCAGCACCTCGCGCCCGAACAATTCGATATTCTTGCAGGCGACATGGTGCGGCATCGATCCGAATTGCATCACCACCATGAGGTGACCGACGTTGAGACGCCTGGCCATGGCTTCGAGCTTGTCGCGCACCGTCGCCGGACTGCCGATGACGACGAATTCGTTGGCGATCATGTCCTTGGCCTTGAGCGGCTTGAGTTCGATCGACAGATCGGCGAATTGCAGAAAATTCTTCCCGCCCTTGAGCACATTCAGGAGGCTCTTGTAGTCGCTGTAGCCGGGCGGCGCGATCTGATAGGTCGGCTGGTGCAGGAGCTTGTGATAGAAATATTCGACGTGCTTGGCGTATTCCTCTTCCGCCTTGCTATCGGTTTCGGCCACGCCGACAAGCTGCAGGAACGACGCGCGATAGGGGTTCGCATCCCTGCCCTTGGCGGCGGCACGCTCCCAGAAGCGGTCCATGACGTTGTAAGCGGATTTGCCGCCGAAATAGCTGAGGTAGGCATACGGCAGATCGCGGTCGTGGCAATAGTCCCAGGTCGAGGAGCTCGCAGCGCCCGGTACCAACAGCGGCGGATGCGGATCCTGCACCGGTCGCGGCCACAGATTCACTTTCGGGAGCTGATAGTATTTGCCATTCCAGGCAAAGAATTCCTTCGCTGTCCACGCCTTCAGCATCAAGTCGATGGCCTCGCGCCAGCGCTCGCGCTGGTCCATGGGCGTGACGCCGTAGCTGATATTGGCGTCGCAGCCGAGCCCGAGCGGCACGCCCGCAACCAGGCGGCCGCCGCTGATGCAATCGAGCACCGCATATTCCTCGGCGATGCGGATGGGCGGAGAGGTGGCGGCGAGCGTGGCGCCGAGCTGCACCAGCGCGACATCGTCCAAGCCCTGGTCGCGCGTCATCTTGGCAAGGATGGCGCCGAACAAATTTGGATTGCACATGAAGCCGTACGGGTTCTGGTGATGCTCGTTGGTGCCGATGCCGTCGAAGCCCAGCCGGGCCGCCAGCATCAATTCGTCGATCGACCAATTATAGAAATCGCTAACCTTGTTGGCGTCGCCGTATTCCCACCAGGGCGCATCCACCCATGCCGAATCCAGCCCCTTCGGGAAATCGTCCGGCAGATCGCGATACGGCATGAAATGGAAACTGGTGACCTTCATGGGTCATTCCTCCCCTGTGACGTGGCCGGCCGGATCGCGCGGG
>CAVREN010000058.1:0-27970 GCA_963720115.1 uncultured Alphaproteobacteria bacterium
CCCAGGACAAACGGAGACACCGAGAACGCTTCTATCTGCAGCACTACATTCTGATCCTCGCAAACAGCGGGATTCGCGTCGGCGAGGCGAGGCACTTGAGATGGCGCGACATATCAAGCACCAAGACACTGAGCGGTCAGAAGCGACTGATCTTTACAGTTCGCGGCAAAACAGGAGAGCGGGAGGTTGTTTGTAATGAGACGGTCAAAAGATATGTCGAACGACTCCAAAATTTTCGGAGCGAAGAGGTCAAAATGTTAAACCTCGAGGAACCGATTTTCTGTCATCCTAACGGCCGACCCATCGGAAGTTTCAAGAAGGGGTTTGAGCAGGCCCTCAACGAGGCTGGTGTACTGCGCAGTTCCAACGGCAGTCATGTCGGAAAGTCGCGGAAATAACTAGCCAGCAAGACGGCACGATGCGACAGCAACTGATCGAACACTTGACGCGTGAAATTATGAACTCTGATGCTGAGTTCCGGAGCGAAGAAGCGACAGCGTCGAGCGGCTCTATCGCGCGGCATTAGCAGCCTTCTCGAGGCCCTTGCGTCGCGAAATTGCGGATGCGCCCAAGTAGTGGGTCCTTCGGTAGCAATCCTATGGAGTCGGACCGAAATGCGTGAGCGTACCGATCGTCAGTCATCGAGTCCTCCTGGGCCACGCATTTTCTCGCTAACGGACATTTCTCAATTCTGAGCAAGTAGCGCCGAATTGGCGGGATTGCTGCGGATAGAGCGAAACAAGCGCCGACAGGAAGAAGTCGAGACCCCACACCGCGCGCAAGGCGAAGCGCCGGAGATTTTTTGTTTGGCACGGTAAGGGTGGCGCCGGTTGCGCGCGGGGAAACTCAGCCGCCGAACCGGGCAAGTTCTTCGCGTGTGGGAAGGCGGCCCTGCGGCGTCAGCTTGTCGACGAAGCCTGGTACAAGTTGCGACAGTTGCGCGGTCACTTCCTGTTCGGACAAGCCTGTCTTTTCAGACAAAGCCTTAATAATGGACGGACCAAGCGCCGATCCGAGTGAGCCAGGCTGAATCGGTTGATTTTGACCGCTATCCACCCAAGTTTTTGCTACCTCACCATGACCGCCCTGTTGGAGTTTTTCGAGCAGTCCACCCAATCCTCCCAACAATCCGCCGGCGTCCGGGCCGGAGGCCGGGCTTGCGCCAGGTGCCGGGGGTGGCGCCTGCTTGCGCGTAAGTGCGCCTGAGGCCAGTAGCGCGATGAAAGCCAGCATCAGCGGTTTCGCGAGGCCACTTCCCTGTGGCAAGCTTTTGTCGAGCACATTATCAAGGAATCCCATTGCCGCCTCCATACGGTTGCGCCGGGCGGAGCAAGTCGAGCGCCGAAGCGTTGGGCCAACCTGATTTTCGCAGCCCCGGCGTTCAAGACTAATGCTTGCATTGTGTCATCAACACGACATTTTGGATTGGTGACTCAGGATTGACAACTGCTACGATACAGGCGCAGCACGAATCGGAGCAAGAGCCCATGGGAATTATCAGCTGGCTTATATTGGGTCTAATTGCTGGCTTTATTGGTAGCAAGATTGTCAATTCCAGCGGCCAGGGCTTATGGCTCGATATCGCCTTGGGCATCGTTGGTGCCATCGTCGGAGGAGTTCTGTTCAGCGCGGTTGGCATGCAAGGGGTAACCGGTCTCAACATCTGGAGCATGATCGTTGCAGTCGTTGGCTCTGTGGTAGTGCTTTGGGGTTATCATGCGCTGATGGGCCGTCGGTGATGCGCTTTCCGCGAGTCTTGCAGTTCGTTGCTGAGCGCGGAGGTCGGCGGGCGTTAAAATTATAAGTCGCCGGACACGCCAATGACACGGGCGTTGCTGGAGCGATTTACTTCTTCAGCCACCCCATGAAATACGATCCGGCTACGTAGGCCGCGAGCAGGATCAGGGCTCCCCAAATGCCTCCGGGGAATGATTGGACAAAGTCCCACATGGCTTATTCGTCCGGCGGCCACCACCAATTGCAGCATCATTCGCGCTAGGTGTGGTCAAGCTGCATTGCGCGCGCGATTATAGCGAATTGACCGTCACCGGCGTCCAGACGCACATCGACTCCGGCGTCGCTGCCGTAATCCGATATTAGGCCGCCGCGAATCCAATTCTTTCAGCTGCCGAAGCAGAACTCAACCGGTGGCAAGCAAAAGCTCGGCAGTATCTGCAAGCAGGGCGATCGTTATTTGCGCAGCCGCTTCACTGCGGGCGCCAAGGCGCCGGACATCGGCCATGGATCACGGCTCTGTTAGCACGGCCAAGCGCGGCGGGTCGCCATTAAACATCGCCAAGCTGCCCGAGCTGGCTTCTTAAGCGGAACCTAACTGCCATTCGCGCGTTCCAGGTTGGTCGGGGGATGGAATGCCCGGGTATTCTTTTCCCATGCGGAAGCCCCGCGGCTGGTGCGAAACGCGGGGCTTCACCTCTCCCTTGTCCCGAAGCTGATCGCCAAACCGGGGGGTACAGGCGATGATTTCCTCGCAGAGTCGAGTTCAGTACCGCGAAGGATATGACCCTTCTGATAATTATGCGGACGAAGTTCGTTTCTCTCCTGACCTCGATCCTATGGAGCCGTCGTTTGAGGCTCACCCGCATGGCACTTCGGGCAACAAGCGATCACTTGGAAGGGAGTTATTGCGGCTCGTTGTGTACGGATTGGTGATCATCACAGTTTCTGGCGCTGCGTTTGCCTCGCAATACGGCGACGACCGGACAATTCAAACGCTCAGAACTTTGAAAAGAGCCGTCAGCGGGCTTTCACCCGGCCTCGGCATAAAGCGACCTCAAGGAGCTCCGAAGAGTTTGCATCAGGTTACACTACAAGAGACAGCGCTCGTGAAAGATGTGGGCGTCATGCAATCAACCTCAGCGCAAGTCACCGCTGACTCCTCCCGTCAGGCTCAACAGCAGCTTGAAACGATTGCCAGTAATCTCGCCGCTGTCAGGAGCCTCGTAGAGCAGCTCACCGCCTCACAGAAGCAAATGGCATTGGACATCGCCTCTATGGAGACGAGCAAAGATAATTTTAGCCAAAGGACCTGGTGGCTCTCTCAATCGGCAGCTTTTCACTCGGCGACAAGCAAGAGCCAGCAAACGATTGTGCGCTCGTCCCCTTCACCTGCCGCAAGCGCTCGCCCTTAATGCGCAGATTACTCCTGGGCGCTTACACAGACCCGAGCTCAGCTCTGGCATGCGGCGGTTTGACTCAAGTGTGACGTGCCGGATTTGGCTGGAAACACTGTCCCATTTGGGCCTGCGCGAGCTTTGAGGCCAGTCGCATGCTCATATGCTCTGCATGCCTGCAGCTTCAAGCTGGCAAAGGACGGCGTCGACACGCGGGCGCTGCAGGCGTACCTCGGGCACCGCAATATCCAGAACACGACACGTTACGCGGCGCTGGCGCCGTTCCTCTTCAGAGGCTTCTGGCGGGACTAACTGGCGAATGGCGTTTGCTTCGATTCTAAGCCGAAGCTCAGTGACTATCAGCGTAAGGGAGCAATCTGCCGCCGCGGTGAGGGCGAGCCCAAGTCGAGAATAACGGCCGAACGGTGCACGGCTTTTTTTGAGAGACTTCGCGTAGGCGGATTCGACCTTGGTCCGCCGTCGGTTGCCGCGGCGGAGAAATGCAAATCGCATGATACAGCCAGGGACTAACAAACAGTCAGTCGCCGCGATCCAACTCAGAAACGGAGGCGTAACTGGTTCTGGCAAGTGTCTCTCGCTCGGCAAGTCTTTGCCAAGCTTGGGCCATCTCAACGAGAAAGGTCTTCTGCCGCGAATCAACGGTTGTGCGTGCGTCTTGCAGGCACCGCACAGCGTATCGCTGGCAATCTTTTGCGACCGACATCTTTCGTCCCCCCTACCTAACGAATGAAGCGAGTTTTGTTGGAAGACGCCGCGTCCGGAAGATCAAGAGATGGAATTAGGTTGGACAACAGCCGTGCGCCTCGGTTCGGCCTCTAAAAGGTCAGCGGCCTGAAGCCACGCTTCCGCAGTCTGTAGAAACTCTCTGCACTCTTTGACTAACGTCGAATGTTTGGCCGAGCGTATACACTCGTCCGCGTACTCGCGGTATTCCTTTGCTGACACGATACGCTCCCCCGTTTGGCGCATCCTTCTGCGTAATTCAGCAAAATGGATTTAGTTCCTTGTGAACCGGACACTAGGCGTTCTCGCCTTGAGTGCTGCAGCCGACCCATGCCTTCAAGTTAGCGGCGACCAAGGCCCAACCGAAAGAGGCAAAGGTTTAGGCAACAGTTTTCTAGGGTGCGAAAAGAAAAAGACCCGACAGAAGATATCGGGACTTCAAAGTTATTCGGGTTCAACAGAAGGGAGAATTCCGTACTCGGCCGGGATAGCGCGCCCAAACTCCAACGCCGGAGTGTTCGGTTACCGATCCGAAGATTGCGTGGTCCAATTGCATAAAGGTCACAGCGGCCGGTCTACTGATAGTCATGTGACTGACGTTGTAGCTCCTCGCCATCGCGGTCAGCGTCTTGCCCTGCGCAATCCTCGCCAACGCCTCATCCCGCTGATGCTTGGTGCGCTTCGGCTTCCTTCCAAACCTACTCCCCTTGCCGCAGCACGAACCCGGCCTCTCCGGTTCGGCTCAGGATCAGATGGCGTTCGAACTCGGCCATTCCGCGTCTTCTTTTCGCGCTAACAACAGCGACGATTTGTTGATGGTGCGCTGAATGTGCCTCTTCAGCAAAGCGGTCCCAATTTTGGGGCCGCTCTCACTGTCGCATGCACTATGGTCGATTCGGCGTCGCCGGTGGCGGCGTGAGCCCCGGAGCTATCATTGGGTTGCTCGGCGGCGCTGCGGGAGTTGTTATTGGCGAATTGACATTGTCATTTGAAGCTACGCGCGTCCGTTGATGACCAACGCTGAACGCGAGGCCAAGCACAATAATAAGGAATGCCGCGCCCACAATCCATCCCCAACGGTTGGCGTTGTCGTTTGGGGGTTCATACCCGGAGTTCCCATAGAATTGGTCTGCGGATAACAGACAACTTGCCGCGGGGAGGATGGGTTTCCGATTTGGCATGAGGAGATCGAATGGCGGCCTTGCCCATCGCTCATGGGCCCGCTCGGGCGCTACCAAGCGCGACGCGCTCTCACTGCATATTCATCTTGTGAACTGAAATCACTACAGATGCACGACACGACGTATGAGAGCGCGCGCCCACCTTTTTCCGACGGCGCTCACCGTCAAGGTTCTGGATCGAAATCGCCGCGCTTCGTTTCAGGCGCGGAGGCGTTTGTCATCATCCGCGACGCTATGCAGGACGAGAAGCGGGTCGCGCTCGCACGGATCGTTATAGCGCACAGGTAGCACATGATCATGCTAGAGCCGCTCGGAAAGGGATTGCTCGGCACGACCTTGCGTTATGACTACGAGGTGCGCAGCGAGAAGGATTATTTCGGGCACATACCGTCGCCGCGCATCAGCAAGGACATGGTATCGCTTGCGGCCCACATTCTGGAAAGCAAGGCGCCAAAATTCGATCCCGGCAAATTCCAGGACGACTATGAAAAGGGGCTGAGAAAGCTCGTACAGCGTAAGGCAAAGGGCCATACCATCGAAGCCCCCGAGCCCGAGGAAAGGCTCAGCAACGTTATCAACCTCATGGACGCGCTGCGCGAGGGCGTGCGGGCCGATACAAAATGTGGGCACGGGTCAGAGTCGCGCCGCACCCCACGCAAGCCTAGAGCGCGACGCCGCAAGGCGGCCTAGCCGCGGTTTCGCTTGACACATACTGAGAACTCCCCACTTTCATACTATGTGCAACCGTTTCCGTTCGATCCACGAATGGTCCCAAATCCCGCGTCAGCTGTACAGTGGGCCGCGCGTGAATTTTGAGTTCAATCCGAATGTCGCGCCGACAGAGACTGTCCCGGTGCTTATCGCGGGGAATGGCGTTGTACTCGCGCGGTTCGGCATTCATCGCACCGGTCCAAACGGAAAGCCGCGTCCCCCGCTGCTGAATGCGCGCACCGATGGAATGCGCAAAGGGCAATTCAGGACGCATCTCAAGAAGCAGCGTTGTGTCATTCCCGCCGACGGCTTCTATGAATGGCGGGATGAAGGGGGCAAACAGCCTTATTATTTCGCCCGCAAGGACGGCAAGCCGCTCATGCTCGCGGGCATCTGGCAAGAGGCGGAATACAAGGGCGACAAGCGCGCCGCATTCGCCATCTTGACCGAGGAGCCGAACGAACTGGTCGCCTCCTATCATGACCGCATGCCGCTCGCTCTCGCGGACGACAAGGTCGCGCTCTGGCTTGACCTGTCGCAGACGTCGCCGCTCGATCAGAACCCGCTGCCGGACCTTACGGAGTTCGCGGTGCGTCCGATGGACCGCGCCATGAATAATGTCAGGCAGAAGAACCTTGCCGCCATCGATCCGGAGGCGGAAGCGGCGTAGAAAGCGGCCGGCGGGCCGCAACCGGTCAGCCGCCGGAAATGTTCAGTGCAGTGTATCCCGAGGGCCTGCCCAGCTTCGCCTTCCGACTGATCTTCATCAGTATCGGCGCAGCGATCGTATA
This sequence comes from uncultured Alphaproteobacteria bacterium, assembly GCA_963720115.1. Taxonomy (GTDB): domain Bacteria; phylum Pseudomonadota; class Alphaproteobacteria; order Rhizobiales; family Xanthobacteraceae; genus BOG-931. Next base: position 6,559 of record CAVREN010000058.1, read on the forward strand.
GCCAGGGACGATGCTCGAGAACCCGATCATCCTGGCGGCATTGATTTGCTTCTTACTTGGTTTGGTATTGTCGGGCCTCGTAAGGCTCGTTCGAAGTTCGGCGATCGCATCAACGGTGCTACAGATTATTTTCCTCACCAGCTACGTTCTTATCTACCAGCAGGTGCCAACTTTTTCTCCTGTTGGATCAACAAACAAGATTTTCGACATTCCGTTAGCGGCGGCACTAATCGGATTTGCACTGGACCTTCTGCCGCGGACTGCAAATTACCGCAAGCTGCCCGCGGCGGCGTCCGCGCACCACGGCAGGTTCTTCGTGTTTGAGCGCCGCGTTTTACCCAAAATCGGGCGGTGCCATCGATATCGCTTACGACAGCACCTGAAGCTCTTCGAGAAAATCCGCGCTAAGCGTGTCCAATGTAGTCCATTCGTCCACCATCCACGGTCAACATCTGCGCCGTGATCCAGCCTGACTTTGGCGAGGCCAAGAACGCGACCGCATTGGCGATGTCCTCCGGCTCCCCAACACGGCCCATCATTGCCTTCGCAGCAAAACTTTCCTCGATGCCCTGCCAATCGCCTGCGCCGCGCCCGCGTTGCGTCATATCGGTCCGAACAAATCCGGGCGCTACCGCATTTACGGTTATGTTGTCAGGGCCGAGCTCCAATGCGAAGCGGTTGGTCAAAATCGCAACCTCTGCTTTGGTCGCCGCATAGAACGCGTTTCCTGGTAAGGCTATGCCGATTGCAGCGATCGAGCTTATGTTGACTATTCTGCCGTACCGCCGCGCTCGCATTCCCCCGATTACCGCTCGGGTAGCATGGATCAATCCATCGACGTTGATCCGCCGCATGCGGTTAACCTGTTCTGGATCGTAGGTGTCTAGCGTGCCCCGCCACGCCACACCCGCGTTATTGACCAGGATCGTCACAGCGCCCAATTCCTTCTCGGTCAGGGCGACCATTGCCTCGACGGCAGAGGACTCCGCGACATCTGCCATCGCCGAGATGGCCCGCCCGCCATCAGCTACAATCTCAGCGGCCAGCCTACCGCCGCGTCAGCATGCGCGGCATAGTTCATACATACGGCTGCGCCGCTTTTCGCTAGAAGTCGCGCCGTTGCTCGGCCGATACCCCGAGCGCCGCCTGTCACCAGTGCTACCTGGTCTCGCCACGCAGTCATGTTGTCATTCCGGATATCATATCCGTAAACTCGGGCCATGCTGGTTAGGAATGAAACAATTCAAAGAAGTCAGCTTGCCTTTCCAAGGCTCAAGCTTTCGAGACTACCAAACGCGAGGCGGTACTATTTGCTCACCGAAAAAAAATGGGTGCGATATCTTTGAGCCCAAGCGCCGCTTTTTTGCAACTCAAGACGGATACTGAGCGAGTTCGGACTCGGCAGGTATGGCTCTCACGCGGGTGGTCGGCTGCAGGCAAATTCACAACCGACCGGAGCTGCCGGCGCGGACGTGCCGAAGTCCTCGAGGCGAACAGGCAGGGAAACGATCGTCGGCGGGCGAGTACTGAAACAAGCAAGAATGCATTCGGGTGCGACGCCGGTTCAAAAAGGCGACACAAATGCCCCTCAATCCGATCATACCAATCCAAGTCCGATAGTGGCGGATTACCGATTACTGCTGCGGCCTAGCTCATCTGCCCGTGTGGACCCGCCAACGGTTACCCAGTTGTGGCTACTTGCCTTACGAAAGCGACCTGCTACAGGTTATCAGATATCGGGAAGATCCCACGGGTTGGGGGTATACCATTGGTCCGCGCCACGCTGTTTCGCGCGTTTGTGATATCAGCGGCTCTTACTGGCGCTTTAGCGCCAGTACTGTGCCTTGGCGAAGACCGCAAACAGTTGCCGGAAAAGGCAACGAGGGAGCTGTCGCCCGAACTGCTCTCGCTGCTCCGCCAAAAGAAGATGCCGAAACATTCGCCGATCCTTCTGCGCGTTTTCAAGGAAGAAGCAGAACTCGAAGTTTGGAAGCAGGACACCACGGGCCATTTCCAGATTCTCAAGACCTATCCGATCTGTCGGTGGTCGGGCGATCTTGGTCCGAAATTGCATCAGGGTGACCGTCAGACTCCCGAAGGCTTCTATACGATTACGCCCAAATTGATGAATCCGAATTCAAACTTCTATCTCGCGATCAACACCGGCTTTCCCAACGCCTTCGATAAGGCCAACGACCGCGACGGCACCTTTCTCATGATCCACGGTGACTGCTCGTCCAGCGGCTGCTATGCGATGACCGACGAGCAGATCGGCGAGATTTATTCGCTGGCGCGCGAGCCGTTCCTCGGCGGACATCCGTCATTTCAGGTCCAGGCCTATCCGTTCCGCATGACGCCGGCGAACCTAGCGCGGCATCGCACCAATCCGCACATGGCCTTCTGGAAGATGCTCAAGATCGGCTATGATCATTTCGAGACGACGCATCTCCAACCCAAGGTGGATGTGTGCGATCGCCGCTATGTGTTCGATGCGCAGCGGCCCCCGAGTTCTTCGCAGCCGCTCGTGTTCGATCCGAACGCCCAATGCCCCGCTTTTGTCATCAATCCGAAAATCGCTCCGGCAGCGCTGGCGAAACAACGTGCCGACGAGGTCGAATACGCGCAATTGGTCAAAGACAACATATTAGTCGCCCCAATCTACAGCGGACTCGACGGTGGAATGAACACGGTTTTCCACGCGCGGTTTCCCGGCAAGATCGTACCGCTTGCGATCGTCCTGCCGCCTGGAGCGGGATTTGAACTGCCGGAACTGCCGCCGGTTCCTTGGACCGACAAAGATGGTTCATTGGCGAATAAATTTTTCGGCGGCTTGATAGGATCGAATCCCGCCCAAGATACGCAGCATGCATCGACCGCTTCAACAACGCGGGAACGCGCCACGGATTCAGCGCCAACCACACCAACGGCCGTGCCGACAATAACCCTCGCGCTTCCAGATTGAGACTGACGTTGCGAGCCCGAACGGACTACTACGATGGAACAAATCGTCCATAATTAAGCTGCATTTTTCGGATCAGGGGGATCATGCGCAAAAAACTGCTCGCGGTGTCCTGGGGAATCCTTTTCCTACTCGGCACCGACCACGTTTTCGCGGACCAAGTTTCGTCGCCGTTTTTGAAGCTTTGTGAAGCTGCAAACGTCAATGCTCCTGACACCTCCGCTGCGGATGGGCCAATCGAACCTGGAACTGATCCTGGGACGCAAAAAGCGCAAGAAAAACCCGCCCGCTCCGCTGAGGACGTCGCCTTATCCGAACGATTGCAAGACTTAGTCGCGAATAAGCTCCAACAGTACGTAACGCGCCCGCAAGACCGAACTGCGGTTGAGGCATTTTATCGCGGGCGTGATTTCGCACCGCTTTGGGTAAACGCCAGAGGACTGCTTCCCGCTACGCAACAGGTGATCGACTTCTTGCACGCCAGCACGGGCAGAGTTGCATTCAGCCGAGTAAGCGGCTCCATTTACTTCGCGCCGCAATGCCACTAGGCTTAATCCGGTTTTTGTTTGATCCATTGCACAGTTCGCTGACCGGCGGTTCAGCCATACAGGGTGGGATGGGCGACGCGTTGCCGGCAGTAGCGCCGTTCGGTCCGTGGCCCAGCTGCATATAGTTAGCGACCTGGTGGCGCGACTATCGCATCGCGGGGCTAACATGCTGACGATAGACGAGTGCAGGCGCAAGGCCGAGGAGTGCCTTCGCTGGGCCGACGAAGCTGCTAACGACGCGCAGCGTGAGACGTTGCTTGAAATAGCAAGACTGTGGACGCAGAAGGAGCTATCCAGCGCTGATGGACGGGGCTGCTGTCTCAAGGTTTCCAGAGGCGCCAAAGTCGTAGCGCAGCCCAGGGAGCGAAGGGCGGGCTTGTCGCCATACTGGCCGCACACAGGCGGTACAGATCGCCCTTCGTGCCGCTCCGCGTCTTTGAAGGCCGCCGGGGCCTTGGACCCCAAAATCTTCAGCGCTTCACAACGCCCGTTAGCGTCATAGCCAGCGCCCGAGGGTTTACTCCGATTTTTTGAAGTCGGGGGCGGCCGTCGAAATCCAAGGTTTCTCGCGGAGGAAGGACCCATTTTTCCGAGGCGACTTGTGATGCGCAGCGCACGAACGGCTCGCGCCTAAATCGCTACCCGGTCGTATCCCAAAGCGGCTGGAAATTCGGGTCGGCGAAGTCGCCAATGGCAACGGTAACGTATCCAGGAAAACCGTCGTTCTCCCAGTAGACGGTGGACCCATGTTGGACAGAAACGAAAGGTCATCGCGTTGCCACTTTCGGCTGTCCGCATCCACGCCGTAGCCTTGCCAGCTATGGTGACCTGCTCGCGGCGGAAGCGCGCCTGATTGCTGATCACGGCGCCAGTACGACGCTGGCACTCCAAGTAGTGGCGCTAAGCGATGCGCTATGGTTCGCCGTTGATCGTAAGGTGAAGTTGCCCGCAGCTGCAGGCGGAGCGTCGGGTCATTAGTCGGCTCCATGGTCAAGCGCCAGCATGCATAAGCTATCCGATGACGAGCGCAACTTGCTTAGGCACTACGCCGAAGGTGAGCGAGTTGTGAGTGGTCTCCAGCGAACACCGGTTCACCGGCACCTTCTGCGCATTGGCTATATTCAGGAGCAGCCGATGAGTGGGCAAGATGTGCTTATTGTTGTGACGGATGCCGGTCGAAGAGCGCTGCGGGAGGCGTGAGCCGACACCCGTCAGGAGCGCGTCTAATACTGCGGCCGCCTTAACAGTCCGGCAGCTTGGCCATCTTGATGGCGATGCGCCGCGGCTCATCGGGCGTGAGCAAGTTTGCTGCCGCCCGACGACCCGGCTTGTCCTCATAATACAGGTACGCGAGCGCATGCCCGTCGTGGTCCCTCACGATGAAGCAGGCGCCGTTGTTTTCGATCGGCACCAATCAAGGGTGTGTTGGGAACGGAATTGGGTGCAACACAATGATGAGGCGGGATGGCTCTGTCTCCACCCAGTCGCCTTGCTTTGAGCCCGCTCCACTCAAGGCGACGACATATCGGCGGGGCAGTGCCGCCGACTTGAATTGGGTTAGACAATCGCCCAAAAATCTAAACGAAAACAATGACGCTGTTTTATAAGTTAGACAATGTAAGTAATTGATTGTGTGTAGCTTATTAATAAGACTGCGTTAACTTCCCGGATTCGAGGCAGGGCGGAAAGCGGAGGGCCAAACAGCCCAAAATGCAGCGGGTGCGGCGGCACATTTCGGCAAAAGCGCGCGTGATCATTCGCAATGATGCCAGTGTGCTAGCATAAACTGCTGACTTGAACTGCCGACTTGAACTACTGACTTGACCGGGTCGCGATGGTTGGAGAGCCGGACTTGATTACGGAAGCGACACTGACCTGTCCGAGGTGTGGACATCGGGCGACGGAGACCATGCCGACGGACGCGTGCCAATTCTTCTATGACTGCAAAGGGTGCGGAGAGCGCTTGAAACCTCTCCCGGGCGACTGCTGCGTGTTCTGTTCGTACGGCTCCGTGCCGTGTCCGCCCAAGCAAGCTGACGCCGGTTGCTGTTCGTAGGATTTCGAGTGCCCCAAGGCGAAAAACCTCCCGACGGCAAGCCGGCGGAAATTTGAGACCGAGAAACCACCGCCGAGCCAGCCCCCCTTGACGCCAAACCCTTGACGATATGGCCATCCTCGACCATTGTGCGCGCCATGTTCGGCCCAACCCCCATCTGCGGCATCATTTGCCGAGAGATTATTCGCTAGCGGCAAACGCTGGCTGCGGCCGTCTTTTCTCCTCTTCGAGATTTGGGACACGCCCGGCCAGCAGGCCGAGGCGCGCAAACGCGTGACATGACACGACGATGGAACTGAAGCTCTACGATACGCTGACGCGCGAGAAGCGGGCCTTTCGCCCGCTCGATCCGGCCAACGTGCGCATGTATGTGTGCGGGCCGACGGTCTACGACTATGCCCATATCGGCAATGCGCGCCCGGTGATCGTCTTCGACGTGCTGTTCCGGCTGCTGCGCCATCTCTACGGCGCCGAGCACGTCACCTACGTGCGCAACATCACCGACGTCGACGACAAGATCAACGCGCGCGCCGCCGAGGAATATCCCGACCTGCCGCTGAACGAGGCGATCCGCAAGGTCACCGAAAAGACCGACAAGCAATTCCACGAGGACGTGGCCGCGCTCGGCTGCCTGCCGCCGACGGTCGAGCCGCGCGCCACCGAGCACGTCGCCGAGATGCGCACGATGATCGAGCGCCTGATCAAATCCGGCAACGCCTATGTCGCCGACGATCACGTGCTGTTCAGCGTGCCGTCGATGCCCGACTACGGCAGGCTGTCGAAGCGGCCGCTCGATGAGATGATCGCGGGCGCCCGCGTCGAAGTCGCGCCCTACAAGCGCGATCCGCAGGATTTCGTGTTGTGGAAGCCGTCAAAGCCGGGCGAGCCGGCCTGGCCGTCGCCGGCCGGTATCAAGACTCCGGGCCGTCCCGGCTGGCACATCGAATGCTCGGCCATGTCGTGGAAATATCTCGGCGAAGTTTTCGACATCCATGGCGGTGGCATCGATCTCGTCTTTCCGCACCACGAAAACGAAATCGCGCAATCGCGCTGCGTCTTCCACACGCCGCTCATGGCGAATTTCTGGATGCACAACGGCTTCCTGCAGGTCGAAGGCGAGAAGATGTCGAAGTCGCTCGGCAACTTCGTGACCATCCGTGAGTTACTGAAAACTGATGTCTTTGGCGATCGCTCTTGGAGCGGAGCTACTCTGCGTCTCGCAATGCTGCGCACGCATTATCGACAACCAATTGATTGGACTGTTCGGGCACTGGTCGAGGCGGAGAAGACCCTAACCAAATGGCGGGCAAAATTTTCGGCTGAAAGCCATGGCTACGGCCTCGAGTTGCCGGATGGCAGCGGGTACGGCGACCCGTTCGGGGCCGGCGACGGAAGTGGGTACGGCGGTCGTGACGCAAGCATCCAAACGTTCAGGGATGCGTTGTCTGATGATCTGAATACGCCCCTGGCTTTGGCAATACTGCATCAGCTAGACGACCCTCGGGAGTTTTACGATGCTGCCGACCTTCTAGGGTTGGATCTGCGATCGTTTTCAGCTTGGCAAGATGCCGAGACTTCTGACGTCGATAATGAGCACATCAATTCTCTGATCGCCGCTCGCAACGCTGCGCGCAAGGCAAAGGACTTCAAAGAATCCGACCGCATCCGCGACGAGCTTGCCAATATGGGCGTCATACTCAAAGACACCAAGGACGGCACCACCTGGGAGATCGCGCGATGATCCTCCACCGTCATGGCCGGGCTTGTCCCGGCCATCCCGAAAGGCCTTGTACTGTCTATCGGGATGCCCGGCACAAGGCCGGGCATGACGCGCCAGTGCGTCCACGGAGTTCTGGCGCTATGACCACCCGCCCGCAGACACAGCTCGCGATGCGGCCGATGCTGCCGGCCGACGTGCCGCTCTTGGCGGAAATCTTCCGCGCCAGCATCGAGGAACTCGCGGGCGAGGACTACAGCGAGGCGCAGCAGGAAGCTTGGGCGTCGGCCGCCGACGATGAAGAAGCCTTCGGCGCGCGGCTTGCGCGCGATCTCACGCTCGTTGCCACATATGCCGGTGCGGCAATAGGCTTTGCCTCGCTCGCCGACAATGCGCGCATCGACATGCTGTACGTGCATCCGGCCGCGGCGGGGCAGGGCGCAGGCGCCATGCTCTGCGACGCGCTGGAAAAGCTCGCCGCCGCCCGCGGCAGCAAAGAGCTCTCGGTCGATGCCAGCGACAGCGCGCGCGGCTTTTTCGAGCGGCGCGGCTTTGTGGCGAAGACGCGCAACACCGTGGCGCTCGGCGGCGAATGGTTTGCCAACACGACCATGGTCAAGCCGCTTGGCGCTCCGCGGGTAGCTGAGAGGTTGCAATGAAACGCGACGACCTGCCGTTCCAGCGTCATTGGCTCTATTACGTCATCTTGAAATACGCGGTGATCGCGGCTGCGGTCGTGGTCGCCCTCTACACGGTCTATCGGCTCTATTCAGGTTGAAGCGGGATCAGAAACACATGGCGCGCGAAACATTCCTTGGCATGCGGACCCATCATATCGCGATCGCGCTGATCGCGATCCTGGTCGCGGTGGCGTTGGCGGCCAACTATTATCTCTGGTGAGTTTGATGTCCCGCGAGCGGCTCTATCTGTTCGACACCACGCTGCGCGACGGCGCGCAGACGAACGGCGTCGACTTCACGCTCGCCGACAAGGTCGCGATCGCGCGCATGCTCGACGAGATCGGCGTCGATTACGTCGAAGCGGGCTATCCCGGCGCCAATCCGACCGACACGAGCTTCTTCGCCGAGCGCCGGCCGGCGCGCGCGAAAATAACCGCCTTCGGCATGACGCGGCGGCCGGGCCGCTCAGCCTCGAACGATCCGGGGCTTGCGGCCGTGCTGGATGCGCAGGCCGACGCCATCTGCTTTGTCGCCAAGTCCTGGGACTATCACGTCCGCGTCGCGCTCGAGACGACCGAGGAAGAGAACCTCGCCTCGATCCGCGACAGCGTGCGCGCCGCCAAGGCCAAGGGCCGTGAGGTGCTGCTCGATTGCGAGCATTTCTTCGACGGCTACAAGGCCAATCCGGCCTACGCGCTCGCCTGCGCCAAGACAGCCTATGACGAAGGCGCGCGCTGGGTCGTGCTCTGCGACACCAACGGCGGCACGCTGCCGCACGAAGTGGAACAGATCGTCGGCGAGGTCTGCAAGCTCATTCCCGGCGACCACGTCGGCATCCATGCGCACAACGACACCGAGCAGGCGGTGGCGAACTCGTTTGCCGCCGTGCGCGCCGGCGCGCGCCAGATCCAGGGCACGCTCAATGGGCTCGGCGAGCGCTGCGGCAACGCCAATCTCATCTCCATCATCCCGACGCTGAAGCTGAAGCCGGAATACGCGCAAGCATTCGAGATCGGCGTTTCCGACCAGGCGCTCGGCCATATCGCGCGCATCTCGCACGGGCTCGACGACATCCTCAATCGCGCCGCCGACCGTCACGCGCCCTATGTCGGCGAGAGCGCGTTTGCCACCAAGGCCGGCATTCACGCCTCGGCCATCATCAAGGATCCGGCGACCTACGAGCACGTCGCGCCCGAACAGGTCGGCAACAAGCGCAAGCTCCTTGTGTCCGACCAGTCAGGCCGCTCGAACCTGCTGGCCGAGCTCGACCGCATCGGCTTCGCGGTCGACAAGGACGATCCGCGCCTGTCGCGGCTCCTCGACGAAGTGAAAGAGCGCGAAGCCATCGGCTACGCCTATGAGACGGCGGACGCATCGTTCGAGCTGCTCGCGCGGCGGCTCCTCGGCAAGGTGCCGCGCTATTTCGACGTGGAGAAATTCGACGTCACCGTCGAGCAGCGTATCAGCGCCAAGGGCGAGCGCGTCACCGTCAGCATGGCGGTGGTGAAAGTGAAAGTCGGCGACGAGGTGCTGATCTCGGCCGCTGAAGGCAACGGTCCGGTCAACGCGCTCGACCTCGCGCTGCGCAAGGACCTCGGCAAGTATCAAAGCTACATCAATGGGCTCGAGCTCAGCGATTATCGCGTGCGTATCCTCAATGGCGGTTCGGAGGCGGTGACCCGGGTCTTGATCGAAAGCTCCGACGAGACCGGCGACCATTGGACGACGGTCGGCGTGTCGTCCAATATCATCGATGCCTCGTTCCAGGCGCTGATGGATTCGATCGTCTACAAGCTCGTCAAATCCGGTGCGCCGGCGTGACACTCTCCGGGGGGCACTGTTATTGCGGGGCGCGCCGAAGGCGCGAGCCCGGAATCCATATTCACTATCCGTCGTGTCTTGTGCTGAGGTTGAGCCGGCAATCTTGTGGTTATGGATTCCGGGCTCGGCCCTGCGGGCCGGCCCGCAATGACGATGAGAAATTTGGCGGGAGCATTGCATGATTGACCACATCTCCATCGCCGTGCGCGATCTGGCAAAAGGCGAGCGGTTCTACGCCGCCGCGCTTGCGCCGCTTGGCCTTGCCAAGCTCAAGGAATGGCCCGGCGCGGCCATCGGCTTCGGCAAGAAATATCCCGAGTTCTGGATCAACAAACGCGAAACGATGGGGCGCGTGGCCGAGGATAGCGGCGTGCACATCTGCTTGCGCGCGCCCGACGTGGCGTCGGTGGACGCCTTTCACGCCGCTGCGCTGAAAGAAGGCGGCGCCTCCGACGGCGAGCCCGGCCCGCGGCCGCACTATTCCAATGGATATTACGCCGCCTTCGTCCGCGATCCCGATGGCAACCGCATCGAAGTGGTGACGTTTGTGAGGCAGGAAGCAGAGTAGGGCTGCAGATAATGGTCAACCGCTCGTCCCCGCGAAAGCGGGGACCCAGCGACTGGATTCCCGCTGGCGCGGGAATGAGCGGAGGAAAGCAACCGTCACAGCCGCTCCGCCGGCACCGCCATTTGCTTTTGCGCTTCGCTTACGCCGCGCACGGCTTCATGCAGCTTCGGCAAAATGTCCGTCACGCGCTCGACGACCAGCAAATCGACGCCGCGCGACGGCGGCGGCACAAGCCCGAGCATGCGCATGTGCGCGAGCAGCGATAAGAGCGGGTCCCAGAAGCCGTTGATGTTGGCGATCAGGATCGGCTTCTTGTGACGGCCGAGCTGCGCCCAGGTCATTTGCTCGACCAGTTCTTCCAGCGTGCCGATGCCGCCCGGCAAGGCGACGAACGCGTCGGCCCGATCGAACATCGTGCTTTTGCGCTCGTGCATGTCGCGCGTGATGATCTGCTCCTGGGCGAGCCGCCGCGGCCGCTCCTTGGCGGTCAGGAATTCTGGAATGATGCCGGTCGCCGCGCCGCCGTGCTCGATCACCGACGACGCAATGGCGCCCATGAGGCCCACGGAACCGCCGCCCCAAACCAGCCGGATGCCGCTATGGGCGAGGATTTTGCCGAAATCGCGGGCGGCTTCCATAAAGGCTGGGTCAGTTCCAGGGCTTGATCCGCAATAAACGCAGATCGCATTGATTTTGCTCATAGATCCCTACTCTCGAAACGATACATGTGGCGGCGATTCGCCCCCGGCGCAAGCTATTTACGCCTAGTAGAGCAAGCCCCGTGCCGCTGCGGAAGCAAGGAAGAATCTCTATATGAATGGACGGCGCTGGCACCGCTGATGCTGCTTCGTGCCGCCTTTTAGTCCCCGCATCACCATCGCTTTGCATATGAGAGAATTCGCGACTGCCCCGATCCGCCAGGACCGCCATGTGAAGGCCGAAGGCTGGTCGCTATTCTCGACGCTGTTCAACCTGTGGCCCTATATCTGGCCGTCCGACCGTGCCGATTTGAAGGCGCGCGTCATGTTCGCGACCGTGCTGATTTTCGCTGCCAAGCTCGCGACCATCGCGGTGCCGTTCACCTTCAAATGGGCGACTGATGCGCTGGCGGGGCACGGCACCGCGCCGGTCGGCCCGAACGACTGGCTCGCCTGGGCGCTGGCGACGCCGGTGATGATGACGCTCGCCTATGGCGGCATGCGCATTCTGATGGGCGTGCTCACGCAGTGGCGCGACGGCATTTTCGCCAAGGTGGCGATGAATGCGGTGCGCCGGCTTGCCTTTCTCACCTTCGAGCACATGCATCTGCTGTCGCTGCGCTTTCATCTCGAGCGTAAGACCGGCGGGCTGACGCGCGTGCTTGAGCGCGGCCGCAACGGCATCGAGACCATCGTGCGCATGTTGCTGCTGCAGTTGATGCCCACCATCGTCGAGGTGGTGCTGGTCGGCTCCGTCCTGCTGTTCCACTTCGACTGGCGTTATCTGGTCGTGGTTTTGCTGACGGTCGCACTCTATGTCGGCTTTACCTTCTATGCCACCGAATGGCGCATCAATATCCGCCGTTCGATGAATGAGAGCGACACCGACGCCAACGCCAAGGCGATCGAACTCGCTGCTCAACTACGAGACGGTCAAATATTTCTCCGCCGAGGAGCGCGAGGCCAAGCGCTACGACCGCTCGATGGAACGCTACGAGGTGGCGAGCGTCAAAGCCTACACCTCGCTCGCCGTGCTCAATGCCGGGCAGGCGATCATCTTCACCATCGGGCTGTCGGCCGCGATGGTGCTGTGCGCCTACGGCATTCAGAACGGCACCAATACGGTCGGCGATTTCGTCATGATCAACGCCATGATGATTCAGCTCTATCAGCCGCTGAATTTCATGGGCCTGGTCTATCGCGAGATCAAACAGGCGGTGATCGACATCGAGATCATGTTCGCGATCCTTGGGCGCAAGCCCGAGATTGAGGACGAGCCCGCAGCGCCCGCGCTCAAGGTGACGGCCGGCGCCATCCGGTTCGACAATGTCTCGTTCGCCTACGAGCCGGCGCGGCCGATCCTCAAAGGCTTGAGCTTCGAGGTCGGCGCCGGGCGCACCGTCGCCATCGTCGGTCCCTCCGGCGCCGGCAAGTCGACCATCTCGCGGCTTTTGTTCCGCTTCTACGACGTCATCGGCGGGCGCATCCAGATCGACGGCCAGGATATTCGCGAGGTGACGCAGACGTCGCTGCGGGCGTCCATCGGCATGGTTCCGCAGGACACCGTGCTGTTCAACGACACGATCCGCTACAACATCCGTTACGGCCGCTGGAATGCGACCGACGCCGCAGTGGAGGAGGCGGCGCGGATGGCGCAAATCGACGGCTTCATTCGGCTGGCGCCCAAGGGCTACGAAACCGAAGTCGGCGAGCGCGGGCTCAAACTTTCCGGCGGCGAAAAGCAGCGCGTCGCCATCGCCCGCACGATTCTGAAAGGTCCGCCGATCCTGCTGCTCGACGAGGCGACCTCGGCGCTTGACAGCCACACCGAGCGCGACATTCAGGATGCGCTCGACCGCGTCTCCAAGAACCGTACGACGCTTGTGATCGCGCACCGGCTTTCTACCATCGTCGGCGCTGACGAGATTTTGGTGCTCGATCAAGGCCTGATCGTCGAGCGCGGCACCCACGGCGCGTTGCTGGCGAAAGACGGTCTCTATGCCAGCATGTGGAACCGCCAGCGCGAGGCGGAGATGGCGCGGGAAATTCTGGCCGATGTGGACGAACCCTCGCCCGCGGTCAACCGCAATCCGCCCGCCGCGCCGCAACCGGAGGACAGGGAGCCAGAGTTGCTCCCGGCCGCCGATGTCGTGGAGTGACACTATCGTCATCCTGAGGTGGCCGCGTAGCGGCCCTCGAAGGATGCACCACTGTGGCCGTCGCCCTTCGAGGCTCGCTATCGCTCGCACCTCAGGGTGACGGAACACTTGGAAAACGGAAACTAATGTCCATCATCAACTCAATGCGCTCGCAATTCTCGCCGATCCATCCGGAGGGCTATCCCTTTGTCGGCGGCTTTGCGCTCGTCGCTCTCATCCTGTTGTGGCTATGGCCGCCGCTCGGCTGGCTCGCGGTGGTGGTGACGCTCTGGTGCGCTTATTTCTTCCGCGATCCGCAACGGGTCACGCCGAAGCGCGAAGGCATTCTGGTTTCGCCGGCCGATGGCACGGTCAGCCGCGTGGTCGAAACCGTGCCGCCGAAGGAATTGGCGCTCGGCGAGCGGCCACTGACGCGCATTTCCATTTTCATGAGCGTGTTCAACTGTCATGTGAACCGCAGCCCGCTCGCGGGCCGTATCGAGCGGATGGTTTATCGCAAGGGCGCGTTCGTCAGCGCCGATCTCGACAAGGCGAGCGAGAGCAACGAGCGCAACATGTTCGTCATCGCAACGCCCGGCGCCACCCGCATCGGCGTCATTCAGATCGCGGGCCTCGTGGCGCGGCGCATCGTGCCGTTCGTGCGCGAAGGCGAGATCGTCGCGGCGGGTCAGCGCATCGGCATGATCCGCTTCGGGTCCCGCGTCGATATCTTCCTGCCGCCGGGCGTGCCGGCGCTGGTCGGTGAGGGGCAGATCGCGATCGCCGGGGAAACCGTGATCGCCGACTTGCGGGTGGCGGAGCCGGCGCGCGTCTTCAGCGTCGGTTAACGCCGTCATTTCAGTATGCGGCGTTGCCGGCGGAGTCCGGATGCATCGTCGCCGAACGTCATGGCAAGCCGGTTCCGCAAACGCTATATTGCGCCCATGGCAATTGGTCAGTCCCCCTTCGGCGATCGGCGTCTGCCGCCGCGGCAGTTCCGCCGGATTCCTGTGCGCACGCTGGCGCCGAACCTCGTCACGCTGCTGGCGCTCTGCGCCGGCCTCACCGGCATTCGCATGGCGTTCGAGAACCGTTACGGGCTGGCGCTCGCCGCCATCGTCTTCGCCGCGGTTCTGGACGGCATCGACGGCCGCCTGGCGCGGCTGTTGAAGGGCACCTCGAAGTTCGGTGCGGAACTCGACAGCCTGTCCGATTTCGTCAATTTCGGCGTGGCGCCGGGGCTCATCCTTTATTTCTGGGGCCTGCACGATTTGAAATCGGCGGGCTGGATCGCCGCCATGGCGTTTGCGATCTGCGCCGGGCTTCGGCTCGCCCGCTTTAATGTGATGAGCGCGGACCCGGATCGGCCGGTCTGGGCTGCCAATTTCTTTGTTGGCGTGCCGGCGCCGGCCGGCGCCATTATCGTGCTGCTGCCGATCTATGCCGCCTTCCTCGGCCTGCCGCGCTCGCCGTTCCTGACCTGGCTGACGCTCGCCTACACGCTCGCGATCGCCGCGCTGTTGGTGTCGCGGCTGCCGGTCTTCTCCGGCAAGCGCATCGGTACGCGGGTGCCGCCGGAAATGGTCGGGCCGGTGATCATTCTGCTGGTGCTGTTCGTTGCGTTGCTCATCGCCTATCCGTGGATCATCCTCACCATCGGCACGCTCTGTTATCTGGCGAGCTTGCCATTCGGTTGGGTGTCGTACCGAAGCTATGAGGAACGCGCGCGTGAAGGCAGGGCGGAGGTGTCCGCTACCGCCGCGTCGTCGCCGAACGCGGCGAGCAGAATTCAGCTCGCCGACGACGAGGAGCGTCCGCCGCGCCTTAATTGAAGCCGCATCGAGGGATATCTCAGCCTCCGATGCGATGGACCCGCCGCACTTTCGTTGCCTCGACGCCCGCCTTCCTTGCGACGCCGGCCATTTTGCGGCTGGCGCGCGCCGATGCGCCGCAAGTGACGCTCAAGCTCCATCATTCTTTCTCGGCTGTCTCGGCCGTGCACGAGAAGTTCCTCGCGCCCTGGGCACGCAAGGTTGAGGCGGACTGCGGCGGACGTATTCGCATCGATCTGTTTCCGTCCATGCAGCTCGGCGGCGCGCCTGCGCACCTTTTCGATCAGGCGCGCGACGGTATGGTCGATATCGTCTGGGCGGTGCCGGGCGCCACGCCGGGACGTTTCCCCAAGAGCGAAGCGTTCGAGTTGCCGTTCGTGCTGTCGCATCGCGCGCTGGTCAATTCGAAAGCGCTCGAGGATTTCGCCGCCGCCAATCTGCGAGACGAATTCCGCGAGTTTCATCCCCTCTGCTTTTCCTGCCGCGACCGCGGCGTTCTGCACACCGCACGCGCGATCAAGTCGATCGGGGATCTCAAAGGCTTACGCCTGCATGTGCCGAACCGGCTCGCCGGCGAGTCTGTCCGCGCGCTCGGTGCGCAGGGTGTCAGCGTGCCCACGCCGCAAGTGCCGATGGCGATCAGCGCGCGTGCGATCGACGGCTGCCTCGATCCCTGGGACGTGGTGCCCGGATTGCGGCTCAACGACAGTCTCAAAAATCACACCGATTTTGCCGAGCGGGCGTTGAGCACCGCGACTTTCGTGCTGGCCATGAACCGGCAGGCTTACGAGCGCCTGCCGCGCGATTTGAAAACAGCGATCGATGACAATTCGGGTCAGCCGGCGGCAAGCATGGCGGGCGCCATGTGGGATCTTGAAGCAAAAGCCGTCGCCGGAACGGCGCGCGACCGCGGCGAACCCGTCGTCGTGATCAGCGGGGAGGAGATGGGGCCCTGGCGCAAGGCGACCGAGCCGGTGATCGCCGCCTGGGAGAAGCAAATGAAAGAGAGGAAGCTTGATGGCGGCAAGCTCCTCGCCGATGTGCACGCTCTGCTGGCCAAGTATGCGGAGGAGCCTGAGCCCGAGCCGCCACAAGCGCCACGGCCGGTGGAGCAACCCGCGGAGCAGCAACCCGTTACCGAGCCGCAGCAGATGCAAGCTGCCGAGCCCAGGTCCCACGGGTTCAGGCGGCCGAGAGCCGATGCGCCGGCGGCCGAAGCCGCGGCGCCGCCGCCATCCACAGCGCAGCCATCCTCGGCGCAGCCATCTGCGGCGCAGTCACCCGCAGCGTCGTCACCTCCGGCATCTGCGGCACCATCACTTCCGGCATCGCCCGTGCCGTCACCACCGGTATCCGCAGTGCCCGCGGTCAAGCCCGCGCCGGCGCCTGTCGCGGCGCCCAAGCTGAAAGAGCTGGATATTCCACTCTGAGATTCGGATCGTCACCCGCGGGCTTGACCCGCGGGTCCATGCTGATCCGACGTCTCAATGGATTGCCGGGTCAAGCCCGGCAATGACGTCCCGGGTGTGTGCTCACGCCGGCATCGGATAGCCCGGCATCAGATCATAAGGATGCGCCCAGCGCGGCAGCGTCTTGATGCGCTCGAGCCAGGCGCCGATGTTTTGGTATTGCGCAGCGATGTCGAAGCCGAACTCGTCGGGCGGGTAATACAGATAACTGGTCATCGAAATATCCGCGATAGTCGGCTCGGCGCCGAGAATATACGGGTTGCCCGACAATCGCTTGTCGGCGATGGCGAGCGCAGCGAAAGCGCGGCCTTTGAGGAAGTCCATGACGATCGGATCGCCGAGCGGCTTGGCGAAATTGCGGAGAAAGCGATAGGGGCCGAGATTGCCGCCGATCTTCTGATTGTCGAAGATGATCCAGCGCAAGGCTTCGAGCCGATCGTCCTCGCTGCGCGGCAGGAATTTTCCTGAGCGTCCCGCAAGATATTCCAGGATGACGCCAGATTGGGTGAGCTTCTTCTTGCCGTGAACGAGCACCGGCGCTTCGCCCATTTCGTTGACCGACGAACGATAGGCGGCAGTTCGAGTCTCGCCGTTGAAAAAATCGACAAAGACCGGTTCCCAATCGGCGCCGATGAGATTGAGCATCAACGCCGCGCGGTAAGCGTTGCCGGATTGGGCAAAACAGTAAAGTCGATATTCAGTCATTTAAATCGTCCCCGCTTGTTGAGCGGACGCGGTGAGCCCCGGCGTTGCACCATTTGCTGCGCGGCGCGCAGAAAAAATCAAAAGCTCACGACTTTGGCGTCAGGCGCTTTGGCGGCGGCGTGGAAGTCGTTCATGCCGCCGAGCTTGACGCGGCGATCCAGCGTCGGGGCGGCAAGGCCGCGCACCTCGACGCAGGGCCTGCAAGCCCAAAGCGTGACATTGGGATTGCTGGCCATCTCCTCGTAGCGGTTTGGCGGGCCGACCGGCACCAGCGTCTTGCCGACGCCTTCGACCGCCATCAGCACGGCGTCGTGGAAGAGCATCAGCGTGACAGTGTCGCCGGCCTGAACGGCGGAGGCGGCAAACAGGTAAGGCAGCATGGCGCGCGTCGGGTCGGTCGGACCGAAGCTGCCCGAAATCACCCAGTTCATGGTCGTTTCCTTTCGCTGTCGTTGAGTTTCATGGTTGAGCCGATTATCAGCGTGAGAGCGAGAGCGCGCCGCCGCCGGTCTGGTGCCCTTCGAAACGGCCGCCGGCAAGGCTTAGCTCCGCCAGCACGTCGCTCTTGTGGTCGCGGATAATCAGCGCGCCATGCTCGAAAGTCCATTTGCGGCTGGTGAAAAAGTTGCCCGGACAGCCGCCTTCCGGTGCGATCGTCCCCTGGCCGGCGCTGGCGGCCTGAGCGAAATTCATGAAGCAAGCGCCGCCGGCAGCGGCCGCGAGCCGCCAGCGGCCGGCGAGCTGGATCGGCGGCGGTTGCGGCGGTGGTGGAGGGGGCGGCGCCGCGGCTACTTCCGGCGGCGGCTCCGCGCGGTTGGTGCAGCCGCCGGCGGCTGCGAGCGCCAGTGCGACGATGGCGGCTTTCGCGATGCGAGCTGTCAATGCCGATACGCCCCTCAATCCCGACATGGCCGGCTCAAACACCCCGAATTGCGATCGCAAGGATGGCCGCGGCTGCCCCGGAGATATCCCGGATGCGCCATGCAATGCCCCACTTGCGCCAATATTCCTAACCGAAATTAACATCTACCCGTGTCGAGGGAGGCACGCCATGATGACGCGATTGCCTGCGATTGTTCAAGCGACCCGCCCCCGCTTTTTCAGCGTTGCGCTGTTTGCCTGCGCGCTTGTCGCCTCCGCCGGTGTTGCCCGGGCAGCAGATGCCATAACCGGCGCCGCTTCCCCGGTCGAGGAATTCTCCCAGCAGCTCGAGGCTTTCCAGAAGAGCGTGCCGGATCTGAACAAGTCCATTCAGGACAGCGCCGGCACCATCGACAGCGCGACCGATGTCGAGAAGGCGCGCGCCGAGATCAACCGCCTCAAGGACACGGTCTCCGCCCTTCTCGGGGCGGTGTCTGACAACGGCCCGGTTTCGCAGCTCGGCGCCAAGGCGCTCGATCACATTCACAACAAGCTCAAGGCGCTCGCGCAGGACAACCGCTTCAAGCCGGAGGAGCGGCAATTCCTGACCGACCAGTGGAAGAAACTTGAGGCGCAGACCGAAGGCGCGACCAAGGAACTCGACGATGCGCGCGCGCAATTCGTCGGCCTTCTGCACACCCTCCAGGACAACGAGGATTTCATCGGCGAACTGCTTGAAATCAGGCAGGCCGAGAAGGCGCTGGAAGTCATCCGTCAGCTCACGCACGAAATTCGCGATGCTTCGACCCAGCTCAACAAGCTGATCGGAGGCATCAAGCCGCCGGGAACTTGAGCATGATGCGGAAAAGTGGACGCCGGTTTTCCGAAACGATCATGCGCCGGCAAAAAAGCATAATCCGGAAAAGTGGACGCCGGTTTTGCGAAACGATCATGCGCCGGCAAAAAAGCATGATCCGGAAAAGTGGACGCCGGTTTTCCGAAACGATCATGCGCCGGCAAAAAAGCATGATCCGGAAAAGTGGACGCCAGTTTTCCGAAACGATCATGCGCCGGCAAGAGGTGCCAGTGTGGTGAGCGTCGCCGGCCGGCGCCTGCTCGGGCTGGCGCTTAGCGCAATGATCGTCGGCGCGGCAATCGCCGCCTGCCGGCCGAACGGCGATGTCGGTTACGTGGAGATCAAGACGGTCCCGGCCGCGCCGCTCACGCTGACGGCGCTTTATATCAACTCCACCAAACTTGCGCCGATCAGGAAGGGAAGCGCGATTCTGCGGCAGCCGACCCGCACGCTCAAGCTGCAAGCCGACGGTACTTCCGGCGCGCTGGCGCCGTTGTGCGAAATCGTCATTGCGCGCAACCGCATCACCACCGTGACGGTGTCGGTCCTGGAACGTCCGCCGCGCTGCCAATGCCGCAACAGCGGCATCGACGCCGCCCATGCCTGCGTGAGTTAGCTTTGAGCGTTCATGCCCGGCCTTGTGCCGGGCATCTCGATGAATGTGGTACAGAGATCCTGTCTCGAGATGGCCGGGACAAG
This sequence comes from uncultured Alphaproteobacteria bacterium, assembly GCA_963720115.1. Lineage (GTDB taxonomy): Bacteria > Pseudomonadota > Alphaproteobacteria > Rhizobiales > Xanthobacteraceae > BOG-931. Next base: position 26,166 of record CAVREN010000058.1, read on the forward strand.
CCCGGCCATGACGATCGCGTAAACGCAATGATCACCGCATCGTCGGAATGACGAATTCGGCGCCTTCCTTGACGCCCGAGGGCCAACGCGCGGTCACCGTCTTGGTCTTGGTGTAGAAGCGCACCGCATCCGGGCCGTGCTGGTTGAGATCGCCGAAGCCCGAGCGCTTCCAGCCGCCGAAGGTGTAGTAGGCAAGCGGCACGGGGATTGCGAAATTCACCCCGACCATGCCCACTTCGACACGCCTGACGAAGTCGCGCGCGGCGTCGCCGTCACGCGTGAAGATGGCGACGCCGTTGCCGTATTCGTGCTCGGACGGAAGCCGCACTGCCTCCTCATAGTCCTTGGCGCGCACCACCGACAGGACCGGTCCGAAAATCTCTTCCTTGTAGATACGCATGTCGGGCGTGACATGATCGAACAGACAACCGCCCATGAAATGGCCGCGCTCGTAACCCTGCAGCTTGAAGTCGCGGCCGTCGACCAGGAGCTTGGCGCCTTCTTTGACGCCGAGATCGACATAGTTCTTCACCTTTTCCAGATGCGCGCGCGTGATCATCGGGCCGTAGTCGGCTTGCGCGTCGGTCGAGAGCCCGATCGTGAGACTTTCCACGCGCGGCACCAGCTTCTTCAGCAAAATATCGGCGGTCTTTTCGCCGACCGGCACCGCAACCGACACCGCCATGCAGCGTTCGCCGGCCGAGCCGTAGCCGGCGCCGATCAGCGCATCGACGGCCTGATCCATGTCGGCGTCGGGCATCACGATCATATGGTTCTTGGCGCCGCCGAAACACTGCGCGCGTTTGTTGTTGGCGCAAGCGGTGGCATAGACGTACTCGGCGATCGCCGATGAGCCGACAAAGCCGACCGCTTTGATGCGCGGATCGGTGAGCAGCGTGTCGACTGCTTCCTTGTCGCCGTTGATCACATTGAGCACGCCGGCGGGGAGGCCGGCTTCCATCAGCAGTGCGGCGAGCCGCATCGGCACCGACGGATCGCGCTCCGACGGCTTGAGGATGAACGCATTGCCGCAGGCAAGCGCCGGCGCGAATTTCCACATCGGAATCATCGCCGGGAAATTGAACGGCGTGATGCCGGCGACGACGCCGAGCGGCTGGCGCATGGAATAGAGATCGATGCCGGGGCCGGCGCCTTCGGTGTATTCGCCCTTGAGCAGATGCGGAATGCCGCAGGCGAACTCGACCACTTCGAGGCCGCGCTGGATATCGCCTTTGGCGTCGGCAAACGTCTTGCCGTGCTCGGATGAGAGAAGCCGCGCCAGCTCGTCGAATTCTTTTTGCGCGAGATCGAGGAACTTCATCAGCACGCGCGCGCGCCGCTGCGGATTGGTGGTGGCCCAGCCCGGCTGGGCGGCTTCGGCAACCGCGATGGCGTGCTCGACCTCTGCGTGCTTGGCCAACGCCACCTTGGCCTGCACCTCGCCGGTATTGGGGTTGAAGACGTCGCCGAACCGTCCAGATCCTCCCTTCACCTCTTTGCCGCCGACGAAGTGTCCAATTTCACGCATGTAGTTTCTCCTTGGGAACGTTGAGCGGCATTGCGGCCGTCTTGGTTTGGCTATTGTGCAGGTTTTTATGGGCCGGTCACGGGCGCGCTATTGGCGAATGACGGATCGCATCGTCTCGATCGGCATCAATATGACGCGCTCGTCTGGCGGCGGGCCGGTGCAGCGGCGCCGCTCGTAATAGGGCCTTTGCGGCCTCGTCATCGCGCGGGCGATCACGCCCGGCACCCTCCATTTCCGAGTGGTCGGGACATCGCCGTAACGCCCGCGAGCATTGGCA
>CAVREN010000059.1:0-76870 GCA_963720115.1 uncultured Alphaproteobacteria bacterium
TGCGGCCAAGCATGCGGGCCAGGAAGCTGCTGGCCGTTAGGATGATGGCGTCGGCGACGAGATAAGTCGTGACCACCCACGAGGCTTCGTCCTCGCTCACCCCCATGCCGCCGGCAATGTAGGGCAGCGCTACGTTGGCGATGGTTGTGTCGAGCGTCTCCATGAAGCTCGCTAGCGCGACGACGACGGCGATCAGCCACGGATTGGCGAAGGCGCCGCTCGCAGCGGCAGGAGTGCCTACTTGGATCGTAGCGACGCTCATAGCCAACCCCTCAGCCGCTCGAGCAGCGACGGCGTGGGGTCGATTCGCACGGTCGGGACCACCGACATGCCCGGGCCGAGTGCAACGTCAGTCGGCGGATCGTCCATGACGATCTTGACCGGCACCCGCTGGACGATCTTGACGTAGTTGCCGGTCGCATTCTGCGCCGGCAGCAGCGAGAACGCCGTGCCCGACCCGGGCTGCACGCTGTCGACATGGCCGCGGATCTCGCGTTCCGGATACGCATCGATCTCGAGCGCCACCGGCTCTCCCGGCCGCATGCGGTCGAGCTGAATCTCCTTGAAGTTCGCTGTAACCCAGATTTGATCCGGGACAAACATGCTCAAGTTGGTGCCCGGTTGCGCAAACTGCCCGACGGCGGCGCTGAGATTGACGACGCGTCCCGGCTGCGCTGCCGTCACCGTCGTGTAGGACAGATTGAGTTGCGCCTGCTCGCGCTGGGCCTTGGCTTGCGCGAGACTAGCTACCGCGCTGCTGTGTTGCGCCTTCAGCGCCTCGATTTGTCGCTGCGACAACTTCAGCGTCGCCTGCGCACTCCGAAGCGCGGCCTCCTGCTGGTGCTGTTGGGAGGTCCACTGCTGGTCGTTCTGAACGGTGCCATAACCCGTCTGGGCCAGATGCTGGTATCGCACCGCTTGCTGCTGCGCGAACACCAATGCCGCGTGCGCTTGATCCACCTGCGCCTCGTTGGCGCCGATCTGTGCCTGCTGCACTTGGAGCTGCGCGTCGATGTTCTCAATGCTGGCTTGCGCGGCCGCGACTTGTGCCTCCGCCTGCTCGAGCGCGATGCGATAATCGCGGTCGTCGATGCGGGCGATCACGTTGCCAGTGGCGACGTGCTCGTTGTCGGTGACCGGGACGGCGGTGATATAGCCGGATACCTTTGGGGCGAGGGCAGTCTGCCGCGCCGCGATGAAGGCGTCGTCGGTCGACTGAAAATGCTTGGCGTAGTCCAGGTAGACATAGCCGCCGCCTAGGGCAGAGGCGAGAAGCATCGCACCGATGGCAGCGACAACCGGGCGACGCAGCAGACTGGTCCGGCGCTGCTTGCCGGGTGCCGGCGGCAGCTTTTCCTCCGGCTCGGGCGGTGACGGAAGCCGCCGGGCGGCTGGGATTTCGTGCGGGGTCGCCTCGTGGAGCGAGGCGGGGACCGATTGGGGGCTTTCAGCGGGGTCAAGCGCGAAATCGTTCCGTTCCAGAACCTTGTCTTCGAACATGATTGCCTCTCCTCGATATCGGCGAGGCCCGCGCAGGGTACTCGCAAAACGAAACCGTTTCGTTTCTTTAATAGTCAAGCTAACGGTGCATGTCAATAGGAACGAAACGGTTTCGTTCTATTTACAAGCAAGGCAGATATGCATAGATTGGGATGCTAGGTCGGCCGTCCGGCCTGGGAACCCCGGAGCAAATCGTGATGAAAACGAGCGGTTTGAAGAAGCCTTCGGCGGCGAAGAAGGCCTCGGCGACGCGTGCCGCGGTGCGCTTTGGCCGCCCGCCGAAGGAGCTTGCCGGGGAGGTTGACGCGCGCATCCTCGCTGCAGCGCGCAAGGTCTTTGTCGAGCGCGGATTTGAAGGCGCCAGCATCGACGAGATCGCCGAGGCGGCGCGCGCGGGAAAGCCAACGATCTATGCTCGCTTCGGCGACAAGCGGGCGCTCTTCACCGAAGTGGTGGCACGGGACGTCCTTTCACGCATCACAGAGTTCAAGACTGAGGTGCCGACCGGCGCAACAATCGAGGAGCGTTTCACCAGTGCGGCGATCACCTTGCTGCACTGGGGTTTGGACAGCGAAAGGATCGCGCTGATGCGGCTAGCCATAGCGGAAGCGCACCGGTTCCCCGATCTGGCGAGCACTGTTAGCCGGACGGCGCGTGATCTCAGCACTGAACTTGGGGTCCGGTTACTGCGCGAGTTGACGCAATCCGACGAGCTTCGGTCGCTGCCAGCCTTCGCCCCGGAGCGCCTCGCAATGACGGCGCGATTCTTCCTCGATCTCGTCGCCGTGCCTTTCCTGCTCCGGGCGCTGTTCGAGGTAAACCTCAAGACACTGGACGCAGAGATCGACGCGCACGTCGCGCGCAGCGTTGCGTTCTTTCTTGCCGCCTGCCGCCACCGCGGCGTGAGTTGAGTCTCGGAAAGCCGCCGGGAAGGCGCTGGCTCGGCGCCAGGGAGCGATACCTGCCCCATATCTATCATTTGGGGCGACGCCGAATGCCCGCTCATGGCCCGTCCGCGACCTCGCTTGATGTCGGTTGTTTGGTTGCTAACGGGGGTAAAGCGGACGAAGCTCAGATGGGTCAAAATCGACGTTCATGACCCACTCCGGAAGTCAGTACGCAAGACAGCTTAGGGGCAAAGTCGCTATGCCGAGCTCCGGCCCAAATTTTAGACGCTTGAGCCCCGCCGCTCCTTAGTCGCGCGGCGGCAATTTTTCAAACTTCGGCAGTTCGGGATTCAAGTGGTCCCATGCGTGCCCTTGCGAAGCGAATGTTACCGCTTGGGGGTTGAACACGCTTGGGTCGTCCAGGCTGCCGGCCATGATAATTGCCAAGCCAGGATTAGCCGCGAATTTCCACACTAACGGCGACCCGCATTTCGGACAGAAGCCGCGGCTTACACTTTTGCCGCTGTCGCCTGTGCCCTCGTGGAAACTAAGCGTGCCGACCATGGCGACATCATTTTCGAAAAAACCGAGGACGTCGGCATGTCCTGTGCCGGTCGCCCTCTGGCAAGCGCGGCACTGGCATTGGCACTGAAATTGCGGATTGGCCGCGATCTCGTAGCGAACGGCGCCACAGGCGCAACCGCCGTGGATCTTTGGAGTCATGGTTATCCTCCCTCAAACACCCGATTACTAGCCCGCCGTAGGTTGAGTTCACCCGCATGTGCAGTTCCTCAACCTAGGGAATGGGGACCAAGCACCTAATAGCCCGGTTGCTGCTGCAGTGGGGACTGAATGCAAAACCTTTGTGACGAGCACCAACTGAACCTCATTAAATTTCTAGTGGAGGTGACGGTCGGCACTGTCCTCGCTATCGATCATGCCGGTCTAATAATGCGCGGTAAAGTCCGCCAAGGGCAACGAACGCACAATGGCGCTGAGGTCCAGAAAAAGTAAAACTGGAGCGATTTCCTCTCGGATTTCAGGTCAGATGTCTGGGACGACCCATCGATGCGCTCGGCGAGCCTTCGGTCTAATGTCACTATGTCGGGTTGTGATCGCTGCCGATGCGGGGACCGGCGGCGCTTGCTATTGTAACAGCGGATTCTACTCGCGGCGGAGGACGAGCCGTGGAATGCCCGAGCTGCAGGGCCGACGTCCCTGGCGGTAAGAGGTACTGCATCAAATGCGGCGCGGCGATGCCGCTGACGTGCTCGGTCTGCGGCAGTGCCAATGCGCCTGAAGCGCAGTTCTGCGGCGATTGCGGCAAGCCGCTAGCTGGCAGGGAGTTTGCCGCACGGCAGTCTTGGCCCGCAGCAGATGGCGGCAGCCACCCAACGCCATCTGCCGAGCGCCGCCAACTCACGGTCATGTTCGTCGACCTTGTGGGCTCAACTGCTTTGTCGGCTCAGCTCGATCCTGAAGATTTGCGTGAGATTTTCGACAAGTATCACCGCTGCTGTACTGCGGAGATCAACAAGGTCGGCGGATTCGTCGCAAAGTACATCGGCGACGGCGTGCTTGCGTATTTCGGCTATCCGCAGGCGCACGAGAACGATCCCGAACATGCGGTGCGTGCCGGCCTCGCCTTGATCGATGCCGTTGGCAGGTTGGCGGCGCCGCAACGGTTGCAGGTGAGGGTCGGGATCGCGACCGGCCTTGTTGTGGTGGGTGATCTGCTCGGCGCTGGATCGGCGCGGGAGCAGACGGTCATCGGCGAAACGCCAAATCTTGCTGCAAGGCTGCAAGCGCTGGCCGAGCCGGATGCCTGCGTCATCGCTGAGAGCACGCGGCGGCAGATTGGCTCGCTATTCCAGCTTCACGACCTCGGGCCGCAACAACTGAAAGGCCTTGTCGAACCGCAGCGCGCCTGGCGCGTGATCGCGGAGAACCGGGCGCTTGGGCGGTTCGAAGCACTGCGCTCCGCCGCTACAGCGCTGGTCGGTCGCGAAGAGGAGCTGGAGCTGCTACTGCGCCGCTGGCGGCAGGCGGCGAGCGGGGAGGGTCGCGTAGTGCTGCTTGCTGGCGAGCCGGGCATCGGCAAGTCGCGACTGGTTATGGAACTCGAAGAGTGCCTTGGTGCCGAGCCGCACACGTCCTTGCGCTACTTTTCTTCGCCCAACGATGCGGACAGCGCGTTCCATCCCATCATCATGCAGCTCGAACGCGCAACGCGGCTGCAGCGACACGATGAGCCGAGTGCCAACCTCGACCGATTGCGGGCAACGCTTCAGCCGGCGCCAGGTCATGAAACGGACATACAACTCATCGGAGACCTGTTGTCGATCCCGATGACCTGCTTCGAGCCTCTCGCCCTGAGGCCAGGGATAAAAAAACAGAAGACTTTCGAGGCGCTGATCCGGCAGCTCGAGGGCATGAGCCGCGAGCAGCCTCTGCTGGTGATCTACGAAGACGTTCACTGGCTTGATCCCAGTTCTCGCGAACTGTTGGACATGACCGTAGAGCGGGTGGCGCATCTACCCGTGCTGCTGGTCATCACGTTCCGCTCCCCATTCCAACCCCCGTGGGCTGGCCAGGCCCATGTAACCGCACTCGCTCTCAATCGTCTCGCTCCAAGAGAGGGAACAGCCCTCGTTGAATCGCTCGCCGGGCGTGACGCGCTTTCCACCAAGATCACTGCTGAGATCGTGGAGCGAGCGGACGGCATTCCACTTTTCGTTGAAGAACTGACGAAAGTGATACTGGAAGCCGATATCCGTCTCGACGACAGTAGCAAGCCTCTCCCGACGACGGCCCTCTCAGGACTTGTTCCACCCACGCTGCATACGTCGCTCATGGCCCGGCTGGACCGATTGGGCCCAGGCACGAAAGAGGTAGCGCAGATCGCGGCGGCAATCGGCCGGGAGTTCACGTACGAGCTTCTGATGCCGGTCGCACGAAAGAGCGATGAGCAACTGCAAGCCGCGCTTGAGGCGCTCAGCGAGGCGGGCGTGGTGTATTGCCGAGGCATGCCGCCGCGAGCCGCATTCCTTTTCAAACATGCGCTCGTGCGGGATGCGGCTTACGGCAGCCTTCTGCGTAAAGCGCGGCAGGAGTTGCTCCGCATCGCCAAGGTTTTGGAAGATTCCTTCCCCGAAACGAAGGAAATGCAGCCGGAGGTGATTGCTCACCACTACTCCCAGGGAGGATGTACGGAGGATGCCGTGACGTGGTGGCGAGCGGCCGGACAGCGAGCAACCCGTCTTTCACACAATGCGGAAGCGGCCTCTCACCTAAGCAAAGCCCTCGAACTGATTGCCGCCGGCGACGGAGGCCGTGACCGCGATTTGCTTGAGCTGAATATACGTATTGATCTTGGCGCCCCGTTGATCGGGAGCAAGGGTTGGAGCGCACCTGAACTAGGGGAAAACTACGCACGGGCTTGGACCTTGTGTGAGAGGACAAGTGCCAATGAGCAAGTTTTTCCCGTGCTTTGGGGCCAGTATGTGGCCGCCGGCTATCACGCTGCCGGCGGGCTGGCGCTCTCTGAAGAGAAGGCGAAGCGCTTCCTGCAGCTGGCAAAGCGACAGCAAGATGCAGGGCTGGAAGTGGTGGGCCACCGAATGCTCGGGGTCCAGCTGGTGAGTCGCGGCGATTTCGCGCGCGGGCGGCAACATCTTGAGCAAGCGATCGCGCTCTATGATCCAGCGAACCACCAATCATTGGCTTTTACCTACAGTTTAAATCCCCGCGTTTCGGCCAGGGTGACTCTGGGTCTGACATTGCAGTACCTCGGATTTCCCGATCAGGCGTCGCTCGTCGGCGACCAAGGAGTGGAGGAAGCAAGGCAATCAGGTCATTTCAACACGCTCGGTGTCGCCCTGCATTTGACCGGCCGGCTGCGTGCCTTCCGGCGAGACGGAGCGCAGCTGCGCACGCTAGCTTCCCAGCTCATAACCCTGTCGCGTGAGCAAGGGGCGACGGACTGGCAGCTTGCGGGCGAGGTCCTTTTGGCGTGGCAGCAGGCTCGAGACGGAGCGTTGCAGCAGGGTTTAGAAGCCATAAGGCGCGGTATTGAGGGCTTGCGCGCACGGAAGTTAAACGTTTGGCTTCCGCACTACTTGCTCATGCAAGCTGAGACCTGTAGCAAGGCCGGCCTGTTTGATGAAGCGCTGCAGCTTCTCGACGAGACAATGGAGCTTATGGAATTGCAAGACCATCCGGTCTGCGAAGCAGAGTTGCATCGGCTTCGCGCTTGCACGGAACTGTCGCGCGGCGCGAGCGCGACGGTGGTGGAGGCTTGTTTTGATCAAGCCCTCGACGTCGCCCGGCGACAGCAGGCCAAGTTCTGGGAACTACGCGCGGCCGTCAGTCGTGCCCGGTTTTGGCGCGACCGAGGCATGCGAACCGAAGCCAGCGCTCTCCTCGCTCCGCTCTATGACTGGTTCACCGAGGGGTTCGACACGCCAGATTTGAAAGAGGCCAAAGCGTTGCGCGATGAGTTGGTAGCGTGAGCTTGCGTCGCGACCGAACGGCGAGCGATGTCGGCGATTGGCCCAGGCTGTGTGAAAAGTCGCTCGGATGCTATGATTCTTTTTTGAAATCGGCGGGCAGGAGCGACGGATGTTGGGCTTTGTGGAAGGGATTGACCGGAGCCAAAGCACACTTTTCCCTGCCATGCTTGACGACTACGTGGCCGAGGACAATCTGGTTCGTGCGGTTGACGCTTTCGTTGAAGGTCTTGATCTTGGCAAGCTTGGCTTTGGTCGGGTTGCACCGCTGGAAAAAGGGCGTCCCAGCTATCATCCGGCAACGCTGCTCAAGATATACATTTATGGCTATCTCAATCGCGTTCCCTCGAGCCGACGCCTTGAGCGTGAGTGCCAGCGTAATATTGAGCTGATCTGGCTGACCGGCCAATTGGCGCCGGACTTCAAGACCATTGCGGATTTCCGCAAGGACAACGGCAAGGCGATTCGTGAGGTCTGCCGTACTTTCGTGGCGCTGTGCCGCGAGCTTAATCTGCTGAGCGAGGCGAGCGTCGCCATCGATGGTTCCAAATTCAAGGCTGTCAATGCGCGCGATAAGAACTTCACCGAGGCCAAGATGAAGCGGCGTCTTGAGCGGATCGACGAGAGCATCGCACGCTACGTGGCGCAATTGGAGACTGCTGACCGCCGAGGTGATGCGGTGCCGGAGGCAAAGGTTGTGCGGCTCAGGGACAAAATCGTGAAACTGAGGGAAGAGGTCGCGCGGCTCAGCGCGATCAAAGCCGAGATGATGAAGAGCGAAGACAAGCAAATCTCGCTGACTGACCCGGATGCGCGTTCGATGGCAACCAGCGGCAAGGACACTGGAATCGTCGGCTACAATGTGCAAGCCGCAGTCGATACCAAGAACCATCTCATTGTGGCCCACGAGGTGACGAACGTCGGCACGGACCGCCATCAACTGTCGAATATCGCGGAGCAGGCGCGAGCCGAGATGGGCGTTGAGAGGCTCGATGCTGTGGCTGATCGCGGCTACTACGCGAGCGAGGAGATTCGCGCGTGCGAGGAGGCAGGGATCACCGTCACGCTACCAAAGCCGATGACCTCGAACTCAAAGGCGGCAGGGCGCTTCGGCAAGCAGGACTTCCGTTACGTGGCAGCGGAGGATGCTTACGTTTGTCCTGCCGGACAAAGGCTTGCATATTCCTTCACGACTGAGGACAGAGGTTTGGTGCTACGTCGCTACCGGACCAATGCCTGTCAGAGTTGCGCGATCAAACGTAGCTGCACCACCGGCAAGGAAAGACTGATCTCCCGATGGGAGCATGAGACCGTGCTCGAGACCGTGCAGGCACGTCTCGATCAACATCCGGAAAAAATGACAATGCGTCGTCAGACAGCGGAACATCCCTTCGGCACCATCAAGTGCTGGATGGGAGCAACGCACTTTCTCACGAAACGGCTGCCGAAAGTAGCAACCGAGATGGCGCTCAATGTGCTCGCCTATAACATGAAGCGCGTGATGGCGATCATCGGCGTGGCCGGGCTGCTGCAGGCTTTAGCCGCCTAAGCCAAGGGGGATGCCGCGCGTTCAAATCATCCAAGTAGACGCCCGAGGAAGCGTCTGCGGCGGTCAGGGGAGCCGATTCTGCTCAGATCGGTCGCGAAACCGACGTCGCACTAGCAATGGCGCTCATACAGACCCTTTCCACACAGCCTGGGCCCGAAGCGTCGGTTCGCTGCGCCGCAGCGATACGTCAGCAATTGGGGTTATAGCGGACCTGCCCTGGTGCATGCTTGAAACGACTCAGTTGACTTGTCTCGTACCTTACTGGTCGCCAAATAAAGCCGCGACCGCCATGGTGGCGCGGTGACGCCCGACATTATGCACTCACATAATGCTTCGAGACGTCCGCGCTCAGCCACTCGCTGAGCTTCGACCAACGCCGTCGGCCCGAGACGTTGCGCACGGCGATAGCGACGGCCTTCTTGTGCCCCACCAGAACCACAAGGGCATCGCTGCGGCTAGAATTTTGATATATTTAAACAGCGTCCGTCGGTTGCAGCGAGAGCCTCTTGTCACGTCTCTTCATTAGCCATTCGAGCAAGGACAACGTCGCAGCCATCGCCTTTAAGCAATGGCTCGCAGCGAATGGTTGGCGCGACGAGGACGTGTTCCTGGACGTCGAGGATATTGGCGGCGGCGAGCGGTGGAAGGAGGCGCTGCGCCAGGCGCATGCGCGCTGCGAGGCCGTAGTCCTTCTCGCCTCCCCCGACGCACTTTCTTCTCCCGAATGTCTAACGGAAATTCGCAAAGCCGAGGATTTCGGCAAAGAGATCATCATCGTATTGCTGCGGGATCTGACATTCGATGACCGACGCCTGGAAGTCCTTCAAAGAGCGACAGATGGTTGACCTTGCGGCTGCGCCGCAAGCCCATGTCGAGGCGGTAACGTATCGCGGCAATCGCGAAGAAGTTCGCTTCAACGAAGAAGCGTTGGCGAAGATCAAGGATTATCTGGTTAAGCGCGGCATCACTCCCGACAACTTTCCCTGGCCCCCCCAGGGCAAGCCCGACGCCGAACCGTTCCCGGGACTGAGCGCGTTCACCGAAGACGATGCCGCGATTTTTTTTGGACGCGACGCCGATATCCTGACCGGTCTCGATGAGTTTCGGCTATTGCGCCGCAGAGAAAGTCCGCGATTTCTTGCTATCCAAGCGGCCTCCGGCGCGGGCAAATCGTCCTATCTGCGGGCCGGCCTTTGGCCGCGGCTGTCGCGCGATCCGGATTGCGCGCCGCTGGCGATCCTACGGCCGCTGCAAGGCATTCTGACTGGTCCCGAAGGGCTGGGCCAGAAGCTTGCGGCGAAATTGTCGCGGCCGGGCGCACCGGTCAATCCCGGCGACATCTACACCCGGCTGATAGCCGACGACCTCAGCAAAGCCGCCGCGGATTTCGCCAGATTCATGAAGACAGCCGCGGAGCAGGCCCATGACCAACGTCGCGTCGGCGATCCGGGCGCGCCACCGCCGGCTCTGGTCATCGCCATCGACCAGGCCGAGGAGTTGCTCGCGCCGGAAAATGCCGCGGAGAGTCAGCGCTTGTTGGTCTTGGTCGCTGCCCTGATGCGCGATCTGCCGGCTGGAGTTGAGCCGTTCGGCTTGCTGACTGTGCGCGCCGACAGCGCCACGCGGCTCTATCAGGCGATTGCCGAGCAGAATTTGGAGGTGCCGAAGACGCTGACGCTGCTGCCGTTGCCGCGAACGTCCTATCGCGACGTGATCGTCAAGCCGATTGAGGTCGCTGCGCGGCACGGCAAGAGGATCTCGATCCAAGCCTCGCTCACCGAGCGGCTGGTTGCGGATGCGACCGGCGCTGATGCCTTGCCATTGCTCGCGTTCACGTTGTTTCAGCTCTACAAGGGCTTCAGCGCTGGCGACAAGCTCACCCTCGAGCAATACCAGGCCATCGGCGGTGTCGCCAGCTCCATCAAGGAAGGGATCAAACAGGCACTCGCCTCGCCCGCGAGCGCACCAGTCATTCCGACGGGCCCGAGGGAACAGCTCGACTGCCTGCGCGCAGCGTTCATTCCTTGGCTGGCGCGAATCGATCCCGTCGGCGGTGAGCCGACGCGGCGCATTGCCGATCTCAACGAATTCACCGGATATTCGCGCGCGATGGTCGAGCGGCTGATCGAACGAAGATTGCTTGTTGCCGATCGACGCGGCGGCAACGTGGTCGTCGAAGTCGCGCACGAAAGCTTACTGCGCCAGTGGCCACCGCTAACCGCCTGGCTGCAAGAAGACGCCGACGACCTGCGCGTGGCCGACGCCGTTGAGCTCGCCGCCGATGAGTGGGTGCGCAATGGACGACACTCGGCCTGGCTCGACCATCGCGCCGATCGGCTGGCCGCTGCCGAACGGGTGGTCAAACGCGCGGATTTTCGTCAGCGCTTGGGCGAGGACAGAATCGCCTACATCAAAGCCTGTCGGGCGCGCGAAGCCCTTCAGCGGCGCATCAGACTAGCGGCGCTGTGGTCGACTGCTGCGGTTTTGGTCCTTGCTGTCCTGGTTCTCTACGAATGGCGAGATACGGTGCGCGCCCGCGAGGAAAGCGAGGCCTCGTTGCTGATTGCCCAATCCGGCGCTTACCTTTCGAACTTGAACGTCGGGCCTGCAATCGAGCGGGCCAAGCGCGCCTTCCAATCGGTCCCCTCGGCCGCGAGCAGGTCGGCGCTGCTTCGCGCGGTCATGGAGCTTTCGCCCCACCTCATCGCCGTAGTGCCGCTTGGGAACGACAGCAGCGGGCCATTGGCTTGGGCGAGCAGCGACATGTTGGATTTTACGACGGAACCGGGTCGGCTGCGCCTGTTTGATTCGACCAACACTGCCCAATCTCCCCGCGGCTTTGACCTACCAGTTATCAAACGTTCCCAGGACGGCAATCCTTCGTTCATCCGCGCGCTTTCGCCGATTGGCGCTGCGGGAATGCTCGTGATCTTTGACGAAGGGTCGGTCGGCGTCATTCCGCCCGGCGGTAAGGCTCTCCGGCTCAACCCGCCCCAGCAGCAAGTCACCGTTAATCCCATTCAGCATGCTGTGGCCATCGGACCGACCGGTGCAGTGATCGCACTAGCGACCGGCGACGAGATCATCCTCTATCGTTGTGACTGGAGTGTGCCCGCGCGGTCGGGGTCGGCGTGCGCATCAGCGCCGTTGGGCGACGCGCACGGACATGTTGTCGCCATCAGCCCGGATGAGAAGCGCATTGCGGTAGGCGATGAGGCCGGCGCGGTGAGGCTTTACGATCTCACCGGCAAGGTCATCGGCGGTCCAAAGAGCTTTGAAGGACCCATCAACGCGCTTGGATGGGCAAGCCAGCGCGACTTGCTGGCGGTCGCCACCACCAGGGGTGAAATTGCGGTGCTCGACGTCGGCGCCGCGCAGACGCCCATTGTGGCGCAGCAAAAATTCGGTACGGATCCGATCACCGCGCTGGCGTGGAGTCCGGGAGAGCTCGGCCTTGCCTTCGTGTGCAACAGCAAAGCCGTGTGCCTCTGGCGAGCCAAACGCGATGCTGATCCGTCCCGTCCGTTCAAGCCCGCAGAACGCTTCGAAGGCCATACCCTCGGCATCACCCGCCTGAGTTTTGCGCCGAACGGGTCGCGGATGGCATCCGGGGCCACGGACGGGACGATCCGGGTCTGGAGTTTGACGCAGGACACGGATGCGACCTATGCGCTCTACGCCGAGGACCCTTGGAAAATCACGACGGTTGCGGTGTCACCGGACCACCAATGGGTCGCGGGCGGCAGTTCCGATGGTGCGGTTGGGCTCTGGGACGCAAGGTCTGGCGCCGCCAGCCGGGTTGTCAGGCCTGCCGAGAATTTCGAGGTCAAAGACCTAGCCTGGAACCGCAAAGGAGCTGTCGCAGCCCTAAACGACAATGACACGGTCGCTGTCATACGGGCGGCCCCTGATCAGCCCATGATCGAGGTACCGATCAAGATCCACACGGGCTACCATCTGGATTGGGTGGATGAAGACCGCACGATCGCGGTGGCGATGATCGAGAACGGCGTTTTTCTTGTTAATGCGCAGTCCCCCGCGGGCGAGCCCGTGCCCATCGGCGACGGCAGGGGCAAGGACGAAGCATGGGGGGTCGCCTCCATTCCTGGCGCAGGATCGCTGCTGGTCAGTTATATCGGCGGCGAGATCAAAATCTAGGATCTGACGTCCCGACAGCCTGTCGGTGCCTTGCCCCAGCCCCGGGCGAAAAACGGCGACAGAATTGGCGTTGGCAGTATGTCCGTCAGCCCCGATCGGCGCTTACTTGCAACCTCAAGCGGGGATGGCTTCGTCCCGGTCTACGACCTTGCCGGGCGCACCATTTGGCAGCAGCTCGAAACTCAGTCTCCGCAGGTTTCGCGGGTTGCCTTCAGCCCGGACGGGCAAAAGCTCGCCGCGCTTGGCTCCGACAATCGGCTCTACGTTTGGTTGATAGCACCCCATGACGCCACGCTTTATCTTGCGGTGAACGTTATCTTGCAGCGCGCCGTGGTCGGCGATGCAGCGCACGACAACGAGCATGCAACCTGGTTCGACTGGATGTCCGACGATCATGTCGCCATTGCCGTCAATAGCGCGGCGATCAGCGTCGTCAGCATCGACCCCGACAAATGGCTCAAGCGCATTGATGGTCTTGCCCTTGCCTCTGAGAAGCCAATAAACTGAGTTGACTTTCTTTGCGATCGCGCGCTTGGAGAGAGCGTGATGCTGGCGAAACAATCAATCGTTACTATACTGGGCAGCTCGTTCGTAGCCGTCATCATGGCCTCGTTGCTTTCGGTTGCAAGCTTCGGCGCTGGCCACGACGACCGTATCGTCGATCCACCCATCGCGGGGCCATCGACTGCGGAAGCCGGCGCGTGGCGCACCAAGACCCAATCGATGTTCGATCGGGTGGAGCGGACGGTTGTTCGCCGGATGTACACGGTGTGGGATCCGATGCCATCGCGCGATCTCGACTTCGTGTGGCTTCCGGTTTCCGTGCATGACGACAGAGAAGGCGAGATCAACAGTGCGGGACGCTTGGTCTGGCGGTTGAAAGGAAAGCCAGCATACGAGCGCACTTCGATCTTCGCCGAGTACCGCGGCGCGATGAAAAATGGCCGCGCCGAAGGCCTCGGACGCTACTTCGACGTCACCGGCATTTCCTATCAAGGCGAGTGGAAGAACGGATTGATGGAGGGCTTCGGCACGCTAACGCTGCCGGGCGGCGACGAATATATCGGCGACATGCGCGCCGGAAAGGCGAACGGCGCCGGCCGCTACGTAGACATCACCGGCGAAATCTTCGAAGGACATTTTGTCGACGGCAGGCGTGACGGGACAGGCACGACGACGCTCCCGAACGCCAACAGTTACCGGTCGAAATGGGTGCTGGGCCATGAAACCGAGGACTTGCGTGCCGTGCGGATCGCACAATCGAACGGACAGTTGGCGCAGGGAGGCGCCGACGACGTCCGTATCGGCATTGGCATCGACAAAACCAAGGCGCGTGATGGCGACCTCGTTTACGCCGCATCCAGCGCTGGCCCCAAGCTCATGATACAGCCCGACAGCAGGCGCCTGATGAGCATGTGGAAGGGCAACGGCGAGATCCAGCTGCTCGAGGCCGAGGAAGGCGGCCAGGAGTACGGCGTCTTCTCAAAGAGCCACGGCGAGATATTCCCCCTCACCCTTGTGTTCGAAGTACAGAACCGATCTGCTGCACCGATTTCTGTGGCTGGCGCCTATCTCGCCGTCGAACTCGAGCGTCACTGATCTGGAGCCGGCCATTCAACTTAACCGCGGCCTTGATTCCTGTTCTCTGCACAGCGCTCAGTATCAATCGACATTCAAAGCGGAAAATTTTGGCTGGGGCGCTGCCGAACAAGCGGCGATGCACTTCGCTTTCACCAACCCCAACGTCAGCGGCATACCGCAGACGCTGGGCGTCACAAAGAGCCTGGGCGACATCGTCCGAATGGTCGAGGTCGACCTCGAGCCCGAACTACGTGCCGTTGGCGTCAATATCGGCACACTAAAGGCGCGATCGGAAGAAGGCTTTGTCTGTAAATCCAAATCTCCGACCGCCTGCTTGGCGCAAATTCGCGCGACCGGCGTGTTCGGCTCGATCGCATCGCAGGTCGGCTTGAGGGACACCAGCATATTCGTGAGCGCCGCCGGTACGCTCGATTACACCTGGAAAGACAGCAAGGGGGTCGAACAAAGGCGGTCGTCGCCCTACGACATCGCGTTGCCGCTCGGACACATTCACCTCGAGGCCGAATGCGGAGAAGGCGGCGAACGCGAGGTGATCGCCCAAAGGCCGCTGCAATTCCGACTCGATCAGAGCGGCTATCGCCTACCGGTTTCATTTCAGCGCACTGTTCCCGCCGCCCAGACGAGTCGGTTCACGGTGACCGTCAACGCCGCCAAATCCTCCCTGCACGACTTCAGCGTGGTGTTGCAACTTGCCGACGGCCGCGAAATCTTCTCGCGCCCGATTAATCTGATTTACTTCGTTCCAAGTTGGTTTCCGGCAACCTGATCGCCAGGCTTTGCCCGAAGCGGGGAAACCGATGCCTCCAGGAAAATCCCTTGCGGCGTTGGTGCGCGCCGTCGTGCTGGAGCGCTGCGGTCGCGTTTCGCCTGCTCACTTAGATCGTCGGTGGCATGCCTGTGTTTACGCGCTTGCCGTTGCGATGTCGTTCGTCGGCATCTGTTTAGCCGCGCCGAATGCGGTGAGCGACGATCAGGCACCATTTCCAGTATTTTATTCCGACGCAAACCCGTTCTTGGAGGCGATCGCCCAGGAAAGTCGGCCAGCCGGGCTGCAGTCGCGTGTCACCGGCATTGCGGTGCCTCACCACGTACTTGCTGTTGACCTCATCGCACGCGGCTTTCAAGCAGCGGTCGGCGATCGCTACGACCGGATCATTATCGTCTCGCCGGATCACTTCCGTCGCAGCCGACGGCCGATGGCGACGACACAGCGCGATTTCGCTACCATGTTTGGCGTGGTCCAAAACGATCGCGCCGCGACCGGCGCACTGCTGGAAGACGACACACTGTTCGACGACTTGGATTTATTCACTAGGGAGCACGGCATTGCGGCGCTCGTTCCATTCGTCAAGCACTTTTTCCCGGATGCCAAGCTCGTGCCCATTGCGATTTCCTTTAATGCCTCGCGGATTGATTGCGATCGGGCGATAGCGCTGCTCGAAAAGCTGATCGGCCCGCGCACGCTGGTGGTGCAGTCCACCGACTATTCCCATTATTTGCCGGAAGAAACGGCGCGCGAGCGTGACCAGGAAGCTCTGAATATCATCGCCGCGAACGACGCCGACGCCGTGTGGCGGCTGGTGCAGCCAGCGCACATAGATTCAAAAGCGTCGCAGTACGTGCAAATGCGGCTGCAAAGGGACGTTTTGAAAAGCTATGCGACCGTAGTCGCCAACCGTAACTCGGCGCACTACAGCGCCATGGGGACGAAAACCACGAGCTATATTGTAACGGTCTATACTGAACATCCAACGACGGCAGAGGAACTTCGCTACGGCGATCAAGAGCTCGTCTATTTCGGCGGTGACACGTTTATCGGCCGTTGGTTTACCGCGCCGTTCGCCGACGCGGACGTGGCGCGCTCGTTGACGGGCGAGATCAAAGCGGTGACCGCGGGCGCGCCGCTTATTGTCAATCTCGAAGGCACGGTGTCGGACGAACCACCGGAGGGCATCGGCCCGGACCTGCATGTGATGTATGCCAGCCTCGCCGTCCCGATCTTAGAGGCGCTTAATGTGAAAGTGGCAGGCCTTGCCAACAACCACAGCTTCGATCTTGGCGTTGCGGGCTTTGCCGAGACCCGCGCGATCCTGAAAAGATCGGCAATCGCACCGCTTGGTCACAAGGAGATCGTAGATGTCGGCCCGTTCCGGATTTTGGCGCTGAATTTCGTAGGCAAGTTCGATTATCGCGGCTATCCGGTCGTGAGAGACGGCGATCTCGACGAGCTCTGCCGAATGCGGGCGCGGCCGCCCTTGCTGGCGTTCGTGCATTGGGGCCAGGAATACACGACAAGCGCCGGCGCGGCCGAATATACAGCAGCGCAAGCCATGCAAGCCTGCGGCGTTAGCGCAATCATCGGCGCCCACCCGCATCAGGCCGCGGCGCGGATCGAATTGCTTCAGGGAGGCGAATATCAACTGACGTATTCGCTCGGCAATTTGCTGTTCGATCAGACGGCCGGTCGTGGCTCGGGCGCCCTGCTCGAGGTGCGGTCGTTCGGGCAGGGAACCTACGCTACGCGCCTGATCCCGGTTCCCAATCTGTTCGAGCTGGGCGTGGAGCGGCTGCAGTTAAAAAACAGGCGAGGCCGATAAGCGCCACTTTCATTGCTTTCAAAGCTGAGTCCGAGGATGAAAAGGTTCGGCATCTCCTTTTCAGCCGTGACGGTCAGACGCTCGTTGGTGGAATTGACAGCGGGAAGATTGTTGTTTGGAACGTGAAAGATGGACAGCGCGTGAAGGAGTTTATTGCACGTGCAGCAAAAATTCAGGGTCTCGATTTCAGCCCAGGCGGTACTTTGCTCGTAGTGGCAGCGCCGCATACTTGTGCGCTAGGCGTATTACCCCCAGAACTTCCTTGGCTTCGTCCAACTCGCTTGCGTCGGGCGATTTTGAGATAGCTTTCACTGACTTAAGGCTAGGCCTTCGCGAGAAGCCACGTTTCACGGTTGATGAATCCGAAATCATCTGTGCGACTGCCTTTTGTATCGTCGCAGTACCGCGCTGTGACATCCGCGATTGGGGAGGAACTTCGGGCGCGATACCTGCCACCGGATCAACTATCCCCTGACCTGCGCCGGCTGCTGAGACAGATCCAATGTTCCAACACCTGCCGTTCTGGTGGTAGGCCACGTCGGTCGCATGAGATGTGGCTTACTGACGATGAACCGCGGCGTATCGCTGAAATTTCGCTTCACTTCCTGAGTAGCTACTAAAGACGCCGCACTTGAGTTTGCTCTAGCCCTTGGAAACGAACGGGTTGCCTAAGCCATGAAGGCTGGTGCGTAGGTGATCGGCGAGGCGAAGTCTCAATCCGACGGGGGGCGATGACGACAAGCCACAGCCTCGCACTTGGCACTTTCTGCGGCATGCTCATAGTGGCGAGCGCTACCATCTCGCGTCTTGGCCCATACCGGTTTCCCACAAAAGCAACCCAGATCGCGCCCGATTGTAGCCGTTGATAGTCCAGTTATTCTCCGCAAGCTTTGCGACGGTCCGAACGCCCTCGCTGACAGGCGGCGAAGCTCTATTCGCGCTCCCACCGGGCTCGCTGCAGCAAAACCCGGCCAGCGGCGCGCCACTCGTCTTGAAACGGCACGAGTAACCGGCCACATTGCTTTCGCCATCTCACCGTTGATGCCACGCGATTAGGTTCCCCTGGGCAAGAATGAAATCCCTATGCCCCTGGATCAGCACACGAACGCGAATTAGTCATAAAGATGCTTGGCCGAACCATTTGTCCTATCCATCGGTAGGCGCGAGCGTGGCGCGAGCTTCTGCGCCACGCGCCATCGTAGCTCGCTGCACAGCGCCAAACGACAAGGCTTGGGGCGCAACGCCCGCTCCCTGGCACGCCGATCAGCCCGGTTTGCACGATAGGCCTGACTGCCGCCGTTGCGCCTGATCTCCCGGCTTACCGTCGATGGCGCCCGTCCGAGGCCCTGGGCGATCTGTCGGATCGACCGGCCCACCGCAATGCCACGGGAAATCTCTTCGCGTTCCTCAAACCTTAGTGCTGCCAGAGCTCTCCGGCGCGGCGTCGGCGCGATCCCTCCATGGAGTACCACGATCCGCTCAACGCCGGTTTTGTTCTTCCTTTCCAGCGCCCGCGAGATGGCCGCAGCACTTTGCCCGTTCTTCCATCGCTCCCACAGCTCGGCCTTCTGCGCTGCCGTGAACCAAATCCGCGACGTCACCATGGCACACCTCCTCACCTCGTAAGATTAGAAGGTGTTGCGCTGATCGGTTGAATCCGCCGACCCTTTTGAGACGTCAAGCTATGCCCGGTATTTGGTCGCTGTTGGGGGGCAAGCAGACGTTCCGGAAGGGGTAGGAGCCGCTTTAGGAAGTTGGTCGGCAGCTCCATTGGGTGATTGTTGGAGACATGGCGCTCTGCAAATAGCTGCGCGACTTCGGATCAAATAACCGTTGGCCTCTCTTGGCGCTCGCGCCGCAACGCGCAAATTCATCATCCCGTCATACGAAAGGGCAAACTTCGGCTGTCCTAAAACGGCATATGCCTAGCGGATAACCGGAGCCGGTGATGTGGTGGCTAATCGCACTGCTGCTATGCGGTTCGATCTTCGACATCGTTATCAAGACGGTAAGCGCGCCATCGCCGAACGACGATATCTCAAATGGAACCCGTGGTAGGCGGGGGTTAAAGCCTTGTCTCAGGTTAAAATGGGGGATGGCTACCTTCTGCTGAACTCAAACGGAGGAAATCACGTGTCAAAGAAAGCTTCAGAGCATCACAAGAAGGCATCCGAACATTTGACGCACGCCGCTCGCCACCATGAGGAAGCTGCTAAACATCACGGGGCCGGAAGTCACGAGAAGGCTGCACACCATGCTCACGTAGCCAGGGGCCACGTAATTCATGCAAGAGGTCACGCTGAAGAGGCGGTGAAGGCCCATCTCGAAGAGCACGGCAAGAAATAGTCACCTGACGTCGGGCGTCCCATCGCGCCCCACCGATCTCCGCCGGGCGATTTCGAATGCCTACTATGGGCTGTTTCACTTCGCCATCACGGCGGCGGCCGACATGGTACTGGGAGCTGCGAACCAGGCGACGGCTCGATATGCCTTGGTGTACCGGAGCGTCGATCACGCCCACCTGCGAAACCTGTGCGACCAGGTCAGGGCAACCAACCCGCAGAAGGTCGCCTTGGTCCCGGTCGGTGGATTCGGCAGCATCGCCGACTTCGCGCGCATTACCCTCAACCTGTACGAGCTGAGGATTCTTGCCGACTACGACCCGTCGCGCTTATTTACGCCCAACGAAGCGAGGCTCGCGGTTTCCGATGCGCGGGAAGCGATAAAGTGGTTTCAGCAGGGCACCGGGGAGCAGCAGCAAACATTTCTGACGATGTTGCTATTCAAAAAACGCTAGCCAGGCCGGTGTGATCATGACAATTGATCGACGACCCGAGGGACAAAACGGCCGGTTTCCGATGAGCCTGCACGTCAGCAAGATCACGGGTGCTTCGACCACCAGTCCAAAACGACCAAAGCGAAGGAAATCGCGGGCTCCCCGTCGACCGCCTCCGGCCAAAGCTCGGCAGCACGACATCGTCCAGGACATCGTACCGAAAACAGCGGTCACGGTCGCGCCTGATCGGGCGCGGGACCAGGTGCCTGTCGACGGACCGTCGCCCGCCGCCATGATCGACCAGATGTGGCAGGCCAATCCGCTCCAGAAGCTCCTGCCCGTGGATTGGGGAGCGATCACGCAGGCTCTCTCAACGCTGTCTGCCCGGTCGATGGCGGATCCGGTGCACGCGACGGCGGTGGCCGCGAACTTGAGTTTGAAGCTGTGGCAGGAGGCGGCGGAGACGTGGATCGGCGCCGCATCACGCTGGTGGGGACTTGCGACGCCAACCGAGGATAAGCTTCGGGGGCCCGCAGCCGACCGGCGCTTCGAGGCGCCCGAATGGGAGCAGCACCCGTTTTTCCGGGTCCTCAAGCAGAGTTATCTCGCCATCGCTGCGCAGCTTCGCGAGGAAGCCGACCGCGAGGTTCCCGATCCGACCGAACGGCACCGCCTCATGTTCCACGTCCAACAGTTGATCGACGCGACGAGTCCGACCTTGTTTCTGCCGACGAACCCGGCGGCTCTTCGCAAGGCATTGGAGACGGGTGGCGGCAGCGTGGCTGACGGCCTGCGCAACCTTGTTGCCGATCTGCGCGAGGGTCGGATGACCATCACCGACACCGAAGCGTTCGCGCCCGGAAAGAACCTTGCCATCACGCAGGGGAAGGTCGTCTACCGAAACCGCCTCATCGAGCTGATCCAGTACGCGCCGCTCACCAAGCAGACCTACGCGGTCCCGCTGCTGTTCATTCCGCCGTGGATCAACAAGTTCTACATTCTCGATCTGCAGCCAAAGAACAGTCTCGTCCGCTTCCTCGTCGAGCATGGCTTCTCGGTATTCATGATCAGCTGGAAGAACCCGGACGCCTCAATGGAGGGCATCGCGTTCGAGGACTACATGACCGATGGCCCGTTGGCCGCGAGCGACGTGGTGCGCGGGATCACCGGGGCGGCATCCGTCAACCCGGTCGGGTACTGCATTGGCGGAACGTTGCTCGCGATGACGCTGGCCTATTTGGCGGCAAGGCGAGACGACCGCTTCGGTCCAGCCACCTTCATGGTCTCGCTGCTAGATTTCTCTGAGGTTGGTGACACGGCCATCTTTATGGACGAGCCCCAGATCGAGTTCATGGAGCGGCGCATGCTCGAGCGCGGCTATCTCGACAGCAGCGACATGGCGAAGATGTTCAATCTTCTGCGCTCCAATGACCTGATCTGGAACACGGTCATCAACAACTATCTCATGGGGAACAAGCCGCCCGCCTTCGATCTGCTCTATTGGAACGACGACGGCACTCGTATGGCTCAGAGGGCGCACAGCTTCTATCTCCATAACACCTATCTCGAGAACAACCTGATCAAGCCGGGAAAGATCTCTCTTCTCGATCAGCCGATCGATCTGCGTCTTATTCGCGAGGACATCTACGCGATCGGCGCCGAGAGGGACCACATCGTCCCATGGAGCTCGGCTTGGCGGATAGCGCAGCTGACGAGTGCGAAGACGCGTTTCGTACTTGCGGCGAGTGGGCACATCGCGGGCATGATCAACCCGCCGTCCGCAGGCAAAGGCGGCCACTGGACCGACGAGACCGGCGATGCAGCGGCGGCCGGGACGGCGGCGGCGTGGCTGGCCGGGGCGAAAAAACACGACGGCAGTTGGTGGGGCGATTGGACCAAATGGCTCGAGGCCCGCTCCGGAAAGAGAATGGCGGCGGCGGCTGTCGGCAATGCTGCCTACCCGCCGATCGGGGACGCACCAGGAAGCTATGTTGTGGAAAAATAGCATGGGGGCCTGAGAAATCGCCGCAGGAGGTGCTCGCTGGTCTCGTCGAGCGCGTCACGTACCATAATGTCGAGAATGGCTTTTGCGTTCTGCGGGCCAAGGCGCGCGGGCATCGTGATGTTGTGACCGTGGTCGGCGGTTGAAGAAGCCAACGACGCGCTCAGGCTGCTGGAACGGCTGAATCAGTCCATTCAGAAGGATGCGATCAAAGCAACGGTAGTGCCAACGAATGCTGTCCTTGTGGTGTTCATAAAAGGAGTTCATGAGGGCCCCCGCCGAGCCGATCTCAGCAGGGTAATGCCGTCATTGAATGCGCTCTACCGCCCCGCGGGCGGAAGGGATATCAAGGGCGGAGCCCTTGGCT
The DNA here is from genome assembly GCA_963720115.1 of uncultured Alphaproteobacteria bacterium. Lineage (GTDB taxonomy): Bacteria > Pseudomonadota > Alphaproteobacteria > Rhizobiales > Xanthobacteraceae > BOG-931. Next base: position 21,947 of record CAVREN010000059.1, read on the forward strand.
AGTTGGCATACGGTCAATCTTCGGGAGTGCCGCATCTAGCGCAATCATCCGAACATCCGAACACTTTCACGTCTTTTCGCCGCCCCCACGCTTGAGTGTTCGGATGTTCGGCTCTTGTGGTAAGAAACGCGCAAACGCGTCCTCGAATTGCGCCGCCCTGTAACCGTGCCGCGAGAGATCTGCTCGCTTGGTTGGATGAACGACGACGGGACGAATATCATAGTCTCGCAGCAATGCCGCGACCTGGCTTTTGGTGATTGGACCTCGGCTGCGATATTCGTGCCACTGCGAGTCTGGATCGGCGAGAAGCTCCTGCACCACCTGCTCCGATGTTATCTGCGTGCGGTTCTTGGCAAACATCGCCCGCAATGCCGCGAGGAGCTGAACTCCTATGCTGGGCTCATATGGAGTACGAGAGAGGTAAATCGCAGACCGACGCGCCTGCTCGGGCCAACCACCACCTGCATGCTGCGCAATTTGCAACGGCAATTTCCAGTTGGCACTCAGCCGATTGTTAAAACCTGGCGGCTGCGGCGGCTTCAGTTCCTTGATGATACTGACTTTGTCGGCAGCCCACCGTGCAAGCTTCCGCCGAATCGTCGAGAACTCGGGATCATCAGCGTACGCGAAGTCCTCAGCTTTTTCCTCGGGCTTTTTGGGCCACATCCTGAGAATAATACTTCGACTTGCTATCGTGCGGGGCAATTTAGTCTTGCCCAGGATGCCGAGAATTTTCGGGCAGAACGGATCGTACCAACGCCCCTGCCGCGGAATCCTCGTGCCACGACTCCAACCGGCATTTACGATCGCCCGGAGGTCGGACTTTCGGTAACAGACGAGATCGTTATGTGCAAGCATTCCGTTCTCGGTCCGATCGACCCGCAGCTCGGGCAGTCTCCATGTCGAATACCTGCCGGTTCCGCGACGAAAGGAAGCCGCCGAACGATAACCCGGTATTGCTCTAGGCGATCGCCACGCACGACCGGATTGGGTCATCCCTATAAACACGGATTGCGAACGCATCGTGCCGAACGCTCCGAGCTCGTAGTGCTCGCCGCCGCGCGGGCGCACGAGCTTACGGCTCCGGCGCCTGGGATTGGCAGATCGCCTATCGTGAGACCATTGCCTTCTGACTTGGAGTCTCGCCGACGGCCCCAGTGTGTGATCTGAAATGCTCGAACTATCGCGACGCAGCGGCGCCAATTGCGAGAACGGCATGTAGTTCCGCCACAACTACTGCTCCCTCGCCGATTGCCGCGCCTACCCGCTTGACTGACCCAGACCGCACATCGCCGATGGCGAATACACCTCGAACGCTCGTTTCCAGCGGCAATGGACGGCCGGATCGATTGTTTGACCAGCTAACGTCGGATGGAACGTCCGAGCCCGTTAGAATGAAATTCTTGGCGTCCAAAGTGACAGCGCTGTCCCTCAGCCAGGTTGTTGCCGGATCCGCCCCGATGAAGAGAAAGAGGTGGCGGATCGGCTTCTCCGTTAGCTCGCCGGTCACATTATTGCGCCAGCGTACGCGCTCCAGCTGCTTTTCCGGAGTCCCGTGCAGGGCAACGATTTCAGTCTGGGTCAATACTGCGATATTGTCGGTCGCCTCGATGCGGTCGATGAGATACTGCGACATGCTCTCGGCGAGACTTGGCCCGCGCACCAGCATCCAAATTTTTGCAGCGAAGCTGCGCAGGAAGACGGCGGCTTGACCCGCCGAGTTGCCACCCCCGACCAGAACGATCTCCTCGTTTCGACACAGGCGTGCCTCGATGGGCGAAGCCCAATACCAGACTCCGCGCCCCTCGAAGTCCCGGAGGTTCGGGATGTTGAGGCGCCGGTAGCGAGCGCCGGTCGCCAAGACCACTGTCGAGGCCTTCACGCGCCGGCCATCGCCCAATTGAAGCGCAACCGGAGTTTCAGTCAGATCGAGGCGCATCACTTCGGTGGGTATTTATACGCCCCGACGGCGACGAGGTGCGTGTGCGGATTGTGCGGCGCTTTGCGGACGTCTTGGTGGCGCCTGAGGAGCCCGGACTGGCGGCCTAATTGAATGATCCATCGAGTTTCGGCTAATACAGGTTATCAGCGCGCAGCGGGCATCCGCACCCGCTCAAGCAACGCATTCGCTCCGGTGTGCGCAGAAGCCGGGTTTTGGCCCGTGATGAGATTTCCGTCGGTGACCACGTGTGGCTTCCAGTTGTCAGCCTTCGAATAGCGGCCGCCATTTTCCTTGAGCATGTCTTCTACGAGGAAAGGAACGACGTGGGTCAAACCGATTGCTGCCTCCTCGGTGTTTGAGAAGCCAGTAACGGATTTGCCTTTGACCAGCGGCAAGCCGTCCGGTCCCTTGACCCGGCGCAGCACGCCGGGACCATGACACACCGCTGCCACCAGCTTGCCCGCGCCGTGCATGGTTTCTATCAACGCGATGGAGTGTCGATCCTCGGCGAGATCCCACAACGGCCCGTGGCCGCCCGGGTAGAACACGGCGTCGTACTCGTCTGCCGAGATGTTCGACAATTTCATCGTATTGGCGAGAGCCGCCTGCCCGCGCTTGTCGCCATGGAAGCGCCTAGTCGCCGCAGTCTGGGCAGCGGCCTCCTCACTTCGGGGATCGACCGGCGGCTGTCCACCCTTGGGCGAGGCCAGGGTAATAACGGCGCCTGCCTCCTGAAATACGTAGTAGGGAGCCGCGAACTCCTCGAGCCAGAGACCGGTCTTTTTGCCCGTATCGCCGAGGCGATCGTGTGAGGTAAGTACCATCAATATCTTCATGTTGCTCTCCATCGCTCATGCCCGCGACCGGGCCCCTCATGAAGATTTCCACTTTTATGCCGAAGTCTGTGCCGAAACATTGATGGGCATCATAAAGTTCCTGGGTCGATCTCGTGTAATGCAGCTATTGGCCTCAACGATTAAAACGAAACGTGGGGCCACGAAGTAGGGATAAGCCAAAAAGCAACGGCGTCAACAGGACGAATTAAGAAAGGTGCCGCCGAAATCGTCGGCATCGCTCACGACGCTGAAAAGCGGTTTGGCCGTTAAAGCGGCATTTTCCCGGACATGCAAACATTACTGGCGTCAGACAGTGGGCGAAGCGCCAAGGATGCAACCTTCCGTCAGTTGAATCGCAATATCCTCCTTTGATGCCGGATCGATTTCAACCGGGCGAGAAAGTTCTGCCGGTCCAAGTTCGACACGCTGCTTCATCTCCGCAATATTCTCAATGCCAGGCAGTGCCTCCTCGTGGTCGGGATCATGCGAGAGATGCCCTAACCAGGTCGGATGGTGGTCATCGGAACGAAGCGAATAAGCCGCGCCGATCCCGTTTGCTCACGAAACTGCAGCCGCGCGAGCATAGGACGCATACGCTGTCGAACAGGATCAGGCCGTGTGGCGAGTTGATGCCGCCGGGATTTCTTGGATCAACGACGATTGAGGGACTCATCGTCCGCCGAAGGTTCGATCATAGGGAAATTTGAGCGACCATTAAATCTCGAGGTCAGAACCGTCTGCTCCAAGGATGCTGAGAGGGTCTAGCTTCGGGATGCGTCTTCAAGAAATGGTGCAGGACATGCAGCAGGGTCAACACATGCTCCTTGTCGCCTTTGCCGAACTGGGCTTGCCGAATATCATCGACAATCATGTCCAGAACTTTCTCACTGCCGTGTTTCTGGGACAAGAGGTACGCAGCGAGTGCTGCTGCGGCGATTTCGGGGAGGTGTTCGTGCTCTGCGATGGCAAGCACTTCCTCTTCGGATAAGCCGCATAACCCGACGCAATCTTCAAGTGAAATCATAATTCGTAAGCCGGCACGGCACTCTCGCTCGATCACTTGGTTGGGCGACCGACAAAAATCCGAAGACCGGAACTGAGTTTAATCACTCCGTTCTCGGTTCATTCTTGCTGCGATTCGTTCAGGATTAAGCGGCCTTCCTCGGTGCAGCGCCGGTGCTCGTCTTGATCTCGATTGTCTTGGTGGTCTTTATGGCCTTGGCGGGCTTCTTGATCGTGAGATGCAGCACGCCCTTGTCAAAGTGAGCATCGACGGCTCCATCCTCCGGCTCGAATGGCAGGAACATCGAACGGTAGAATGAGCCGTAACTACGCTCCTCAACATGCCAGTCCTTTTCTTCTTTCGTGCTCTCCGCCTTTTTTTCACCGGAAATGACTAGCTGGTTGTCGTCTAGGCTGACCTTGATATCTTTCTCGTCCACGCCGGGAAGTTCAGCCGTCACTTCGAAGGCATCCTTTGTTTCCGCCACATTGATTGCTGGCACGCCAGCTCCAATCTCAGGGGAGGGCGAATTCCGATCGAAAGCACGAAGCGCATTTTCCATTTCGCGCCGCATGGCACGGAAAGGATCCCATGTCGCCTCTTGGCTCGTGGTCCACAATCTCGGAAGATTTATCTGTTCACTCCATCGCATGCATCCTGCCCCTCATCATCATTATTACATTCGACTTTTATGGCCCTGTCGGTCTTGATCTGACTCAAGATCGGCGAATTATTTCAAGGCGTGAAAAGCAGCAAGCGTTCAATTAGATTTCTTCTGCGAAAACATCGCCTTGCCACGAAATGTCCGCTCAGCGGCCAACTTCGGAAATGTGCGGCGGCCCTAACCCACGCTGTGTGTTGCCCGTCGCGCGTTGCTTCCCGCCGCCGTGGCTGATCGAGGAACACAACGATACGTGCTTCATCGTGAAAAACGCCCAGGGTACCGGCTACCTGCTGCCGACCAACTTTGGGGGGTGCATCCAGTTACGTCGGCCCGATCCCGACCTTGCCAAGATCAACCGGGTGATGCGCAATTTCTCTTTTGTCGTCGGCTCAACGATACAGGCGCTGACCATCGTCTCATGGCCCGTTTTGTGACTGGCCGTAAAACCCCGTTGCCGCGGTCGAGCCGCACGGCAACGCTCACCGTTTGCGTCGCCACGGCCGCCAATGGGTCGGCTGAAGCGGCATGTTACGGTTGGCGCTCACGTCGCGCCAGCCTCCTGAGCCGTCGCGTCGGCAGGGGAATACCAACGCATGATATTCCCCTTCCTCGTAGACGCTCAGCTCCAAATCGACATCCACAAATCGATTCACATGCACCTCAACTTTGGGCTATTCGCTGACATATTGCGAGAGTTGGCGACAACGGTTGGCCGCATTCCGAAAGATGACGTCATGCATCGCGATCAACTCGCGAAAGCCGTCGCGGAGCTGCACACCGCGCTAACCAAAGTTTAGTGCCCTCATTACCTCCGAGACTTAAGCGACGAGACGTCCATTAATCGGGGGTTGCTAACTGAGGAAGAGGCGGAGCTGGCGCTCTTCGCCGGGGAGCGGAGGGGGCTCATGCGTCGCGTCGGTCGCTACGACCAAGTGGTCACTTAGCCCTTTCCGCGTCCGAGCTATTGGCTGGTGGAGCGTCTAACGCCTGGCCCTTGCGATACGCTGTCTTTTTATATTTACCGCCCTCATTCGTGATCTTGGTTGTCCACCCAGTCTTCCACGTAATGACGGCAGCATTGCCCTCTTCCTTCCAGGTGCCGGTCATTCCCTCGCCCCGGGTCGCCTTCGCTACCCCGCTGCTGAACAACGTGATCTCGAAGGGCCTTCCGGCCGTGTCCTTGACCTTCCACACTCCTTCAAACGCGCTCGCAGCAAGGCTCACGAGACTCGTCATTCCAATCAAGCAGGCCGCTGTCACGGCCGCCCTCATTGTGCTCCTAATCATCGTAACTCCTCCTTCCTGAGAGCCTCGGCAGCCCAAATGACGGCGTAACGACGTGTGGCATGCTATCGGAGGCTCGTGTGGCATGCTATCGGAGGCTTTTGGGCGTCAAATCGACAACGCGATTGGCCAACGCTTGGTTCTTCAGGACAGAAGAATAATCGCGTAATGTCGCGGGATCTCGGTGGCGTCTCGGCCCCGTACACGACGATGATCGGATCGTTGACCTCTGGCGCCGCGCTTCGTCGCTGGGTCAGCAGGTTCGCTGCAGTGCGTTGGCCCGCCTCATTCTCGAAATAGACATAGGCCAGCGCGTGGCCGTTGTGGTCCCTGACGATGAAGGGATCGTTGACCTCTGGCGCCGCGCTTCGTCGCTGGGTCAGCAGGTTCGCTGCAGTGCGTTGGCCCGCCTCATTCTCGAAATAGACATAGGCCAGCGCGTGGCCGTCGTGGTCCCTGACGATGAAGCAGGCATCGTTCGCATCATCGAATTGTCCATGGCGGCGGGAAGCGGCGCGGCGTCGCAAGTGCGACACGGATTCCGAGCGCCTGAAATCCGCCGCACGAGCGCCGCGTAATCCGCGTCACTTCCCGCCGCGTGCCGATCACTGACTGGCGTCCGGGTTGCTTTCGCTAAGTTCGCCGAGCGCCCGCGCTCGCGCCAGCACAAATTTGATTTCGTGCGGCGTCAGAGCGCGTCGCTTGTCGCGCTCGATCCAGGCAATGATTGCTCGCTCTTCAGCGGTGAAACGACGCTTCATGGCTTAGCGCGGCAATGGCGACCTTCTGCTTAAACTCGCGGACGGCGAGGCCCGGCTTCGATGGTGTTCTGTTTCAGACTGGCAGCTTCGCGAAAACCGCTTCTAAGCGGCGGCCTTTTCCGACCGCCGCCGAAGCTAACGATCGCGGAATTCGCTCCGCCACGTCAGCGACCTTTTGGCTTATCCAGCCATCCCTCCTTGAGCCATTCCTTTGGGCAGTAATGTATGGGCCCTTGAGCTTCAAAGCTGCGCTCCGCAATTGCTGCGCGTGTTCCCATGCCTCTCCAGTCATCGTATTGGAGCGTGACGGGGTTAAATGCAAATGCGTGGAAAACGGCGGTATCGTCCTTTATCATAGCAATGTCCTCTCCCAGCAATGTCCTCTCCCACCGAATGTGGCGATCAAGGAACGCGAGACAAGCACGCGGCCCAAAAAAAACGACCAAAAGGAACGAAGGGTGGCCGAGGCCGCTTTGACATCTAAAAAAGTGCGGGCGCGGATTCATTGTGCGAGCCGGCGATACACGACTCAACTTTCGTTGGTACCTCCGTTCTAATTTCGATCGCTCATTTACAGGGTAGCGTGGCGACGACCAAGGCTATAGTCTGCACTTGTGGAACCACGCGGCATTTATAGAGAACGGAAGGGCTGGGGCGATCAAGACAGCGCCCGCGTGAAATATGACGAGCATCAAGAACTCGACATGGCAGAAGATCGCTATCGCGCTCGTGGCTATCAGCCGCCGTTTGATGAGTTGCCGTGGAAAGACGAGGGCGCTAACGACAACGTCTAACGGCCCCTTGAAGCATTAGGCCCAACATGGCTGATCACTCCGACGAGGCCAGTTGTATTCAACTGACCGCCAACATCGTATCCGCCTACGTTAGCAACAACACCGTATCCAGCGCCGAAATTCCGGCCCTGATCAGCCAAGTGTATTCGGCATTGATGCGCGTCTTCAAGGGCGCGGCTGGCGCCGCACCGGCCGCGCCGCTCAAGCCTGCTGTTCCGATAAAACGCTCGATCACGACCGAATACCTCGTCTGTCTGGAAGACGGAAAGAAGTTCAAATCGCTCAAGCGCCACCTGCGCACCCAGTACCGGATGACGCCGGATCAATATCGAGCAAAGTGGAACTTGCCGGCTGATTACCCGATGGTCGCGCCCAATTATGCGGCGGCGCGTTCGCAGCTCGCCAAGCAAATGGGGCTGGGCCAACAACGGCGACAGCGCCGCGATCACGGGTGAGGGGGTCGCTTAGGCTCGGTACAACATGGGCACCGTCTTTAGCGTCTGCATTTGTCGTATCTGTCCACGACTCGCCTAACCTTGCCCTCTCGGCTGTGTACCGGGATCGTGGAGTTTCTAAGCGGTCATCGCCATATTGGCGCCATGTGCGGGAGGGTCTTCCACAGTAGTGGACCGGTTCGTGATACCAAGCGATCCGGGAATTGCACTAACGGGCGCATGGGGCCACTCCCCTGAGGTCGCGGACGCCAACGCGAGCTAAACCGATTTGTCCACTAATCTGCCGATACCGGGCGGGTAGGGTGATCGCGATTCTTGATCGGACTTGGTGCGGGCGTTTTCGGTGCTGCGCTCGCCATCAGGCTGCCGCTTGGTAACCCGCCGTGACGCTCCCGTCGTCGGCGCGATGCTTTGAATGCTAATGCTTGGGAAGCCTATCTGATAGCGCGTCGCCGACATAAGTTTGCAAGTTAGCCTGGCGGCTCTAAAGGGTCCGCAATTGGTTAGCGCGCAATCTGAGACACCAGTGAGACGCTTTGCTAACTAGAACCGATCCGATTTCAACTCGGACCAGCGTCTCGCGTCAGTTAGTGCAATACCCCGCTATGTCGGAAGATCGGAGGATCGGGAGTAAGCTGGTAAGCTGGAAGTGCTGTGAGCGGATCTAAGCGCGTTGAATGACCTTTGGCTGACTGGGACTTGACGAAATCGAAAGAACCAGCCACTCAGCGCCGTCCCGGTGGGTGTGCCGATGCAGTGGCTGCTCATTTTCAAGCTGGTGGTCCTGCTCACGGTCGCTAACGGCGCCCCGGTTATTGCGACCAAGCTTTTCGGGAAGTTCCTCAATCAGCAGCTGGACTGTGGTGCCGCGTTCATTGACGGACGTTCGATTCTGGGAAGCTCGAAAACGGTACGCGGAATCGTACTTTCAATTATGGCGACTAGCGCCTTTGCGCCAATACTCGGTTTCGACTGGATAGACGGTTTCATCATAGCGAGCGCCGCCATGATTGGCGATCTATCGTCAAGCTTTCTGAAGCGACGACTTAATTTGCCGCCGAGCAGCCGCGCGACCGGAATTGATCAAATTCCGGAATGTTTGCTTCCGGCAATAGCGATCCGCTCTGCTCTTGGTCTGACCGTTTTCGATGTCATTTCAGTCGTAATCATCTTCTTCGTGGGCGAACTACTTCTTTCTCGACTGCTATTCAACTGGAACATCCGCGATCGTCCCTATTGACCCGCGCTATCTGACTGACTGCAGGCGATGGAGCGTGATTTCCGGGGGGCAGTTGAATCGCACCGGAACAATAGAGCAGCCAGCACCGACTGATGTGTAGCCAATCATATCACGGTACCTCCATGGGCCCGAACCCATGTGGCGTGGTAGGACCGAATCCAACGTGATTGGAATCCGCCCCGGGAGACAAATTTGGCCACCGTGGGTATGCCCGCAGAGGAGCAAGCTGAAATCGGCATAAGACGCCTGCTGATAGACCTCGGGCGTGTGCGATAGCAGGATCGAAAAATCCTCGAACGGAATTCCGGTCGCAGCCTTCTCAATATTGTCCACGCGGTAATAGTGCGCGTCATCGATACCGGCCAGGAAAATGCGTTGATTGTCACGCTCAATCGCATGATTTTCGTTTAGCAGCATTTGAATGCCCATGTCCTCCAAGCCGGGCACCATTCGAATTGTGTCGTGATTACCCAACACCCCGTAGATCGGTCTTTTGAGTGCAGAGCAAATTCGAGCCATACCTGCGAGTGCAGGCTCGTAAGGTCCGAACGTCTGCGCCCGGTAGTCACCGGTGAGAACGCACAGATCATAATCGATTTCCGGCAACATAACGGCGAGCCGCGTCATGGCGGCTTCACTCATCTCAACATGAAGATCGCTTAATTGGAGAATCACAAAGCCGTCAAATGCTTTTGGAATACGCGACGAAATTACGTCATGCGATCTCAGTTCGATCCGCGCCGCATTTTTGCGCCCGCGTCCATATAAGCCCGACAACTTCAGGCATGAACGAATAGCGATATGCGAAGGGGGGAGATTCTCAATATGAAAATAGTTTATTCCTTGGCCAAAAACCTGGGCTGCATGATCCGCCTCGATGCCGAGGCGTAATCGGGCGTGGAGGCGTCCTAGGCGCTTCTCCAAACGCTCATCAATGTCCTGAAACACTTGCTAATCCAAGGTGAACAGATTCCAGTCGAGCGACAGTAACAGGTCCAGCAGTCCTGTGATCCATCTGGCGCTAACTCCGCAGGTAACCGACAGTTTGCGCGAAGGTGACGAATTGGTCCGTATCAAGTTGCATGGCTCGACTGAGCTTGTCGTAATCGACGGCACCTCTGAAGACCGTCCCGAGTCCTTCGGATGCGCAGAATAAATAGACGTTCTGCCCGATAAAGCCGGAATCGACCGAAGCATAGAGGCGTCGCTCTTGAGGCGAAACGTCCTGCATGCGCTCGCCGTGGGCGACGTAGACGAGATTGAGCGGGGCTGTCCCGACGAAATCCTGAAGGCCGGTTTGGGCCCGGAGGTCGGCGCCAAGTTGCGGCAGCAGCGCGTGCCGCTTCGGCTCATAAAGCCATACGCCGTCAGCCATCACCGCGTAGACGTCGATGACCATGATGTGGCGCCAATACGGCGCCGTCCGATCGCCGCTAGGGCGATTGACGCCGAACGCCGCCCACAGGAGGTCCGACAAGACTTGCAGCGGCAATGGCCGCTCAGAATATTCGCGGGTCGATCGACGAAGCATGAGTGCTTCAATGAGCGGCTTGCCGCCCGTGCTTCGCGGCGGCGGCAGAGCGATGGGTTCTGTTTCCTGCGTTGCAGACGCTGGCCCAGTCAAAAGAACGGCGGCGCCAGCCAGAATTGCGGTGTTGGCTTCTCGGCGTGTCACGTAGTGTCCTCGCATTTTCAGAGTCCGTTTTCGTCGGGCAGCGACGCCTGGGCGCGCCGACACCGGTTCCAAGAACCTCCAAGGTCGCAGTCTGCTGCTCCAGCGTTTCGCATCGTCCCATACCAAGCGAGACTTGGGCCGTTGGTCGGATCCCACGTGTTAGTCAGCTTATGTCGCCTCTTTGAGCGCGCGAATCGCGTCCTCGCGAGAGATCAGTCCTACCAATTGGTGATCGGGCGCGATAACCGGGAAGCTACGGCTCTTAAGGCTCACTATCAACTGGAGAACTCGTGTCAAACGTGCTGCCGGTTCGACATGCACGACGGCTTCGGTCATCATTTCTCCGACCGGCCGTCGGGCCCACTGCGTATCGAGGAGGCGGCCCTTATCCGGAAGGCGGTGGCCCCCATTAATTAGGCCAACAGTAGCAGCCATATCGACCTAGATGGTCTATCCTAGTCGGAATTCGCGATCCCGACACGTTGACCAACATCTACTATTCGTCAAAAGCTTCCAATAGCAGCACAAATAAATAATAGCGCGCGTCCCAAACGGGGAGGAAACTCACCATGCCGAAGAGCGCATTAAGGTGGCTGATGATTGCTGCCATGATTACTGGATTCAATGCGTCGGGTTGGGCACAAGACTCCGATCCCGGGAAAAACGGCGTATCTGTCCAGTTGCGCGCCATGCCACGGCGCGGATGGCAAATTATTAGCACGGTGCTCAAGACGCCGCCTGCCGACCTGACAGTGCTCGCCAAGAGGAACGATGGGGTATTTCCGATCGCTGCGGTGAATGAGATAATTGATGGGCGAATGCTGATCGCTGCTCACCGCAATCGTGAAATGCCAATTTGGGGCTTTGACGTCATGGGTCGAAGTCGCATTTCGGTGATTGTCGATTACCTAAATCGCATACAGGAGAAATGAGTACCGTGGCGCTTGAAATCACAGACCGACATTCAGTCTAATGATGCCATGGGACGCGACCCTGATCAAGAAATGCCTGACCCATTCTCGACCGCGACGGTCCAAGATGCTTCAGCGCAGCCTGCTGCAGAGGCGAAGACGGAAACGGCACCGCAACGGTATGTCCTCCCCAAGAACCTCCGTAACGCCGTCAAACATTTGAGCGACGGCGAGTTGGACTTGATGCATGCGGCAATTCTCGAAGAGATGAGGCGTCGAGGTAGGACGCCACAAGGCGTAGAGACAAGCTTATCCGATCATCCTGACTTGACGAAAATACAGTCGCTCCCAACCGAAAAACGACGACACCTCGATATTGCTAAGGTCCCTTTGACTCGTGGTCAAGTGAATGCTGTTCGCGCAGCCTTCAAGGCAGGCATCACACCATCACGGATCGCGCGGCAGTTCGGGATTTCCCAATCGAATGTGCGCAAGGCTTTAGCGTCGGATGAAACGAAGCGGTAAATCATATGACTATCAAAGCACATCTTGCAGAACTTGAGCGGCAACATAAGGCACTCGAACATGAGATTGCTGAGGCATTGGCGCACAGTTCGACCGACGATTTGAAAATCACAGAGTTAAAACGTCGAAAGTTGATACTGAAAGATGAGATCGAGCGTGTGCGGCACGATCACGCGTTATGAGGGACGCGGGCAGCAGCTTCGAGCGGTTCGGATGTGCAAAAAGGCATTCGATATGTATTAGAGGGACAGCGGCGAGCGTTCTAGACGCGGGGAAAACGGTGAGGGTTCCCGAAGTTCGTCGTAACGGGTGGTGAGCGCCGATGGTGAATCACCGCGAAGGCGCAACGCGCGTACCTTGAGCTTCTAAGATCTTGTATGGTGCGGGAGGACCGCAAGTGCGCTAATATTTGATGGGGCTGAAGGGGCTTCCAACAGGGGAGTTCTTAAGATGTGTGACTTTAGCCTTCAAAGCGTGCGTTCGCGACCCGCGAAGGTCGGCGACAGGCTCGTGACGCGTGATTTCGGCACCGGGACACGTGGCTTTGCCGCCGCGGATGATCTTGGACTGCGGTGTGTGAATGCCACCGCCGCGGCCTGCCGACTGGCCTGCTCGGGTGGAAGACGAAGACGATCAACCACCGGACGGCAATCTTTCGACAAGTCAACAAGGACAAGTCGGCCGCACATCACGATGCGCTTGAATTTCCGGACGGGCGGACCGTGTTGCTGACGCTCCTGTGCGAAGGTCAGGCGGCAACAGTGCTTCAGTTACCTGCGCAGCCAGCGACCGCGGCTGAGGTCGATGCCCAGAAGCGCGTCTCGTACGTGGGCTGACATGTACAGACCTGTAGAGGCCGCCTTAAAAAGCGGCCTATTTTTTCACGAAGCTCTCCGCCTTGCGGGTCAGGAAGATATGCATTCTCGCAATGCTTGAAGCGCGAATTCCGGCTGCTGATGTATGAAATTGCTCAGAAACGGAACCTCACTGCGCTCGCACCATTCACGAAGTGCTACGCTCGAATGCGGCATCTTTGTCCGGCTCATTGGTCAAACAGAACCATGGACTGTTCGCCGAGCCATGGCGGAAGGGAGGTGTGAGGTGAAGCTAGGAATCCGCGAGGAAGAAAGGCTAACCGAGGACGAGATCGCCCGCAGAAAGCTTGGGCCTCGCGGTGTGCCGGGTGGTCGGGATTTTGCGAAAATGACGCCGCAACAAGAAAAGAATATTCCCAAGACAGGCGTCTTCGACGGCCATACCGCCTGACTGGGGAGATATTTTGCTTTATGACGCCGTCGCGCGATTCGCCGCCTTATGCGCTATCGGCCCGCTCACGCGCCGCCCGCGCTCATCGACCAACATTTTACGACGCGGCAAATGAATCCCTGAGGGTCGCGGGGCTCGGCCGACGACACACGATGACGGGGATGGCGCTGTGCGTCAGCACCTTAAGGGTCTCGCTGCCGAGCAAAATCGCGGATATCCCGCGTCGTCCATGCGAGGCCATATGGATCGCGTCGCATCCTCGTTTCTGCGCTGTGTCGATAATCGCTTGATAAGGTTGGTCGTGCTCAAGATGCACCAAATCGCACGTCACGCCCGCCGCCTTCGCGATTTTCTTTGCTACGTCCAGATATTGACCCGCGACAGCGGCCATGTGTTCCTTGTATTGATCAGGAGTGTCCGTGATCATGGTCGGATCCGCCGTGAAGACGCGGAACGGCGTTGTTACGGTTACGACCGTTACTCGGGCACCAAGAGCCTTTGCCAGTGCAACACCTTCATAAATGGCCATGCTCGATAATTCAGAGCCATCAGTAGGAATCAAAATATGATTGTACAATGCGGCTCTCCTACTTGGCCTTTGGCGGCGACTTCCTCGACGTAAGCCTGGACGCGTCTAGCGAATGATACCATCGCCGCGACCCAGGGGATTTTTAAAAATACCTTCGATGGGCCGCTAGCCACCGGTTGCGGCTATCCGTTGGCCCTGATCTACGATGTGCGGCTAAGTGTGGTCCACGCAACCCACCTATCAACTAAGTTCAGGCTTTTTTGCCGTGATATTCTCGTGATTGACGAAGGACCGCCGACATGGCCCTCCACTCAGACTTGCCTTCCGACCCAAGTTACGACTCCGTCGAGACAACATGACGAGGCTGACTACTAAGATTTCGGAGAAAACAGATGCTCAGGGACAAGATATTCACATACAGAGGGCATACGTTCCGCGTCCGAGCCCGCCTTTCGGAAAAAGGCTGGACTGTACAGGTTTATGAGAATGAGAAGCCGATTTCCCCGCCGTATAAGGTAACCCATGAAACAGCTATTGATTTTAGTACGGCCGGATGGGGACATGCCGTTGAAGCTCTGATGCACACCGCTCAGAGTGATGTGGAGGAAGAACATCTTCCTGAAGTGAAGAAGCTATTCAAATCGACTTAGGACAGTGCGCTCCAGCACACTCAGTCCGGAATTAGGACAGCGTCCGCCGTTGCTAAGGAAGCGGTTGCCCGCACGGAGGACGGAAAGAAATGCTGGTCGGGTGAGGTGCCGAATCGAGGTGCCTTTTAGAAAGTCCACGCATGGCGGGGCTTTGAGTTAATAATGCAGCCTTCGGGCTGACCATACGAAATTTTCAGGCACGCGAGTCGAGTGACAATCCCATGCTGAACGCCTTTTGCCGCGTCGCACCCACGGTTCGCTTAAGCGTTTTCGCGATGCTTGCCGCATGTGTTTTCTTTCTTGCGAGTGTCTTCAAGGTGCGAACCTGCGCTGGCGTCCACTCGCGTCGCTTCGAGTTCTTGGTCATCAAATAACATCCCAGCCTAAAAGAACGATATTGTGGCTGAAGGATCTAGTAACGAAAAGCCCTCATTGTGCAAGGCGAGGCGGCTGTGGGAAAAGAGGTTGATAATTGGGATTGGAAGCACGGTCACAACGAAGAACGTGACATCGAGTGGATGTCGAGCAACCACCTGAAGTTCTCAATCGACTATTATTCGTCCGTCTCAGGACCGCCACGCTTGGGAGTTGTCGTCGTAATCGTTTCGTACTCTGTAATACGAACTACGCCCGGAACCGGCTCATCGATAACGTCGATGATCGTGTCTTCAAAGACCGCCGCCTTTTGTCTTGGCGGCTTCCTCGGTGCCATTTTTGCAACGGTCTTCCGTGGCCGCTTGTTCGGTGTTGCGCGCTTGGCCACTTTCTTGCGCGAAGGCTGGTCGCTTGGCTTCCCACGTTTTGAGACTTTGCGAGAAAGCTTGGAGCGTTGCTTCCCACGTTTTGCAACCTTTTTGCGCATCGCAAGACGCTTCTTTGCTTTGACCATAGCTGTTTCCTGTCTGCCGCCGAGCAATCCACGCGACAATATCCCTCAGCAATTTGCCACGCCACTCTTAATCTTGCGCCCGCAGTGGGACATCAAAATCCCCGGCCGTTTCCGCCATCAAGAACGGCGGTTCACCCTCGAATTCAATACTCATCAGCGACGCAATAGCATGAGGGCCGTCTTTATCAATGACGGCTAACTCAAGATCACCGGTCTACGGCGCGGTAGATATTGGCTGCCAATCCACACAAAAAAATATCTGCGATCAGCAGAACCGGCGCTTTGATCTAAATCATCTCCTCGAAAGAGGCCTAAGCCTCCGACCAAGGACGAGGCGCGGCGCATATGGCGGCGAACTTCGCCAAGCTGCCGGGGCTATTAAAGCGTGATTGATTAAGCCGTCTTGTTGGGGCCGGACGATTCCTTCTTGTTATCCTCGTCGTATTTTTTGAGCTTGGCTTCTTCGTCGTGAAGCAACTGCTCAATCGACCGCCGCTGCGAAGGGTCGGTAGTGACGCCCAGCAATGCCCGGTGGTGCTCGATGTTTTGCCGAATGACAAAACGCTTGATTGACCTTCTCCAAGGGCGCGACTGCCTGCATTGGCCCTTGAGCTAGATCAATGCGGCGTTGGGTAGCTTAGATGATGCTTTTAACATGGAAAAGACCGTTTCGATCTTGGACTACCGCACATGATCGCTATGTGGGATCGAACTTGATGAACCCTCAAGGGGCGATAGCGTGACCCGAGAAATGGCCTATGATGGCGATATGGACGACATCACCGATCCTGCCGACGCGCTAAGGGGCCTGCGCCAATTGCTACACCGCCTTGAGTCCCGTCAGATGAGCGTGAATCAAGGCGGCACTGACGTGACCACACGGGAGATCGCCGTCTTGCGACGCGAGATCGAGCAACTGAAACGAACATTGTCGCGCCTATCTCGCTAGGGGTGAATGAAAAGCCCGGGCTCGTGGTCTAGCGTAACAGAGACAGGCAATGGCTGACGATTTGTTGGTGGCGCGTGGACTAGTGGTCGCGTACGGCAGGCCTGCCGCGATGTTCGCGCGCCGAAGTGTGGCACCGGCCGTGCTGTACGGCATCGACATTCACGTCGGCAAAGGCGAGACGGTCGGTATTGTCGGCGAGTCCGGCTCCGGCAAGACCACGTTGGGCCGGGCGCTGCTTGGGCTGGTCAAGCCGGTCGCGGGCTCGGTCATCTTCGACGGCCGCGATATCACCGCGCTTGACGAAAAAGCGCGCCGACCGTTGCGCCGTCGCATGCAGATGATCTTTCAGGACCCGATGTCCTCGCTTAATCCGCGGCACACGATCGGCCGCATCCTCACCGAGCCGGTCCTGCTGCATGGCTTGGCGCAAGACCACGCGGCTGCGCTCGCACTGGTGCAGGGCGTTCTTGATCGCGTCGGACTGCAGCGGAATACGGTCGAACGGTATTCGTTCGAGCTTTCCGGCGGACAGCGTCAGCGCGTCGGCATCGCGCGCGCCGTGGTGCTGCGGCCGGATTTCGTTCTCGCCGACGAGATCGTCTCCGGGCTCGACGTTTCGACGCAGGCGCAAGTGCTGCGCCTCCTCAAGGAGCTGACGAGCGAAATGCGTCTGGCGCTCGCCTTCATCAGTCATGACCTTTCGGTTGTTCGCTCGATCTGTCAGCGGGTGGTGGTCATGCGCGAGGGCCGAGTGGTCGAAGAAGGTCCATGCGACCGGCTTTTCGCTGCACCGGGCGCCGCCTATACGCGGATGTTGATCGACGCCATTCCGCTGCCCGTGGTCGATCCAGGCTGGCTTTCCCGCGGAGCCGCGCTCGAGGCCGCGGGCATCATTGACGACGCTTTTCATTAATCTTTCGACGTCTTCAACGCGAATCCGCACGGCATCAAAACCCGGTTCGTCAGTCACGCCCGCAGCCATCATTAAACCGTTTGTTAGCGTCGAACCGACCGGTCCCAGCGTATACCGTACGGTCGATCGCGAACACCCGACCCTGATCATCGATGAGGCCGATGATCTGTTTTACCGAAAGTCCGACCTGCGGGCGATCGTAAATGCGGGTTGGAGTCGTGGCACGAAGATTCCGCGGCAGGGGCGTTGGTACGATCCGTTCTGCCCGAAAATTCTCGGCATCCTGGCCAAGACTAAATTGCCCCGCACGATAGCAAGTCGAAGTATTATTCTCAAAATGTGGCCCAAAAAGCCCGATGAAACTTCTCTATGTCTTGTTCTGTCGCATTCGCGTCGTTTTGAACGATGCGTTGAACAAGCTCGCTGAAAGACATGTTCACGCTGCGTTTCGATCTTAGGTTTCTCCCACGCTGCTTCATGCGACACTCATGGCGGCCTGGGCCCAAAGCGATTGCATCCCGTAACAGCATCAAACGACCTTTCCGGCCAAGAAAGGCTTTCCATGTCGCCGACACGGAAATCGCCCTTTGGAACTCGCTCGCGAGCTACCTCGATTGAGTCAGGCGATGCGTCCAAGCCTGCTACCAGCGCACCGCGCCCGGAAGCAAGTAGCGCCGCCCCACCGGGGCCGCACCCAACGTCGAGTACCCGCGTCCCCTCGGTGATGCCAAGCCGGTCATAAACCGCTTGATAGAGCGACTGGTAATGAGGCTCAACAAAGCTCGCCCAATCGCGCGCTCCATGGCTCCAAAGTTGGCCAAATGCCTTACCGGTGGTCATGTGCGCTCCTCCTGACCTGATACGATGCAGGCACGCATTATTTCTTTTTGTGCTCGTCGTATTTCTTGAGCTTGGCTTCTTCTTCACGAAGTAATTTCTCGAACACCGCGCGCCGCTCAAGATCAGTGGTGATCTTGAGCATTGCCCGGTAGTGCTCAATGTTTTGCTTTATGACGAACCGCTCCACAAAAAGCCTCCGAAAGGCGCAGCCGCCCTCCCGTTGACGCTTGCGCTAGATCAAAACCTCTTTCCGTAGTTTGTATGATTATTCTTCGATGGAGAAGGTATCAGACTGGAAACCGATTGCCACGGCGCCGGTGAATGCCGATTGCGCCCAACATTCGCACCGAACAAGATCACCGCAAATGCAATTGCAGACCCCGCCCATATGGCGCGTCGGATTGACGTTAACTGGCACGCCCTGCGTAACATGGTTCTTAAGCTAGCGTGCAAACAGCTAGCGGTTCGTTTACCGCATGCCGAGTGCCATTTTCCTCTTACTATTTAGCTTCTTTGCAAACACTACTCGTTATTTCTTCTTTGCGATCCTGTGGTTCGGAATTGCCCTGTGAAGTCTCGCCAAGCGCCCGGAATATGCTCGGGTCTCAGGGCATCGAGAGAGGACTCGCCAAGCGCCCGGAATATGCTCGGGTCTCAGGACATCGAGAGAGGAGCCGGTCGTCGCGCCCGTTGTCCGCCTAAATCACCGCAAAACCACTCGTCCCGATTCTGCATTCCGGAACGCGCCTGGCTTTTGCGCTATAATGAATCATGAGCGACAACAACGGATTCGCATCGCCGCGAGCGCGCGACATTGAATATACCAGACGGGCCAAAGTTGCGCCACTGCTGGCGGCCGGCCTGAGTGTGCGCGCCATTTCAGCTGAGACCGGCATTTCTGTCGGCGCAGTTCATCGCGCGAAGCGGCAACTGGAAAAGGATTTAGCACAGGGGCGACAAAACGCTGCCGCCATTGCTCAGCAATTGCCAACGAGCTACGCGGTCAAGCAGGACATCGGTGGCGTCCCGCATGACGTTCGCCGGCTGACCGTCTCGGTGTTCGAGCGAGGCGTCGAGAGCGCAATTGGCCGCGGGCTATTGGGACGCGGCGACCGCGCAGTGCCGTGGACCGTCTTAAGCGCTCTATTCGCCAGCATGTTCGATGATCATACAATCGAGTGGCTCAACAAGCGCGGATATCTGAGGTGGGATCAGCGTGGCCAAGCAGAGGCAATCATTTCAGCCGTCAATGCACTGATCGCGCACCATCGCTGAGCATCGGTTCGGCTGAACCAAACGGCTGCGGCCGCGTAACGAACAGACTTCTCGCGGCCAGATGATCCCGACGTCCGTAAACTGAGCTAAAGCAGACGTGATTGCCTTAATTGACCACTTCCGCCCCTGACCCTGGCTGTGTAAAAACTCTACGCGGTATAACCGCACCCGGAATTTTGGGCTCTGCGGTCCTGCGGAGAGCAAGAAACCGCAAAAATTTGTCTTCCGCTCCGCATTACGACCAAATCAGATTTCGTTTTCACACGGCCAAGACCCGCTGCCGACATGGGACGGCGGTGTTTTGCGGCGACGCACAACACCTCTCTCACTAAACGAGTACGACTTCTCGATTAACGGACGAAGTAGTACCGTGGGTCATTAAACTTGGATTTCCGTTTCGCTCACGAGTTCCGCACATGGAGAAGCTCCCTCAGAGTATCCGATATGTGAAAAACGGGGCGGGCGGCAAATGGTGGCCTGCGGCCAAAGCTGGTGGGCAGATTCATCTTGGCTGGTGGTTCGTTCCGCGTGCCCTCCTACAACAAGCCGATTTGCCTGGCATCAAAGCTTGCATCAAGGATCGTTATACGAAACCGGGTGTCGCCACTGCGGTCTTTAACGCAATCAAATTGGTACTCGAAAATCCAAGCCAGCATATATGGGTGACGTTTGAGGATAGTTCGTTGTGGTGGTGTACCGTCCGGAATGGAATCACAGTCAACGTAAAGAAGGAAAACGAAAAAACCGAGGGAAGTTTCTGGTTGACCTGTGATCGTCCGTGGAGCAACCAGTCGGTCGGTGGACGGCCGTTGGCTATATCAAACCTTCCAGGCATCGTCGGCGCCGTAGCGGGGTTTAAGGGAGCGATAGCCGAGCCAAAAGCGTCTCGTGACATCCTCCGAGTCATTCAGGATGGCGAAGACGCCGACGTCAACAAGGCATCCCAAGCCAGGAGAGCATACACGGCTGCCGTGCAGAAATTGATCACTCGGCTTCGGCCAAAAGATTTTGAATTATTGGTCGATCTTATTCTGACTCGCAGCGGCTGGTTCAGGCGGGCCCAGCTAGGCGGCGTGACCGAGGGCACCGATATAGAGGCCGGTAACGCGGCAACCAACGAGATCGCGTTCGTGCAGATGAAGAGCAAAGCTGGTCAAAGCGTGCTCAACGACTATGTCCAAAAGTACCAGGCGCGCCGAGATCGCTTTCAACGCATGTTCTTTGCGTTCATTCACCGGACGGTACGCTGAAATTGCCCGCCGACGACCCTTCGATACAACTCTGGACTGGCGAGCGCATTGCCGAGCTCGCGGTGCACCTTGGTTTGGGCGAATGGATAGCTACTCGTGTATAGAAATTCCCACTTTCCCCGCCTCATTCAGCGCAAGACGCATACAAGGCTCCAAGCGGTTCAAACAAATGAGCAGAGCATTCTCGACGTTTTCCAATCTTTTTCTTCGATGTGCTTCGCCAAACCTAAGTTGCCAGGTTAAGCAATTCGTCCCAAAGTGCGGGGTCATGGTGGACTTGTTGGCCCCGTCCAAGTCGTCGAACAGCGTTCCTGACCAGTCCAAATTTGGTTTTGTATTTGTCAGTGGCGGCTTTTCCGAAATACCGGAAATCTGTGCTCAAGAGTACGTTTGCTCGGGAATAAAGAGGAGGCTTGCCGAGATCGTGATTAATTCCCTTGGTCCATGATGCTCCGCGCCCTTGCGCCACGAATAGCGGCGATTCGCAAATCGATAAATCGACAAAATAGAAGTCGCTCTCAGCTTCGGGCTTGCGAAGATCGGGAATGACACCGTGGTTGATGCGGTGAGCATTCACGATGATCTGACTTTGGGCCGCCTGCCGGAATACTTCGGTGAGACGCACAACCGGCACCGCGCCGGATGAGATGACATCGGCCAGCACTTGGCCGGGCCCAACCGATGGAAGCTGGTCGATGTACGCCAACGATTAAAAGGCCAGCCTTCTCCGGCACAGCCTGCATGAGCGCCTGCATCAGCATGACATCGACCATGGAGGTCTCGTCGACAACCAAAAGGTCACAGTCGAGCGGGTTGTCGTCGCCACGCTTAAAGCCGCCGCCCCTAGGGTCGGCCTCGAGCAGACGGTGGATGGTCTTGGCCTCGAAGCCAGTCGCCTCGGTCATACGCTTTGCGGCGCGGCCGGTCGGAGCGCACAGCAGAAGGTTGGTGCCTTTCGTCGTGCCGAAACCGTTCCAAAAGCCCCATCCGCCGGTGATGGTGCCGACCACGAGGAGCATCGTATCGATCGAGTTCTGCGCCCGGCGCGGCTTCATTCCAGTGCACTTCACCCCGCTGCCGGGCGCCGTCGAGGCGATCCGCTGCTACAACGAGATCGCGGCACGGCAGGGAAATTCTCTGAAATTCGGAGCCAAGCAGAATCTTTGCCGCTTTCCGCATGTCGTGCCAACCAGCGCGGACTTCAACCATCGGCTGCGCGAATATGATGTCGACATCTACACAAACTTTTATGCGCCGTTTTTTCCGCAAATGCCGCAAGGCGATGCGGACAGCATCCTCGAAGGCATGAAAAAGAGCGACCTGTTCATCGGCGGCTCGATTCGGGAAGCCAAGGACGCTTGGCGACGCATCTATGATGTGGCGCCGTGCGAATACATTACTCTGATCTGGCACTGGGCACAGGTGCCAAAGGACGTTCTGCTTGAGGAACTCGCGCTTTTCATGAGCGAAATCGTGCCCGAACTCGAAGCGGCGGCGTGATTGAGTGGGCCTTTTGCAAATCATCGGCCGATAAATGCCGGCGCGCGTTTCTACACGAATGCTCGCAACCCACGACAAGGTGCAAGCTGAAATCATTGGGCCGTGGGCGGCGAAGGTGAAGGGCAAGTACACCGACCGCTATCGCGTCTTCGGTGTCGAAGCTGCCGAACAGAAGTAACATTGTTTGAAACTGCCGGGGCGAAATCCTTTCGCCCCGGTTTTTTGGGAGGGAAGTGGAAAGAAGAAAACTATCTTGGCTGTCGGCCTGTTGCTGGCGAGCAGCGCGATGGCATTTGCCGACGACGCCAAAACTATCGCCCAGCGCCTCGACGATAGTTGGATTGCAGCTTATGAAAAGGGTGACGCTGCCGCCTTGACCGGACTATATACCAGCAATGCCGCCTTGTTGCCGCATGGCGTTCCCCAACCCATCGTTGGCACCAAGGGTATCAACGACTTCATGGATGCGGTGTTGGATGTGGCGCCAACTCCCAGTACCAATTAACTTGGTCAATGGCCCGCTCGGCACTGTACTTGGCGACAGGAACGCGATGCCGAATAGTTCTCAAATCCGGGGGGTGGTCAATGACCACTATGCCTGAGTTACTGCGCGGAGACGTCAATGAACGTCCTGTCAGGTGGGACGGCGCTCACCACGACGGTCAATTCCGCTGCGTGGGGCTCATTCGCGTTCCAATAACCGCCATAAATCTTATCACCTAAGCAACGAACGACGAGAGTAACATGAGGATAATAACCGAAGAAATGATTGCAGACCTCCTATCCCGCGCTTCGGCCTCGCCTCGCAGAAGAACGAACCTTAATCTTCACGCCGAACTGACTGATCCAACTAACCGGTTTCTGAATGCCGGAATAGTGGGGACTTATGTGCGCCCACATCGGCATCGGATCGGCAAATGGGAGCTTCTCAGCGTAGTGCAGGGCACCGTAGACGTAATGACTTTCGGCGCGAATGGAGCGGTCAAAAACCGCGTCTCTCTCAGCACCGTGGGCGCAAACGTAGTAGCGGAAATTTCCGGCGGCGATTGGCACAGCCTTGTTTTTCGCGCACCCGGAGCGGTTGTTCTGGAGATAAAGCCCGGCCCCTATGAACCGCTTCTTGACAAAGAATTTGCCAATTGGGCTCCCTCTGAGGATAATCCGGTGACCCGGTCGTTCGTGGCTCGGCTAGAGGTCGCAGCAGTCGGCGCACGCGTGTAGCGACAAGGCGAACACAGCCGTTGAGGACTCTCGCGGAAGGCGATGCGGTCAGCCGTCGAACCTCCTGTGGCACGCCGCCGACGTCCTGTCTCACCGCGTAGCTCGTTGGCAATTGCTGAGCGATGGCGGCAGCCTTTTCTCGTCCCTGCGTTAAACCCTTTTCTAGTTGCGTTTTCGCGCGATGACGCCGACAGAAATGCCGGTCTCTGCCGAGATCGCGCGCACGCTCATGCCAGCCGCCAGCAGTGGCGCAACTTTGGCCCTCTGAGGCTGACGGGAGGCATGCGAGGAGCAGCGCTGCGCGCAACAGCGTGCGCCGCACGTGGAAACCCTTGCCGTTTTATTGAGCTTGATCACAAATATTGATTCTGTGAGCGCGTTTGATGTGGACCGTCGTGCGGTGGCGCGATACTGCCTTAAACCAGAGATTTAAATGCCTCTATAAAGGAAACGTCCCCTCGCAGAACATTAAAGAATTGCGGAAGTTCGTTGATGCCAGTTTGCGTCGCTTGGAGTCGCGTCGCGTCTCTCGGATGAAAACAGGTCCGCCAGAATCGAGTTTGATTGCAACTGAGCTGATCAGAAGAATTGGAGTGAGGCACAACAGGATCGTCGTTGCTGCAATGACCTCCAGTATGCGCGTGAAGAGCTGATCTAACCGGCGGGCTGGCACGCCTATCGTCGGATTGCCTCCAATCGATTTGTCGTCGTGCAGGGCCATTGCAAACGTCCTACATGAGCATTGCTAGGTCGTATGCGGCGTATGCCAAGAAGCCAATCCACGCCAAGTTCGCGACAATCGCGACGGCCAGGACGGCCGGTGGCCAGACTTGATGCCACCGACCGAGCGGGGCATTCCGCATGAAGGTTGGTTGATCGATGGTCGTCATAGCTCCTTACCAATCCCTGTCGCCGAGTAACCGGAACGCTCAATACGAACTCGAGTCCGGTCAGCTAGGCGCGGCTGAACAACCTCAGCCGCGACAATGACCCTGCAGGTGCGCGACATCGCCAGAATGGCCGCCCGCTGAGTGCTGCGCCGAGGCTGGTTACGTTCGCGCGGGCACAAGTCGGGGCCATCCTGGCACGCACTTCTTCAAGAGCAGCCGCTACGTTCTCCGCGGCGATGACAACGGATACTTGCGTGCGCTCGCCCGCGCGAGTCCGCTGAGCCGCAACCGTTGGCGCATTCTGTTGCTCAACACCATTGTGGACTGAGCCATGGCGCCGGGAGATCCTTCAGGTGGACAACGTCGAGCGACTCTCGTTTGAAATACAAACGCTCGTTTGAAAACGAAAGCAACACCGGGGCCGCGAAAAGTCGCGACTGTTGCGGAAAGGAGTCACTCAGCTCGGAGGAGAGTAAAGGAATCGAAACGCGTTATTAGAAGAACTTTACCTAATCCTGCGGGGCGAAATGTCGATTACTGATCTGTCGCGAGCCGGCATCTTTCAGCTTTAGTGGTTGTTGGTTTTCCCATGTGCCGATCGTCCCTCATGTGCTCCGTGCGCGCTATTCACGTTAGAAGGGGAGCGGCGATAAAGCTGCGCCCCAACGATGCCGCCAACGAAATACCCGGTCTGAATAACACCGCGGTTCCGAGCGCCGTGAGTGCCAACTACTCTCAAGTGTCTCGGCGATGCGAGCCTGCAGTACTCGCCTCGGCTCGCGCAACAGAGTGCCATAAGCCGCATCCTGCACCAGCGCGTGTTTGAACAGGTAGCTTGCGTACGGCGGCACGCCCTGCCGAAATAGCAAACCTGCGGCGATAAGCCGACTTAGCGCCGAGTTGAGCCCCGTCTCCGACGCGCGCACCACTGCAGCTAGGAGAGCGTGGGAAAACTCCCGTCCGATCGCTGCTCCGATCTGCGCCACCTCCTTGGCCGCGCCGAGGCGATCGAGCCGCGCCATTAGTGACGGGTGCAAGCTTGCCGGGACGGCTAAGGCAGGAGACGGAACAGCCGCGGCCATCTGTGTTGCCGCGCTTTCGCTTCCTGCTTCCAATAAAGCCTTCGTCATTTCCTCCACGAAGAGCGGAATACCGTCGGTGCGATCGACGATATCCTGTCGGATATCTGGCGAAAGGAGGTAATTGCCGATAAGGCCGTCAATCATGGCCCCGACTTCGCGCTGTGCCAGCCGATTGAGGGTCAGGGCTGTCACGTATGGCCGTCCGATCCACGGCGGCTCAAACTCGGGCCGTGAAGTCACGATCAGCAGCACGCGCAGATTTGCTATTCTGCCAACAACGCGATCAAACAATTCAAGGCTCGTCGGGTCGGTCCAGTGTGCGTCGGCGCTTGGGCGGAACTCGAGATCGAGCGTTTTGGCGGTCTTGAGGTTGATTTGGAATTTGACCGGCGCGTCCGCCGGGAGATCGGCGGGTTTGATTCCTGGCAAGATGCGATTGTCCGTCTCGGTCCAGGGCGCGCCGTCGTGTCGGGCACCTGATAGGCATCAGCCGCTCTCGGTAGGCCGGCGCGACCTCGTATTGCTCGATGGTGAGGTTGATGCGTTGGTTATCTGGCGGGCAGATCCAAGCGGGTGCTGCGGGGAAAGGTCAGGCCGAGCGCCTCGGCCTCCCGTTTAAACATGCTCCACTGCAGTGTGATATTCCAGTCGAACTCGCGCTTGCCCTTGCCGGCCTGCTCGATCAATTCCTGTGCGCGCGCGAGCATGTCTTGCGCCTTCCCCCGCTCGCCCAGTTGGGCCAGTGCCAGAGCGCGTATCACTGTCGGTTCGACGCCGACGTCATCGGGCAGCTCCTTGGCAACGATCTCCGGATAGGC
This sequence comes from uncultured Alphaproteobacteria bacterium, assembly GCA_963720115.1. GTDB lineage: Bacteria > Pseudomonadota > Alphaproteobacteria > Rhizobiales > Xanthobacteraceae > BOG-931. Next base: position 48,109 of record CAVREN010000059.1, read on the forward strand.
ACCCGCGCGATAGAGCAGCAGCAGATAGGCCATGAGCAGATCGTTTCGCGGCGCGCCGCTCGAGCTATACGATTGGAGCCGCCGGTATGCCTCTTCGGTGCCCGACGCCGCCACGCCCAGCATCCCGCAGCCCCAGGCGGTGTCGATCCAGCTGTCCGCATCGTTGAATTTCGCATCGAGCTCGCGCCGCATGCGCGCACAGAATTCGTTGCGCTGCTCGCCAGCCAGCACCTGGGACTCCGCCAGCGCCAAGTGATACCAGGCGCCGCGATGATAGTCGTCCGGCTGCAACAGGCTTTCGAGCACCGGGACGGCGTCCACCCATCGCGCGTGGCGGAGATAGAGCTGCGCGAGCTCCCAAGCGCTCTCGGCTTTGGTCGCTCCGGCCGCGATCGCCTGCCGGTAGGCCTCTGCCGCCTTGTCCACATTGGCGGCATCGTCCCGGGCTCGTGCTTCGTAGGTTTTGGCGATGGCCATGAACATCGCTTCCGGCGAGCCGATGATCGGTGCCGATTGCTGGTACAAAGGAACGATCTCTTCGGCGCTTGCCGCCGCGTCGTGGGCGAGAAGGTTGGCCAAGCGCAGCGACGCCGCCGCGACGGCGGCGCCTTGCGCCAGCGCGGCGCGGTATTCGCGGATCGCCGGTGCGGGCTGGGATTGCTGCTCGAAGAGCTTGCCCATCAGGAAATGCGCCGTCGGCGCATGGTCCGGCCATTTGAGCAGCCGTTCGAGACGAAGCTTCGCGGCGGCCGGCTCGTCGTTGACGGCGGCCAGCCGGTAGTTGCGCAGCTCCCAGTCGCCGCCATGCGGCCGGCCCGTGCGGCGCCAATCGTTCGAGACCGCCAATTCGTTCCAGCTTTTGCGGTAGGATGCTTCCAGCTGCGGCACGCCGGCGCCGACCCGGTCGATCTCGTGCTCGCTCGCGAGCTGGCCGAGCAGGACGAGCGTGTCCACGGGCAAGTCGTCGCGCCGGAGCGCGAACACCGAGAGCCACCGGCCGGCCGCGGTCGTGAGGTAACGGCCTTGCGGATCGACGGCCACGGCGTCGATGCTCTTCTCATGCTCGACCGGCGGCATCAGCATGTTGCCGGTTTCGGCGTCCCACACGTTGAGCGTGGTCCGGGATCCCGTATATACGATCGTCCCCTTGGCGCCGAAACCGGCAAGATGGATGTAGTCGGCGTGCTTGAGCTGCAAGGAGATCGGCAACCCGGTCTTGGTATCGACCACTTGCGCCGTCGTGCAGCGCGAATCGCACAGCAGCACTTTGCCGCCATCCGCAGTATGCGCCAGCGCCTTTCCCCGCACAGCGGACAGATTCGGCACCGCAGCGCCTATCTGCCGCCCGTCACGGCTGTCCCAAAGCGCGAATTCGCTGCCGCTGATCGTCAGAATGCTGCGGTCCTCGTCGACGAACAGAGCCGCCGAGGGGGCCTCGGACGGCCGGATCGTGGCGATAGGTTGTTGCTGACCGGCGGCCGCCGCGAGGTTCCAGAGATAGAGCGCCGGCGCGTCTTTCTCGAACCCCACGAGCGTCAGCGCGCGCTTCGCCGGCGCGTCCATTGCTGCGGACACGAGGGCGGAATAGCGGCCGCCGGTCGCGGGTACCTCGGTCGACCAGAGTTGGTCGCCGGTGACCGATACCAGGGCGACCTGCATCGGCGCCTCGTATTCGCTCGTCACCGCAAGGAGGCGGGTGCCGTTCTGGTCGGCCGAGAGAAACGCGATTGGACCGTTCGCGGCCTTGAAGCGGGCGCGCCGCCGCCAGCTCGTCGTGTCGCGCAGCTCCGCTATGCCGTCGCGGCCGCCCAGCGCCAGCCAACGGTCCTGCGCGTCGAACAGGACTGAATTCAGCCTCGAACGGAGCAATGCGGGCGATCGGATCCTCGTCCGCGTCCGCCCGCCAGACCTGCACGCTTCGGTCCGGCATCTTGGCCGCCACCAGCCTGCCGGTGGCGCTGACTGCAATGCGGTCCTTGCGGCCGTCCGCGGCGGCGAGGATCTTCCAGGGATAGACCGCCCCGAGGTCCCACAGCCGGAAGCCGCCGTCGCCAACCGAGGTCATGAGATGGCGGCCTTCGTTGTCGAAGGCGGCAAACCAGATCGACCTGTCGAAATGGCTCAGGGGAGGAGTGAGCGGCGCCCGGTCGTGGACCCGCCAGACCCGCACCATGTTGCGCTTCCTGCTCACGGTGTAGAGATACAGGCCGTCGGGACTGAACCCCGCCCGCCGCAGGCGCCGATTGAATCTGCTCATGCCGGCGCCGAACGCCTCGCTCGCGCCGACGTTATCGCGAGGACGCCGCGGCTCGAATTCCCATTTTCCAAGCGGCTCCTCGTGGTCGATCTTGGCAAGCCGCGTCGGCTTGTCGCCGCCTTGCCAGATTTCCGTGAACCGCGCGTCGTCATCGCCTTCGTAGGAGACGTAGAGCTTGCCGCCGATGCCGGCGAAGTCGGCCTCCTCGATCCGGCCGCCGGCGGCGGTTTCGAGGAACCGGTTGCCTTGTCCCTCGACCGGCAGCAGGACGACTTCGGTCGTGCTGTGGAGCAGCACCGATGCGCCGTCCGGGCTGAACACGACCTTGCGGAGAAAACGATCGTGCCCCAGGTCGAAGCGGCGCAAGACGTCGAGCCCTGAATTGATTTGATAGAAGGTCAGCGTGTCCTCTTGCAGGACGGCCAGCCTGCTTTCATCGGGCGAGAACGCCACCGCCGCGATCTCCTTGGCGTCGATCTCCGCCCCCTGTTGGCGCAGCTCATTCCCGACGACCCGGTAAAGCCTGGCGCGATCGTTCCCGGTCTGCAGCAGCAGAAGGGTGCCGTTTGGGCTGACCCCGGATTCGTAGCCGCGCCGGGGAAATGATTGCCGGATCCGCGTCTCCCCGGTCCGCGCATCCATGACCGTCAATGTGACCACGTCCTTGTCGGATGTGGAGTAGATGCCGAGCGGAGACGGCTCTGTCGTGCCGCAACTCCCGCCGAAGGCAAAGACCGTGGCGTTGTCGGCCGAAATACCGACCTGATCGAGAAAGCAGTCCGGCAAGGTCCGCGACCACAGTTTCCGTTCGCCATGATCGGCGAACGCATCGACAGTGCTGCCGATCCGGTCGGTCAGCCGCCGGTTCACCACGACAAGGCTGTCGTCGACGGCGAACACGGCCTCCTCGAGCTCGCCCTCCGAATTCACGATGTCACGGAGTTGCGGCAGCTGGTCGCGGATCGCCGCGATCCGCTGGCGATGCTTTTCTTCCGCGGCGCCGCGTTGATGATCGAGCCGCAGCGCCTCTGCGAACCACAGCCAGCCGTTCCGCAGGTCATCGCTCCGTACATCGGTCGTGCCGCGCTCGACGTGCAGCTGCACCAGGCGGTCCTGGGCTTCGCGTTCGCGGTCCTGTGCGATATTGCGCTGAATGAACGCCACGATGCCGCCGACGACCGCGAGGATTGCTAGCGCCGCGAAGCCCACGGCCAGCAGACGCGCCCGCCGTGCGCGCGCCCGTTCGGCTTCGGCTTCCCGCTGCCGGAGCTGCTCGAAATCGAGCCCGAGCAGGGCGGCGATGATCTTCAGCTTGGCATTCTCGAAACCGTCCTTCCCTTCACGGGCATCGGCGGCGATCGGCTCCGCCGGCTTGCTCGTGATCTGCCCGTCGTCGGAGACTTCGAATTTCAGCGCCTCCGGAAAGCACTCGTTCGCCGGATCGTGCGGCTCGCCGTCGATAATCGAGGCGAGGACTTCGGTTCGATCGGCCGATCGCCTTGAATGTCTTGATTTCCTCATTCACGTAGTACGACTTAGCCGCTGCCGGACTGCAAACCGCGATCAGCGCGTCGGATTGGCGCAAGGCCGCCTGAATTTCGGCCTTGAGGTCGGGCGCTGCCGCAAGCTCGTCGCGATCGCGAAACAGTCGGCCAAGCCGGCCGGGCACCTCGCCGATCTGCGTAACCTGCCCAATAAGTGGCTTCGGCACGCGATAGCCTTCGAGCGAGCGATGCAGCGAGCGCACGAACACTTCATCCAGATGGCTGTAGGTGATGAAACCCCGATATTTGAATGGCTCCAACATCTGTTCCTTGACCGATGTGTCAGGTCGCCAACGTCCATCTCACTCCACGCTCGGGCGCGGCGCAAGCGCGTAGGGACGCTCATCGCAGCTTCGCCATCTTGGCATCGACCTCGTCGACCGTAAGGCAGAGGTGCCTGGTGCTCTCCTTCACCGACGTATCATCGGTCAAGAGCAGCTCAGATCAGCCAGAGCGAGCGGAGTCGCGCGATCCACGGTAACGCTCGGCTTGCTTCCGCAGTGATCGGCGTTTCGCGACCTCACCACTTGGCCCCGAGCAGTTCTGGTAGCTTTGCGATATTGACCGCAAGCCGGCATGGGGTCGCCCCCACTTGCTTGCCGCCCAGACCGCAAGTGTCCAGACGGCAGAGCTACTCTATCGCAGTTCGGAGCATCTCACAGGTGGATCGGCCATTCTTTGGGCGAACCTGATTCGTCCTGAATCGGAGAGCCTACAGGCAAACAAACGAATGATTCTTCATTTCCGCTCGCGCGCCCGTGGCTTGAGCCGCTGGATAATGACCAATTCAAAATAGGGACTGCCTTTTTCACTACCGCAAAGAACGCCGAAACGGAAAAAACCGCAGAGGCCGGGACACGTGCGCTGGTCCTCCTCCAAATCCACGAGCACAGATGAGAGACGGGCACTAGTCAACCTCGCCTGCAGCACAAACAGCCTTGCTGAGTGAGGGGCACCATGTCTTTTGATCTTTTTATGGACGATACCTGCCCGAAATGCCGCAAGCCTTTAAAGCTCGACGCGATCAAACCACATACAACTCGCTCTGACCTAGCAGTACATAGCTTCGAATGCACGCATTGCGGCGCTGTGAAAACCAAAGTCCTCTTCCGCAAGCAGGACAAAGACGCCGCCTGAACTTGCCTGACTGCAAGTGCGTTCAACTCGGGGAAGGCTGTAAAATTAGCTGTCTGACGGGCGAGACATGGAGTTTGTTCTCGGTGCACTTGTGGTCATTGGCGTCTTCGTCTTTTGGTGCGATCTCACGGATTCATGGAAAAATGTGTTCCGTTGGATAAAGCCGCCGCTGTAGGCACGCGCCATGTCGACGAAATGTGCGGCGCCTTCCAAACCGACCGCGATGTGACCGAGTTCGGCAACCACTTTGAGGTCTCGCCCGGGCCCGCAGCCAAAGTCGAGTATTGTGAAACGCGTCTCACGCTCGATGTATTGCAACATCGCCGCGATGTTCTGGCTGACATCGTGATCGCGCGTGCCTGCCCAGAACTCTTCAGCACGCTGGTTATAATGTTCCAGTGTAAGGTTTACTATTTTTTTCAGGTCTTGCGCATTCAACTGCATATTCTTTCTCCTCACAAAGATTATGCGATCTCCCGCGTTAGAAAAAATTGTAAAGTGGTACTTCTCCCTCGTTACAAATTGCAAATCGGATGCTTTCCGAGGGCTCGTGTAAGCATCAACTAGATGGGGTAACGGGCCGGCCGCGGCGCAAGCCGCTCGCTTACCACAACGGGAGTGAAGGCGCGCTTTGCTCGCGGCTTCTTGCGCGACGGTGGTCGTCCCTCAAACTGATGGTGTCATTTGACCGGAGTCGGGGCTTGCCCGCTCCAAGCATCATCGAGGGACGACCATGAAGCATTATGCAGGAATCGACGTGTCTTTGAATAGCTCCAGCGTATGCGTGGTTGACGAGAGCGGGAAGGTCGTGCGGGAGGTGAAAGTGCCAAGCGAGCCGGTCGCTCTGATTAGCTGGATCAAATCGCTCAGTGTGAGAGTGGAGCGGATCGGGCTGGAAGCAGGCCCGCCCGGGATTTTCTATGTCCCCTGGACGGGATGCCCGGGGGGCGAAGGACCTGCCGCAGCGCGGGCATTGACTGTCTTTGTATCAATCACGAACTGTACGTCGCTGTGCGCCAGCAGGAAGGCCGAGAACCGAGTCGTCGCCAACAGCAAACCAGCAACGGCATTGGCTACGCCACACACAGGATGACGCTGGTTTGTTCCGGGAACGCTCAGCGGTGCGCAAAACAGAATGGCTCGTCACGCCGAGTCATGGCCCTTCTATATAGACCCGCCGCGTCGGTTAGAGCAGTGCAGCGATACGTCTGGAATCGAGGCTAAACCGGACGTGTCGGTGCACGCTCAAAACAGAGGCAAATAACGAGGTGAAGCCTTCGGCGCCGCGATAGACCCATCGGGTCACGCGAGTTACCCCGTGTCGATGGCCATCGCTGACCCGCGCAGCGCGATCCGAAAATACCTTTCCGCTACGGCTCACTTTCTTACGTTTCGAACATATATAGTGTGAGGACTATTCAGAGGATACTTCGAGTTTTTATTGGAGATAATCAAATGACAAACCCATTTGTGGTCAAAGAAGCCGAGGTCGGATTCGATTACAGCGCTGAGGCGGAGCTTTTCCCCAGCCGCAATCGGAAATCGAGGCGACAGCCAATTGGGTACAGACGTTTTGCGCACGCTGCGGACGCCGTCCGTTTCGCGATCGAGGAGCTTCCGTCTGAATTTCTTCTCGGAGCCCATCTCGAAGTCGAAGGAGAGATACGACGGTCCGGGAATTCGTCGCTTGTACCAAAGCATGGGCTATCCCTTGGTCCGCCGCGGGGCGGCTTAGCGCCATGACCACGCGCTCGCACAGCAAATCCGTCCTCTTCAGTCATTCATTTGAGCTGAAAGGTATCGATCGAATCTTGCCGCCCGGAGAATATCGGATCGTGACGGACGAAGAACTGATCGAAGAATTGTCATTTCCCGTCTATCGCCGCGTGGCCACCATGATCTTCGTACCGGCGGAAACCCACCGTGCTTCCTCAGTTGAGATGGTGGCCATTGATCCTCAAGAGCTTCAGGCGGCTCAGGAGCGCGACCTAAACCATGACGCTTAGTTTTCCGAATCAAAGCCGCTTTTATGATGCAACGCGGCGTGCCGTCCGCTTTTGGGGTCACGATAGCGCGATGGAGGCATCGTTTTTCGTCAATGCCGATGCGTTGAAGAGAATTAAACCCGACATGCCGCCGGACGAGGCTGGACTTCTCGGCGCGTTCGATTCGAACCGCAAATTGATCTATGCGACCGCAGCTGAGGTTTATGAGCGTCGTCGTAGGGGGTCTTACGACCTGGTTGCGGCCGATTTTTGACCATAATTTCTTCGCGGATGCGACGTCGTTTGTCATGTTTGAACAAACCTGCTGATGGCCAATCGCATCGGTTCGCTCCGACGCTCAGTTCCGGTAATGAAAATTAACGACGCTGTCCGCATGCCGCTACTCTGCGGCCTCGACGGTTGCGGCAATGCGACGGCTCTTGCGCGCAAGCTCCTCGTATTTTTCCTGCCACTCCGTTGGGCCGTTCGAGGGCGTGACCTGGACCGCCGTCACTTTGTACTCGGGACAGTTGGTGGCCCAGTCCGAATATTCGGTGGTCACGACGTTGGCTTGCGTGTTCGGATGATGGAACGTCGTATAGACCACGCCCGGTGCTACGCGCTCGGTGATGAGCGCGCGTAACGCGGTCTCGCCGGCGCGGCTTGCGAGCTTCACCCAATCGCCGTCGCGGATGCCACGCTGTTCGGCGTCGTGCGGATGGATTTCGAGCCGGTCTTCCTCGTGCCAAATGATATTGGCGGTGCGGCGGGTTTGTGCGCCGACGTTATACTGGCTGAGGATGCGACCGGTGGTGAGCAGCAACGGGTAGCGCGGGCCGGACTTTTCGTCGGTCGCGATATACTCGGTGATGACGAACTTGCCCTTGCCGCGCACGAAGCTGCCGATGTGCATGACCGGTGTGCCTTCGGGGGCCTTGTCGTTGCATGGCCACTGGATCGAACCAAGCTGCTCGATCCGTTCGAACGAGACGCCGGCAAACGTCGGCGTTAGGCGCGCGATCTCATCCATGATCTCCGAAGGATGATCGTAGTGCATCGGATAGCCCATGGCCTCGCTGATCAGACATGTGATCTCCCAGTCTTCGTAGCCGTTCTTCGGCGCCATGACCTTGCGAACGAGCTGGATGCGGCGTTCCGCATTGATGAACGTGCCGTTCTTTTCGAGGAACGTCGAGCCGGGCAGAAATACGTGCGCGTAATTCGCTGTCTCGTTCAAAAACAAATCCTGCACGACGACGCATTCCATCGCCGCCAAGCCGGCCGCGACGTGGTGCGTGTCTGGGTCCGATTGGAGGATGTCCTCGCCCTGCACATAGAGGCCCTTGAACGAGCCGTCGACGGCAGCGTCCAACATGTTCGGGATACGTAGGCCCGGCTCGGGGTCGAGCGGCTTTTGCCACAGCGCTTCAAACATCGCGCGGGTGGCATCGTTGGCGATGTGCCGATAGCCGGAGAGCTCGTGCGGAAACGAGCCCATGTCGCAGGAGCCCTGCACGTTATTCTGCCCGCGTAGCGGGTTCACGCCAACACCGGGCCGGCCGATGTTGCCGGTCGCCATGGCGAGATTGGCGATCGCGATAACGGTGGTCGAGCCTTGGCTATGCTCGGTGACGCCGAGACCGTAATAGATCGCGCCGTTGCCACCGGTAGCAAAGAGCCGCGCCGCACCGCGGATCGTTTCCGCGGGCACGCCGGAAATCTTCGCCACCTCTTCCGGGCTGTTGCGCGCCTCGGAAACAAACGCCGCCCAATCCTGAAACTCATCCCAGTCACAGCGCTCGCGAACGAAGGCCTCGTTGACTAGGCCTTCGGTGACAATGACATGCGCCAGCGCTGAGAGAATCGCGACGTTGGTGCCGGGTAGGAGCGGCAAGTGATAGGTCGCTTCCACGTGCGGCATGCGTACGAGATCGATCCGTCGCGGATCGATGACAATCAGTTTCGCTCCTTCGCGCAGCCGCTTCTTCATGCGTGAAGCGAACACAGGGTGCGCGTCGGTAGGGTTGGCACCGAGAACGATCATTACGTCGGTATGCTCTACCGAATCGAAGTCCTGCGTACCCGCGGACGTTCCAAATGTTGTGCTCAAGCCGTAACCGGTCGGCGAGTGGCAGACGCGGGCGCAGGTATCGACATTGTTGTTTCCGAAGGTCGCGCGAACGAGTTTTTGCACCAGGAAAGTTTCCTCGTCCGTGCAGCGCGAGGAGGTAATGCCGCCAATCGAGCCGCGTCCGTATGTCGCCTGGATACGCTTGAATTCCGAGGCGACGCGACCAATCGCTTCCTCCCACGAGACCTCGCGCCACGGCTCGGTAATCGTTTCGCGGATCATCGGCTTGAGGATGCGTTCGCGGTGATTGGCGTAACCCCAGGCGAAGCGGCCTTTGACGCAAGAGTGGCCGCGGTTCGCCTTGCCGTCCTTGTACGGCACCATGCGAACCACCTCGTCGCCGCGCATTTCGGCCTTGAACGCGCAACCAACGCCGCAATAGGCACAGGTCGTGATCGCCGACCATTCCGGCTTGCCCTGCTCGATGACCGTCTTCTCGATGAGCGAGCCGGTCGGGCAGGCTTGCACACAGGCGCCGCAGGAGACGCACTCGGATTCGATGAACTTCTCGTCCATCCCGGCGGCAACGATGGAGTCGAAGCCACGGCCCGAGATCGTCAGCGCGAACGTGCCCTGCACTTCCTCGCACGCCCGCACACAGCGCGAGCAGACGATGCACTTGGCGGGATCGAAGGAGAAATACGGATTAGAGTCATCGACGCCGGGATTGCGGTGGCGCGCGCCGTCGAAACCGTAGCGCACCTCCTCAAGCCCGACCGCCGCCGCGGTGTCGAGTAGGTCAAAGCCGGCGTGCTTGGCGCGATCGAGCGAATCGACCGGATGATCCGAAACGTAGAGCTCCATGACGCCTTTGCGAAGACGGTCGAGGCGCTCACTCTTGGTGCGCACCACGATGCCTTCGGCCACCGGCGTGGTGCAGGACGCGGGCGTGCCGCCCCGCCCTTCGATCTCAACCAGGCACAATCGGCAGGAGCCGAACGCATCGAGCATGTCGGTGGCGCAAAGCTTCGGAATCTCGATCCCGGTCTCCATCGCCGCACGCATGATCGAAGTGCCTTCAGGTACTGAGATCTGCTTGCCGTCGATGGAGAGCGAGACCATCTTCTCCGACTTGGAGCGGGGGGTACCGTAGTCGATCTCTTGCACGAGCGATTGTTGGACGAGCGACATGGCGCGTCTCCTATTCGGCAGCCTGCAGGCGCGGTGGAGCGCCAAAATCTTCGGGAAAGCGGTTAAGCCCGCTCATCACCAGATACGGTGTGAAGCCGCCAAGCGCGCAGAGTGAGCCGAACTTCATTGTGTTGCAGAGATCCTCGAGCACTTCAATATTGACGGCGCGGTGGTCCAAGCTGTGTCACGCCGAGGCTTGCCAAGACAAAGCCAGTTGCCTGGTGCGCAGGGCGGGCAACCGGAGTTCGTCTAGATTTCGGCGTGGTACCGGAGCGCGCAGCCATCTTGCGGATCTAAGCGAGATCGAGTCTGGTCTCTTTTGACCACCCCCATCTGAGGCAAAGCGGCCAGATTGTGCGGCCGCATCCTGGTTGGAATGAAACTCACGGTATGCTTGATGAGCGGTGCGCAGCGTTGGTTCACCGCCAATATCGAGGTGCACCATGTCCACAATCTCTGCAGCCGTATCCCGTATTACCGATTGCCAGGAGGTTACTGGATCAACCAGAGCTTGCTGCCGTCGGGCGGCTTACGTTCCGTGAGAGCCTCCGTTGCGTGCGCATGGTTCTTTGGGACGAAAGAAGGCGGCGGCTCATTTCATTTCGCGAGATGCATATTCACGGGTCGGCATGAACAGGACGGCGTTGTAGCAAACCGCCTGTCGCAGCAACGAGCACGATCACGGGCGCCGCCTTCTGACGGGCATCGCGAAGGGCTGAGTTGCGGATCAGAACTCGGCCGGCAAAGGCTGCAACCTGATCGTCATGGCCTCGCACGACCGCCATGGCATCTGGGCGCTCGTCCTCGGCAGCGAGACCGTCAAGGTCCTCACACATTGCAAGATTCCGGTGCTGGTCCATCGATGAGCAGCGTTTCGACATGAGCCCTTTCGCCGAGCCAAGAAATTCTCGATCAGGAAAAGCGGCATAGAACGCTCGCGCCAAAATCAACAACATGAGGAACGCGCGCACACCGATCGGCGGGACGAACCAGCGCACGGACAGAAGCGCGATCCGGCCTCGCCACCGCCACGCCTGCGGCTACAGGCTCGCCAACGATGGCGTCGATACTCGCGCGCTCCACGCCTACCTTGGCTACCGCAACATTCAGAACACCACGCCTACACCGCGCTGACGCCCGGCCGGTTCAAGGGGTTCTTTCGAGACTGATCACCCGCACGCGCATAAGTTCGGACCGTAAAGGCTGCCGCGTCGGCGTCGCGCAGCTCGATTGCGCGCGGCTCTATTCGGATGACGATTTCGAGCCAACTCAACGCCAACCGTCGGTACAGTTTGCGCTCTGCGGCGCTGCCCGCTGAGCGAGCCCGGTCGATACACAAGTCCGCTTGCTCTCGAAACTCTTGCGGCGTCAACACTATACACTCCAACTATCCAACAATCGGTCACGATCGAAACACGGCGACCGATTGTCGGTGGCCGTTACGAAACCTATTAGCGCGCGACGTTCGGAGTGCCGTTCAAGAAAAACGCTAATGCGGTCTTTCCATCGTCGCTAGAAGCCGTTTGCACCGTCGGCTGGCCTCGATACGCCGCAAACAGGAAGCCCCCCGCGGTCATGCCAGCGAGGAACACTCCAACTATTGCCAATATCATCAGCCCGTCTCGGCGCGAGGGCGGTTGAAATCTTTTCATCTGCGTGTCCAAGTGTTCCTGATCGGCGGTCCATTTTTGGTCCTCCATATAAAAACTCGCGAAACCGCGGAGCGTTCCGCCGTGGTCCTCACCGGTCAGTGGCATCTTAAAGTCTTAGAGTGTTAGCCGCATCAACGCACCGTCGATGAGACGATGAGGGTCCCGCTCGCCCTGTTTGGCCATAGCGAAAATGTGTTGAGCAAGCACAGTCCGAGCGCCGTAGGCTCTGCCATTCAAGTGATTGGACTTTACTCGTCGCCAAGCTTCGTCCAGCGCGTCACCGAGGATATGAAGCGTTTCTTGGTCAAATTCCTCAGGCTCTCTAATATAAGCCATTTCACCCGCCGCTTTTTCTTTGCTGCCTTCCGTGCCGCGTAACGGGCATCGCGGGTCGCCTTCTGTTCAGCCTCCAGCAGCGCATTTCGTTCGGCCTGTTCGGTTGCTTCGCGCGCTGCCTCATCAGCGGCCGCCCGCGCGGCGTCGGCTGCTGCCTGCGCAGCAATCTCGCCTTGCCTTGCAAGTTCGCGCTCCTGTCGTTGCCGCGCTTCTTCACGCTGCACCGCGCGCTCGGCTCTCGCGGCGGCGATGGCTTGGCGCCGCTGTCGTTTCTCGATGGCAGCCGGCCCTTCGACGAGCGACGTTTTGAATTTTGCCAGCATCAACTTCTTGGCCTCGGATGCGTGTTTGAGCCGCTCTTCCAAGTTCGGGACGCTTCGATTGCTCATGAGATAGTGCTGATGCTCCTGGTGAGGCCCGCGAGGGAAAACGGTGAGATAGGCGGAATTGCTTATAATGCAAGCGCCAGACGCCGCTCGCGCGGCGCTCGGTCTCACTCAGGCTTGCGCAACGGATAATCATCGGCTTCGTACAGGCGCTGAATTTCGGTGCTGTTGAAACGCGCGTCCCCGACCTCAAGCCATGCGCCGAAGGCTTTAGGCGTCCGTAAGTCCTCAACGGCGTAACGGAGTGCCTCGGCCGCTGTCTCGAAACGACGATACTTGGTGCGGCTACCTTTCGCAGGCTTTGCCAGGAACAGTTCTGCGGACCGGTCGCCCATATGGGTGCGGGGCCATTTAGATTTCGTTTTTTCGGCGCGGTATAAATTCGCTCAGTATCCTAATGAGGGCGCGAAGATGCAAAGGGACGCTGCTGCGGCGGTCAAGGGATCGAATGAACCGAGCCCAGAGATTGCTCCCCTTAATGAGGCGGACCTGCCGGAGGCCGAGCGGATTTTTCGGGTCGCCTTTGGGACGTTTCTTGGCGCACCCGATCCCGAAGTGTTCTGGGCCGATCGAGACTACGTGTATGGCCGCCACCGTGCGCCGCACGTTGCCGCGTTTGGTGCAAAAATTGATGGAAGCCTAGTCGGCTCTAACTTCGCCACGAAGTGGGGCAGCGTCGGTTTCTTTGGTCCGATTACTGTGCGGCCTGATTTGCAGGAGGGAGGCATTGCCCAGGCGTTGCTCGCTAAGACTATGGAGCAGTTCGACGCTTGGCAAACGCGGCACGTCGGGCTATTTACCTTCCCACACAGCGCCAAGCATATTGGTCTCTATCAAAAGTATGGTTTTTACGCACGCTTTCTTACCGCAATCATGTCAGCGCCTGTTGGCAGTCGACCTAGCGCGGCCGCCGGGTGGTCTCGCTTTAGCGACTTGAACGTAGCGCAGCAGAACGAGGCTCTTCTTGCCTGTCGGGACATAACGGACACGCTCTACCCTGGCTTTGATCTCACCGAGGAGATACGAGCCACGCAGGCGCAGGGTTTGGGTGATACGGTTTTAATCGACGGCCCGGGAGGCATGGGAGCTTTTGCGGTTTGTCATTACGGTCCAAGCAGCGAAGCTGGTGCGGACGCCTGCTTTATTAAATTCGGTGCGGTCCGGGCCGGAGTTCAAGCAGAGCGGGATTATCTCCGACTGCTGGATGCGTGCCAGGCACAAGCGGCCGCGGTTGGCATGCCAAACGTGTTAGCCGGTGCGAATATGGCGCGCCACGAAGCTTATCGACACCTTGTCTCTCGCGGGTTTCGCACAGAAATTCTTGGCGTGACCATGCACAGGCACAACGATCCAGGTTACTGCCGCCCCGGGGCCTACATCATTGACGACTGGCGGTAACATCGTTCGGGTGGAGTGCGCGTAGGGTCAATTGCGTGGTGACCACCTTTAGCGATGGTCATAATACGCGTGCGGAGTATCGACCAACTTCGGCGGCAAGTCCCTGCGATGCCCAAGTACAACGTACCGGTAGGATCAGTGCCACAGGATCTGTGTATCGCCGTGTTTGGAATAAATCTCCGATACACTCCGGTCCATTCGTTTTTCGGCTGGTAGAAGATGGTAATTGCTGCGCAACAGAGATCGATCTTGAAAAAGATCGTGTGGCCTCGGCTTCGAACGAACCAAAGTCATGTTCTTCGTATGGATCGTTCTCGTGGCAAAAGTCGTCATGGACTTCGATGGTCTTGACGATGCGCGCGACCGCCTCGCCGCCAAGCGCAGCAATGCCCATCGTCATCACCGCATGACCCTGGCTGAAATCCTTTCGCAGCTCGTCGTTGAGCGCGCGAATGCGGGCGGTCTCCGTGGATTTGATCTCGGTCGTCATGGTCGTCTCCTTTGTGATTGGTGATGCCAAGGCGAATCCGTTCGCCGCGACGCTGCCGCCGACGGTGGATGCGCCAGGCGATGGGGCGGATTTGGTCGGGTAGGGTGAGGAAGACGACGGCCCGGGGGCGTAGCTGGCAGCCGGGGCCGCCGATAATTGCGTTACTCAGCCGGAGGGCTGATCAACGCAATGGCATTCCGATGGCGCACGAACTTCGGCAGCTTCGGGTAGTCGCGAAACCGCAACGTGAACATGTCGCCGTTGCGACCGAGGACGATGGCTTCCCACCACCCGTAGTCCAAGCCTTCCTGAGCGATCACGAGATGCCCAGGCGCGATGTCGTCCCAGGTCCGCGGTAGGCCGGTCGCGACCGGCAGTTCGTCCTGGTCTTTGCCGACCGCGGCCTGTGGTTCGACCGCGAGTGTCACGATGATCTCGCTGTACAAGCTTTGCCGGATGTTGGGCACGAAGCCGCGGCCGTTACCGTACAGCCTGCCCTCCGGCAGCTTTTTGGCAAGGGCGGCCAAGTCTTCGGAGGCCGCTTCATAAACTTTGAGGTCCATGTGCTGGGCGGCCTTGGTGACTAGGTCGGCATCCTTCGCCGGAAATCGCGCCGCCCGCGGTTTATGGTTCTCATCATAGCCGAGGACAATGAGCGGGGCGGTGGGAGTGGAACTCCTTGGCAGCGGCTTTGGCTTTGGTGGTCGTCTTGGTCATGACAGGTCTCCTGAAACGCCGAAGGGGCCTGATGGGCCCCTTTGTGGTGAAATGGACAGGTTTTGGCAGCAGGCCCGCAGTCTTGCGGGCGGATATTTGGGTCTCATGGCAGTTTTTCTCCTAGCAATACAGTCCTTGAGAGGTTAAATCGCCTCTCATTCGACAGTCTATAAAGATGTATCAATATCGTCAAACACTTTAATGCTTTTAACTACATTGAACTGCCTTGCTATTACTTCGTATTACTCAGAACTATACGTTCACAACGACTACGAATTTGGCAGTAGACGTTCGTACAAGACTGCCGATCATCGATCCGATTGCCGTTGCAGACGTCGAGGCCAGACTGGGCGCAGTACCGCCAGATCGCGTGCTGAACGAACCGCGGAAACGGCTGCGGAAACTCGGGATTGAATTGCCGGGCATCGATCCGCAGCGCCACGGCGTCAATAATGTCGGCGCAGCCACCGGCCTGGTAGCAGGCCGCACCATATGAATGGTCGGCCTCGAATCTTGCCAGGATGCCGGTGCGGACCAGAAAGTTGTGAACCAGGGTATCGATGGCAATCATGCTGGGGCCGACCTCATGCCAGAGGGGCAGGCGTTTCGGGGCGGCCAACAGGATGCATGACAACGTCATGGTCAGGACCTTGTCCGAGGCGCCATAGACCTCCCGGAGCGGTCCGATCAGAGCTTCCCGCAGTCGGGCGAGCCGATCAGGGCTTGGATTTTAGGGTTCAAGATAATCCCGCCACGCGACTGGCGGCTGTTGAGCTTGCCCCGCGCGGGGACTGCGCGGCACAGCCCCCTCCGCCTACCGATGCCCAGGCCTATTTGAGCGTCGCATGTGGGGAGCGACTTCGCCCCGAATGGCCGCCGCGCTCAGGGATGCCAGAGCGGGATTGTGACCCCACCGGTGAGAGCTACCGTGTTGGCAGAAATCGACCGGTTAAACGAGCCACCGGTTGTTTGGTAGAAAGTGTTGACGAAGGTAGTGCCGACACCATTAGTTTGACAACTCGCAAGATGCCCTGAGGGCGGAAAGGGGAGAAGCGGCAACTCACTCGGGGCGCGCTCGTCCTTGTGAGATATTCAGTGAGCTCCAGCATCGATGGGCCGATCTTTAAGATCATTCTGGGCGGCTGCATACGGCGGGTTCGGACGGCCGGTAAGCTCCTTGTAGGCGGCAAGGCGCTTGCATTGCTCTGCTATCACAAGCAGTCCTTGCCGCTCCCACTCGTTGCGGCATTCATTGGCTTGCTTACGGGCTTCTTTAGCGCGTTCGCGATACTCGTCAGGACTCGCCATAGCATCGAAACGCACCAAAGGAAGGAAAGTTCGCCATCGTTGTTTTGGCAGCCTTGGACCTTTAGCGGGCGCGTGCCGTCAAACCCGGTCCCGTTGCCACCAAACCGGCGCGCCGGAGGCCGCTTGCGCCTCCATGGCCAGCGCTTCGCGCTCCTCTTTGGCTGCGGTGGTGGCGGGGCGTGCTCGCGTGCACGATGAATAACGCGGATCGTATGACCTAAACCGGCGCGGGGCGCGGGCAGTGTTGCATGCCTTTATCGCTGGTAGTGACCGCTTGAAACCTCGGCACTTAAGCAAATGATGTGCTCTCGGTCTCTTTAGCTCGCGGACGATTCCGAAGACTTACTGCGGCGCGTCTTTGCTAGAGCTTCTTTGCGTCCAACCGCGATCCCGGCCGCGACTGCACGCGCAATAACATCGCTCATCGCTCCTGCTGGTCCGACCAGAAGACCAAACTCGGTGAGGATCAAATGAGCTTTTTCCAGGTCGTCTGCAGTTGGCTTTTCTAGCATATAGCTATTATGCCGTGAAACACTGGCAGACACTAGGCGCTTACCTCAGCCAGTACGCCGGCTGGCGTACCCATCGGGCGGAGCCTCGGGTCGATGCGCTGAGATGATCCGGCCGGTGACGGCCCGGCCGAGCGCGTGGCATCACGAGGAGGACACGTGTCAGCCCGGCCGATCACGACCAAGGCTGTGGAAATCGTCAACGTGCTCGTCCCCAAGCGCGAGGGTATCGGACGCACCACTAAGCAGCGGCCGCGTATCCGGTTGACCATCCGCCAGCGCATGCGGGTGCTGGATGAGTGGCCACGGCACGAAACGATCCTCTGACTCCGCGCGACGAGGCCCGGCGGACCGCCCACAATATTACCGAGCTGCCGTTTCAGGATCGCACACGATAATCGACTAAGACCTTAGCTAACGCTTGCAGCGCTTCTTTCAGATCATAATCCGCCAAAGCGTCGGTTGATTCCCGCTCCAATCGAGCTGCCGCATCGGCAATACGGCCAAGCGGATCAACGACGTTGCCGAATTTTTGCGACGCTACCACCCGCTTCCGTAACAGACGGCACAGGTGTTTCAACTCACTCGCTACTCGCGGCCTCGGTCTCGCCAATAGCTCGCGGCCAAGCCCTTCGATATCTGCGCGGCAGCGTTCGATAGTCACAAGGTCCATTTAGGCGACGCATTGCCGGAATTGGCGAGCCCAGGGTTCACCTACGAACAAAATCTCGGCGGAAGCTCTGTTTAGTTCTGAAGATCACACGCTGCCAGCATGCCCCGTCTGTAACCTTAATTCCCGATCGCCCTGGAGTAAGTAAGCGGCGCATGTTCAGCTTGCGCCGAGGCGGCACCCCGGTCCCCCCGACCTCTGCTGTCTCGGGGCTCCAAGCGCGCGCCCAACCTTCGCGCTTGGGGTTCCTAATCCGTTTCGGGCCCGGCTAGGGGCCCTCTTGCCGCCGCTAAATGCGAGTCCACGGCATTTCCAGGCTCCTTCGCCGTCAGATCAGCGTATGCGCTCTATCCGCACATCGACGTCGGGCTTCCAGCGTTCCACCACGAGCCGGAGCTGCTCGGCGGGCCATGCTGGCAGGGCACGCATATCCGCGACGGTGCGCACCGTGTCCGGCATCAGCAGGACGGCAGCGGCAGGCTCGACCGTGACGGGAACGTTTCCATCGATCCCTTCGAGACAGGTTTGCACAGCCTCCATGTCCTCGGGCGTGAAATCCATAAGGGCGCCACTCTGCCGCCAACATCGGCGAAGTGCAAACGGCCTATTATCCGCGAGGAGGCAAAGTCTCACCATTTGTCGCAAGGGCGGCGCCGTGGCCCATCGCACACTTGGTGTTCTCGTTGCCGTGCCTCTTCCAACCGCCAAAGTGTCGCCGTCCTGGCCAGTGCGAAGGTCATCCGCCAGCGAGTCAATTTCGGCGATGGTTGCGCTTGGGGGCAGACGTGTAGTTAAGTCGACAAACCAGATTTTGCCTTCACGCCGGGTTGGGGGCCGCTACGGTGTCTGTAATTAGTGCCGCTCGTCATTCGCGGGCGTGGCTTGGTATCGCCGTAGCTGTAGCGGCGGGTGCTGCGTTTGCCATTGCTAACACCTCTGCGGGTGTGGCCTACTAGGGCGGTACCAACCCGCTGACGGTGGCCAGTACGCGCTTTCTTCTGCCGACGGCAGCTCTCATTGCTTGGTTAAGCTTTACTCGCGTCCCTCTGGTTCTTCCTCAACGCCAAGCCATTGTTGCTGTTTTGCTTGGAGCGGTGACTGCGCTCTACAATTGGGCATTGCTTAGGTCATTTAATTCGATCCCGTTCGCGTTGGCCGTTCTGATTATCTATTTGTACCCGCTGATAGCGGCCGTCATAGTCGCTAGCTTGGGGTGGGACAAGTTTGCCTGGAGGACCGGCGCGGCCATCGTGGTTGCCTTTATCGGGCTGGCGTTGGCGCTGGACGTGCGTGGCAGCAACCTCGACATTAGCGGAGTGAGTTTGGCCTTTCTTGCGGCGGTCGGACTGGCCGTCGTGGTGGTCGTTTCTAGCCGAGTCTTTGGAAGTGGCGATGCACGACCGGTGACCCTCTACATGTCGGCGGTTGCGAGCGTTCTGTTGTTGTTAATCTGTGCGGCGAGCGGAGACTTCGCATTCCCTCACACAGATACCGGGTGGATTAGTTTCGCAGCGGCCGCTGTATTCTACGGTTTCGCGATAATCACCATCGCGATATCCATGATCGGGCCGGTGCGCGCAGCGCTTTTTTCCTACTCCGACGCAGTGATATCCGCGGTCCTTGGCGTTGTTGTCCTTGGTCAAACATTGTCGACGGTGCAAGTCGCGGGCATTGCGCTGGTAGTAGTGGCACTGGTCGGTGCCACCGGTCACCGTAAGCAGCAATTTGAACATGTGAAGTCAGATCCGAACGAGGGAGGGATAGGATGAGAAACTACTACGCGCTGGCTTTATCTATGTTTTGCGGTGTCGGGATTGGCGCGGTGGGAGTCGAAGGACTTCGGGCACAAGCCAAACCACCTGTCTATATGATTGGAAACAACGACGTCCGCGATCCGGACGGTTACATGAAGGAGTATTTGCCGATGGCGCAGGCGACGCTTAAAGCTGGTGCAGTGTACGTCGCTGCAGGAAAAGGTACTGCCATTGACGGTGATCCGCCAAAGGGCCGGGTCGTCATCATTCGATGGGATAGCATGGAGCAGTTGCTCTTGGCGGCACTCGCCTGAATATGAGGCGGCGCGCAAAAGCGGCGAGAAGTACGCAAAGTACAATGTTATTGCTGTTGAAGGCGTACAGCCGTACGACGGAAATCACATAACTAAGCGGCAGATAACTCGATCGGCTGAAGGATCGACGGGTCGTCGTTCTCCGGCTTGTTGACACGCGTTGAGATCGGCCACATCCGCATCGGCGCAGCCGGGTATGGTCGCAGCAAGTCATGTGGGTCAGGATCGTCGCTCAGCCAGCGAGCATAATCGGCGGGAGCGAGGATCAGCGGCATGCGATCGTGGATTTCGGCCACCAGCTCGTTGGCGTCGGTGGTAATGATCGCGAAAGTGCGTACCCACTCTCCCGAAGCGGGATCCTTCCAGTTCTCCCAAATGCCGCCCAGTCCGAACGGATAGCCATCCTTCATAGCGATGGCATATGGCTGCTTCGCCTTGCCTTTGATCGCCCTCCACTCGAAAAAGCCGTCAATCGGCACGATGCAGCGGCGCCTCCGATAGGCATCTCTGAAGGTCGGCAGCGTGCCCACTGTCTCGCACTTCGCATTGATCGGCTTGCGACCGCCCTTCGGATCCTCACAAAAATGCGGGATCAGGCCCCAGCGCAAAGGATCGAGAGATACCTCGCCCGTCTGATGGTTGCGCCGAATAACCAAAAGCTCTTGGCTCGGCGCGCCATTCCAATGGGGCGGATAATTGTGCACGCGGCTGTCCCGCGCGTCTAAGCCGTCAACGATGGCGAGGGTAACAGGTCCGCTACTTTGGATGACTTTGCCGCACACGATCGTTATGTAGCAACCAAGTTCTTCAAATCTAGCTGCTTCGCGCGGCGCCCAGGTGGTGAGCAAATCCCCTACGCGATGGCGCAATGGCCTCCGCGCTTGAGCGCGTGCTGCAGCTAGTTGCCCCTTGCCT
This sequence comes from uncultured Alphaproteobacteria bacterium, assembly GCA_963720115.1. Taxonomy (GTDB): domain Bacteria; phylum Pseudomonadota; class Alphaproteobacteria; order Rhizobiales; family Xanthobacteraceae; genus BOG-931. The sequence continues at coordinate 68,743 of CAVREN010000059.1, forward strand.
ATGTCCTGTAAAGGCCAGGCCGAGCGGCATTCCTACGGTCGTACGGCCCTAGTCGCTGGCGTACGGCGACGGATTGTGACCTAGATCAATTCCCGCTCTGGGGTGGCGTCCTATACACACAATTGAATTAGGCCGGCCGGGCAGCGCCCCATCCCCCCGACACCCCAGCTGCCCCGCCTAGAAGCCTAAATGAGGCGACAACTAAACGACCCCAAGCGCGTGGACTGCTTGGGGTTTTTGTTTTTGGTGCCAGCTTTGCGGCTTTCTGACGGGCGCGACGCCCATCCCGATCCATGCCTTAACGAAGAAATCACTCAGGAGAAATGGCGGGGACCCCAGGAGAGCGCACGTCTCGGGGCCCCGTATCAGCAGGTTAGACCTATGCTGCTTTTACAGTGATCTTCTTTTCAGCCCTCTGCGCCTCCGTGCTCTTGGGCAAGGTCACCGTAAGGACACCGTTCTTGAAGCTTGCTTCGATCTTATCGGTATCCACGCCATTGGGCACCTGAAAAGAGCGCTGGAACGAGCCGAAACTGCGCTCGCTGAGATAATAGTCCTTATTTTTCTCTTCCTTTTCTTCCCGCTTCTCGCCTTTGATTGTCAGAACATCATCGGCGACCTTCACCTCGATGTTCTTTTCATCCATGCCCGGCAATTCGGCATTGATCTCATAGGCTTTGTCGGTCTCGGTTACATCGACGGCCGGCATCGCGCTCATCACTGATTGGGTCCGCCAAGCGGGCTCGATGTCAAAGAATGAGCGACCGACCGGCGAGCGCCAAATGCCTCCCGCGAAGTCTTCGAACAGGCGATCGACTTCGCGGCGGAGGCTCTCGAACGGCCGCAATGCTTGTGGCATTGACGCAGCCGATTTCTCGGTTTTGACGGGGACTTTCGTGGTGTCAGCCATGACACATCCTCCAAAGGGGTTGAACCGTTTTATCTAGTCCCAGCCGCGACTTTTCACGTTGACCTGCATCAAAGGCTGTTCAAGTCCGCAAAGTAGGATAGGCAGGCCCCGGGGAGCGTACAGGTGTCACTCTTGCCTCAAACGACCGCGGGAGACGCTCAACCAACACTGCGGCCGAGGAGGAGCCAAGCGCGCACCATTGGCATCGCCTCGATCATTTGGGCGAGCTCGATTTTCCTTAGTCGCATTATGGGTCTGCTGCGCGAGCAGATCATCGGCCGAACACTTGGTGCCAGTCGAGAGGCGGACCTTTATTTCGCGAGTTTCACGCTGCCGGACTTCCTCAACTACCTGCTCGCAGCGGGGGCGCTGTCGATTGTGTTCATACCGATCTTCGTCGAGTACCTTGAACGCAACGATCGCGACGGCGGCTGGAAAGCGCTGAGTGTCATCGCAAATTTTATTCTTGTGGTGGGAAGTATAGGCATCGCATTGCTTATAGTTTTTGCGCGGCCGTTAGCGAGTTTCGTGGCACCGGGATTCACCGGACCTGGCGAAGTGGACACACTGGTACGGCTGATACGCATTATCCTTCCGGCGCAATTGTTCCTGGTGATCGGAGGACTTTTGTCGGCGGCGCTGCAGGCCCAAGACCGACACCTTCTTCCGGCGATGGCCCCTTTGGTTTACTCGGCCGGCATCATCGTCGGGGGACTCATAGGGGCGCGCTATCCTGGAATGCGCGCTGACGGATTTGCTTGGGGGGTGCTGGCAGGCTCCGCGATGGGACCATTTGCGCTTCCCCTCTATGGCTGCATCAAGTCCCGGATCCGCTGGTTTCCGATCCTGTCGTTCCGAAACCGAGATTTGATGCGTTACCTTTGGCTTTCATTTCCGATCATGATCGGCTTTTCAATCGTTGTAGTCGACGAGTGGATCGTCAAGAACCAAGCATCCTACCTGGCCGCAGGCGCGCTGTCGTATCTGCAATACGGGCGGACCCTCATGAAAGTGCCGATAGGCGTGTTCGGCATGGCGGCTGGAGTAGCGGCCTATCCAACGTTGAGCCGGTTGGTCGCTACAGGCCGAGTGGCGGAGGCATACAGCCTCGTCTGCGGTGCTGTGCGGGTGACGCTGTTCGCAACGTTTGCTGCGCAAGTCTGCATGACATTGGCAGGGTTCGAAGCGGTATACTTGGTCTGGGGTTTGTTCTCTAACAGGTTCAGCGCTGCCGATGCTCAAGCCACGGGAACCGTACTTGCGTTTCTGTGCCTTGGTCTTAGCGGTTGGGCATCACAAACCGTCATCAGTCGCGGCTTCTACGCTTTCGGGAGCACGTGGTTGCCAACGATCGTCGGGACCTTAGTCGCATTCTTGACGGTGCCTCTCTATGTCGTGCTGCGTCAGCAATCGGGCGCAATAGGTCTGGCGATTGCAAGTTCGGTCGCAATTTTGATCTATGTGATGCTGCTCGGCTGGCTGCAGTATCGTCGCTTCGAACGCGAGGCCGCGGCACGGGGCAGCAATCTCAAAGAAGTGCCTGGTATGCTTGGGGCGGCGTTTGGCTTGGCCGTAGCAACAGGCGTCGCAATCGGTGTAGGCCTGTATGTGCGCTACCTGCTGCTTCAATTCTTGCCGGGTATGCAGGTCTTGGCAATTTTCATGCGTACCACCGTGCTGTGCGTGGTTGGGATCGTCATTTATTTAGCTGTGGCCCGACTTCTTGGAGTAACCGAGTTGGCTAGGTTGCAACGATTGCTGTCGCGGAAACTGATGAGGTCCCGGTAGATGGCTTTTCGCATCGCGGTAGCAGTTGGTATCACGATGGTCGCATCGAATGCTTCCGTTCGCTCGCAAGATCTCGATTTTGGCAAGACGGAGTTTTTGTCAAAGTGCGGAGAGTGCCACGGTGCCGATGGCAAAGGGGCCGGTCCGCTCAGTGATACGATTAAGCCAAAGCCCGCCAATTTGACGATCCTCGCGAAGAGAAACAATGACGTGTTTGCAGCCGATGCCGTTTATAAGAGGATTGATGGCCGAGACACCAGGACATCACACGGCAGTGGTGAGATGCCGATTTGGGGTTGTCGGCACCTGAGCCCGCCTACTCCTAGCCCAACCGTTGTCCATAAGCGGGTCTTTTCAACCCATTATGCGCGGCTCAGAAAGGTGAAGAAGCCGACAGCTGACCCATTACAATCGTTTGAAGACCTTTCTTGCGATCCCGAACCTGTCATCCAAGCGCGCATACAGGCAATCGTCGAATATCTGCGTCAAATCCAGGAAAAGTAATCCAATCCTTATGGGCACAGCCGCCAAGCGGTCTATCTTTTTGCGCTCTGACATCAAGAGAGCGCGGTGCAAAAAAGTAAGCGTGTCGCCGTTCATGTTGCGATGCATGAGTCCGCGATGGGCCCGAAGTGTCGGTTCGCTGCCTCGCAACGACACGTCCGGAGTCGGGGGTGAAGCCGACATGCCAAGACAACCCAACCGACGCGTTTGACCCGAAGCAGGCGTCGGTATCGCGCTGCAATAAGACGGCTGGACGCACCTCGTCGGCGATGGCGGGCAGCGTGTTAGAAAACTGCGCACCGAGCGCGTTCGCGGCTTTTTGGATTGATGACGAGTTCGGATTTTGTGGGCTGCCAGACTGGAATATTGACCGGCTTTCGCCTTTCGGGATATTGCCCGGACACCGTAAATGTATAGCATCTGACCAGCAGCGGAACTTGATGAGCTGGCAGCACAGCTCCCGCCGTCCGGCGTGCACGATGCATTTTGGGGCTTGATGTCCGACGAGACCTACGTCGAAAGAGCATCGGCAATTGGCGGCGCTGCTGAGGCGTCGCTCGAAGAATTTCTGACGTTTGAGCGTCTTCTTGCCGATCTTTCTGCCCGTTTTGCCAACGTTTCCATCGTCGAAGTCGAGACGGAAATCGATAGCGCGCTAAACCAGCTCCAAGAGTTTCTCGGCTTCGATCGCAGCAACTTCTTCGAATTCACTGCCGACGGCTGGGCCACTATCTTAGGTTCGGCTGCCAGAGCTGGGGTGGAACCACACCGGCTCGGTCGAGCACCGGCCTTCCTAAGTTGGTATCTCGGTCAGGTTCGAACGGGAAAAGTCATGCGCGTGCAGTCGATCGAGGATCTTCCTCCGGAAGCGATCGAACAAATCGCATACCATCGCCGGGTCGGCATCCGCTCCAGCCTCGGGCTCCCGCTCCGTGTCGGCGGCCGCATTGTGGGCGTCATAACCTTTGCCGCGTTCCGCTCGACGCGGAAATGGCCAGACGACCTCATCGCGCGGCTAAAAGTCGTTGGGGAAGTAATGGCCCAAGCGCTCATGCGAAAGCGCGCCGAAACCGCGCTTCAGGCAAGTGAAGAGCGATGGCGGTCAATGTTTGAGGCATCAAATCTGGGCATTGCGGTGATCGATGAAAATCTTCACTACGTAGCAACAAATGCGGCGTTTCAGGCTATGCTAGGCTATAGCGATTACGAATTGCAGCAACTCACGCCTCTGGACGTCACCGTCGAGGAAGACCTTGATGTAACCAAGATGCGACTCACTGAGCTCCAACAAGGAGAGCGGCGTCATTACGAGACTTTGAAACAATTCCGACGCAAGGACGGGACGATAATTTGGGGCCACAGTTACGTGTCGGTGGTTTGGGACGAGGGATCGTCTAGACCGAAAATGTTCGTCGGGACCGTGATTGACACCACTGAGGCTAAGCGCGCACAGGATGCGTTGCGGGAGACACAATCGAAACTTGAGCGCATTACACGGCTGACGACGATGCATGCGGTGACGGCTTCAATCGCTCATGAAGTCAATCAGCCGCTGGCGGCGATCGTGGCGAACGGCAACGCTGCCTTGCGCTGGCTTCAAAGAACTCCGCCCGAAGTTGCCGAGGCGGCGACGAACGTCAACCGGATCATCAGTGATGGTCATCGAGCAAGTCAAGTGGTCACGAGCGTTCGATCGATGTTCAAGAAGGATGAACATGCCAAGGTGCGTCTTGATGTCAACGAAGTCATTGAAGAGGTCCTCACGCTCTTACGCGGTGAGCTAAACAGCAGGCGAGTTTCAGTTTGCACCGAGCTCAGTCAAGAACTCCCGCGGATCTCTGCCGACCGGGTGCAACTGCAGCAAGTCGTGCTCAATCTTGTGATGAATGCCGGCGAAGCCATGGACGCAATGCCAGCCGGCGCGCGCATACTCACAATAAGGTCTGAGGCTTGTGCGCCCAACGAGTTGATCATTGCAGTCGAAGATTTAGGGCCGGGCATTGATCCAAAAGACGTCGATCACATTTTCGATCCGTTCTTTACGACGAAATCGCAAGGCATGGGGATGGGGCTTTCGATTTGCCGGTCGATCATAGAGGCGCATCACGGTCAACTTTCTGCATCACCTGGTATCACCCGGGGCGCGGTCTTCCAGATCGCGTTGCCATCAAACAAATAACAGATTGCCTCGGGCCATCGTCCGCCGGGCGGGCGAGCTTTATGAATCGGCCGCAGGCTCACTCGGCCCTTTGAGCCGGCCTGATGCCGCGATAAACGGGCGCGATCAATCGCGCAGCCCCGCCCGAACGAGGAAGCGAGGCGACCGCTCTGATTGCCAGCGTGGCATATCCGAAGACGTTCCGTTCGGGGCGGTCGTCCCAAGCACAACTCAAGTTAGAGGCAAGGACGCGGGCTCGGCCCGTCGCCAGCAGCACCCACAAAGCGCTTGGGCGCCAGGATCAAGCCATACAGCCGCTCCGAGCGCAATCGGAACGGCAGTGTCGTTCTCGGTGTGCACTACCAGCACTGGCGCTGTAACCTTGCTCGCGCGCGAATCCGAACGGTGTGATCGGCCCCTGCACAGCCTCCCGAATTCGTGCTACATATGTTTTCGATCGTTGAATTAGGATTGGGCAAAGGGAGGACGAAATGCCGTTAAGTTGGGCGAAGAGTTCTCGGCGCTTTGGCATTGACTGCCGCCGCAGTAACGACCACCGCTGCCTTCGCGGCGGATCCGCCAAAAGAGATGAAGCTTTATGTGTTCACTTCGGGGGCACTGAACCTCGACAAATCGATTATTCAAAACGGTTCGAGCGGCAAGGTACAGATCCCGGTCGGTTTTTACTTGATCCGCCATCCCAAGGGCGACGTGCTGTTTGATTGCGGCAACAACGACAGGATCATCACCGATCCCGATTATTGGGGCCCGTTCGTCAAAGCGCTCGATCCGGGCCGCTCGCCTGACATTGCCATCGACGCCCAGCTCGCCAAGATCAACGTGAAGCCGTCCGACATCAAATATGTCGTGCTCGGCCATTTCCACGTCGACCATGCCGGCAATATCGGCAAGTTCCTCGACTTCGACCTTCGTCTACCAGCGCGACGAGATCAAGAACGCCTTCTGGCCGGCCTATGGCTTCGCCGTGTTCTTTATCACCCAGGACTTCGCCATGCTGCGCAACGGCGTCGGCGGCAGCATGCCGGCCAAATACAAGACCATCGAGCTCGAGGGCGATCTCGACCTGTTCGGCGATCACAGCATCGAAATCCACCGCACCGTGTCGCACACGCCCGGCAGCCAGATGATGCTCGTCCGCCTGCCCAAGAGCGGCACCGCCGTGCTCACCAGCGACGCTGTTTATCTGCAGGAGAATCTCGACAAGAACATCCTGCCGAGCATTGGCAGCGTCTATAATCCGCCCGGCATGCTCGATGCCTATGCGTGGGTTAGGAGGGTGCGGGATGTGGAAGGCGCCGACATCTTCATGGCGCATGATCCCGATGGCTTCAAGGCGAAGAAACACTCGCCGGAATTCTACGAGTAAGCGCACGTCAAGATAGTTACGTCCGACGCCGCAAACCCTGGCCTCCTGACCGGGTTTGTGTCGGGAAATGCTCAAAGCATGTATCAACGTGGTAATTGCGATTGTAGCTGTAGGAATTGCCTACAGTAGCTAAGGCAATTCCGCTTCCTCGTTTGACCTGCAATCGTGGGCCGAGGATGCGTGCGGCAAAGGTCTTAGGAGAACGCCCATGATGAAATCGCTATTGATAGCTGCAAGCGCATGCGTCGGAATGGCGTCTGTCGGTTTTGCAGCAGATAGGCCAAATGAGCTCAAAATAGGCATTACGACCTTCACGTCAGGACCTGCGTCGGTGTTCGGAGTGCCAGGCAAAGCATCTGCCGAGCTGATCGTCGAGGAATGGAATAGGAGGGGCGGCATTGGCGGCGTGCCGGTGAAGCTGTTCTTCGTAGATGAGGGCGCCGGCACACAAGCGATGCTCGCCGAATATCGCCGGCTGGTTCAGGAGGAAAAGGTAGATGTGATGCTGGCGTCGATTTCGAGCGGCAATTGCCAAGTCGTTGCACCGCTTGCAGAAGACCTGAAAGTTCTCGATTACATGTGGGATTGCAGCACCCAGCGCATCTTCGAAGAGGGTAAGTATCGTTACGTTTATCGTCCACAATCTTATGGCACACCGGAAATGCTCTCCACCGTACTATACGTGCTGCGCAAGAGGTCCGACCTCAAAACAATCGCGGTGGTCAATCAGGACTATGCGTGGGGCCGCGACAGTTGGCAACTTTTCTCGACGGCGCTAAAAGTCCTTAAGCCCGACGTCACGGTTGTCGCCGAGCTGTTCCCAAAATTCGGCGCTGCGGATTACTCAACGGAAATTTCACGCCTGCAGGCATTACATCCGGACGTCGTTCTCTCCACTGCTTGGGGTGGCGATCTTGATACTTTAGTACGGCAAGCTAATCAGCGCGGGCTGATGCAGCAGTCGTTGTTTGTCTTGCCACTGGTTGAAAGCTCGCTGGAACGCCTCGGCAACGATCTACCCGAAGGGGTCATCGCGGGGGCGCGCGGCGACAACTATTTCCTCAATCCAGAATATAAGGACAAACCGGATTTCAAGGCGTTCGTCGATGCGTTTCGCAAGAAGACCAATGCCTATCCGATCTATCCCGTGTTCCACATGGCCCAATCGCTATTCGCGCTGAGGAATGCGTACGAAAAGGCGACGGCAGCCAACGGTGGCCAATGGCCGAGCCGTGAACAGGTTGCCGACGCCACCAAAGGAATTACGACCGAAGCGTACAGCCGTCCGATCACGATCAGGGAGGACGGCCAGGGACTTGCTGATCAGTTGCTCGGCACAACGAAGCGTGATCCCAAATACAACTTCGCGGTGATGGACGAC
>CAVREN010000060.1:0-60769 GCA_963720115.1 uncultured Alphaproteobacteria bacterium
CCTTATGAGACCGGCTATGCCGGTATGGATGCGGTCGGACCGTTCGGCACCATTTCCGGCACGCTGATGAGCATTCCGTTCTGCATCGCCACAACGCTCATCCACGGCGCGCCGACCGCGCGCCACATGACGACCTACGACGATCCGGCGGTGAACGATCTGATTGCCCGCGTCGAGCTCGTGTCCGATCCTTCGATCCCGATCTTGAGCGCGGTGATCGAAGCCGAGACCGCCGATGGTGCCAAGCAGGTGCGCGAGCAAAGAATGACGGCGGCGGACTATGCCTACGATCTGCCGACGCTGTCGGCGATGCTGCGCCGGATCGGCGCCGAGGAAGGTGTGCCGATGTCGGCCTTCGATCGGCTCGAGCGCTTTGTCGAGCGATTGCCGCAGGGCTCGATCGACGATGCCATCTCGGTCTTCACGCTGGCGCCGTCGCAAGCCCGCGCGGCGTGAGCCTTCGGTGCCGACCCCCAAGGCGTCATTGCCGGGCTTGACCCGGCAATCCATGCGGGCGTGCAGGTGCGCGCTGCCGCACCGTTCGGGAGTGACCTGCCTTCGGCATGGATGCGCGGGTCAAGCCCGCGCATGACGAGTGGAAGAACGGTCCAGCCCGAACCGCCTCTGTTTGAGGTAGCGCGAAGCCTCAATACTTCTTGAATCCCACCAACTCGTGGAACTTCAGCTCCTTGGCGTTGAGCTGATAAACCGCGACCTCGGTTCCGGCCAGTTGCTGCGGATTGTCGAAGCTCACCGGCGCGCTCAAGCCGCCGGTGTCGAGATTCTTGGTATGGCGAAGCTTCTCGATCGTGCAGGCGCGGGTCAGGTCCTTGCCGCATTCCTGCATCGCATGCGCGAGGCTCTTCAGGCCGACATAGGTGACGAAGGTGTAGCGGCTCACGCCGGCCAGTTCTTCCGGCGTGGTGAACTGCTTGGCCATGGCGAGAAACTTCTCCACAGCCGGTCCGGTGAGCGCGACATAATCGCCGACCAGGTAGTCGTAGCCGGCCGGCGCGGCGAGCTTAGCGGAGGCGGGAATGCCTTCGCTCCACACGTCGGCCGATTGGATGTCCATGTCGAGCTTGCGCGCCTCCGAAAGAATGTTGGCGGCGCCGGCAAAGATTCCGCCATTGGCCAGCACGTTGACGCCGGCCTGCTTCATCTGCGCCATTTCGGCGGCGAAGTTCGAGCTGCCTTTCTTAAAGCGCAGCCGGATGCCGTCCTTGACGCCGAATTCCTTCACCGCGCGCTCGTAGCCGGCCTCGACCTCCTGGCCGAAATCGTCGTCCTGGCGGATGATTCCGTAGACCGGATTTTTCGGCTCGGAATGGTCGTGAATGTATTTGAGCTGCGCGTAGAACGCATCCGAATAGCTGGCGCCGAAGGTGAACACCGACGGCCGCACCGGCTTGTAGATCAGCGCCGAGGGCGCCGTGGTCACGACGGTCGGCAAATTGTTCTCCGTGATCAGCGGCATCATGGCGAGCACGTTCGCGGTGCCGGAAGTGCCGTTGAGGGCGAAGATGCCGTCTTCCTCGAGCAGTTTAGTCAACGCCCGGAACGAGCGCGACGGAATGTACCCGTCGTCTTCGGTCAGGATTTTGATCTTGCGGCCGTTGATACCGCCCGCGGCGTTGATCTCGCCGGCCGCGATCTTGGAGCCGAGCGACACACCGCGGCCGACGAAGGCCGCCGGTCCGGTCATGATGTTGACGTCGCCGATCTTGATCTCGGTATCGCTGACGCCGGGATCGCCGGCCCATGCAGCCGTCGCGGACAGGAGTGCTGCCGCCAGCGCGCTCGTTGCAATCTTCATTGTGTCCTCCCTTTTTAGGCCGTGGTCTTCGTTTCGCTTAGAGCATGATCCGGAAAAGTGGAAGCCGGCTTTCTGAAAAGATCATGCTCCAGCAAAAAGTTGGAGCGTCAATCGATTCAATCTGAAACGATTTGGCGTTTTAGTAGGCTAGCGGCCAATTGCTCCAGTATTTGCGCGCATCCCGCCAAAAGCCGATGAGGCCATCAGGCTTGAAGCGCAGAAACAGCACGATCACGAGTCCGTTGGCGATGCCTCGGATTTCGTACACATAGTTGGTGTAAAGCGGCGAGGTGGAGTCGATCAAAGTTGACAGCACAAGCCGGATCACCTCGGGCAGATAAGACAAGAACACCGCGCCGAGCACCGCGCCGGCGACCGAGCCCAATCCGCCGAGAATGATGATCGCCAACGCCTCGATCGACAGGATCAGGGCGAACACGTCGATATTGACGAAGCGGATCTGGAGCGAAAGAAGCGCACCGGCTATAGCGACGATGAAAGAACTGACCACAAACGCCAGAAGCTTGTAGCGCATGAGGTCGATGCCCATGACGCGCGCGGCGATGTCGTGATCGCGGATCGCGATCCAGGCACGGCCAATGCGGGTACGCAAAAGATTGAGCGCGGCGAAGATGGTCGCGACGGCAAGCGCCAGCGCCAGGTAGTAAAGCGCGGGGCCGCGCTGTAGGCCGAAGCCGAACAGTTTCGCGCCGGTGACGAACACGCCGTTCGGCCCGTGGGTCAGCTGTTCCGCATAGAGAATGATGTGGTTGATGATGAACGCGAACGCGAGCGTGGTGATGGCGAGATAAAGCCCCTTCAGGCGGAGAGAGGGAATACCGACCACGATGCTCACCAGCGCGCCGGGCGACGCCGGCGGCGGGCAGGCTGACCCAGACCGGCAGATGATAGTCGGTGAGCAGGATCGCGTTGGTATAGGCGCCGACCGCCAGGAACCCGGCCTGGCCGAGCGAAATCAGCCCGGTGGTGCCGGTCAGGAGATTTAAACCAACCGCGCCGATGACGGCGATCAATGCCGAGACCATCAGCGTCAACGCGTACGCGCCGACCAGATACGGCGCCACGATCAGCGCAGCGATCAACGCGGCCGTCCAGGCCCACACCGCCTTGCTGTCGCTCAGCGCGATGATCTGGCCGACGCTTTCTTTGTAGTGGCCCGTGCGCATAAACGTCAGACCCGCTCGATGTCGGCGCTGCCGAACAGGCCGTAGGGCCGTACCATCAGCACGACAATGATGACCACAAAGCCTGCGATCTCACGCAGGCCCTCGCCGAGATATCCCTGCGCCAGGTTCTCGATTACGCCGATGATCAACCCGGCGAGCGAGGCGCCGATCACGGAATCGAGGCCACCGAGAATGACCGCGGGAAACGATTTGAGCCCCTGGAACCACAGATCCGGAGCGAGCTTGAAGTTGATCGCAAAGAGAACGCCGGCAACCGCGGCGATGGCGGCCGACAGCATCCAGGCGGCCGCATGAATGCGATCGACGCTGACGCCCATCAGCAACGCCGCCGTCTCGTTAGCGGCGACCGCCCGCATCGCCATGCCGAGACGCGTGAAGCGCAGGAACAGCCAGGCGCACAGCGTCACCAGCGCCAGCGCGCCGAGCAAACAAAGCTGCGCCGGATAGAACGGCACGCCGGCGACGGAGACGACGCCGGTCGGCAATCCGGCCGGAAAATTCAGCGGTTCGGAGCCCCAGACCAGGACGACGATGCCGCGCAGGATCACGGCAAGCCCGACCGTCGCCATCACGATGGAGAAGACCGGCTCGCCCAGCATCGGCCGGATGATAAGCCGTTCGAGGACAAGCCCGATCGCCATCGAGATCGGAATCGTCACCACGAGCAGCGGGAAGAATGACAGCCCGAGCGCGTTGGCGAGGCTGAAGGAAACATAAGCCGTCAGCATGACCAGTTCGCCCTGGGCGAAATTGACCACGCCGGTCGACTTGTAGATCAGCGCAAAGCCCATGGCGATCAGGCCATAGGTCGCCCCGCTGACGAGCCCGGTGGCGACGAGCAGCGCCAGAAAATCCATCAGGCGGCGCTCCCGTAGATCTCGACGATCTCGTCGCGGAATTTCTGTTCGATCATGCGGCGGCGCACTTTCATTGTGGCGGTCAATTCGCCATCGTCGTGATCGAGCTCCTTGGACAGGATCACGAATTTGCGCACGTTCTCGACCCGCGCGAAACGGTCGTTGACGCGCTTGACTTCGCTGGCGACGAGCTCGCGCACGCGTTCGTGCTCCGCCAGTGAGCGGTAGGTCGTGTAGGCGATGCCCTGGCGCTGCGCCCATTTGCCGGTGGTTTCGAGATCGATCTGGATCAGCGCCGCCAGGAAATGGCGGCCGTCGCCGAGCAGAATGGCCTCGCGGATATAGGGCGAATCCTTCAGCGCATTTTCGATCAGCGACGGCGTGATGTTCTTGCCGCCTGACGTGATCAGAATGTCCTTCTTGCGGTCGACGATGCGGATTTCGCCGTTATCTTCCGTCTCGACGATGTCGCCGGTATGCAGCCATCCGTCGACGACGGCGCGCCTGGTCGCTTCGTCGTCGAACAGATAGCCTTTGAAGACGCTTGGTCCGGAGAGCAGCAGCTCGTGGTCGTCGGCGATGCGATGCGCGACGCCATCGACCGCAAGCCCCGAGCAGCCGGACCTGGTGGCGCCCGGGCGCTGCATGAAGGCAACGCCGCTGCTCTCGGTCATGCCGTAGATCTGATAGATCGGCACCCCGAGAATCCAGAAGAACAACAACACCTCCGGCGACACGGTCGCGCCGCCGCAGAAGCCGCAACGCACTTTGTTGATGCCGAGGAAGCGCTGCAGGCTGCCGAAACAAGCAAGCCACAACAGCGCAAAGACGAGGCGGTCGCGCAGATTGGCCGGCGCGCCGCCATTGGCGAGCCGCCGCTCCGCAATCGGCCGGCCGAGTTTCACGCAAATCTCGAAAACCCAGCGCTGCACTGGTGTCGTGTCGCGAATGCGGTAGTCGATGCTCTGCTGCATCTTCTCCCAGATGCGCGGCACGCCGAGAAAGCCCTTCGGCGCGATCTCACGCAGATTGACGACAACCGTGTCGACCGATTCCGCGAAACTGACCACACAGCTGGTGAGAAGCTGCATGATGGTCGAGAAGCTCCGCTCCGCCACATGGCACAGCGGCAGATAGCAGAGTACCGAGTAGTTCTGCGCATTCAGCCCAAGGACGGAGATGACCTGCACGGAGGTGTGCATCATGTTGCGATGGCTGAGCATCGCGCCTTTCGGCATGCCGGTCGTGCCGGAGGTGTAGACAATAATGGCCACGTCATCGGGCTTGCCGGCGGCAAGCGCCGCATCGGCCGCGGCGCCGAATTCGGCTTCCTTGCTTTCGCCCAGCGCCATCACGTCGGCAAACGACATCAAGCCGTCCTGCTTGTAATGGCGCATGCCTTTCATATCGACGCAGATGACGGTGGTCAGATCGGGCAGGCCGTCGTCGTTGCGCTGCGCATCCAGCACCTTGTCGGTCTGTTCCTGATCGCCGCACACGACGATCTTGGCCCGCGAATGGCGCAGGATGTATTGCAGCTCCGGCCAGGGATTGGTCGGATAAATGCCGAGGCACGCACCGCCGATCATCTGCGCCGCGAGATCGGCGTAGAGCCATTCCGGCGTGTCGTCGCTCGCGACCGCCAGACGGTCGCCGGCGCGGAAGCCCAGCGCATAGAGGCCGATGGCCAAACGCCGCGCATTCTGGAAATATTCGCGCCAGCTCGTGCGCCGCCAGACGCCGAAATCCTTCTCGCGCAGCGCCAGGCGCTCGCCCTGCGTTTCGGCGCGATATTTCAGCGCCTGCGGCATAGTCATGAGCGAAAGGCGCTTGAGCTCTTCGTTCATGCGGCGGCCCGCTTGGCGCCGAGATAGGCAGCAACCACCGCCTCGTTCAGAGCGACTTGCGCCGGTGTTCCCTCGGCGATCTTGCGGCCTTCGTTCATCACACAGACATGGTCGGAAATATCCATCACGATGCCCATATCGTGCTCGACCATCAGGATGGTCATGCCGAGTTCTTCTTTCAGGTCGAGGATGAAGCGCGCGATATCTTCGCGCTCCTCCTGGTTCATGCCGGAGGCCATCTCGTCGAGCAGCAAGAGTTTCGGGGAGATCGCGAGCGCCCGGCCGAGTTCCACCCGTTTTTGCAAGCCATAGGAGAGCGACCCGACCGGGTGATCGCGGATATCCTCGATCTCCAGAAAGTCGATGATTTCCTCGACGCGCTCGCGTGCCTTGATCTCCTCCGCCCGCGCCCGGCCCAAGAAAACGGCCGCGGAAACCGCATCGGTGCGCAGCCGCGTATGCATGCCGACCAGGATATTGTCGACGACGGTCTCGTGCTTGAAGACTGCAAGGTTCTGGAAGGTGCGGGCGATGCCGAGGCGCGCAAGAGCGTGCGTCGGCAGCTTGGTGAGATCGCGCCCGTCAAAAAGGATCTGGCCGGCGGATGGCCGGAACACTGCGCTGATCAGATTGAACAACGTGGTTTTGCCCGCGCCGTTCGGGCCGATCAGGCTGCAAATCTGGCCCGCTTCGACCTTGAAGCTCACGTCCTTGACGGCGGTCAGGCCGCCGAAGCGCTTGGAGACGCCGACAATGTCGAGAAGCGCGCTCACGACAGCCACCGTTTCCGCCGCTTATAGTGTTTGACGTCACGCATGCTCTTGCGCTGTCCAGCCGAGAATCCGAGATAGAATTCCTGCACGTCGTCGTTGGCGCGAAGCTTCTCGGATCGCCCGTCGAGCACGATCCGCCCGTTCTCGAGAATGTAGCCGTAGGAGGCGACCTCGAGCGCGAGCCGCGCATTCTGCTCGACCAGCAAAATCGTCAAGCCGCTGTCGCGATTGAGCGCAACCAGCGCTGCGAAGATCGCATCGACGATTTGCGGCGCGAGCCCGAGCGACGGCTCATCCAGCATCAGCACGCGGGGCCGCCCCATGAGCGCGCGTCCGACCGCCACCATCTGCTGCTCGCCGCCGGACAAATAGCCGGAGATTTGCGATCGGCGCTCCTTGACGCGCGGGAATAGCGTGTAGATTTGCTCGATGGTCTCCGCGCACTCGGCCCGCGTGCGCGTAAAACCGCCCATCAGCAGATTCTCTTCCACCGTGAGCGTGGCGAACAGCGCGCGCGCCTCCGGCACCTGCAACAAGCCGGCGCGCACGATCTCGCGCGGCGAGCACCCCGAGATTTGCGCGCCGTCGAGATGGACCCTGCCGTTGACGATTTCGCCGTCCTCTTGCTCGAGCACGCCGGAGATCGCTTTCAGAATGGTTGATTTGCCGGCGCCATTGGAGCCGAGCAGCGCCACGATCATGCCGGCCGGCACGTCGAGCGAGACATCGCGCACGGCCTCGATCGCGCGGTCGTAAAGAACTTGCACGTTTTTCAGCGACAACACGGTATCATCCGCGGCCGATGGTTCGAGAACGACGGGCAACGCGCCGATGAAAGGAGTTCATCAGCGTCAAGGGAAAGCATTGATGCGGGTTCGGTCGCGGGGAGAAGCGGCGCATCGCTGGCCACAAAGCGCCGTCGCGGGCTTTTTCGGCCCCACCCCCGCAAGCTGGGCTGTCAAGCACCGTTCCCCCCATGTCTCGAACATTCGCGTCGCTTGCCAAGGGGCTCGTCAAAGCAACTTGCGCGGCGTCATCGTATGATGAATGATCTTCATTAACGGCGAAGGCCGAGCCTTTGTCAATGACAATGCGGACGCATCGATCCGCTTGGGGGAAGGCGGGGAAACAACGGCGGCGATATGAAGGACGCTCAGTCCAGCGCACGCAGTACGAGTGCCGCCGACATTCGCAGGTCCGGCCGGCTCAGCGTCTATGAATTGTTCGCCGCGCAAGTTCAGCGCGATCCGAACGCCGTGGCGATCGGGCAGGGCAGCCTGCGGCGCTCGTACGGCGCGCTCGATGAGCGCGTGGTGCGCCTCGCCGCCGCGCTCCACGGCAAGGGCGCGCGCTACGGCGATCGTATCGGGCTTCTGTCGGAAAACCGGGCCGAATATATCGAGATCGAGCTTGCCGCCGCCTATCTCGGCGTCATCGTCGCTTGCCAGAATTGGCGGCTTGCCGCCACCGAGTTGCAGCATTGCCTGGATCTGGTCTCGCCCGCTTTGGTGATCGCCTCGCGGCGTTTCGCCCCAACGCTGTCCGCGCTAGATCTCCAAGGCGTCGAAAGCTTCATCATTGAGGATGACTACGAGGCGCTGATTGAAACCACGCCGCCGCTCGCCGAACGCCCCGAGGTCGATCCGGAGGACGGGCTGGTCATTCTCTACACCAGCGGCACCACCGGCCTGCCGAAGGGCGCGCTGATCAGTCACCGCGCCGAGATTGCGCGCATGGCGCTGCTGCGCATGGACATACGTTCGACCGAGGAGGACGGCTTCGTTGCCTGGGCGCCAATGTTCCATATGGGCTCGACCGACCAGATGCTCGGCGCGCTCATGTCCGGCGCAACGGTCTACGTGGTCGACGGCTTCAATGCGGAAGCGATCGTTGACATTATGGAGCGCGCGCGGCTCGGCTGGCTGTTGCTGATGCCCGGCTCCATCGAGCCCGTCGTGGCGTTGCTGAAGGCGCGCGGCCGCCGGCCCAAAGGCATCCGCGCGGTCGGCGCAATGGCCGATCTGGTGCCCAAGAAGCTGATCGCCGAACTGACGGGGCTTTCGGGCGCACCTTATCTCAACAGTTTCGGCGCGACCGAAACCGGGCTGGCGCCGGCGTCGGCTTCGCTGATCGCGCCGGGCGAGATCCCGGCGAGTCTCTCGAAGCGAAAGAGTGCGCTTTGCGACTTTCGCTTGATCGATCCCGATGGGGCGGACGTCGCCGATGGCGATCCGGGCGAAGCTGCGGTGCGCGGGCCCACCGTGTTCAGCGGCTATTGGAATGCGGCGGCGACCAACGCGCGCGATTTCAAGAACGGCTGGTTCCGCATGGGCGACCTCTTTCGCCGCAATCCGGACGGCAGCTACGATTTCGTCGATCGGGCGAAATACATGATCAAATCCGGCGGCGAGAACATATATCCGGCGGAGATCGAACGCGTTCTATTGTCGGATCCGCGCGTCAGCGACGCCGTGGTAGTGCGCAAGCGCGACGCCAAATGGGGCGAAGTTCCCGTCGCCTTCGTTTCGCGGCGCGACGATGCGCTCAGCGAGACCGATATCGAGGCCGTGTGCCGCAAATCGCTCGCCGGCTACAAGCGGCCGAAGGAAGTGCATTTCATGCGGTTCGAGGATTTTCCGCGCAGCACCACGGGCAAGATCCTCCGCCACGAAATGGAGAAGAAGCTGCCCTGAGCGGGCCGGGGGGTCGATCACGCGAGCATGATCCCGAAAGGTGGAGACCGGTTTTCGGGTGAAGATCATGCTCAAACAAACAATCTAACGGATCAAGATGGAAGCCGAGACACGTAAGACAAAGCAGCAGACGGGAGACAATTCCATGGCGCAAGCCGGAACGCTTCGCCGGGTGAGCAGGCTGCCGGCGGAGCGGCGCATCCTCGACATCATGACCGCGGCGCGGGCGGTGTTCACCGAAAAGGGCTACAACGACGCTCTGATCTCGGACATCGCCGAACGCGCCGGCGTGGTGGAAGGCAGCATCTACCGCTTCTTCACCAACAAGCGCGATCTGCTCGTGCGCGTCGTCGAGCATTGGTACGAGGACATGCTCGCGGACGACGACGAGCAGTTCGCCAGCGTCCGCGGCACCTGGAACAGGATTCGTTTCATCGTCCACCATCATCTCGGCACGATCCGCCGCGAGCCCGCGCTTTGCCGGCTGGTGTTCCAGGAACTGCGGCCCGATCCGGTGTATCGGCAGACGCGGCTGTTCAAGCTCAATCAGGCCTACACCCATCGCCTCATCGAGGTGGTGAAGGAGGCGGTGGCGCAGGGCGAGTTCCGGCCCGACGTTTCGCCGGCCTTGGTGCGCGACATGATCTATGGCTGCATAGAACATCGGACGTGGGCGTTCCTGCGCAACGAGGGCGACTTCGACACCGACGCTACCGCCGACGGTATCACCGATATCGTCTATGGCGGTCTTGTCATGCTTAAGCCGGAAGACGAGCCGATGGCGAAAGCGCTTGCACGCATGGAGGACGTCACCGCGCGGCTCGAGCGGCTTGCCGGTTCGGAACGGGATTGAGACTGCTGCGTGCCAGAGAAAGAACTCGTCAAATAAGTTGCTCCCGCTCATTCCCGCGCAAGCGGGAATCCAGTTCGGCACTCCCGACATTGCGAGCGAGCTTCTGGGTCCCCGCCTTCGCGGGGACGAGCGTAAGAACACTAGGGGATCAGACCCGAACCGATCACGCCCCTATAGCGGATAGCCAACAAGCGTTCCGTTTTCGATGCGCTCGATATATTCGGTCATGCCGTAGCCCTGCTGACCGTTCCAGCTGAAGCGCGTGAAGCCTTCGGCGATGCGCGATTCAAGCGTCTGGCCATTGGCTTTGCGGCGGTTGCGTAACGGCGCGAGCGTCATGATCTCGCCGGTGATGACTGCCTTACGGTTCGCGGTGCGCACGCCGATCTCGACGTGCCGCGGGTCTTTCTGCTCGGTCCATTCTGTCGCCAGGTCCATATCGACGATATCTTCATATTGGCCGTCGACCAGGAGCACACCGACGCGGCGCGACTTGCCGTGCTCGTCGGTGATCTTGAGCAGCATGAGGCCGTCACCATTTGGAAAATTGGCGAGGAAAAGCCGGTACCAATAGATCGCCTGCCAGTAACGCGGACCCCAGGAATGATCGCGCCAGCCGTGGCCGTCGATCGGGAAGGTTTCGCTCCCGACGCGGATTTCGCCGCGCACGCGCGCATGCTGGTTGAAATGGCCGCGCGAGAAATCGCGGCCATACATGGTCTGCACCGCATCGTTGACCGGCTCGCCGCCATGCACCGGCGATTCAGCCTCGAGCGTCCAGTGCACGCGGCCGGGCAGGCGCGATCCGTCGGCGAACAGCGCTTTCGGATCGCGTAGCGCGTTCGGATCGTTCACGATCATCAGTTCGCCGTCGAAGGTCATCGACACTTTTTTCAGCGGCTCGATGACCGAGTAAGACAGCCCGCCGGCATCGAAGCGTTCGTTGCTGGTGATGTCCGGCCGCTGAAACTGGCAGGCGATGCGGCCGTCGGGCAGATAGAGGCACACGGATAGCTCGGCGTAGCCTTCGTTGACCCGGTTGCCGAGCCGCATCCAGCCGCCGACCGGTGAGGCTGTGTTGAAGCCGTTGGTATAGACGCTTTCGTTGAAATTGACCGACGCGTCCGGCTTGTGCGTCATCTCGTCCTCCGGCCGCATCACGAAGTCGCCCATCGTCAAGCTCCCGCATTTGCATTTGGCTGGTCGTCGGCGCGCACCAGCACCAGCATCCGGCCGCGCTGCACCACCTGATCGTTCTGATTGATCACCTCGAACACGAAGGTCGCAAGCTCGCGCCCGGATTTCGAGGTCGGCCGCTGCTGTTCGAGCGTCACGCGCGAGCGGATCGTGTCGTCGATCTTCACCGGGCCGCAGAAATCCCAATTCAGACTGAGCAGTCCGATCACGCGTTCGCCGAGAATGCCGGTTTGTGTCAGCATGCCGATTGCGGTCGCCATCGCCAGCGGACCGTGCGCGATGCGCGTCCCGAACGGCGAGGATTTGGCGAACGCCTCATCGACATGAATCGGCGTGAAGTCGCCGACCAGGCCGGCAAACAAGTTGATGTCGCCGGCGCCGATTGTGCGCCCCGGCGTCGTCAGCGATTGTCCCGGAAGAAGTGCGGCCACGGTGATTGTCCTTGTTCAGTTCGTAGTGCGCGCGAGTTCGATGCGCGCGAGCGCTTCGCGGTGGACTTCGTCAGGGCCGTCGCCGATGCGCAGAAAGCGCGTTTCGGCGAACGCTTCGGCCAGGAAAAAATCTTGCGACAGGCCGGCGCCGCCATGCACCTGAATCGCGCGGTCGATCACGGCGCCCGCCATGGTCGGCACGATCACTTTGACGATGGCGATCTCGGCGCGCGCGGCCTTGTTGCCGACCGTGTCCATCATCCAGGCGGCTTTCAGCGTCATCAGCCGCGCCTGCTCGATATCGCAGCGCGATTGCCCGATCGCCTGCCGCACGGCGCCCATTTCCGCAAGCGAAGAGCCGAAGGCGATGCGCGTCTTGGCGCGCGCGCACATGCTTTCCAGCGCGCGTTCGGCAAGCCCGATGAAGCGCATGCAGTGATGGATGCGGCCGGGGCCGAGTCTGCCTTGTGCGATCTCAAAGCCGCGGCCTTCGCCGAGCAGCATATTGTCGGCCGGCACGCGCACATTGTCGAAGATCACTTCGGCGTGCCCAAGCGGCGGATGCTCGTAGCCGTAGACCGAGAGCGGACGTTCGACGGTTACGCCCGGCGTATCCATCGGCACCAGGATCATCGATTGCTGCTTGTGCTTCGGCGCGCTCGGGTCGCTCTTGCCCATGACGATCGCCACTTTGCAGTACGGCGACATGGCGCCGGTGATCCACCACTTGCGGCCATTGACGACATAGTGATCGCCGTCGCGCTTAATCGCGGTCTCGATGTTGGTGGCGTCGGAGGAGGCGACGCGCGGCTCGGTCATGGCAAAGCACGAACGAATTTCGCCCGTCAGAAGCGGCTTGAGCCAGCGCTCCTTCTGCTCCGCCGTGCCGTAGGCCGCGAGCAATTCCATGTTGCCGACGTCCGGTGCATTGCAGTTGAAGATTTCCGGCGCCGCCAGCGAACGCCCGAGCGTCTCGCACAGATGCGCATATTCGAAATTGTTCAGGCCCTGGCCGCCGGCGCCGTGATAGAAAAGATTCCACAGGCCACGCGCCTTGGCTCTTGCCTGCAGCTCCTTGAGCAGCGGACGCGGCGTCCAGCGTTCGGTGCCGTCGGCATGCGCCAGCAGCGCCTTCTCGTTCGGACAGACCTGCTCGGCCATGAAGCTTTTCAACTCGGCGTGCAGGGACTTGGCGTGGTCCGACAGCTCGGCGAACATTAGCTTTTCCTTCCGCAACTCTTGCCGCGGCGCTCAATCGTTGGTGCTTAGTCGTTTTTGGCGCCGATTTTTTCGCGCTTGACCACGATGCCGGCGGCTTCACGGTCCCAGGTGTCGGTCGTCAGCCCCTCGGCGCGCAGCTTGACCTTCTCGATCTTGGCGGTCGGCGTGCGCGGCAGCGCCTCGACCACGCGCACGTAGCGCGGCACCATGAAATGCGCCATGCGCGGGCGCAGAAACTCGATCAAGGCGGCCGGGTCGAACGCTTCGCCTTCTCTGATAGCGACCACCGCGCAGACCTCGTCCTCGGCGACCTCGCTCTTGACCGCAATCGCCGCCGCCTCGCGGATCGCCGGATAAGCCAGCACTTCGGACTCGACTTCGAACGAGGAGATATTCTCGCCGCGCCGCCGGATCGCGTCTTTCAGCCGATCGACGAAATAGAAGTTGCCCTCGGCATCGCGCTTGAATCCGTCGCCGGTATGAAACCAGCCGTTCCGCCACGCGGCCGCGGTCGCGATCGGATTGCCCGCATAGCCGTGGCTGGTCGCCCAGGGACAATCGGTGCGCACCACGAGTTCGCCGACTGCGCCGACCGGGAGCTCGCAATCGTTCTCGTCGATGATGCGAACGTCGACGCCCGGGCGCATGCGGCCGGCGCTGCCGAGCGCGGTCGGATTTGCGGCGGTGACGATCGGCATGGAGATTTCGGTCATGTTGAAGTGCGTGTAGATGTCGGTGCCGAAGCGCGCATGAAATTGTGGCGCGGTTTCGTTCAGCGGCACATACGTGCAGGTCTTGAGCGGATGGTCCTTGTCGTCGGCGGAGGGGGGCCGCTTGAGCAGAAAGCCGCCCATCACTCCGAGCAGGATCGAGGTGGTGATGCCGGCTTTGCGCACGGTCGGCCAGAACTCTTCGGTGTTGAAGGAATCGACCATGGCGATCGACCCGCCATGGATCAGCATGGCGGTGACCGGCATTACGCCACCGGAGTGAAACATCGGCAGGTTGATCATATAGCGGTCGCCGCCTGAGAGAAACGGCGCCGAACCCGCCATGGCGTGCAAATGCACGTAAGATGACATCACGCCCTTGGATGGCCCGGTCGTGCCGGATGTGAAGATGATCGACTGCATGTCCCAGGGCGCGATCGGCCGCTCGAGCCGCGGCGGATTGGTGTCGGCGTTCTCCAGCGCGCTTGCCGGATGAACGCTGATGCCGTCGAGCGGCGTCGGCGCGCCACCAAGCACGACCAGTTCGCGCACGGCCTCGCGGTCGACGTCCCTCAGCCGCGGGCAAAGATCGGCATGCGCGATCATCAGGCGCGCTTCCGACAAGCCGATGGCGTGCTCGAGCAGGCCGCCACGATAGGCGGTGTTGATCGGCACGAACACGGCGCCGAGATAATTGAGGCCGAACCAGATCCGCAGACAGTCGGCAGTGTTCGGCAGCCACACCAGGACTCGCTCGCCTTGTTTGACGCCGAGCGCGCGCAGCGCGTTCGCCGTGCGAATGGCCCGCGCTTGCATCTCGCCATAGGTCCATTGCTCGCCGTCGGCGAAAATGGCGAATGTCTTGTCGGGCTGCTCGCGCGCCCACCGCTCGATCATGTACCGCTGGACACATTGATCCGGCCGCGGCATGCGCGGGTCCAAATGATAGTCCATGGTCATTCCTCCCGGCTCCGTAGCAGAGCCTTCGGTCAACTCTGACTCTTTGCTTGCCCGCTGGCCGTGGCCTTGGAGATTTCGGCGAACAGCGGCTTTTTGGTCATCTTCATGTCGCGCGTGAGTTCATCGTGCACGTGCTGCCGCAATAGCGTCGTTGCGGCGGCGACATCGCCGCGCGCGCTTGCGCTTTGCGTCCACGCAATCAGATCGGAAATTTCGCCGTCGAGCCGGTCGCGCTCGGCCGCAAGCTCGGCCGAGCTTGCCGCCGCGATCGCCTGATCGCTCAAACTGGCCGCGCCGGCGGGCGCTTGCGGCGCCAGTGCGCGCACGGCGCGCAAGGCGTTGCGCCGCTGCGCCACAGCTTCGGCGAGCGGCGCGCGCGCCCATTCCAGACGCGGCGCGATATTGTTGAGGACATCGATGACGCCGATCGCTTGGCCGCGCGCATAGGCGTCCGTGACGTTGGGGATCACGTCGGTGCGCAGCGTGGCGATGATGCCGGCGATCAATCGCTCGAGCGAATTGTTCATGCCGTCCGCTCCATCACGGATTCGAGCTGCAACAGCATGCGCGGCAATTGTGCGCCCATGCCGGCCATGCGCAGATCGTTGAAGTCGCGGGTCTCGAAACAAAAGCTCGCGCCGAGATGCATCACCGCGAGCTTGAACGTGCCGAAGGCCTCCCAGTAATGCAGCACCGACGGATCGACGGCCGTGCCGGTACGCGCCTCGTATTTGCTTTTCAGCTCATCGCGGGTGAACAGGTGACACATATAGGGCGAGCGGCCGCGCCAGGCCTGCAGGCAGATCCAGCCGAGATCCTCCATCGGGTCGCCCAGATGCACGAGCTCCCAGTCGAGGATCGCGGAAATCCGCCCGTCGAGCTCGAGAAAATTGCCGATGCGATAATCGCCGTGCACCACGCTGATGCGCTGCGCCTTCGGCGCCTGCGCGCGAAACCAGATCAGCGCCCACTCCAGCATGGGATAGCGGCGGGTCGACCATTGCCGCATGCGCTCTTCCCAGAAGGCGATTTGCGAATTCGCTGTTTGCGCAGGCTCGGTGGCGCCGCCGATGCCGGCAACCGGCGCGCTGCGCCAATCGAAATTGTGCAAGGCCGCGAGCGCGGTGAGGAATTGATCGCCGAGATTGAGGCGAGCGGCTTCGTCGAAAGCCGGCCCGCCGTCCGCGGTCCACGGCAACGGCGCATCGCCCTTGACGAATTCGCACACGAAGAACGGCGCACCCAAAACCTCGCTGTCGTCG
Organism: uncultured Alphaproteobacteria bacterium; assembly: GCA_963720115.1. Taxonomy (GTDB): domain Bacteria; phylum Pseudomonadota; class Alphaproteobacteria; order Rhizobiales; family Xanthobacteraceae; genus BOG-931. The sequence goes on from CAVREN010000060.1 coordinate 15,829, forward strand.
CAGCACCAATAGGCGCGCGGCACCGGCACGCCGCTGCCGGCGAGGCTCTGCAGCGTGAGAAATTCCGGCCTCGCACGGTAGGGCGCAAAGATGCCGCTCGGCGGCCCGAGCCGCAAAATGAGATCGCGCTCGACGCGCGCGCCACGCTCGGTCCATTTGGCTTTGAAGCCGAATGTCAGCCAGGAAAAGCCCACGGTGTAGCGCTTCAGCGTTCCGATCTCGACACCGCCGCCGACGTGCCCGCGCAGGTAGGTCAGCAGCCGGCTTCGGACGCTATCGCCGTCGAAGGTATCGATCGCGTACAAGCTTGTTCCTCAGGGCTTTCCCGACGCGGCGCGTATCGCGCAATCGGCGCGGCATGATCTGCGTACTCGCAGCAATGCCGCCACAATTGTGATTACCGGACCGCTTGAGCCAAAATGAACCAGACTCATTATGCGGGGTCAAGCGGTCGCTGCGACCTTTCCGGTCGGAACGCGCTGCCTCGCTCAAAGGCTCGACAGCAAGTGTCCGGCATCGACCGGCAGCACGACGCCGGTAATCGAAGCGCCGCCGTCGCCCGCAAGCAAGATCAGCGGCTCGGCCAGATCCTGCATCGGCGTCAGGCGCCGCGACGGAATCCGCCGAATCATCTCCTGGCCCTTTTCCGTCCGGAAGAAGTCGCGATTGAAATCGGTCTCGACGTAACCCGGCGCCAGCGCGTTGACCCGGATGCGGTAGCGCGCCCATTCCAGCGCCAATTGCTTGGTCATTTGCACCAGGCCGGCTTTGGCGGTGGCGTAAGCCGTGACCCGTCCGGCCTGCCGCAGCGCCAGGATCGACGCCACGTTCACGATCGAGCCCGGAATCTTGGCAGCCACCATCTGCCGCGCCGCCTCGCGCGCGATCATCCAGGGGCCGCGCAGATTGGTCGACAGAATGCGGTCGAAGTCGGCCGGATCCTCTTCGAGCGTGTCGACCACGTCGGTGATGCCGGCATTGTTGACCACGACGGTAGGCGGGCCCCATTGCTTCGTGATCTCCTCAAATGCGTGCAAGATCGAATCGTCGCGCGTCACATCCATGGCCACGAAATTTGCCTTGCCGCCCGCGCGCGTGATGGCGTCGGTAATCTCTGGCACATTGGAACGGTTGCCCAATATGACGTGGGCGCCTTCGTGCGCGAGCGTCTCCGCAAAGAACCGCCCCAGTCCGCGCGAGGCGCCTGTCACCAGCGCAATGCGGTTTGCGAGCCGCCGGCCCGTGCCGCCGTGCGTCCTTGCAGACGCCGCTAGCTCGGCGTTGCCAAGTTGAGCCATGGGTGACTTCCCTTCCGAAGCGACCTGTTTCCCGGCTTTGTCGTGCCGGCGCCAACACACTCAGATCGCGAGATACCGGGCTCTGATCTCGTCGTTGGCTTTCAGCCCGGCGATCGTGTCGCGATAGACGATCTGCCCCTTATCGATCACCGTGGCATCGCTGGCAATGCCGAGGCAGAAATGCATGTTCTGCTCGGCGATCAGAATGCTGGCGCCGGAGCCGCGCAGGCGGTGCAAGATCTCGGCGATCCGCTGCACCACAATCGGCGCCAGGCCTTCGCTCGGCTCGTCGAGGAGCAGCGCGACCGGATTGCCCATGAGCGTGCGCGCGATCGCCAGCATCTGCTGCTCGCCGCCGGAAAGCCGGCCGGCCTGCCGCTGGCGCAACGGCTTGAGCAACGGAAAGACTTCGTAGATGCGCTCGAGGTTCCAATAATCCTGTCCGTCCGGCCCTTTCTTCGCGGCGATCTCCAGATTGTCTTCGACACTATGTTCCGGGAAGACTTGCCGGTCTTCCGGCACGAAGCCCACGCCGGCTCTTGCGATCAGGTGCGGCTTGCGGTTCGCCATGTCGCGGCCCATGACCATGACCTGGCCGCGCCGCGGCGGCGCGAGCCCCGCGATCGCCTTCAGCGTCGTGCTCTTGCCGGCGCCGTTGCGTCCAAGCAGCGCCGTCGTCTGTCCTTCGGCAAGCTCGATATCGACGCCGAACAGAATCTGGCTCGACCCGTAAAACACGTCGATCTTCTGCGCGCTGAACAGGATGCGAGCGCTCATGAGTCGCGGGTTTCCTGGCTGGTGCCGAGATAGGCGGCGATCACTTCCGGATGGCCGCGTATTTGCGCCGGCGTGCCTTCGGCCAACACGCGGCCGTAACAGAGCACGCGGATCGTCTGCGCGATCTTGAACACGATATCCATATCGTGCTCGATGAAGATCAGCGTCATCTTCTGACGCTCCCACAATTCCTGGACCTTGGCGATCATCTGCCAGCGCTCTTCCGGTCCCATGCCTGCGGTCGGTTCGTCGAGCAAAAGCACGCGCGGCTCGAGCGCCAGCGCAAGCCCGATATCAAGGAGCTTCTGATCGCCATGCGAGAGGCTCGACGACGTCACAGCCGCTTTGTCGGAGAGGCCGAGCATCGTCATGACTTCGGCGGCGCGATCGCGGCATTCCGGCAGCGGGAAACGCCGCATAATGCGCTCCGCGTTGCCCATATGCGCCTGCGCAGCGGCGGTGAGGATTTCCTCCACCGTCAGCGACGGAAAAATGCTGGCGATCTGGAAGGCGCGCCCGATGCCGCGCCGCACGATCTGGGTCGGCGACAGGCCGCCGATGTCCTCGCCGGCAAGCTTCACCCGGCCGCGATCCGGGCGCATCGCGCCGGAGATCAGATTGAAGAATGTGGTCTTGCCGGCGCCGTTCGGTCCGATGATCGCCGTCAGCGAGCCCGCCGGAAAGTCGAGCGTGACATTCTGCATCGCGGCAACGCCGCCGAAGGATTTTGAGAGGTCTTCGACCTGCAACATGGCCGTCACCTCTGCGCCTGCGATTGGGCAATCATAGCGGCGCCTTCGACACGCCGCTCGGCTTGGCGCCGACACCGGCAAACGACGCATGCCGGCGCCAGGCATCGAGCACGACATCGAGCAGCCCGCGCCGCAGCCCGAGCGCGAACAGCAAAATAATGATCCCGAGCGTGAGCCCGTAATATTCGGTGAAGCGGGTCACAAAATCGTTGAGCAGGAGCAGAATGATCGTGCCGACCGCCGGGCCGAGAAAGCTGTTGAGCCCGCCGAGCATGATGATGAAAACGCCTTCGCCCGAGATGGTCCAATAGGCGAATTCCGGATAAGCGCCGGAGACGAACAGACTCATGATCACGCCGCCGGCGCCGGCGAAGATGCCGGCCAGCACGAAAGCAGTCAGGCGCACGCGGAACACGGGGATGCCGAGAAAGTTCGCGCGTACGGCGTTGTCGCGGATCATGCGCAAGGTGTAGCCGAACGGCGATTGCACGAGATGGTGCATCAGGATGAGCCCGACCACCAGCAGCGCGCAGCTCAGCACATAAAGATGCATCTGATTGGCGAGATTGATGCCGAGAAAGGGCGGCCGCGGAATGCCGCCGCGCAGTCCCTGGTCGCCGCCCGTGAGCGGCACCCAGAGAATGATCAGGCTGTGCAGCAGCATCTGAAAGGCGAGCGTGAGGAAGGCGAAGTAGATTTCCTTCAGCCGCACACAGATGGCGCCGACCATCAGCCCGAGCACTGCGCACATCAGCAGCGTCAGCGCGAACGCGGCCGGGATCGGCATGCCGGTTCGCTGCATCAAAAGCGCGAACGTATAGGCGCCGAGCCCGAAGAACATGCCGTGGCCGAATGACACCATGCCGCCATAGCCGACCAGAAAATTGAGCGAAGTCGCGAACAGGCCCAAGGCCGCGCCGCGGATCACGAAATCGACCAGCGCCTTGCTCGGCCAAACAACCGGCAGGAATGCCAGGATTGCGAACGCCGCCGCGCCGATCAGGAGATCGAATGCCAGCGAGCGCCGCGCCATGGTCAGGCGATTTCCTTGCCGAACAGGCCCGTCGGCCTGGCGATCAGAATGAGCACCATGAACAGATACATCAGCCCGTCGGTGAAGAGCGGAAAGCCCAGACTGCCGAAGGCGCGGATGAGCCCGATCGCGAGCGCGGCGACGAAGGCGCCGATGATCGATCCCATGCCGCCGATGACGGTGACGATGAACGACTCGATGAGAACCGAAAATCCCATGCCGGGCGTGAGCGAGCGCACGGGCGCAGCGAGTGCGCCGGCAAATCCTGCCAGCAACCCGCCGAGCGCAAATACCAGGCCATACAGATAGCCGGTATTGATGCCGAGCGCCGCAACCATGTTGGGATTGACGGCCGCGGCGCGAATGGTTTTGCCGAGCCGTGTGCGGTCGATCAGCAGCCAGAGCGCAAGCCCGATGATGAAGGCCATGCCGACAACAAACAAATAGAACGGCGGCACGACGCCGCCGGCAATAAACAGCGGCAGCACCTGGAAGGTCGACGGCATTCCCATCGATTTGAATTCCGGCCCCCAGATGATTTTCACGAGATCGTCGAAGATCAGGATGAAGCCGTAACAGACCAGAAGCTGCATCAGCACGTTCTGGCCGTAGACCCGGCTGATGAACAGGCGCTCGAAGATAAGCCCGACGATCGCGGTCGCCACGCCCGCACCGAGGATGGTCAGCGTGTAGCTGCCGGTGAATTTGAAAATCGTGAGCGCGAAATAGGCGCCCAGCATGTAGAACGAGCCGTGGGTGAAATTGACGACTTTCAGCACGCCGAAGATCAGCGTCAGCCCGGCCGCGACCAGAAACAGCAGCATGCCGATGATCAGGCCGCCGGTTGCCTGCGTCACCAGACAAGCGGAGGAGGACAGGCAGGTCGCGAGCGTGGCTAAATCCATGACGGACCGCAACAGGCGTTGGACGATGATGCCGAACGGCCACCGGCGTGAGCGCGCGGGCGGCCGTGTTAGGTCAGGTCGCGACAGAGCATGATGCGGAAAAGTGGAAACCGGTTTTCCGAAAAGATCATGCTCCACCAAAAAGTTAGAGCGCCAATCGATTCAATCTGAAGCGATTGGCTCCGGTCTCACGTATAATTCTTTTTCTTCTTCCAATCGGCTTCGAGCTCGAAGATCTGTTTCCAATCACCCGCCGTCATGTCGGTGACATAAGGCTCGGAAGGAATCGTCGTGCCCCAGCCGATGGCATAGCCGACGATGGTGTGATCGTCGGCCCGGAGCGTCACGTGGCCGTCGGTGCCGAACGGCGACTCGATCGTCAATCCCGTGAGCGCCTCGGCAAGCTTGGCGCTGTCCGCGGAATTCGCTTTTTTGGCGGCAGCCGCCAGGAAATGCATGGCGCTCGCATTCTCCCACGACCAGTTGGTCGGATATTCGTTGTACTTCGCCCGATAAGCATCGCCCCAGGCGGCATTCTCGGGCGTGTTGGGAAACGTCTTGATGTAGCGGTCGCCCGAGTGAATGCCCTTCGGGAGATTCTTCACCGCTGTGAGTGCGGTGTAGTCGGCCATGTTCACCGCGAAAGTCTCGGTCTGCTGAAACAGCGCGTAGATGTTGCCTTGGTCGATGAAGGCGGTGAGATCGCCGCCCCACAGGCAGGAATAGAGCGCCTGCGGCTTGGCCTGCAGGATCTTGGTGAGGACTTCGGTGTAATCCGGCTGGAACAGTTTCGGCCAGGCTTCGCCGACAAGCTCCACGTCCGGGTTGAAGTATTTGACGTAGGTCATGAACTCGGCGGTGGTGTCGCGGCCATAGGCATAATCCGGCGACGTGGTCATCCACTTGGTCAAGCCCTTCGCCTTGGCGACCTTTGCCGAATAGGCGCCGCCGACAATGGCGTCGTGCACACCCTGGCGGGCGAGGCGGAAGGCATTTGGCAGCCGCAGTTTCGGATCGGCGCTGAGCTGGCTTGTCTCGGAATTGGTGTGCAGCGTCAGCATGCCGAGATCGCGCGCCACCTCATGGACGGCGAACGCACCGGACGACGCTTCCGCGTCGATCAGCAATTCGCAGCCTTCGGTGTTGATCAGTTCGCGCGCGATCCGCGCCGCTTCCTGCGGCTGGCCTTTGAAGTCGCGGATGACCATTTCGATCTGCCGACCGGCAAGGCCGCCGGCGGCGTTGATCTTTTCCACCTCCATCATCACGGCGTTGCGCGATGAGGTGCCGAGCTGTGCCACGCGGCCCGACAAGATTGTCGTCATGCCGACTTTGATCGATTTGCTTTCCGCGCGGGCAACCATCGGAGCGGTGAGAATCCCGACGGTGCTTGCCGCGGCGCCTTTGAGCAGGGTGCGGCGATCGAGACAATTCTTATGAGTTGGTGTCATCGGGCTTCCTCCCTTGGATGCGCCGGAGATAAACTATCGCGACATCACGAACGGCTCGGTTATGTTTTTTTTCAACAAGCCGCTCGTCGCCCGCGAGTGTCGTCTATCCCCCGTGCGCCGTCAATTGACGCGCGGTGCGCAGGCAGGATGAAGGGGTCACGAAATCGAAAAAATCGTTCGTGTCGCATGTGCGAAAGCGTCGCGCCGAGACGCACATCCGCCTCGAATCTTTTTGCCTGCCGCCGACACGTCCATCGTTCGCGCCTAGCACACTTGATGCTCACGGGCGCTTGCGGCTCGCCGACGAAAGCCACCCGCGCTTCACTTCACTTGCACACGCCTGACGGTGCGCGGTGTTCGGCCGGAGCGGCGAGCCGCGTTCTTCGGCCAGTCGACCGATCTCGTCCATCGATTGACAGGCCGCTGCTTACCATCCTATTCTACATCAAAATGAACTATGAATCAACATTCAAAATCGGGAGGCGCCGGTGGCCGCGGGCCAGATAAAGCCTTCATCGGCCGAGCTTTTGCGGCTCTATGCCGACATGCGTCTGATCCGCGAAGTGGAGCAACGCTTGTCGCTTCTCTTCGGCGACGGCGAAATTCCGGGCTTCATCCATTTGTCGATCGGACAAGAAGCGGTAGCGGTCGGCGTCGCCGGCGCGCTGCGAACCGACGACACGCTCGCCTCCAATCATCGCGGGCACGGTCACGCCATCGCCAAAGGCCTCGACCTGTCGCGTTTCTTTCTTGAGATCATGGGGCGGAGCGAGGGTTATTGCCGCGGCCGCGGCGGCTCCATGCATGTTGCCGACATGTCCGTCGGCATGCTCGGAGCCAACGGCATTGTCGGCGCTGGACTTCCCATCGCGGTCGGCAGCGCAATGGCGCATCAATTGCGCAAGACCGGCGCGATCGCCTGCGTGTTTTTCGGCGACGGCGCCTTGGCCGAAGGCGTGCTGCACGAAAGCTTCAACATGGCGGCCTTGTGGAAGCTGCCGATTTTGTTTGTTTGCGAGAACAATGGCTGGTCGGAATTCTCGCCGGCCGCGCGGCAAATCGCGACCGAGCCGTCAAAACTAGCCGAGACTTTCCAGATCGCGGCCGAGCGCGTCGACGGCAACGATGTCATCGCGGTTCGCGCAGCGGCGCACTCAGCGATCGAAGCGATACGCGCCGGCGGCGGGCCGCGTCTCGTCGAATGCAAGACCACGCGCGTGCGGGGCCATTTTGAAGGCGATCCGCAGAAATATCGCGATCCCGGCGAATTCGACGAGATCGGGCGCAAGGATCCGCTCAAACGCGCCGCCGACGAGCTGCGCGCCATGGGCGTGCCGGATGGCGAGATCGCCGCGAGCGATGAAACCGCGCGCCGGCGCGTCGACGAGGCGGTGGCCGCCGCCCGCTCCGGCACGGCGCCGGCGCCGGCGGCGGCGCTGGCCGACGTTTATTCTCCCAAATCTTCGCGCGTTCCCGCGCGTGCGGATGCCGCCGCATGACTGAAGTGAGATTTGGCCAGGCGATCAATCGCGCGCTCATCGACGCCATGACTCAGGATTCCTCGGTTATCCTTTTCGGCGAGGATGTCGGCGAGGCGGGCGGGCCGTTCGGCGTCACCCGCGGGCTCCTGAAAAAGTTCGGCGCCGAGCGGGTGCGCGACACGCCGATTTCAGAAGCCGCCATCGTCGGCGCCGCCGTCGGCGCCGCCATGACCGGCTTGCGCCCGGTGGTCGAAATCATGTTCATGGACTTCGTCACGCTCACCATGGACGCGCTGGTCAATCAGGCCGCCAAGGCGCGCTTCATGTTCGGCGGCCAGGTCTCGGTGCCGATGGTGGTGCGCATGCCGCACGGCGGCGGCATCAATGCCGGCCCGCAGCATTCGCAATGTCTCGAAGCTTGGCTTGCCCATGTGCCGGGCCTCAAAGTGGTGTGCCCGTCGAACGTTGCCGATGCCTATGCTCTGACGCGCGCGGCGATCGAAGACGACGACCCGGTGATCGTGATCGAGAACAAGGCGCTGTACGCCACCAAGGGCGACCTGCCGGAGCCGCCGCCGCCGGTGGCGATTGGCAAGGCGCGAACCGCGCGCACCGGCAAGGACGTCACCATCGTCACCTATGGGGCGATGGTGGCGGTCAGTCTCGCGGCCGCCGACATCTTGGCCAAAGAGGGTGTTGACGCCGAGGTCCTCGATCTTCGCAGCCTGCAGCCATGGGACGAGGAAGCCGTGCTGGAATCGCTGGCGCGCACCCACCGGTTGGTCGTGTGTCACGAAGCCGTCGAAGCGTTTGGCGTCGGTGCCGAAATCGTCGCGCGGCTGGCGGATATCGGCTTCGACGAGCTCGATGGCCCGCTGGTGCGCGTCGGTGCGCCGTTCATGCCGCCGCCATTCGCGAAATCGCTGGAAGATTGGTACCGGCCGGATGCCGGCCGGATCGCCGCCGCGGTGAAGCGTGCGATCGCATAAAATCAAATAGCGGCCTGCGCATCACGGGGTGCAAGCCGGAACAGATGTGACAGGAGGGACGAGATGGAAGAGCGCATTACCGAAGCGGTGTCCGATCATATCGCGGTCATAACCATCAACCGGCCGAAGGTCCTCAACGCGCTCGACGTGCCGACGCTGTTGGAGCTGGAAGCGGTGTTCGACCGGGTCGAACGCAACGACGATGTCCGCGTCATCATCATTACCGGCGCCGGCGAGCGGGCCTTCGTCGCGGGTGGCGACATCGCCGATCTCAATTCGCGCGGCGGCCTGGCGCATTACCGCGAATTCGCCGAGATTGTGCATCGCGTCTTCCGCCGCATCGAGATTTCCGACAAGCCGACCATCGCGGCGGTCAACGGCTTTGCGCTCGGTGGCGGCACCGAGCTTATTCTCGCAACCGACATCCGCATTCTCGCCGATACGGCGCGCTTAGGATTGCCGGAGATCACGCTTGGGCTGTTTCCCGGCGCCGGCGGTACGCAGCGCATCATCCGCCAGGTACCACTCTGCCGCGCCAAGGAGATCATGTTTACCGGCGAGCAGATTTCCGCCGCCGAGGCGGTCGCCATCGGGCTTGCCAACAAAGTTGTGCCGGCGCAGAGCGTCTTGGTCGAGGCGCGCAATATCGCCGCAAAGATCGCGGCCAAGAGTCCGCTGGTGCTCAAATTGCTCAAGCGCACCTTGACCAACGGCGCCGACATGCCGCTTTCGGCCGCTTTGCCCTATGAGCAAAGCATGATCGGTCTGGTGTTCGATACCAGCGACGCCCACGAGGGCTGCAGCGCGTTTCTTGAAAAGCGCAAAGCCTCCTTTGCCGGGCACTGAGATCATGCAGTTCGAGCGGCGGTAACACACATGGGCACCACGGATTTCGTCATGCCCAAGCTCGGCCTGACGATGACCGAGGGCACGATCGCGCGCTGGGATGTGGCGCCGGGCAAGAGCTTTGCCCAAGGCGACATCATCCTCGTCGTCGAGACTGACAAGATAGCCTACGACGTGGAGGCGCCAGCGCCCGGCCTCCTGCAGGAAGTGCTGGTGGCCGCCGGAAATGCCGTGCCGGTCGGCACGCCGATCGGGCGCTGGGATGTCGGCGACATTAAAATCTCGCTCGATGCGCCGGAAGTCGTGGCGGCTGCGGAACCGGTGCCCGCCGCACCCCAAGCCGCAGCGGAAGCTTTGCCGGCTACGGCGCCTGCGACAAAGCCGCAAGCGCGTGCCGACGGTAGCCGAACTCTTGCGACGCCCTTTGCGCGACGCTTGGCGCGTCAGGGCGGCATCGATTTGCGTGGTCTCGATGGCAGCGGGCCGCGAGGGCGGATCAAAGCCGCCGATGTCGAGCGCGCGATAGCTGCGAAGGGGGCCGCGCCGCACCCACCGGCGGCACAGCCAAGCGAGGTCTCGCGCGCGGCCGCGTTTAGCGCCGGCGTTGACGTCGACATCACCGCGCTTCTCGCATTGACCGAACAAATCAACAGCGACTTGCCCGAGTTGCACGCCGAGCTTGCGCACTTCGTCGCTTTGGCCGCCGCCAAAGTGTCCGGCGTCCTTTCCGAACCGCTCGTCATAGGCCTCGCCGCAAACCGCGAACGCGGGGAGGGGACGGCGAGCCTTCTCGCCGGTGGCGATTGCCGCACACTTAGTGGTCTCATTGCGCAAGCCAAAAATTCCGCCGCTGCTGCCGATGCCGCCGCGCCGCACGGAACGGTCTGGATCGAACGGGCACTGGAGGGGATTTCCTTCTTTTCCGCCGATCCGCCGAGCGGCTGGGCGGCTTCGCTCACGATTGGTGCGGTGCGCGAGGCGTTTCGCCCCGACGCCGAACGCCGCGCCGTTCGCGCGGCGCTCCTCACCATCGTGTTGACCGCCCGCACTTCCGCTCTCGAACCGCAGCAAGGCCAGCGCCTGCTGCGCGAAATTCGCCACATGCTCGAAGCGCCGCTTGTTCTTCTCGCCAGCTGAGCACGGAATCGCCCCATGGATTTTCTTCTATCGGATGACCAAAGACAGATCGTAGAAACCGCGCGCAAAGTGGGCGACCGGTTCGGCCTCGACTATTGGCGCGAGCTCGACGCAAAGAAGAGCTTCCCGAAGGAATTCTGGCGCGCCGTATGCGATGCTGGGCTGTGCGGCGTGGCGCTGCCCGACCAATATGGCGGCGCGGCGCTTGGCATGCAGGAGATGGCGCTGATCGTGGAAACGCTCGCCGCCTGCGGCGGCGGCTCGACCGTCGGCCAGCTCTTCATGATCAACCCCATTTTCGGCGGCGTGTCGATCGCGCGCTTCGGCTCCGAAGCGATGAAGTCCGAGCTGTTGCCTAAGATCATCGCCGGCGAGATCAATTGCTGCATGGCGCTCACCGAGCCGGACGCCGGCTCGAACAGTCTTGAGATCAAAACTTTCGCGACCCGGGACGGCAACGGCTGGCGCCTGAACGGCCGCAAGATCTGGATCACCGGCGTCGACGTAGCGCAGAAGATGCTGGTGGTCGTGCGCACCGCCAAGTCGCAGGAGGTCAAGCGCCGCACCGACGGCCTGTCGATGTTCATCGTCGATGTCGAGCGCAAGGGGCTCAGCTTCACGCCGATCGAGAAGCTCGGCACCAACACGCTGTCCTCCTGCAGCGTGTTCTTCGAGGATGTGCATGTCGACGGCGGCGAACTGGTCGGCACCCTCGACAAGGGCTGGCATGAGCTCCTCGACGTGCTCAACACCGAGCGCATCGTCACAACGGCTGGCTTGGTGGGGGCGGGCACGCTCGCGCTCCGGCAGGCGGTCGCTTATGCGAACGAGCGGCGGGTGTTCGGCGACAAGCCGATCGCCACGTATCAGGGCATTCAGTTCCCACTCTCGCAGTCCTTCGCCGAGCTCGAATGCGCGCGTTTGATGAACTACAAGGCCGCCGCGCTGTTCGATCAAAACATGCCCTATGGCTCGGAGGCGAATATCGCCAAGCTGATAGCCTCGCAGGCGGCTTCGGCGGCGATCGAGAACGCCATGCAGACGCTCGGCGGCATGGGCTTCGCCAAGGAGACGCACCTGGAACGGCTCTGGCGCGATGCTCGCCTGTTCCGTTTCGCGCCCATTTCCGAGCAGATGATCCTCAATTTCATCGCCCAGCAGAATCTCGGATTGCCGCGGTCCTACTAGCGCATGTCCCGGAAAAGTGGGTACCGGTTTTCCAATAAGGACATGCGCAACCTCAAGAAAAAATTAGAGCGCGTTCGACTGGATGCGCTCTAGCACCGGGAGCTTCACGATGATCAATCTGTCGAGCTTCATCCGCTACCACGCGACGCGCACGCCGGAGCGGCTGGCGATCGTCTACAAAGACCGCCGCATCAGCTTCGCCGAATTCTACCAGCGTATCGAGAAAGCCGCGGGCTATCTCGCCGCGCGCGGCATCGGACCAAACGACGTCGTCGCGGTGATGATGAAGAACTCCGCCGCCTTTCTCGAGCTCGCCTTCGCCACAAGTCATCTCGGCGCCGTGTTCCTGCCGATCAATTTTCGTCTGGCTGCCGACGAGGTCGAATACATCGTCGGCAATGCGGACGCGAAGCTCTTGTTTACCGATGCCGAGTTTGCGCCCACCGTGAAAAATATAACCGCGACAATCCTCTTGGACGAGCCGGCGCAGATCGACACCGCGACATTCGCCGCCGACGCTCCGGCCGCGCCCATGCACCTGCGAGCGCCCGATGAATTGTTCCGCCTGATGTACACGTCAGGCACCACCGACCGGCCGAAAGGCGTGATGCACACCTACACTAACTTTTACTGGAAGTGCGTGGATCACGTCATCGCGCTCGGGCTGGACGCCGACGCGCGTTTGCTGGTGACCGGCCCGCTTTATCACGTCGGCGCGTTCGACTTGCCCGGTATGGCGGTTCTTTGGGTCGGCGGCATGGTTTACGTCCATCGCGATTTCGATGTCGAGCGCGTCCTCACCTCGATCTCGGCCGAGAAGCTCACCTGTGCGTGGCTTGCGCCGGTCATGCTCGGTTCGGTGCTGGCGCATCCCGATCGCGCGTCCTTCGATGTCTCGACCATCCGCTGGGTGATCGGCGGCGGCGAGCGCACGCCTGAATCGCGCATCCGCGCTTTCTCCGAATACTTCACCAAGGGCCGCTATATCGATGGCTACGGGCTCACCGAGTCTTGCAGCGGCGACACGCTGATGGAGGCTGGCCGCGAAATCGAGAAGATCGGCTCGGTTGGCCGCGCGCTGCCGCATGTCGAAGTGGACATTCGCGATCCGGACGGCAAGCCGCTGCCGAGCGGGCAGCCGGGCGAAATCTGTCTGCGCGGAGCCAAGATCACGCAAGGCTATTGGCGCGACGCCAAGAAGACCGCGGCGAGCTTCTACGGCGACTGGTTTCGCACCGGCGATGTCGGCTACCTGGACGACGATGGGTTCTTGTTTCTTACCGACCGCGTGAAGGACATGATCATTTCGGGCGGCGAGAACATCGCCTCGTCCGAGGTCGAGCGTGTGGTCTATCAGATGCCGCAGGTGCGCGAGGCGGCAATCATCGGCCTGCCGGACGATAAATGGGGCGAGCGGCCGGTGGCGGTGGTCGCGCTCAATCCCGGCCACACGCTCGACTACGAGACGCTGGCGAGCCATTGCCGGGCGCACCTCGCGGCCTTCAAGGTGCCGAAGCAATTGATCCTGCGCGAGCACTTGCCGCGCAATCCATCCGGCAAGGTGCTCAAGCGCGTGCTGCGGGACGAGTTGCGATAGAGCATGATCCGGAAAAGTGGAAGCCGGTTTTCCGAAAAGATCACGCTCCAGCAAGATTGCCGGCTTGAGCTGTTGCGGCTAGATGCAAATTATTGGGAGGCGGGGCATGCTGAAAATCGTGACCTTGATGAAGCGCCGCGCCGGCCTCTCGGTCGCGGACTTTCAGCATCATCTGCGCACCACGTACGGCCCGCTGGCGGCGAAAGGGCCGAGGCTACGCCGCTATGTGCAGTCCTGCGCGCTGCCGCAAGGCTACAGCAAGGGCGAACTTCTATTCGATGCCATTGGCGAAATGTGGTTCGACTCGGTCGACGGTTACGAGAATTATCTCGGCTCGCCGGAATTCGCTGCCGCGCGTGCGGATGAAAGCACCTTGCTCGACACCAAGCGCACCGTCGTGATGCCGGTCGATGTCCACGTCATCAAGGACGGACGCATCCCGGACAACGCCGTCAAGAATATCGAATTCGTCAACAAGCGCCCCGGCATGGCGCTCGAACCGTTCCGCGCCTATTGGCACAACGTGCACGGTCCGCTCGCCGCCGCGATCCCGGTTATGCACCGCTACGAGCAGAACCACCTCGCGTTGAGCGAATATGAAAAGAGCGCGGCACCCCCTTACGACGGGCTCGCGATCACCTGGTTCGCCTCGACCGCCGATATGAAGCGCGGCACCACCACGCCGCAATATGCCGCGACCCGCGCCGACGAACCGAATTTCCTGCCTGACGGCCATCTGCCGATCATCGTTACCCGCGAACACATCGTTCTATGAGTTGCGCGCTTATGCCCGCCCTTCGCGCTTGAGCGTTTTGGCGCGGCGTTCCAGCCAATAGCGAAACTGATCCGACCAGAGGTCCCAGCCGGCAGCGCCTTCGAGCGCGAGCGCCGCCTGCCCAGCGAAGTTCGGATTTGCCAGCATCTCGCGCGCCAGCGCGATCAGATCGGCCTCGCCGGATTGCAGGATCGCTTCTGCCTGCTGCGGTTCGATGATCAGGCCGACCGCCATGGTGGCGACCTGCGCCTCTTTGCGTATCTTGGCGGCGAACGGCACCTGAAAGCCGGGATTGCGCGCCACCAGGCTTTTGTCGCGCGGTAATTTCATGCCGCCAGACGAGCAGTCGACGACATCGACGCCGCGCGCCGCCAGCGCCTTGGCGAAACTAACCGAATCCTCGATCGTCCACCCGACATCGACACCATCGACCGACGAAATCCGCACGAAGAGCGGTTTGTCTGCCGGCCATTCCGCGCGCACGGCCTCGACCACCGCGAGCGGAAAGCGCATCCGGTTCTCGATGCTGCCGCCGTAGCGGTCGTCGCGTTTGTTGGAAAGCGGCGAGAGGAACGAGTGCAGCAGATAGCCATGCGCGGCATGGACATCGATCACATCGAAGCCGGCGGCCAGCGCGCGCTGCGTGGCCGCGCGATAGCTCTCGATCAGGGCCGAAAGATCGCTCTCGGTCAGCGCGTTCGGGCCCGGCATCTCGCCGTCGAAGGATTTCATCGCCGACCGAAACGATCGGCCATGAATGCTCGCCGCGCAGCTTGACATCCTCGTCGTCGAGCCGCGTTCCGCCATGCCAGGGCCGGCGTGTCGAGCCCTTCCAGCCGGAGTGCGCGAGCTGCATGCCGGCCGCACTGCCGAAGCGGTGCAGGAAATCGGTGATGCGCTTGAGCTGCGGGATTTGCGCGTCGAGCCACAGCCCGTTGCAGCCCGCGGTAATCCGTCCTTGCTCGGTGACCGCGGTCGCTTCGATGAAAACGAGACCGGCGCCGCCGAGCGCGAACCGCCCGAGATGAACCAGATGAAAATCATCGGCGAAACCGTCATGCGCGCTGTACATCGCCATCGGCGACACCACAATGCGGTTGCGCAGCGTCACGTTACGAAAGCCTATCGGTTGCAGCAGTAGCGGTGTGGTTGTGGTCGCTGCGATCGTCTCAACTTCCCGAATCGACATTGTTCATCCTGAAATTGCGTCGTCCAAGTTCATTGTCAGCGGCCCACTATAGGCCAAGATAAGATAAGTCAGCCTCCGTGGTTATTCGGGCTTGGTATTCGCCGCAGCGTGGAGACGTGGATACTGCGCACAGGGCCTGTGTGGCTATCCCCTGATCTGATCGACGTGGCAAAACAGTCACATGAAGACGACTTATCGGGTGTAGCATAATGGTCGTCCCGGCGGCTCATTGCCCAGGTCCGCGACCGGCTGTATGACCCTTGCGCAGAAAGCAGAGAGCGGCGAAATGTCAAAGCAAGAGATGCGCGACGAGGCGGAGCGTCTTGTGAGAGAGGCGCTGGAGCGAAAAAACGTCGTCGTGAAGCAGGGCAAGACCCGCATCGACGCCAAGTGCCGAAAGTGCGGCGCGCCGAATCGCGCTTCGGCAAATCAAGGCGAGCTTCGCGTGGCTTTTACCTGCAAGGAATGCGGCGAGAAGCAGGTGACCCTTTGATTGGCAACTGCGTCTGAAGTGTCAAGCGACGCTCAACCCATCCCGCAAGAGCGCGTCGCGCCTCACGCATGCGCTTCGCTGTCGAGATGCGCCATTTGCGGCGTGTCGTAGCGGGTGCCTGCCGTGAGTTCTGGAGATACGGCGGCATCGATGCGCGCGAGATCGGCGGCGGAGAGCTTGAGGTCGAGCGCGTCGAGCGACTCTTTGAGTTGATCGCGCCGCCGCGCGCCCATCACCGGCAGGATGTCGTCGCCGCACGAGCGCACCCAGGCGAGCGCGAGTTGCGCCGGGCTTGCGCCTTTCTCGCTGCCGATCTGGCGCAGCCCTTCGACCAGCCGCAGATTTTGCTCAACGTTGCCCTGTTGGAAACGCGGCATGCGCACCATGCGGAGGTCGCCTTTGTTGCCGGCGGGCGGCAGCCGGCCGCTCAGCAATCCGCGTGAAAGCACGCCATAGGCGGTGATGCCGATCCCGAGCTCGCGTGTGGTCGGCAGGATCTTGTTTTCGATGCCGCGGCTCATCAGGGAATATTCGATCTGCAAATCGGCGATCGGATGCACCGCATGGGCGCGCCGGATCGTCTCGGCGCCGACTTCCGATAGCCCGATATGCCGGATGTAACCGGCGCGGATCATGTCGGCGATAGCGCCGACCGTGTCCTCGATCGGCACCGTCGGGTCGAGCCGGGCCGGACGATAGATATCGATATGGTCGGTGCCGAGCCGGCGCAGCGAGTAGGCGAGAAAGTTCTTCACCGCGGCCGGCCGGCTGTCGTTGCCGACGAACATGCCGGCCGGATCGCGCAGCGAGCCGAACTTCACCGAAATGACCACACGGTCGCGCGGCACGCCTTCGAGCGCCCGGCGGATCAGCATCTCGTTGTGGCCCATCCCGTAGAAGTCGCCGGTATCGATAAAGTTGATGCCGGCGTCGAGCGCAGCGCGGATTGTGGCGATGCTCTCGGCTTCGTCGGCCGGTCCGTAGACGCCCGGCGACATGCCCATGCATCCGAGACCGAGCGCGCTCACCGCCGGTCCGTTTCGGCCCAATTTCATTGCCTGCATCATGCTTCTCTCGCGATCGTGCGCCCCGCGTGGCGATGGCCTTACAGATAAACGCTTTTCATCTGCGCTTCCGGATAGCGCAAGCCCGCGGCGGCGCCAACCGGAATAGCATCGGAGATTTGCGCAAGCTCGGCCTCGCTCAGCGTGATCGCGAGCGCGCCGAGATTCTCTTTCAAGCGCTCCGGCCGCTTCGTGCCTGGGATCGGCACGATGTCGTTGCCCCGCGCCAACAGCCAGGCCAGCGCCAACTGGCCGGGCGTGCATTTCTTTGCCTGCGCGATCTCCTCGATCCGCTGCACCAGTGCCATGTTGCGGCCGAGATTCTCCGGCGCGAAGCGCGGGTGCCGGCGGCGCGCGTCGGCTTCGGCGAGGTCGCTCTGGTCCGCCACCGCGCCGGTGAGGAGCCCGCGGCTGAGCGGCGAGTACGCCACGAAGGTGATATTGAGCGCGCGCGTCGTGTGCAGCGTTTCCTCCGCCTCGGTGCGGTAGAGGAGCGAAAACTCGTTCTGCACCGCCGCGACTGGATGCACCGCATGCGCGCGGCGGATCGTCTCCGGCCGCGCTTCGCTGATGCCGAGCGCGCGCACTTTGCCTTGCGCCACGAGTTGTGCCATGGCGCCGAACGTGTCTTCCACCGGCACGGTCGGGTCGATACGGTGCTGATAGTAAAGATCGATCACATCGACGCCGAGCCGCTTGAGGCTCTTCTCGCAGGCGCTGATGACATAGTCCGGCCGCCCCTCGGCGATCTTGCCCTCGCGCCCGCCGAGATTGCCGAATTTGGTCGCCAGCACCACCTCGCCGCGCCGGCCCTTGATGGCCTGACCGACCAGTTCCTCGTTATGGCCGAAGCCGTACATGTCGGAGGTGTCGAGCAACGTGATGCCGCCGTCGAGCGCCTGGCGGATCAGCGCGATCCCGTCCTCATCGCTGCTCGTCCCCATAAACGCCGGACAGCGACATGCAGCCAAGCCCGATGGCCGAGACCTCGATGCCGGATGCGCCCAGCAAGCGTTTCGGAATGCTTTTGCCGTCGTTCATCGCTGCTTCCTTCCATGATGGCGTGCCGGGCACCACCGCTGGTAATTGGGCCCGTCGGTGCGCCGGCGCAAGCGTACCTGGACCGGTGCTGGCGGGGGCGTGGCCGAAAGAGAACAGTTGTTGTTTGGCGGCTTTTGGCCTTCCCGAGGAGCGACGCGACAAAATCCGGACATGACTTGAAGGTAGGAGGGCGGTTATGAACGCACCGTTGAGCGCAGCCTTAAACGCAGCCTTGCCCGCCATTCCGCTGGTTGATGTGCGCGACGGCGGTCCGCCCCGGCATGCGCTGGAAAACCCAACGAAGGCCCGTGCGCTGCGCGATGCGTGCCTCGGCTCTTTGCCGCGCGCCGCCCATCCGCTGGTGCCGTCCTTCGACTGGATTTCGCAACGTTGGCTCGCGCGCTCCCGCTCGCCTTACCTGCATGAGATCGCGGCCATCGCCGGTGCGCTCGATTTCTCCGGGGTGTGGCTCCTCAACGCTTCGATGCAATGGGGATGTACGTCGCGCGCCAGCGCCCCTGACGGTGTGCCCTGGCTGTTGCGTACGCTCGATTGGCCGTTTCACGGGCTCGGCCATCACACCGAGCTTGCGCATATGAGCGGCGCTGCCGGCGACTTTATCAGCGTGACCTGGCTCGGCTATGTCGGCGTGCTGACCGCATTGGCGCCGGGCCGCTTTGCCGCTGCGCTCAACCAGGCGCCGATGTGGCGGCGCACCGAGCATGCTTGGCTGCGGCCTTGCGACTTCGCACTCAATGCCGTGCGGGTCTGGTCGGGCGACGGCCGCATGCCGCCGGATCAATTGTTGCGGCAAGTTTTCGAAACCTGCGCGACCTATGAGGCCGCGCGCGAAGCACTAGAGCAGACGCCGCTGTCGCGCGCTGTGATCTACACCCTCGTCGGCTGCGCACCGCACGAGCGCTGCGTGATCGAACGAACCGAAGACGCCTTTGTCACGCGGGAGGACGACACCTGCGCCGCCAACGATTGGGTGCCCTGCCGCCCCGGCTGGGAAGGCCGCATCGGCACCCGGCGCTTCCTGAATTGCTCGTTTGCCGAAGCCGCGCGACTAAGCCGCGCGCGCCGCGACGCGCTGGCGGAATGGGGCGGACCGGTAGCGGGCGTCGGTTTCGGTTGGGTGCGCGAGCCGGTGCTTAATCCCTATACGCGGCTTGCGGTCGCCATGAACCCGGCGCGCGGCCTCATGCGTGCCGTCGGCTACGACATCGTCGGCGGCTTCTTGCCGGAGCCGGTGACACAGATCAGCGAACTCGACTTGCTGCCGCGCGCCGCCTGAGCCAAGGTCTGCCGCTCAAGCATGATCGCGAAAAGTGGGTACCGGTTTTCGGAAAAGATCATGCTCGGACAAGACGCCAGAGCGGGATGGCGATGCAAAGAAAAGTCATCCCGCCCTAGCCACAAGCGAGACACGGCATGCCCACCATCACCAGCAGCGACGGCACCAAGCTCTATTACGAGGAAGCCGGCATCGGCACGCCGGTAGTTTTCGTCCACGAATTCGCCGGCGATTACCGGACCTGGGAGCCGCAGATCCGCGCCTTCTCGCGCTCGCATCGCTGCGTCACCTTCTCGGCGCGCGGCTATCCGCCCTCGGAGGTGCCGAGCGATCCGGCGCGCTATGGCCAGGACATCGCGCGCGCCGATGTGGCGGCGATCATGGACGCGCTCGGCATCACTAAGGCGCACGTGGTCGGCCATTCCATGGGAGCCTACACCGCCTTGCATATCGGCATCCGCCATCCCGAGCGCTGTATCTCGGTGACGGCGGCGGGCTGCGGCTGGGGCTCGGTCGCCGACCCGGCGGCGCGCGAAGCCATGCGCAAGGTCGCCGCCGAGAATGCCAAGCTCTTCACCGACAATGACATCAAAACCGCGGCGGCCATCTACGCCGACGCGCCGTCGCGCCGCACGCACAAGTACAAGGACCCGCGCGGCTTCGCCGAATTCGCCCGCATGCTCGGCGAGCATTCGGCGCTCGGCCATGCGCTGACCATGTCGATGCTGCAAGCCAAGCGCCCGACGCTCTGGGATCTGGAGGCGGATCTGAAACGCTTCTCCGTACCGCTTCTTGTCATCGTCGGCGACGAGGACGACACCTGCATCGAGGGCAGCGTGTTTCTGAAAACCACGGTGCCGACAGCGGGCTTGCTGGTTGTTCCGCGCTCCGGTCACAACATCACGAGCGAAGAGCCGGCGGTCATGAATGCAGCGCTGGCCGATTTTTTCACCGCCGCCGAGGCTGACCGCTGGCTGTCGCATAAGCCGCCGGCGTGATCCGCTCACTTTCGCGAGCATGAGCGGAACTGTGCCGGCTTGATTGCGCGCTATTTTGATGAGCACCTCAGGCAGCGAACGGCGCGCCCGGTGCGCTGCACTACGGAGCCGAACCAAACCGATAGCTCGCTTGGACGAACGTGCCGTAGCGTTGGGTATTGGTTGTGAAAGGCGAAGGCGGAATCGTCGAGACGGTCCCTGACGGCGCAGTCAGATCACAGCCGCCATGGCAGCTCTGGTTGGCGTTCGTGCTCCAGAAGGCCCAGTAGCGCCCGCCGACGCCGACATTAAGATTTTCGGTGATGCGATAAGTCAGGATGAGCTCGGCTTGCACGCCGCGTCCGGTGCCATCCTGCGGGTAAAAAGCGACCGGACTCCGTTGCCAATGGGAATCAAGACCGCTGAACTGAGCATACGGCAGGTAAGCCACATCGCCGTTGATCCCGAAGCGTTCCCAAATTGTAGCGACGGCCGAGACGCCGACGCGGAGTGCCTGCCACGTATCGTCCTGCGAGATGGTTGTCTGATTGGCCGGGGCAGCAGGGTCGCAAATCGATCCTGGCGTCGTCAATTGCACGCAGCCGAATGAATTCATGGTCTGATGAAAGTAGCTGTAGCCGACGAACGGACCGACCTTGTAATCGTGGGTATGCCACACGTTGTAGCCGACATCGCCTGCGGCGTATTTGAGCCACCCGGAAACGGTGGAACCGGTGACCTCGAAGGCGGTAGGCACCTTGGTCTTCTCTTCGGAATCTATTTCTTCGATAAGGCCCCAGTCCTCGTCGTTCATCTTTCCGCCGGTGATGGCGCCGGCGCCGACGAATCCCTTGATGAACACTTCGGCCGGTGTGTCGACGCGAGTGAAAAATTCTCCCGACTGGCCCGTCAGGTTGTCGTAGGTCAACCGCGACAAGAGAGTGCCGCCGCCGCTCGTATTCTTTGAAGTGCCGGTGCTGTACCAATAGCGGGTGCCGCCCTCGATTGCCCAGCCGTTCAAGAAGGGAGCCGGCTGAGCCGCGGCAGGCATTGCGGCGATGGCGAGAGCCGGAACGTAGGTCCACGCGGCTGCCAGGTCCTCGCCCCAATGATAGTTCAACGCCAGCTTGACGACTTGCATATCCGCCGTCACGCCGGAAGTGCTGCTCGGATCCTCGGTGAATGTCGGCGGCGCCGTGCGCGTGGCGCTGATGGTCTGCGGTGTGGAAACGTTGGTCGAAGCGAAGCGATAATAGTCATATTCAAAGCTGATCGACCAAGCGGGTGTAAGAGCGTGCTCAAGTCCAGCGCCGATCATCCCACCCCACGCACTGGCGTTTGCGCTCGTCGCTGAGCCTGGAAATTCGGCGCCGGCGAAATCTCCGAATGGTGCGTTGCCGGGATGGATCGAGATGTGGCTGTCCATCCACGCCCCGCCGGCTTTGCCGTAGACGAGCGTATGGTTCAGCGGATCGATGAGAAAGCCGACACGGCCTGCCACGGTTGCCAGCGCGCGCGGACTCACTTCGCAATTCGATCCGATCATTGTCGGAGCGGCTTGCACACACGTGAAGCTGCCCCTGCTGTCGAGAAAGTTGGTGTCAGCCAGGACGCCAACGACCCATTTTGGAGCGACCTGCCAATCGTAGCCAAGCTGGAGGCCGGCCAGAAATCCATTTGTGGTGACCTTATCGCCGAAGATCGAAGGCCCGTATGGATCGGAAAAAGTCGACGTGCCCCCGAATCCGCCTATTTGGCCGCCGAGGTAGAAGCCCGACCATGTCCAGGCCGGCAACGGCGGAGGAAGCGGGAAATCGGCGGCGGAGGCCAGCGCCGCTGGCATGAAGGCTGAAACGACAAACTAGCGCGCAAAAGAGTTCTGGTGTGTGCGTACATAGCTACCATCGAATGAGGATCGGTAGGGCAGGGCCAATGTACGCAGCCCGAGAAGAACAAATGGAATGAACGGGAAAGTTGCTCGCTGAGTCGCTCGGCAACTCAGTCCTGTCGGGGGCTTGAGAAATCTCTAAGCCAACGTCGTTAACGGCGGCCTAATTGATCAGCGCTTGCAGCGGCGAAGGTATGCGACCGCCGCGCGCGATCAATCGGCTCGACGAGCGCGTGTTGACCGGAACGATCGGCGCGCGCCCGAGGAGCCCGCCGAAATCGACCCAGTCGCCGACATTCTTACCGACTGCAGGAATGAGCCGCACGGCGGTCGTCTTTTTGTTGATCATGCCGATCGCGGCTTCGTCGGCGATGATCGCCGCGATGGTCTCCGCCGGCGTGTTGCCCGGAATGGCGATCATGTCGAGCCCGACCGAACAGACCGCGGTCATCGCTTCGAGCTTATCGATAGTGATGAAACCGTGCTCGGCGGCTTCGATCATGCCGGCGTCCTCCGACAGCGGAATGAAGGCGCCGGACAAGCCGCCGACATAGCTCGACGCCATGGCGCCGCCCTTCTTCACCGCGTCGTTGAGCAGCGCCAGCGCCGCCGTCGAGCCATGCGTGCCGACACTGTCGAGCCCGATCTCTTCCAGGATGCGCGCCACGCTGTCGCCCTCGGCCGGCGTCGGTGCGAGCGAGAGATCGACGATACCGAACGGCAGGCCCAGACGCTTCGCGGCGGTCCGCCCGACCAGTTCGCCGGCGCGCGTGATCTTGAATGCGGTGCGGCGGATGACCGAGGCGAGCGTGCCGAAATCGGCGTCACCCGCGGCCTTGATCGCGCGCAGCACGACACCCGGTCCGCTGACGCCGACATTGACCGTGCATTCCGGCTCGCTCGCGCCGTGAAAAGCGCCGGCCATGAACGGATTGTCCTCGACGGCGTTGCAGAACACGACGAGCTTGGCGCAGCCGATCGAGCTTCGCTCGGCTGTGAGCTCGGCCGCGCGCTTGATGATGCCGCCCATGGCGGCGATCGCATCCATGTTCAGGCCGGCGCGGGTCGAGCCGACATTGACCGAAGCGCATACGCGCTTGGTGGTGGCCAGCGCTTGCGGAATAGCGGCAAAGAGATTGGCGTCGATCTCTGTCATGCCCTTCTCGACATGCGCCGAGAAGCCGCCGATGAAATCGACGTCGACATCGTGCGCGGCGCGATCGAGCGTTTCCGCAAGCCGCAACAAGTGCTCCGGCCGGGAGCGCCCGGCGATCAGCGAAACCGGCGTCACCGCGATGCGGTTATTGATGATCGGCAGGCCGAATTCCTCGGAAATCTCGGCGCTGACCCGCCGCAGGTTGCGCGCCACCCGTTCGATCTTCTCGTACACATTGCGGCACAGCGTGTCGGGATTGTCGCTGACGCAGTCGAGCAGGCTGATGCCGACGGTGATGGTGCGGATGTCGAGCTGCTCGGTCCGCACCATGGTGATGGTTTCGAGGATCTCCTCGCCGGAGAAGTTGAGATGTCGCATAGCCTAGTCCTTTGCGTCGCCGCCTGCTGCTTGCTTCGGCGGCCGGCAGCCGGTCGCGCGCCGCTACACGCGGTGCATGGCCTTGAAGATTTCTTCGCGTTGAATCTCGACCCGCACGGAGAGCTCTTGGCCCTTGCGCGTCAGCCGCTCGCTCAAGGCGTGGAACGAGATGGCCGAACCCGCCAGATCGACCATCATGATCATGGTGAAGAATTCGCGGATCACCGATTGGCTGATGTCCAGAATGTTGACATTGGCGTCGGCGAGCACATTCGCAATGCCGGCGATGATGCCGACGCGGTCGGAGCCGATGATGGTGATGATGGCGCGGCCCGATGGCGGGCCACCGGGCTGCGTCGAATCCTTGGGCATGTCGTTGGCTCCGCGATAGATGGATTGGCAAGAGCTATAGCGGCATGGCCGGGCTCACGCCACCTGACGCACAAGGCGTCCGCGCTCTGCATCAAGCCTGTTTCAGAAGGTCGGTAAACGTTTCGGTGTCGCTGATAAACGCATCGCCTGCGAAGCGCAGTGCTTCGATCGATCTCTCGGCGGCGGCCTCGTCGCCGGCACCGCAGGCATCAGCGATAATCACAGGAATGAAGCACAGGTCCGCGGCGTGGCGAGCGGTCGGCTCGATCCCAACTTCTGTTGCGATTCCGACAATCGCGATCGACAGGATTCCACAATCGCGCAAGGCGATCGCAAGCGGCGTTCCTTCGAAGGCCGACATGGTGATCTTGTCGAATACAGCTTCCTCCGGAGCTGGCGTGAGTTCGGGAACGATTTGAAAACTGGACGCATCGCGCAGGAACCACGGCGCCACGCTGTCCGGCTCGTCCTTCCCCTGCCAAGTCATCGCCGTCCGGTATTGCATCGCCCCCATCCATTTTTTCGGCAGCGAGAGATGCCTTGTGAAGGCTACCCGCATCCCCTTCGATCGCGCGACTGCCAGCAAACCGCTGATCCGAGCGACAATCTGGCCAGCCGTCTTGACCTGGCTGCAGATGCCGACCTGCATGTCATACACGAGCAGTGCCATGCGCTGCGGATCGCACGCGTCCTTAAGGGTGGTCGGTATGGCCAAGCCATGAGTGTGTTTCATAGTCCTTTCCTCGCCGCCAAATTCGGTTCGAATTTGCGGAACTCGCCGACACACGCAGATTTTGCACGCTCGCCGGGTCAGGGACGCGTTACGCGTCAAATCCATGGCATGGATGCCCGGAGGGGCACAACCCTGCAGCCTTCGCGGAGCGAGCGCGCCGATGAAGCGTGGATTTCACCAGGCCGCTCCGACTTCTGAGGCTGCAAACTGAGCGGCGTTTACGGCCACGCACGTCGAGTTTGACGCAAAATCTCGGTTGTGCGACGTACAGAGAAGGGCTCTATTGCCCCGTCACGACAGCATCGCACATATCACTTGCAAGCTTTGGTCGATGATGAGGTTTGACGACGTTTTCCGTACGCAATTGCGCGAACTCCTGATCTGGCGTCGCGATGTGCGGCGCTTTCGCACCGAAGTGCTGCCGCCAGGTACAATCGAACGCCTCATCGACATGGCGTGTCTGGCACCGTCGGTTGGTTTGAGTCAGCCATGGCGGTTTGTCATTGTCGACGATCCGGCGCGCCGCCGTGCCGTGCTTGCTGACTTCAGGTCTTGTAACGCCGATGCGTTGAACGCGTACGCCGATAATCTTGCGGCTCACTATGCGAAGCTCAAGCTGGCCGGGCTCGAAGAGGCGCCGAGCCAAGTGGCAGTGTTCGCCGAGCCTGCGACGGAAACCGGACACGGCCTCGGTCGCAGGACGATGCCCGAGATGATCGAATACTCGGTCGTCGCTGCAATTCACACCATGTGGCTGGCCGCACGCGCTGAGGGCATCGCCATGGGCTGGCTCTCGATCCTCACGCCGGGCCACATCAACAAGGTTCTGGACGTTCCGGAGACGTGGCGTCTGTTGGGCTATTTCTGCCTCGGCTATCCGCAAGCGGACAGCGACTCTCCCGAGCTCGAGCGCGCCGGCTGGGAACGGCGGCACGCTGCCGAAATGTTCATTGTCCGGCGCTGAGAAGGCTCTTTGTACCGACAGGGCCGCGCGCTTCGCTACTTCGCGTCGTGAAAGATGATGCCGAGCGTGTGGCGCTCGCCGGAGCGCACGCGGCTGACGCCGTGCCGCAGATCGACGCGATAGACGCCTTTCGTGCCCTGCACCGGGCGATCATGCACGGCAAACAGGACGCCGTCGCCCTGCTCAAGCGGCACCACCTCGACGCGGCTCTGCATGCGCGGCCTCCACTCGGTCAGCACGAACTCACCGCCGGAGAAGTCGCGCCCGGGCGCCGACAGCAGGATCGCGACTTGCAGCGGGAAGGCGAGCTCGCCGTAGAGGTCCTGGTGCAGGCAGTTATAGTCGCCGGCGGTGTATTGCAGGAGAAGCGGCGTCGGCCGCACCTGGTCTGCGGCGTGGCACGCTTTCAGATAATCGGCATGCGCTGCCGGATAGCGCACGGCGGTCTTCATGCGCTCGTTCCAGGCATTGGCGTAAGGCACGATCCGCGCATAGAGCGCGGTCCGCAGTCCGCCGATCAGCGCGGGCAGGGGATATTTGAAATAACGGTACTCGCCCTTGCCGAAGCCGTGCCGCGCCATGTGAATGTGGCTGCGGAAATGTTCCTCTTGCGGATAAAGCCCAGCGATGCCGCGGCACTCGCCCGCCGTCACCAGCCTGGGAAGAACCGCGCAGCCATAGCCGTTCAGCTCCGCACCGATCGCGTCCCAGTCATACCTCGCCACACGGACTGCGGGCGATGTTTCCGCAGCTTCGATCTGCGTAACGACATTCATGTGCGGACCTCCATCGCGCGGCGCAAGCACGCGTTCGACTACGCGCGGCGCTGTGCGCCAGCGAGACCACGTCTACGGCGCGGCGGGCCCGCCGGCGACCCGTTTCCTGCACTGCCGGTGCGCGAAACAGGCCTAGCCGCTCTGCCGCGTGAGAAACGCCAAGGTCTTCTCGTTGAACTCGGCGACGCTCTCATAGATCGGCGCATGCGCGCAGGTCTCGAAGATCGCAAGTTCGCTGCCCTTGATGCCGTTCTTCATCGCGTCGGCGAAGCGGGTCGAGGTCACCTGATCGTGGCGGCCGAAAGTAATCTGTGTCGGCGCCTTGATCTGCGCCAGCGCGGACAGTCCGTCATGGTTGATCACTGCGCTCGACTGGCTCATGAACGCGTCGAGCGGCTGCTTCGGCCGGCCGCGCACGAACGCCGCCAGCTGATCGATATAATCGGGCTTGGCTGCATAGAGTTCGGGCGTGAAGCACCAGGGGAAGATGCCCTGGATGATCATCTCGGTGACGCTGCCGAGGCCCTTCGCAATGGTGCGCCAGCCCTCCAACACGGCCTTGAGAAACGGATCGGACTTGGTCCAGCCGCTGTGCAGCGACAGCGACTTGACGCGCTGTGGATATTTGCCGGCTAGCCAGAGCCCGGTCGCAGCGCCGAGCGACAGCCCGCTCACATGCGCGCGCTCGACGCCGATCGCCTGCATGAAGGCTGCGACATCGTCGGCGAACAATTCCATCGAATAGGGGCCCGCGGGCTTGTCGCTTTCGCCGGCGCCGCGCGGATCGACGCTGATGCAGGTAAAATGCTTGGCGTATTCGCCGACCTGAAAGGCATAGCAGGCATTGTCGGCCGCGAGATAAGGGATGAGCACGAGCGGTTCGCCCGTGCCTTGCTGCTCATAGTTCAGAGTGATGCCGTTAGCCTTGACCTTAGGCATGCGAACCTCCCCGTGCTGAAGCGCATCGCCTTCTTTAAAGAGGCGTGAGCCGAAGCCTATATTTTGCGTCGCAACAGCGTCAACGCAGCGCGCCGTGCGCGTTGTCCGCCGGTCAGAAAAACAGAACACATTCGCGTGACGGAACCGGCGATCGCCGCTGTCACGCTGCTGCCATGAGTACCGCCCGCATCGCTCCGGCCGCCATCTGATCGTATCGAAGCGCCGACCGCAATTTGGATCAAGCGGCGAGTGCTGAATCCCCGTAGGTTCGTTGTGCCGATGCAGAAGCGAGGGAGCAAAGCTCTAAAAAATGCTCGCCGAGAGGGTTCTTTGGGCCATCGAGCGAAATCTCGACCGGTCGCTCACGCTGGCCGAGCTCGCAGAAGCCTGCGGGGTGTCGCACTTTCATCTGGCGCACGCCTTCGGGCAAGCGACCGGCTTTTCGGTCATGCAATATGTGCGGGCGCGCCGTTTGACCGAAGCGGCCGAGTCGTTGGCTGCCGGTAACGCGCCCGACATTCTCAGCCTCGCGCTTGATGCGGGCTACGGGTCGCATGAGGCCTTCTCGCGCGCCTTTCGCGCTCAGTTCGGCACAACCCCGGAAACGGTCCGCAAGACCGGAAATGTGGAGAATCTCGCCATGGTCAGAGCTATGAAACTCTCCGAGAACAGTAAGAACGCGCTCCGGCCGCCGCGCTTTGTGTCCGGCGATGCCATGCTCGTTGTCGGACTTGTGGAGCGTCATTCCTTCGGCGCGGCGCAGGGCATCCCCGCGCAATGGCAGCGGTTCATGAAGCACTACGCCGACATTCCGGACAAAGTGCAGCCGATTCCGCTCGGCATCAGCGCCAACATGGACGATGACGGAAATTTTGAATACATGGCCGCGGTCCAAGTATCCAAAGTGTCCGATTTGCCGAAGGAGCTGCGGCAATGGCGCATTCCGGCTCAGCAGTATGCGGTGTTCCGTCACGACGCCCATGTCTCGACCATCGGCCAGACCTATTCCGCCATCTGGAACGAGTGGCTTCCGGCAAATGGCCGCCGTGCCGCCAACGGCCCGACAATCGAACGCCACCTGGAAACATTTGATACCCGCACCGGTCTTGGCGGCGTTGAGATCTGGATCGCGCTGGAAGACGCCGGCCGGTGATTTTCCGATGCGAAGCGGTGGTGCGAACTCAGGCCGCTTCCTCCAAATGGCGCGTCTCGTTGATCCGGCGGACGTAAACCTTGCCGCCTTCGACGTCGATCTCGTTGAGGCAGCACGGGCTCTGTTCGAACCGCCAGTAGGCCGATAGCGGCAAATCGAGAAGCTGCAAAAGGAGCGCACGGTTCACGCTGTCGTGGCCGACAATCACGATCGTGCCGTTGCTGTGGCGGGTCAGCACGAAGCGCAAGGCGTTGGCCACGCGCGCGGCGAGATCCTGCAGTGACTCGCCGCCGGGGAAACGCACGAGCTGCGTCGTCGTGAACCACGCGGCAAAGAGCGCGGGATCGGCGGCCTTCGCGTCCTCATATGTCTTGAACTGCCAGTGCCCGTAGTCGATGTCGTTGAGGTCGTCGCGCGCCTCGCCGGCGGCAAGGCCGCAGGCGCGGGCGATGGCCGCGCCGGTTTTCACGCAGCGCTGCAACGGGCTCGTGTAGATGTGCTCGGGCTTCCAGCCGCCAGCGATACGGCGGGCGAGCGCTTCCGCCTCGCCGCTGCCCTGCTCGGTGAGCGCGAGCGGCTGCCGTCCGCGAAATCGCTCGGGCGTGATGCCTTCGACATGGCCGTGGCGCGTGAGCAGGATCTTGGTCATGGCGGGTGGGCTCCGTTAGACCTTTCGCAGCGGCATGGAAAACGCAAGCAAGGCGCCCATGGCGGTGAAGGCGGCGATGGTCCCGAACACGGCGCGGAACGCCTCGCCGATATTGCTTTGCACCGCCGCCTGCCGCGCCGGCGTCAGCGCCGCGATGGCTTCGGGCCCGTGATCGATCATGGCGCCGAACAGTTTTGCCGTCTCCGGGTCGCGTGCCGCGATGGTCGAAAACAAAACCGCAGCGACCATGGCCGTGCCGAAGGCCGCGCCGACGGAGCGCGAGAACTGCACCATGGCCGCGCCGGTGCCGAGCATTCGCTGCCCGGCCACGGCTTGGACGGTGACCTGCACCACGCCCATGACCGTCCCCATGAAGCAGGCAATCGCGCCAAAGACCCAAGGCAGTTCGAACAAACTCAAATGCGGCAGCGAAATAGCCAGGAACAGCAAACCAAGCGTCGCCGCTACGAGACCATAAGATGGAAACGCCGCAGTGCGGCCGGTCCGCGTCACCAATTGGCCGGTGACCAGCGATCCGATGCCGATGCCGAACATCAGCGGCAGCATCAACAAGCCCGTCTCGGCGGGCGCCGCGCCGCGCACCGCGCGCAGGTAGATCGGCAGGAACGTGATCGACGACACCAGCGCGGCGCCGTGACAAGCGGTCATGGCATCCGCGCGCCAGACCGAAGGCTCGCGGAACAGCGCCGGCGGAATGAGCGGCGAGGTTGAATGCTTTTCCTGCCAGATCAGCGCCAATAGCGCCAGCGCTCCGAAGCCGAGCAGGCCCGCGACCAACGGCAGCGTGCCGGCGTCCATGCGCTGCACCTGCTCGAGCGCCAGGATAACCGGACTGACGAACAGCGTGAACAGCACCAGCCCGGGCGTATCGAAACTCGTTCTGCGCCAGTCGCCGGGTTTGGTCTTGAGCCGCAGCACCAGGACCACGGCGGCAAGACCGAGCGGCACATTGACCAGAAAAATCGATCGCCAGCCGAACGCCTGCGTGAGATATCCGCCGGCGACTGGGCCGAACGTACTCGACGCCACCGACACCCCCGCGAGATAACCTTGATAGCGCCCGCGCTCGCGCGGCGGAATCGTCTCGCCGACCAGTGCTTGCGATAACGTCATCAAGCCGCCGCCGCCGAGGCCTTGCAGCACGCGCGCAGCCGTCAGGAATCCGATGCCGGGCGACAGCGCGCACAGCACCGAGCCCGCCATGAACAGCGCGAGCGCGGTGAAGATCATCGGCCGCCGGCCGAACGAATCCCCCAGCCGTCCATAAACCGGCGCCGCGATCGTGTTGGCGATCAGATACGACACCACGACCCACGAAATGCGTTCGACGCCGCCAAGGTCGGCCGTGATCGCGGGCAGTGCCGTGGCGACGATCGTCTGATCGGCGACGGCGAGGAACATCGGCAGCATGACGGAGGGAAAGACGGTCCAGAACAATCCGCGCGGCGAAGCCGCGGCTGCGTCAGCCGGTTTGGCGGCGGCTCCCTCCGTTTCGGTTTGCGTAAAATCGTCGCGCATCGAATGATCGTATGGAGATACTTGTCCGGAAGGCTTTCGTCGCTTGAGCAGCCGATGAGAACGCTAGCTCGGGAACGGGCGTTCCTCTTCAACCGTTAGAGAGAAAGGACTATACTGTTTAAATTGAGGGTGACGGAGCTTTCGCTCGCCAACATTAGCGGGAGCAAGCACCATGCCTCAAGACGATCCACGCACCGAAAGAGATTCCGGCCGGCAACAGCGCGGCGGCGCGCGTCCCGAACAGATGCGCGGCGAGAATACGGCCGCGGCGGAACCCGTGTCCACTCGCATGGCGGAGATTGGCGCCAATAGCTTCAATGCCGGTTTGCGCATGCAGACCGAAATGCTTGATACGCTGCAAACCATCGGCCACGAATGGATGGAGCGCAGGACCTGCGAAGCCGAGCTCGCGCTCAATCTGCCGAACCGGCTCGCCGCGGCGCGCACGCTTCCCGATGCCGTTGCCGCCTATCAGGAATGGCTCAGCGAGTGGCTCGCCATGTGCAATGAGGACAGCCGGCGCTTTGTCTCCGACGGCCAGAAGATCGTCGCAACTAGCGTGCGCTGCTTCACCAACATTTCACCTAGCGCTCCGAGTTGAAGGGCTGCGATCGGCGGGTTGCGATAGCGCCGAATCCGAGGGACCGCGAGGGCGATGCAGGCAGCCATACAGATCGCGCGCCATGGCAGCGCCACGGGTGCCGGGCGCAGCCTGCGCCCGCGCGATGCAGCTGCCGCATAGCCATCATACGCAGGCTATCACACGCGGAACGAACGTAAAAATACGGCGTTGGGGTCGACGGGGCGGGCTGGAAAGAGCGGCCGTGCGACGTATTGAATCCGAATTGCTGCAAATTGGCGGCAGACAAGGAGCAGAACTGCGGCGCGGCGCGGCTCATGTGTTTGGGAGACTTTTAATGAGCTGGCGAATTGCCATTGCGGCCCTTCTCCTCACGACCCCGGCGCTGGCCCGCGACAACGGGCAGTTCAGCAATGTGCCCGCCGAAATCCGCGCCTGGTTCAAAAGCGTGAAGTCCCATGCCGGCATTCCGTGTTGCGACATCGCCGACGGCCATCGCACCGACTACGACATGCGGGAAGGCAAATATTGGGTGCCGATCAACGGTCAGTGGATGATGGTGCCGACCGAAGCTGTTGTCGACGATTCCGGCAACCCGACCGGCGATGCGGTTGTTTGGTACACCGAGTTCAACAGCAACGTTTATATCCGCTGCTTCGTCCCCGGCGGCGGCGCATGAGGGGGCCGTCCGGCCGTTGCGATCGCTCGCCTTAGAATTTCGCGTTCAGTCGCGTGACCGCTTTGAAATCGTAGACCGGGTAGTCTTTGATCAGCGGCACGCCGATCTCGAGCGACATGGTGACGGTCTTCGTCAGATCGCGCCCGATCATAAAATCCATCGGCAAGAACAATCGGCCGGTCTGTCCGGTGATTGGATTTCCGTAATTGATGCGGATGTCGGGGTTTGGATAGAACGTGACAAACCAGTGCTGCGGCAGATCGATGTTCAAAGTCGGCGCGATTTGCAGGTTGCTGATATTCCTCTTCGACGGATCGCCGGCGAAGCTCACATCGTAACGCACCAGGCCGGTGAAGAAGCTACCGCCGCTCAATTCCGGCAGCATCAGCCGCGCACCGACGATGGGCAGCGCCTGCCATTTGCCGCTGGTAAGGTCAGCAGCGCCGGCCGGAGCGACAATGCGGATGCCGCCGCCGGCGGCCCAGCGTGCGTTGAAGGTCTTGATGAGGGCCGCTTGAAGGTCGGCATCGCCTAAGCCGTCGGCGAAATCGCCATTGGGATTGTTGCTGGTGATTGGGTCTCTGCCGACAAATGGCAGATCACCGCGCAGGGCTAGAGTCCATTGAGGGGCGATGTCGAATTTCAAGTCCGAACGGAGAATGACCTCCTCCGTCGTCACCGTGCGGAGCGTTCCGGGATCGCTGCCGTTTCCTGGTGCGGTTCTGAATTCGCCGCGTATCTGAAAGAGATTGAGCGGCCGCGTGAAGTCCTGGCCATTGTTCTCGAGGGCCGCGCCGGCGCCGCTATTTTGTTGCGGCGGTGAGGGTGACTGCTGAGCGGCGGCGGGCTTCAGCGCGACAATGCCGAGCATTCCCGCGCCCGCGAGGCCCGCGGCCCACGGAAGGAGGAGCTCGGGCGCGCGCACGGTTTAGTTGTTCATTTTTCTCGCGTCCCGCGCCATTTCCAGACAGGTGATGAGATCGGTGTAGCTTGCGTAGCCGCCCTTCTCGGAGCCGATGCAATGAGACCTGTCGGCCGGCGCGAATGACCCCCATTCCTTACTGAGCTTTTGCCGCATGGCGTGCTCGCTCTTCACGCATGCGGAATAGGCCAAATCCGGCCCGCCTCTTTCCCCAGGATCCTTGGCCTGCTGGGCGATGCCGCGGCATACCGGATCGACGTTAAGCTCAGGCACATCGTCGCAAAGCGCCGGCCAGTTTGTGGCCAGTACCACGACGGCAGAAATGAGACTCATCGGTAGGACGTGCATGGCTCAGCTCCCAAAAAAGACGAAGGTGTACTTTTTGGTTTTGCACGGCGCGGCCTGAATGACGCCATTCCTTGTTAGAGAGAGTTTTTTGAAAGATTGCAGCTTTGCGGCGGGCACACTTGCCGGCGTGCCCGCCGCATCGTCGTTTCGGCTATTGCCCCTCGCGGCTCCTGACGGCGGCGTCGATCTTGGCCTTGACCGCCTGCAAATTGAACGAGGCTGGCGCCTGCATGGGCGGATACTCGATCGCCGTCTGCGCCAGCTCCGCGACCTTCTGCTGGACCTGGACGAAGCGCCAGAATTCGCGCGCCAGGAAGTCGTTCATGTAGCCCCCGCCCATGTTGTTGAGCGTTTCACCGCGCACCGAGGGCGTCCGCTCGAACGGGTCTTGGCGCAGATTGACGATCGTCGGCATATCGGTCGACACTTTTTCGCCGGGCCAGCCATACGGCTGCTGGAAGAACTGGAACTTGAAGTCGTCGATGCGGATGGCGCCCAGCTGCGCTTCGCCGAAGTAGAAAATCTCACGGCGCGCCGACGGTCCTTTGCCGGTCAACAAATCAAGCTGGTTGTAGCCGTCCAGATGATTCTTGTAGGTGCGCTCGCCGAGTTGCACGCCTTGTAGAAGCTGCTGCGTGATGTTCGGATTGCCCGCCGCTGCGGCGAGCGTCGGCAACCAGTCGAGGCCGGAGAAGATGCCGTTCTCCACGCTGCCCGGCTTGATCTTGCCCGGCCAGCGCACCATGCACGGCACACGGAAGCCGCCCTCGAAGACCGTACCCTTGGTGGCGCGGAACGGCGTCATGCCGCCGTCCGGCCAGGTGAAGACCTCGGCGCCGTTGTCGGTGGTGAAAATGACGATGGTGTTGTCGGCCTCGCCGATGTCTTGCAAGTGCTTGAGCAACTCGCCGACGCTGTTGTCGAGCTGCGCCATGCCGGCCTCTTCCAGGCCGTAATTGCTTTCGTAGTTCATCATGGCCTGATATTTCGGCGACAAATACGTGAAGACATGCATGCGCGTAGTGTTGTGCCAGATGAAGAACGGCTTGCCGGCTTGCTTGGCCTTGTCCATGAAGCCCTTGCTGTGCTCGACCAGGACGTCGTCGAACGTCTCCATGTCGTATTTGGCGGCGCGGCCTTTTTGCCAGCCCTGGTGATCGGCGCTCATGTTCGGGAAGGGCGCCAGCGGGCCTTCGTCGACGATCCGCTGCTTGCCGACCTTGCCCCAGCGCGGCATGACGGTAGCGTCATCCGCATCGGTGGCGAAGCAATGCACCAAATCGCGCGGACCGTATTTGTCGATCCAGTCTTGCGGGTAGTCGAACCAATACAGATCCGACATCGCGTCGAGGTGATAGAGGTAGCCGAAGAATTCATCGAAGCCGTGCACGGTCGGCAGGAATTTGTTCAGATCGCCGAGATGGTTCTTGCCGAATTGTCCGGTGGCGTAGCCGAGCGATTTGAGCACGGTGGCCGTCGTGACGGCCTGGTCGGGGATGCCGACATCGGCGCCGGCTTGGCCGACCGTCGTCATGCCGGTGCGCAGCGGAATTTGCCCGGTGATGAAGTTGGCGCGCCCGGCAGTGCAGCTTGCCTCCGCGTAATAGTCGGTGAAGCGCATGCCTTCGGCGGCGAGCTTGTCGAGATTGGGCGTCTTGCCCGACATGATGCCCTGGTGATAGGCGCCGATGTTGAACCAGCCGACATCGTCACCCATGATGACGAGGATGTTCGGCGGCCGGCCCGATGCGGTCGGCTGTTGCGCCTGCGCGAGTTGAACGGGCGCCGCCGTACCGAGCGCCGAAGCGGCCGCAAGTGTGGTGCTGCCCAGCAATATGTTGCGGCGATTGAGGGCGTGAGTCTTTAAGCCTGACTTCTCTCCGGTGGCGTCGTCGGACATGTCTCGCTCCCTGTTCTGATGACACAGCGAAATCCGATGTGGCTCGTCGAGCTGTCGACCGGCTGCGCATGGCGTGCGGCCGGGCGATAACGGCGGCAGTAATTAGGAGCGCAAAGGTGCGAGCCGCCTTTGAGCACTTTGCGCGGAATCTTGATGTTCGGCAGGCGCGGGTCGTAACTCGTCTCTCCGGCCGCTCCGCGCGGATTGTCAGGAGCGCAGCACGGGCGTTGTGCATTCGCATCATGCCGCGGCGCGAACCAATCGGTGGTCCATTCCCAGACATTGCCGATCATGTCGTAAAGGCCGTAGCCATTCGCCGGAAAGGCGGTGACCGGTGAAGTACGCTCGTAGCCGTCGATCGCAAGATTCTGCTGCGGAAATTCGCCCTGCCAGGTGTTGGCCTGATGTTTGCCGCCCGGCGTGAATTCTTCGCCCCAGGCGAACTCGGCGCCGTCCAGTCCGCCGCGCGCGGCAAATTCCCATTCGGCTTCGGTCGGCAACGCCTTGCCGGCCCATGTCGCATAGGCTTCGGCGTCGCGATAGGCGATGTGGACGACGGGATGATCGTCGAGACCGCTGATCGAACTGCGCGGCCCGTACGGCCGCCGCCAATTGGCGCCGAACTTGAACTGCCACCACTGCGACCAGTCGCGCAGATCGACCGGGCCGCGCGGGCTTGCGAAAACCAGCGAACCGGCTTTGAGCATCTCGGGGAGCGCACCGGGATAGTCCTTCGCGTCAGGCGGCAACTCGGCGAGAGTAACGTGCCCGGTTTCGTTGACGAATTTGCGAAATTGCCGATTGGTGACAGGCGTGCGGTCGATCCAGAAATCGGCCACGGCGACCTGCCGGGCCGGAGCCTCTTCGGGATAGTGCCGGTCCGATCCCATGCGAAACATCCCGCCGGGAATAAACCGGATCTCGGCCGTGCTTTCGCGAACCAAAGAACGCCCCCAACTCAAAATGATTGGTCGCTCGAAGATGAATGCGCGGATTGAAGCGTCCAGACTACACGTGTCGATCGCGCAAAATAGGGCGCTTCATTCACAAACACGCGAACGTGGTCGCCAACTATCGGCCGCCGTGGCGACCCGCCCGCTTCATTTTAATTGATGTGGATCAATGCATGCCGAACCCGCGCCGCCTTTCATGCAAATAAATACGCATCTCGTTCGAAAGAGCGAGGACAAGATTGGAGGGAGGAATTTATGGCTCATATCGTGGTGCTCGGCGGCGGCATCGGCGGTGTGTCATGCGCCTACGAGCTCAAAAAGACTGTGCGCAAGCAGGATCGGGTCACGCTTGTCTCCAATCAGCCACTGTTCCAATTCACGCCGTCCAATCCTTGGGTGGCGGTCAAGTGGCGCGCGAAGGACGACATCACCATTGGTCTTGCTCCGGTTTTGTCTCGGCACGGTGTGGGTTTCAGCGCCGCCGGTGCAAAGCGGGTTTATCCGCTGGAGAATCGGGTGGAACTCGGCGACGGCTCATCCATTGCTTACGACTATCTGGTGGTCGCCACCGGACCGGAACTCGCCTTCGACGAAGTCGAAGGGCTTGGGCCGGAACGCAACACCAATTCGATCTGCGACGTCGATCATGCCACCACCGCGAATCGGCATTGGGAGGAATTCTGCAAGAATCCTGGGTCGATCGTCGTCGGCGCGGTGCAGGGCGCGTCCTGCTTCGGGCCGGCCTACGAATTCGCCATGATCATGGATGCGGACCTGCGCCATCGGCGCATCCGCGACAAGGTGCCGATGACCTTCGTGACAGCGGAGCCGTACATCGGCCATCTCGGCGTCGGCGGCGTCGGCGACACCAAAGGCTTGCTCGAATCCGAGATGCGCCAGCGGCACATCAAATGGATCACCAACGCCAAGGTCGACAAGGTCGGTGATGGCAAGATGCATGTCAGCGAGCTCGACGACGACGGCAAGCTGAAAAAGGCCCACGAAGTGCCGTTCAAATTCTCCATGATGATTCCGGCTTTCCGCGGCATCGCCGCGGTGCGCGGCTCGAGGGGCTCACCAACCCGCGCGGCTTCATCTTGGTCGACAAGCATCAGCGCAATCCGAAATTCGGCAACGTGTTCGGCATCGGCGTTTGTATCGCCATCCCGCCGGTCGAGCAGACCGCCGTCCCGGTCGGCGTGCCGAAGACAGGCTATATGATCGAATCGATGGTGACGGCGACCGCGCTCAATATCGGTCAGCTCGTCCGCGACAAGGAGGCGACGCATGAAGCCACTTGGAACGCAATCTGCCTCGCAGACTTCGGCGATTCCGGTGTCGCCTTCGTCGCCATGCCGCAAAATCCGCCGCGCAACGTCAATTGGGCCTCGAGCGGCCGCTGGGTGCACGTTGCCAAAGTGGCGTTCGAGAAATATTTCCTGCACAAGGTCCGTGCCGGCACGACCGAGCCCTATTACGAGAAAGTGGTGATGAAGCTTCTGGATATCGGCAAGATCAAAATGCCGGCCGCTTAGAGCGCAATCGTTTCAGATTGAATCGATTGGCGCTCTGGCTTTCTGGTAGAGCATGATCTTCTCGGAAAACCAGCTTTCACCTTTCCTGATCATGCTCTAGCGGCCGCAGACCAGCGAATTATGCCGCAAGATGCCGGTCGATCCAGGCGCGCAAAGCGCCGGCCGGCATGGCGCCGGATTGGCGCGCAATCTCGTGGCCGCCGCGCACGAGGATCATGGTCGGGATTGCCTGGATCTGAAAGCGCGCAGCAAGTTGCCCCTCCGCGTCGGTGTCGACCTTGGCGAGCCGCAGCCGCGGCTCAAGCTCTTTTGCAGCGGCTTCGAAAACCGGCGCCATGGCGCGGCAAGGTCCGCACCAGGCCGCCCAGAAATCGATCAACAGCGGCAAGTCGGTCGCGTTGGCGTGGCGATCGAAATGCGCCGCATCGAGATTGATCGGATGCCCGGTGAACAGCGGCTGATGGCAGCGGCCGCATTTGCCGCCTTGGCCGCGCCGTTCCGGCGGCACGCGGTTGAGCGTATGGCAATGCGGGCAGGGGATAGTGACGGTGCTGGCCATGGTCGTTCTCACAAACTCGCCTCAGCAAATAGTGCGTGCCAGTGCGGCAGGCCGGTGCGGATCAGCATGTAGATCGCGACCGCAAAAATCACCGCGGCGAAGATAGAAGTAAGCATGCGCCGGTTGGCCGCTAGATGCACCGCGGCGCGCATGCCAAAAAATCCGCCGACCAATCCGCCGGCGATAAACAGCGCCGCAATGGTCCAATCGACCAAGCCCGAGAGCGCGTAGTTCACCGCGGTCGTGAGCCCGAATGTGCCGACCGACAGCAGCGACGAACCGATCGCATTGAGGATCGGCATACCGCTGCCGAGCATGATGCCGGGCACGATCAAAAAGCCGCCGCCGATGCCGAAGAAGCCGGAGAAGGCGCCGACGATCAGGCCGATCTTCACCAGGCGGCCGGCGATAGCCGGCGTGATGCTGACGGATGGATCGCCCTCTGCCGCGCGCGGCCGCAGCATGGCGATGCCGACCGCGATCATTGCGAGCGCGAACAGGAACAGAAGCTTGTCGCCGGCGATAAGCTTGCCGAGCGAAGAGCCGAGTGCCGCGCCCGCAATGCCGGCCACGGCGAATACGGCGGCACACGGCCATTTCACGTTGCCCGCGCGCCAATGGCCGATCAGATTGCCGAATGCATTGAGCGAGACCGCCAGCGCGCTCGTGCCGATGGCGACATGCGCATCGCCGATGCCGACGACATAAAGAAGGAACGGCACGGCGAGGATCGAGCCGCCGCCGCCGATCAGGCCGAGCGAAAATCCGACCGCGCTGCCGGACGCCACCGCCAGCGCATCCTGTGCCCAGGAGAGAGCCATGTTAGAGCATGATCCGAAAAAGTGAGAACCGGTCTTCCGAAAAGATCATGCTCCACCAAAAAAATAAGAGCGTCGAAAAAGCGCTCCGGTCCGAAGAGGTTGCAATTAAAACAAGCCGAATAGCTTGCGCCGTCCTTCACCCGCCCCCGCCGGCTGCTGCTGGGAGCGCGTCGGCAACCCGGCGGCTTTCCAGGCCACGATACCGCCGCCCAGGTGATAGGCGTCGCGAAAACCCTTCGAGGTCAGAAGCTTTGCGTTCGCGCTGGTGCGTCCGCCGCTGTGGCAATGGAACACCGCCGTCTTGTCCTGCAAGCCTGCGAAGTCCTCGGCCTGAAACCGCGATAGCGGCACGAGTTTCGCGCCTTCGATATGCTCGCGCGCATGCTCGTGCGGCTCGCGCACGTCGATCAGGACGGCGCTGCCGTCGTCGAGCCGCTGCTTCAAGGTGGTCGGGTCCAGCGATTTGATCTGCATGGTTCTTCTCCAGTTCAGTGTGAAACCTTGCGCGGCCTGCCGCCGCAATAGATATCGGCGAGCGTTTTCATGACGCTGCCCGCCGCCGCGCTCGCCAGCCGGTAATAGATGGTCTGCGCGTCGCGCCGGGTCGCGACGATGCCGGCGGCGCGGAGCTTGGCGAGATGCTGCGACAGCGCCGACTGCGTCAGCCCCACCTCGTCTACCAGCGAGCCGACCGAACGCTCGCCCTCGATCAACGCGCAAAGAATCGCGAGCCGATGTTCGTTGGCGAGCGCGGTCAGAAGGCGGGCGGCCTCGGCCGCCCTGGCGTTGAGTTCGCGCGCATCATTGATTTGCAATGGCACGTGTCGCTCCGTCAGCTCAGCGCCGCTTCGGCATTCTTGAACTTCACCGGAATGGTCAGATAGCTCACGCCGTTGACATGGGCGGGCGGGAATTTGCCGGCGCGAATGTTGACCTGGATGGATGGCAGCAATAGCCGCGGCGCCGACAAGGTGGCGTCGCGCGCTTCGCGCATCTGCACGAAAGCATCCTCGGCGACGCCTTCCTTCACGTGCACATTCTTCTCGCGCTCTTGTTTGACGGTCGTCTCCCAGGCATACACGTTGCGGCCCGGCGCCTTGTAGTCGTGGCACATGAATAGCCGTGTGGCTTCGGGCAGCGACATGAGCTTGCGGATCGAGCGATAGAGTTGATGCGCATCGCCGCCCGGAAAATCGGCGCGTGCGGTGCCGTAGTCCGGCATGAACATGGTGTCGCCGACAAAAGCCGTGTCTTCGATCTTGTAGGTGATGTCGGCCGGCGTATGCCCGGGCGTATAGAGCACCTCGGCATCAAGCGCGCCGATCTTGAACCGCTCGCCGTCCTTGAACAGATGGTCGAAGTCGCTACCGTCGGTTTTCAGATCGGTGGCGTCGAAGACCGGTCGGAAAATGCGCTGCACATCCTTGATGTGCTCGCCGATGCCGATCTTGGCGCCTGTCTTCGCCTTCACATAGGGCGAGCCGGACAGGTGGTCGGCATGAGCGTGGGTCTCGAGCGTCCAGGTGACGCGATAGCCTTTGTCCTTGGCGAAGCGCAGCATCGCCTCGACCGAGCGGGTATCGACCTCGCCGGCGCCGGGATCGTAGTCGAGCACCGGATCGATGAACGCCGCCTCCTTGGTGGCGGGATCGGCAACAATGTAGCTGACCGTATTGGTCGGCTCGTCAAAGAACGCGTGAATAACGGGCTTTCCGGCGGGTCTTCCGGTCATGGCATCCTCCTGCTTGTCTGCTATATATTAGCGTATACTAATTTAGCAAGGTCTAATAATGCGATTGTGCGCAGGATGCCGGCCGGGGGGCGCGGCGCCGGTCAGACGTGCCGGCGGCCGTCGAGCGCGAACAGAGCGGCAAATCCGACGGCGGCAATCGCCGCCAGCCAGACAAGGTCGGGAATTCCGGTGAGATCCGGCAGGCGGATCTGGCCGTAGGCGGCGATCGGCAGGAGCGCGGCCTTGATCCAGTCGAAGGAGAACGCAAAGGCGATCGCGCCAGCAATCATGCCAACAGCGCCGACGAAGGCGTGCACGCTGCCGGTGCCGATCGCTGCAAGGCCGGTGCCCGGGCAATAGCCGTAAAACGCCATGCCGATGCCGAACAGCACGGCGCCGATCGCGACCGCGGCAAGATTCGCAGGCTTAATGTGGTAGGCGGCAAGGCCGCCGGAATGTAGAAAGAAGATGCCGACGCCGCCGACGATGATCGCGGTCAGCATCACCTTGAACAAGGTGTAGTCGCGCAGCCGCAACTGCGCGACGATGACGTTGGTGTCCGCGATCCGCGCGCGCTGCAGCAGCCAGCCGAAGGCAAAGCCGAACACAATGCCGAGAGGCAGAAGCGCGGGTCCGGTGACGGGCAGCATCATCGCCGGGCCCCTGCGTTACCGAAAAGAAGCGAGCCGACCAGAATGGCCGTTCCGAACATCAGGATCGTGAACGCCCAACTCGACAGCGCCAATTGCAGAGTGCCGCTGATGCCGTGACCGCTGGCGCAGCCGCCGGCGAGCCGCGCGCCGTACATTTCCAGCGCGCCACCGACGAAAGCGGCACTAAAACGAAGCGATATTGAGTTGCCGAAGCGCTGCCGCCAGACGGCCGGCACGGTCTCGACGTGAAACTGCCGCGCCGCCACCGACGCCGCGAACGCGCCGAGGACGATGCCGAGCAGAAAGATCGATCCGTAGGAGAGGCTGGGGACGGTCTGCGCCCAGTAGCTGTTATGCCAGACCGCGTCGCCGCCGGTGAACGGCATGGCCGCAAAGCCCGCCACCGCGGAAAGTGCCGTAGTGACGCCGAGCGGATCGTCCGCGAACACAAACACGATCCAGCTCAGCACGCCGATGCCGGCGCCCATGACATAAGGCGTCCAGTCGGCCCGCATCCCACGGACGCCAGCGTGTGTGTTGATGTCGGTCGATGCGCTCATTGGCAGCACTCGTTGAGCGAGACGAGTATTACAGAGCAGACGCTGAGGATCTGTTGATCTGCCTCAAGCGAATAGGAACAAATGTGAAAAACCCCCTAGGCCGGCCGCCCATAGGGCGGCCGGGTTTTCGTCCCCCGCATCTCTGCTGTTCGGCAGCGAGGAAGCGGGATCAGCTATGCTTCAACCGACAAAGCCGACGCGTTCCTGCTCGCGCGCCTCGGCCTCGGTCTTCGGCTGCGCCGGCAGCTGCAACACACTGCACGCCTGGCCTTCGCACAACAATGTCAGCAACACGGTGCGCCCATCGGGAAACTCGAGCGCATCATGATGCGCGGCCAACTTTTCCTTGTTGACCTGACGGAAGATCGCCGTCTGATGATTGATGGTCTTGGTCTTCCAGCCAAGCAGGCCCGCCGGTAAGCAAGCAACTTCACCGGCGAAGGCGAGTTCGGTGCCCGGCATCAAACATACCGCCATGCCCAGGTCGTCGACATCGGCGAAGCCGCGAGTTCCGGTACCGAAATCACGCGTTACAAGCTTGTCGCCCACTTTCGCGGGCCGCGACCGCACGCTTTGGAGGCTAAAGTCACACATTGGCGACTCCTTTCCCCCGGCATGGTGTCCGGGGCTTTCAATGCCCCCCATTACCCCAGCGGTAACCAGTCGAAGCAAGAATAGTGCCGACACACGATGGACTTTTGATGGCGAAGGCCTCGCATGTCTGCTCCGCATTTTCCCATCATGTTTTCCTAAAGTGTGTGCCTCAACGGCAGCTTTCTTGTGCTCCTGTTGCCGTCCGGTACCCAACGCCTTGATCCGGCGAACGTTCGAGCCCGGGGCATTTTTTCATCATTTCCATGCGCACGGCGAAGGCAGGCCGCTATGCGCGCAGCGAAGCCGCGCCGCTATGCGCTCAGCGATTGCCGCGAGGCTTTAGTGGCCCACTGCGGCTTGGCCGCCGCTCACCGGTCCGATGCGCCGAATCAGCAGCAGAACGATCGGCACCAGCACTGCGGCAAAGATCGACCAACTGTAGAATATGTCAATGTAACCCATGAGCGCAGCTTGGTCGGCGATCAGATGCCCGATGTAGCCGAATGCGCGGCCTTGCGCGCCCGCCGGCGAGCCAAATTGCGTAAAGTATTGCGTCAAATTGTGCATCGCCGATTGGAAGCTCGGCGACGATTGCGTCAGATTCTCAACGAGGCGCGATTGATGAAATTGCGAGCGCTGCACCAATTCGGTGTTGGCGAGCGACACGCTGATGCTGCCGCCAAGATTGCGCGCGACATTGATCAGCGCCGAGGCTTGCGCGGTTTTTTGCTGCGGCAATCCCGTATAGGCGACCACGTTGATCGGAATGAACATGAACGGCATGCCGACCGTCTGAAATACGCGCAGGGTCGCGAAATAGGTAAAGCTCGCATCGGGCACGAGCGTGGTCGAGTACCACATCGCCAGCGCGATGACGGTGAAGCCGACGGCAATCATGTATTTCGGCTGCACGTGGCCGGCGATCTGGCCGACGAGCGGCATCATCACGATCATGGCGATGCCGCCCGGCATCATCGCCAGACCTGACAGCATCGCCGTGTAGGGAAAATTCGTCTGCATCAGTTGCGGCGTGATTTGGTTCGAGCCGTAGAGAATGGCGCCGACCGCGAGCATCACCAGGAAGGCAAGTCCGAATTGCCGCTGGCAGAGCAGGCGGATGTCCACGATCGGATCGTCGTGG
The DNA here is from genome assembly GCA_963720115.1 of uncultured Alphaproteobacteria bacterium. Classification (GTDB taxonomy): domain Bacteria; phylum Pseudomonadota; class Alphaproteobacteria; order Rhizobiales; family Xanthobacteraceae; genus BOG-931. The sequence goes on from CAVREN010000060.1 coordinate 59,643, forward strand.
GTGAGCTCCCACGGAATAAAGAAGATGAACGAGCAGGCCGAGATGGTGGCGAAGATCACGATTGCGGTGGAGTGAAACCAGTCCTCGATCTGGCCGCGGTCGAGGACGAATTCGAGGCTGCCGAAGGTCAGCGCGATCAGGACGAATCCTACCCAGTCGATTTTCAGGCCTCCGGCGAGCCGTTCGGCGCGCTCGCGCTCCAGCACCTCGGGCTCCACCACCAGCCACTGCACCAGAATGAGCGAGAGGATGCCGAACGGCACATTGATGAAAAAGATCCAATGCCAGGAGTAATTGTCGGTGATCCAGCCGCCGAGCGTCGGGCCCACAGTCGGCGCCACGATCACGGCAATGCCGTAGATGGCGAAGGCTTGCGGGCGCTGGTGCGGCGCGAAGGTGTCGGCCAGCATCGCCTGCTCGCTGGTCGGCATGCCGCCGCCGCCCAGCCCTTGCAGGATGCGGAAGACGATCAACGCCGTCAGGCTCGACGCAAGCCCGCATAGCAGCGAAGCGACCGTGAATACCGCGACGCAGATCATGTAGAAGCGCTTGCGGCCGATCACATTCGAAAGCCAGCCGCTGATCGGCAGGATGACGGCGTTGGCGATCAGATAGGTGGTGACGATCCAGGTGCTTTCGTCGACGCTGACCGCAAGGCTGCCGGCGATATAACGCAGCGACACGTTGGCGATCGCGGTATCGAGCACGACCATGAACGTCGCGATCGAGACAACGATGGCGATCAGCCACGGACTGCGATCGCCCGCCGCCGAGCGGCTCTGCGATTGCACAGCCGGGCGCGGCTCGCTCATCTGGTTCTGACCGTCGGCACGACCGACATGCCGGGTCCGAGCAGCACGTCCGGCGGCTCGTCGAACACGATCTTCACCGGCACGCGCTGCACGATCTTGACGTAGTTGCCGGTGGCGTTTTCCGCCGGCAGCAGGCTGAAGGCGGTGCCGCTGCCGGCCTGGATGCTGTCCACATGGCCTTTGAAAATGCGATGCGGAAAGGTGTCGATGCGGATATCGACCGGATCGCCCGGGCGCACGGAAAGAAGCTGCGTCTCCTTGAAATTCGCCGTGACCCACACCTCGCGCGGCACGAACATCATCAGCGCTTGGCCG
>CAVREN010000061.1:0-157811 GCA_963720115.1 uncultured Alphaproteobacteria bacterium
CAGAAGAATTCCAGGATATCGATCGGCAATTCCTTCTTGATGATCTCGATGTCGCGCGCGATCAATTCCGGCGTGTCGGTCGGGAAGCCAAGGATGTAGCCCGCATAGGTGATGACGCGATGGCGCCGCCACGCCAATAGCATCTCGCGGTATTCCCAGATCTTGTTCTGGCGCTTCTTGGTGCCGAGGAGCGATTCCGGATTGATGTTCTCGAGCCCGATGAACACAAACGTTGCGCCGGCGCGCGCCGCCTTCTCGATGAAATTCGGAATGCGATGGCAGAGCGTGTCGACCTGGAGGATCAGCTTGATCCGGAATTTTTCGCGCTCGCGCAGCTCGATCAGCCGGTCGAGGATCGCTTCCCAGTTGCGGTTGCGGGCGAAATTGTCGTCGGTGACGAAAAACCGCGTGACGCCCTGTGCCCGATTGGCGCGGACGATCGCCTCGACGTCGTCGGCGCTGCGATAACGCGATATGCGGCCCTGCACGTTGATGATGGTGCAGAAGCTGCACTGAAACGGGCAGCCGCGGCCGGCATCGAAGCTCGAATATTCCGTGAGCACGAGCTTGACCAGGTTGGGCGGCAGGATCGGCGGCACCGCGCTCGACAATTCGGGCATGTTGTCGAGGTAGTTGTAGATCGGCTTGGCCGTGCCGTTTGCGACCTCGCGCAGCACGTCGGCCATGCGGCCCTCAGCTTCGCCGGCGAAGAGATGCATGCCGAGGTCCAAAGCCTCCTGCATTTCAGGCGGGATTTTCGGCAGCATGGCAAGGCAGCCGCTGACGTGGAATCCGCCCATGACGACCGGTACGCCGAGCGCCCGAAATTCGCGGCCGAGATCGAGCGCGCGCGGAAACTGGTTTGACTGCACGCCGACCAGGCCGACCATGCCGCCGCCGGCCTTGCGAATGCGCTTGGCGATGGCGCGCACGTTCACGAAGTTGTTGCACTCGTCGAAGGCTTCGATCTCGACCTCGGTGTCGGGACCGAGCACGTGCGTCTGCGCGCAATGCTTCATCAGCGCATAGACGCTGGCGAGACTGTTGGAAGGAATGTAAGAGCGCCGCCACTGAATGACGTAACCGTCGGCGTCGTAATGCGACGGCTTGATCAGCGCGATCCTGAAAGAGCGCGGCCCCACGGCAAACCCATCCCTCGAATCAAAGTTCCGAGCCCGATCTGCCTTCCGTTACGGATTGTGCAGGCAAGGCGGCCTTTTTGCAACCAAGGTCTTCCGGCTCCCCTGTGATTTTTCGGTCCGGGCTAAGCTCGTACCCAAATGGGCTGGGTGCGGAACTACCGTGAGCGACAGTATTTGCAGCTCGGGGCCGTCACACGGGCCGGAATAACTCGGCTCTCTACGGGCAGCAAAAACGAATAGACGCTCGGCGGCAAAAACGACGCCACGATTGACAAAACGGGGCGCAGAGGTTTGCCGAAGGAAGATGCACGCTTATGCGGTGGGTCTGCAAGAACTTAGCAATGTCACCACGTCGCGCTGGGTCTTTCGCACGACGCACAACGTCGATAATCTCAATAGCAGGTCGCGGTCGGATCGGTGAGTACATGGCGATTGATGCAACGGCGCGCGTCGCCGACGGTGCCCGCATTGGGGACGGCGTCGAGATCGGCCCGTATTGTGTAGTCGGTCCCCACGTCGAGCTGAAAGACGGCGTGCGCCTCATCGGGCAAGTTAACGTCACCGGCGTAACGACGGGTCGTCGAGCAGCAGCGAACCTGCTTACGCGCGATGAGGCGCGGCGTACTGCGGCGAATATCGCTAAGCTGCCGGAGCTGGTGCGGAAATGAAAAGCCCCAGCCATGGGGGTGGCCGGGGCTAGTCAGTGTTTGCGATTTCGCGAGGGTCACTGAAGAAACCCTCTTAGCACATTCACTCCGAATGCCGGACGAAAGTCAATGAAAAGCCCCGGCCGCACTGGAAACGACCGGGGCTAAGTCAGTTGCGTTGTGCAGATGACAGGGCTAACTGCCCTCGCATCCCGTATTCAGTCCGAATGCTCAGCGGGAGTCAACGAGCATCCCCCTAATATCGTATGATGACGACTCATGATCAGCTTTGGATTGGGCGGCGTGCGGGGACCAGCGTCTCAGGAAGAAAAAGCCCAGTCGGCTTTAGCTGACTGGGGCGAAGTCATCGGCAACGCCAGAAGGATGCTACCTTCCCTGGCGTCAAGGGGATGACCCTTCGTCAGTTATTGCACCGTCATCTGAGGGCCGCAGAATGGGCGTGCTGGGCGGTGAGCTTTTAGCTTCTGCTTCCATTGCTGATTGGCTTCGCTTGCGGCTACGCAACGCGGCAGTATCTATCGCTCCGTCGGCGTACCGCTGCGCGGAAAAAATATTACGAGGGACAGTCGATAATGCCGTTCAATCCGAAATAAAATCCCCGGCCGCACTGGAAACGACCGGGGCTTAGTCAAAGCTGTGACACGTCGTCTATTCAGGCTGAATGCTCAGTGCGAGTCAACGCACGAAAAAGGGCGCCCGAAGACGCCCTAAGGTTGCACAGTTGGGAGAAATGCCCGAGCGAGCACCCAACTCGCTCGGACAACTCTTATATGTTCGCGCGGCAATGTGTTTTCACCATGGCCTGCCAGCCATGCGTTCACGCAAAGCGATGGCACTAACGAGCACTATCGCAGCAATGGCGCCGACCATGACGCTCGGTGACTCGACGCCGCACAGCACAAACGCCATCAGCAGCGGCGCCCAAGCGAAGCGCAAGATCACAAGTGCCGCAACGCCGGTAATGAGCAGGCAGGACATCAGACCGATCGCCGGGGGGCACGTTGCAGTGACCTTCACGGGCTTTGAATTGTTTTAGCGCAGCAAAATTCTCTTCCCAATGATATTCAAGCGGGTCCCAAATAAATCCTATTTCATCCAACCGCTGCCTACGCTCATTGGACATTTTGGTGGCTTTGCGCTGATAGCCAACCCATGTCCCTAACGAAAAAGTCCCTTCAGAATGTCTTAGAGGCACGAGACAGTGACGGTTTTTGCGCCGAGCCCTTTCTTCGAGGACCGCCGAAGCCAACCTGTCTAGTTGCTGATCATCGAGTTGCTTGATCGCGCCGTCGAGATTTTTTGGCAAACTATACCGTGACGGGGACGCCGCATCAGTTTCAAGCTTGGAAGATTGCACTATAGGCGACGACGAGGAAGGTTCTCGTCCCCATGACGAGAAGAGCGTTGGTTCCAGGACTCGTTTCGAAAGAAAAGCCATACCCCAAATGGTGCTACCGTTTGTCCTGGGCTCATAATCACAAGAGCGCCTCCGAGCCCGTCTGCACTGCTTTATCCACTGGATTTTTGGGGCACTTGCGGGCCGAGAACGGTCAATGCTGTTCGCCTATTCTCACCTACCTACGCAATTAACTTAAACTTTGAAACATTGGAGACATTTCCAAAAAGCCTCGTTTGAATGGCTCGCAGCTGGCGGGACAACGGGCAACGAGGCCCTCATGAAGCACGCCCTTGCGAGTGATTCCCCCCGCGAAAGCTACGTCATCGAAATCGACGGTATACCGAAATTTGAATTTCGGGTGTTTTCACAAGCATTGTCCGCAGCCTTGCAGCTAAAACACGACCTTCCGAATTGCAGGGTAAAACTTCGCGCCTCTGACGAAAGCAGCTCAGCCCCTAAGTACTGAGTACAAAGCGCTCTGTTGAAGCTCGTCCCACCGCTCAGAGCCTTGGCTTCTTTCAAGCTGCTCGCGCCTACTGGGCCGACGTGCAGCCCTTTTCAAATTCCGCAAACCTAGCTGCGAATCCGGAAGCATCAACAGCAATGTGATTCGACGTTCCCTGGCCGTTATCGAGGCCACCGGAAAAATGAAAATGAACAGACTTGTCTGAATCCGCACCCTTCTCCTTCAGCAACGCTATAAGATCGGCAACGTCATCCGGTACATCCAAAAAGAGGAACTCACTCCCATTCTTCCAGTTCTGGAGAAGGTCGGATCGATCATATTCGTCAGACTTCTTCTGAATCGAAACGGGGATCGGGTCCTGATGATTTTCAAAGGTGCCATCGAATGGAATCAATATCGCGCCTATAACACCCATTTTATTTCCTTGATCGCAAAGAAAGGCAAGTTCAGACGTTGCCGTCTTGTTGTTGATGGACGCTGATTGCTTATAGGAGAGGGCAAAAAGCGCCTTGCCACGCTGTTCCAGATCCCATCCCATCTACCATTCTCCTCCGCAAGTGCTGTGGCGACGTAGAGCTGCTGCTATACAAAAGAAAAAGTAACCGCGCATGCTCTTCCCTTCGGATCAGATGTTGAACCTACATCGTCTCCACGGGAACAATATACCGCTTCTCCACGACCCACAAAGCAGCTGCTGCGCGCCCAGCGGAAAGACTTCGGTCCACTAAAGGGGATTAGGGCCGATTAGCGAGTAACTTCTTCCTTAAAGATCGTCGCGCCTTGCCTGACCAAATGTCTTTTGTCCCGGCGTTCTCTGGGAGATCGTTTGTCCTTGCTGTGGGGAACCGAGATCGTGCCAATAAGAATGAGATTGCCATTGTTGTCTTTGGCGTAACCACGAAGGACCTTTGCCATGACATGCTCCCACCAGAATTAAATCGGGTCCATCTTACCTTCTTTCCACAGTTAGGACACACAACACGGCAAGTATCAAACTTCGTAATGGTGCCTAACCAAACGACTTTTTTAGTTTGCTCCCGTGAGTCGGAGCGAGTTAATCGCTAAAGAGAGGCAGTTTATCCACACGCCGAGGGCTTTTTTGGTTGTTATTGTTGACTTGCGAAGCTACAAGGTAACCTTTCTCAAAGACAGGGAGTTTGTTGGATGGCTAGGAAAGCAACGAAACGACGCGCATGGACACCAGAGAATGTCCGGACATTGAAGGCGCTTGCCCGAAAGAAGAAACACGCGGGCCAAATCGCCAAGACGCTAAAGCGTTCAGAGGGCGCAACGCGACAAAAAGCATTTAGTATCGGTTTATCGCTGAACTCACGAGGTTGAGTTTTCGCTGTCCACCGATGTGCTCATGCTTATTTGAGGCGAAGCCGAGTGCGGCATCTCGGATCGACAATTCACGAGGCCAGTGATATAAAGTTTTGCTGTTGAGAGCTGCCAGCAGGACGCGCCGAAGTCCTCCTTTTAGCGCATGCCGTCGGCAAGCAACCTTCTAAGCCAAACTTGAAAATGTCGCACCGGTTGCACGCGCTGTGTGCAGGCGTGTGCACGCACCTAAACAGGGAGGAACGCTATGTTTCGTAGCTTCATAGTTGCTGCGGCGTCAGCCGCAGTTCTTACGCTCTCGGCAACAGCTTTCGCCCAGCAGGACCATGGCACAGCAGAGGAGGCCAAGGCCATGCTTATGAAAGCAGTGGCTGCCATAAAAGCGGATAAAGCCAAAACCATTGATCTGATCAATAAGGGTGAAGGTGGGTTCATTGATCGCGACCTCTATCCGTTTTGCTCCAATATCAGCGACGGTAAGAACGTTGCCCTTGGCAACCCTAATGCAAAGCAATTGCTGGGCGTGGACGTTAGGACCATAAAGGACGTCAACGGCAAGGCCTTTGGCCAGGAATTCTACGCCGCGTATCAGAAGCCGGAAGGTGAAATCACTGAGGTCAGCTACATGTTTGTAAGGCCTGGTCCCGATAAAACGCCGGTGCCGAAGGTGAGCTTCGTCACCAGGGTGGGCGATCTGGGCTGTGGCGTCGGCTATTACAAGTAGGCTCCAAGCATCATGACCTTGCGGGGCGCGCCCTCAGTTACGCTATCTCTCTTGTTCTTATGAGTACGCGCCCCTGATCAACTGTATGATTACTGCGGCTGTTCATGTGGCTGAGTCTGGACTGGCCGCGTCAGTCAATCCGTTTGCGTCGAATCGATTCAACGCTTTCCCCGCTGCTCAGTCGAGCCCAGCGGCTCGTCCACAGATCCATCGGTCCAATCGCAGGCTTTCGCGATTTTGTCTCTTACCTCCGATACCGCACCAAGATCAAACTTTCCCTCCTTTACCTTCCCATCAGGGCTGCGCGTCGTCTTTATGGACAGCCTACCGCTATCCGGCAATGACTGAATAAACGCGATGGCATCGGGGGCAAAAGCGGCGCGGCCATTCATCGACGCCTTCCAAGTTTCTTTGGTTGGCTTCTGATCATTAATGCGCAGCTCTACATCAACAGCTTTATAGCCGAGGTAATTGTACTGGGTCGAAAACGCAGCTTCGTTGGTTTGGGCCTTACATCGTAAAATGAGTACGGTATCACTTACAAGGTTCGCCGCGACAACTTCCTGGTTTCCATCAGAGTCTTTGGTCTCGTCTATTGACCAGTTCGCCTGCTTTTCTTCTGGAAGCTTTTGCGCTTTCTGATCGTCGGAGGGCTTTGGTGGCTTCGAAGCTTCTCCGAACAAACTATCAAAGCACTTGAGCCGTTCCTTGTCGTCGGAGATGGCCGTGCAAGCCTTTGCCTCGCTGCGAATGTCTTGAGGCGGCATTGCAATTGATTCTCTTGAACCAATAGCAACGAGCAGGTTGACTATCGCAATCGCCGCTTCCGAGCCGACAGTGACGAGAAGGCCGATTGTCGCGACGGTTCGGATTTTTGCCATGATGGGACTGTCCTCATCGAACAAAAACTCTCGGACTCACGATTCTTCGAGGAACCTCGACCCATTGAGAAGCTTTGGTAGTTCCGCTGCCGAGTAAAGCTGCCCACCAATAATCCTTATAGAAGCCCTTTGAGCCTGCTCAGGTCGAAGCCGATTCCAAGCCATGATAGCTTCTTTTAACGTCGGGAAATCGGTTGAGACAGCGCCGTTGTGCAGGGTCGCTGGGCGAGTCACGTCGAGATGGATTTCTTCATCCTCACTCATTAATTAGGCTCGAAATGCGCTCTATGATCGCCGCGACACTTGTCGCCGCTTCTCTTCCGGCGCGTTGATAAGGCGATCCTGAATTTCCATGGAAATCTTCCTGAGCCACTCTTCGACACGCGCTGCTCTCTCACGAGACTGCTGAACCTCGCCCTCTAGTTCGGCAATCCGATCCTGGGCAGCGTGAAGCTGGCCTGAGAGTTTTTGCGCCGTCTCCAAGGCGTGTCGGCTATTGGCCTCCGCTGTACCGGCAGCTTTATGCAACAGCTGCAGTATAGCCTGTCCCGCAGAATCCAATTGACCGGCGTCGTTTGATGCCGAGCCGTCCTGACCACGCGAAATTGCCGAGTCAAACTCTGAATAATTGGCCATTTAACGCCCTCCAACCCAATACCAGCGTATTCGATATTTTTCCCGGTTGAAAGCCGGTGCCTCCGTCGCACCAACGATACAATAAAGATTTACGATATTAGCCATCCAAAAATTGTGGAATTGGGTTCGGTTTTCCACTTTTGGCGTGCCAAATTGTAGACAGGAACATCCGACAGCTTTCCATATTAACCGCTGATTCTTGCAAGCCACAATTCGTAGGGCGCGTACACGCAAGGTGTCTGAGATCGACCAATGGTACGCCGCACTACTCATGCACACGACACTACTATTGTAGCGTCCGAAGTGCACAGTCAGCCTGAAATTGCTTCGATCCTCAATCCCCCAAATTGATAGCTGTGGTTTCGAGAGCTATTCTTTTCAGTGCGAGTCCTGCAAAAGTTCTCTTGGGGGTATCATCGACCCTATGAGTGAGGAACTACTCGTCTCGTTATTAGAACCGACGAGTTGGGCCGAGCAGTCCTCACAGGAAAGCATGGGTTATCAGACGAAGCAGCTTAGCGGCTACGCCGATAAGTCCGTTCTGATGATTCTGGTGTCGAAGCAACGGGGTTGAGCCGCCTGCCGATTTCTTTGCTCGGCCTGAAGGCAGGAAGGCGCTTTTGAGGCAGCTCGACCTTAACACCACTTTTTGGATTTCGGCCAATGCGACCAGCTCTATGCTTTACAGAAAATGCGCCAAAGCCTCGTAACTCGACGCGATCCTTTCTGGCCATCGCAGTAACAATTTCATCGAGTACAACGTCTACGGCTTTCTCGACCACACGACGGGGGAGATGAAGGAATCGATCTGCTACGTTGAGCATCAGCTGAGATTTGATCACGAGGGAGCACCTCGAAATACCCGAGATTCGGTAAGTGGAACAGCTAACAATCGTTAATTGGGGCGTTTTCGGAATAACGACGACGTCGATGCAGTCTGACTTCTTACTTTGGATTACTTGACCCTTGAAGGTGTCTTATTTTGCGGCTCGGTTTCGGAGAGCAGCAGTTTGTCGTCAGCGGGATCAATAATGCCACGCAGGGGCGCGGCACATCGCGGGCACTCGAGGCCATAACTTTCAAATCCGCACTCATCGATATGAGGTGAGGCGCTTCGATAGAATTTGAAATTCAAGTGGCAATGGCTTGCCGGTGCGATTTCGGCGAACCCCTCGGCTGCGGCTACGTGCGACCGAAGAATTGTGCTCGTCTGACGCCAATCGGCTAATTTGCGCGCCCAGTCTCCAGTCCCCAATTTTCCATATCCAAAATCTTTTGGCGGAGACTCGGTTCGCAACCGCCGAGACCGGGTTCGCCGATCAGGGACGCTGCAGTTCGGCAAGGAAGTTGGTTGGACCGGCCAACCATCGGCTCAGAGAGCGGTCATGGCGGCCTTCAATTGTTGGGAGGCCCATGGCGGTGGCAAGTCTGGCTGCTTCACCGAGACATCACCTAACGGCTGGCGCACCCAGTTAGTCTTCGTTTTTCGAGGTATTGAGCCAAAAGATAATGTCCGATGGATTATACTCCGCGGCTCGAAGAATATTTGGGTCGTCGAAGGGCACGGCTCGGCAGCAAACGAGCGGCGCACTCGAACAACACGCTTTGGCGCATTGATGACCGACGAAGTCGCCGCATTGCCAAATCGGTCCGCTTGGCGGCCGATCGTGCTTCTGCAGCGAAGCGGCATGATCGCTCTTTTGGTTTTGCTTGCGGTCATCGTGCTTCTCATCGCCGTGAGCCCGAATCATGCGAGCTATTTCGATCTGAGCACAATATCGGCAAGCGGCACGACGCTAGCCCTGGCCGGTACCGGAGAGACGATCGTCGTGCTTGGCGGCGGACTCGATCTTTCGCCCGGCGCCGTCATTTCACTGGTTAATGTCGTGCTCGTCACCCAACTTGGATCATCCACCCTCGGCGTCGGCGCTTACACAGCATTAGCGACGGCCATTGCGCTCGGCATTGGGGCCGGGGTCGGCGCTATCAATGGCCTGTTAGTGAGCTATCTGCGCCTGCCGTCGATCATCGTCACGTTGGCGACAATGTTCGTCGTGCAGGGAGCGGCGCTGCTGATCTTGAAATTTCCCGGTGGAGCGGTATCGGGGGACTTCGCCAACCTCCTAGTCGGCGATGTCATCCCCGACGTGCTGCCGGTTCCGATTTTGATCATTACGCTCGCGGTACTCGCCTGGCTTTATCTTAAGCGGCTGCGCTTCGGCGTCGGCCTTTATGCGATCGGCAGCGATCCCGCAGCCGCGCGGGCAAGCCGTGTCGATGTGCGGCTGATCCGTTTGCTCTCATTCACGATTGCCGGCGCATTCTTTGGAGCGGCCGGTCTGTTCATCACCGCCAATGCCGGATCGGGTGATCCGCTCATCGGCGCGCCCTTCTTGCTGAAGGTGTTCACCGCCGTCGTCCTCGGTGGCACGCTGATCGGGGGCGGACGGGGTGGTGCGGTCGGCACCGTCTTTGGCGCGCTTACTCTGACTATCGTGGTCGACGTCTTTCTGGTCATGGGCGTGCGGACCTACTACGTGCCGATTGTCAAGGTGCCATTCTTCTGATCGCTGTGCTTGCTCTTGGCACGCACGCGGAATTGCCGAGCCTTTCCGGAACCAGAAGCTATTGGAGACGTCGCACCGTAATACCGCGCGGTTCTGGACCGACTGTCGAGCAACTCGGCGCGGGCATCGCCATGAACGGGCAGCCAGCAGGATGGTTGACCAGAAACGTGCATACCTTGCGGTTCGTTGGGCCGGCCTTCGCGATTTTGATTGTGGTGCTCGGCATCACCGCCCTGCTCAACGGCGGCAATTTCAAATTCGGCAGTTATCTTGTCTCGCTTGTTACTTTCGGCAGTTTTCTCGCCATTCTCGGCCTGGGACAGGGCGCCGTCGTGACCGCCGGCGGGCTCGATCTGTCCGTTCCGTGGGCGATCAAGTTCCCGGCGATCGTGGTGACCACCTATGCCAACGGCTCGGACGCAGCGGCAGCATGGGCCATCCCGCTTGCCTTGTGCATCGGCGCCGGCATCGGTCTGTTCAACGGCATAGTGGTGGCCGGCCTTGGTATTTCGCCAATAATCGCGACGCTCGCGACTGGCAGCATGCTCGAGGGCATCGCGCTCGTCTTCAGTCATGGCGCTCCGATCGGAAACGCACCGCCTGTGCTGCTGTGGTTTCTCAACAGCCGCGTCGGCGGATTGCCGCCCGCCGTCTGGTTCTTGGCGCTATTCGTCGTGATTGCCACGTTGGTGCTCAATGGCAGCGGTTTCGGCCGTCGCGTCCGCGCCGTTGGCAACAGCGAATGGGTAGCGCGGCTCTCCGGCGTGCACATCCGGTTGGTCACGGTCTCTGTGTACGTTCTTAGCGGTCTTTGCTCAGCGATCGTAGGCCTGATGCTGGCCGGCTTCGCCGACCAGGCCTGCTACGACATGGGCAAGCCTTATTTGCTAGCGTCGATCGCTGTGGTCGTTCTCGGCGGCACGAGGATCACAGGCGGCCGCAGCCACTATCTAGGCATCCTCGGCGGTGCGTTGTTATTCACCGCCATGGGAAGCATGCTGCAGACCACATCACTGCCGGAAGCGATACGGAGCATCATCTACGGCACTGTTCTCTTGCTCGCGGTGATTCTTCTCCGCGATCAAGCGGAATGATCCATTTCCAACACGGCGTTCGCACGCTGATCGCATCGAGGAGGAACGGATGGCTACGCAGAAGGACATACAGGTTTGCATCAATCCGCATTTCGATGCGGTCGCCCTCTGGATCGGCTCGTTCGGCGGCGAGGACTCGCCGTGCGACATCTCGCGCGGCGTATTCGGCGCCAAACGCGGCGTGCCCCGGTTGATCGAGTTCTTCAAGCGGTACGGAATCATCACGACCTGGGGCGTGACCGGTCATTCGATGGAAAGTTTCCCGCGCGCCGCGGAGATGATTATCGAAGCCGGCCACGAAATCGGCATTCATGGCTACACGCATGAGAATCCGCTGGCGATGACCCGCGAGCAGGAGGCGGAGGTTCTCGACCGAACCTACGACGTGATCAAATCAATGAGTGGGAAGGCGCCGGTCGGATATATGGCGCCGTGGTGGGAGCTGAGCCCAAACACTGTCGAGTTGCTGCTGGCGCGCGGCATGAAATACGACAGCAGCATGATGGAGGATGACTATCATCCGTACTATCTCCGCGTCGGCGACAGCTGGACTAAGATCGACTATAGCAAAAAGGCGTCCGAATGGATGAAGCCATGGAAGGCAGGCAAGGAGATCGATCTCGTTGAATTGCCGGCGAGTTGGCATCTGGATGACGCGCCGCCGACCATGTTCGTCAAGGCATTCCCCAACAGTCACGGTTGGATCACTGGGCGCCAGCTGGAGGAAATCTGGAAAGATCAATTCGACTGGGTGTACCGGCATCACGACTACGCAATCTTCCCAATCACGATTCATCCAGACAGCGCCGGCAAGCCGCACGTGCTCATGACACTCGAGCGGCTGGTCGATCACATGCTGGCGCATTCCGGCGTGCGCATGATGACGTTTGCCGCCGTGGCTGAAGATTTCCGCAAGCGTTCGCCGTTTGGAAGCAAGAAAGAGTTGGGCGGTGCGAGTGGACTCTGACGGCGCCGCTTGGCGACGCCCAGCCCGCGGTCGAAGCGATCTAAATCGAAACAAAGTGTGTCCATGAGCCAGGAGGTTACGTCATGCAAAAAGAGCTGATGAAGGGATTCCCATCCTCAGCCGAACTGCAGGTCACACCTGGCAAACTGGAGGAAAGCACCCTTCAATATGTGGTCTTTCCAACACGTGCGCGAGCTCATTCCAACGGCAGACATACCGAACGATCCAAGCAATGTCAGAAGGTTGCCGGGCGCGTCGCAGAATGCTTTTGCGGATCTTTCGATAGAAACTGAAGGTGCCGTCTATGGGCTAGAAGCGTTCTTGCGCGCGACCGATACCGACGGGCTCGTGATTATGCGCGGCGGCAGGATCGTGTATGAATATTACGACAACGGCATGAGACCAGACACGCCGCACATTTTTATGTCGGTTTCGAAGTCCGTGCTTGGACTGCTCGCCGGCGTTCTGGTGGGGCGCGGCGCGCTCAATCTCGATGATCCGGTTACGCGCTGGGTTCCCGAGGTCGGAGCCGCCGCCTATGCGGGAGCTACACTGCGCGACCTCCTTGATATGCGGGTGGGCATCTTCTTCGACGAGGACTATCTCGCGACAGCTGGGCCGATCATCGAATATCGCAAGGCGCAAAACTGGGACCCGCCTGCGCCGGGCGAAAAGCCCGGCGATCTTCGCAGTTTCTTTGCCTCGCTGGTCGAGAAGGACGGACTACACATGGGCCGTTTTCATTACGTTTCGCCCAATACCGACCTGATGGGCTGGGTGATCGAGCGAGCGACCGGAAAGCGATATGCGGATCTGGTGAGCGAGCTTTTGTGGAAGCCCATGGGTGCCGGTGGCAGCGCATATATCACGGTTGACCGACTCGGCGCGCCGCGTTGCGCCGGTGGGTTCTGCGCCACCACGCGCGACCTCGTGCGCCTTGGTCTGCTGGTCGCGGAAGGCGGCCGGTACGCTGGCAAAGAAATCATCCCCGCGTGGTGGATAGACGACATTCTCAATGCTGGTGACGCTCGCGCTTGGGATGAAGGCGATTTCACCAAGTATTTTCCTCGGATGCCGATACACTACCGCAGCAAATGGTACGTGCTGCGTGCCGACTCCCCTCTCATGTTCGGCGTCGGTGTGTTTGGTCAAAATGTTTTCATTGACCGGAAAAACCAGATCGTCGTCGCAAAGTTCTCGTCACAGGCACTGCCTATGGACCAGCGGCGGATTCTGTTGACTATGCAGGGCATGGTGGCGATACGGGACTCCCTCCTGGTCGCACACGAGGCTTGAACAAAAGCTAATTTCTAAATCAGCCGTGACGGGACAAGTGGTGCATTTTGTTCGCTTATTGACAGATTAGCGGAACATCTGCAATCAAAAGACGTGCGGTGAACTGATGAGGCTGCCGCTCCTGACGTTTGACGGCCAAGTTCGACACTCTCGCGCTACCCATTCATCTTTCGCCGGAATTTCTTAAGGTCTGTTCGTCCTGGGCGAGACATCGTTCGTTTTGCATAGCCTTCGTAGGCGCGGCTTTTGTGGTCGGAAAGAGCGCGGCCCTGACCGTCCGTAAGCTCAGCTTCTTCGAGTTCGGTCATGCCACCATGCCGGCAAGCATCGAGTGTGAACGTCGGCGAAAGTCCGGCGTCCTTCCGCACGCGCCGCACCAGTTTCGCCATGCCGCTCTCCGAATAGAGCTTGGTTGGCTTTGGTTTGCCGGGTTCGGTTTTGGCGCGTGTCTCGTGCAGGATCATAGGGATGCCACGACGGGGCACTTCGGCGAGAACATCCTCAGCGTCTCCATAATAGAGAGTGCCGTCACTGTCCTACAAAGGATGAAGAACAATTGCTCCAGTCTTGTGATGAAATACTCGGATCGCCGTCGGAGCTTCGCGCCCCCGGTAGTCTGTCCATCTGATATAGCCGGCTAGAACGTTCTCAGGACGTTGTAGCCACTCAAAGCAAATGATTGCCGCAGCCGCGGCCTCCGGACAGCCGGACTGAATTGCTGCCTTGGCAAACGCATATACTTGGTCGCGGGTAGCTGCAGGCTTAGTCGCCCTGGTCCGCCGATTTTTCGTGACGCCATGCCGTGGATTCGGAATGTCCTTGTTGAAGACGTTGGGATAGAGCCGATGCACGACTCCCCACGCGCGCGCGCAAAGGCCAGGAAAGTGCAATTTCCTTATCAGTTCACGGCGAGCTGTAGAATAGCGCAGCTGCACACGGAAACGCCGAAGTCGCGGCAACTCATGAAGGAAGTCCGACTTTGTCACCAGTTAAGATGACTGATGACAAACTACGTTTCCTTGCTCAGTTGCGCACTTGGCGAGGGCCGGGAACGGATTGCTGAGAAAGACAGGTCGTTCAGGAAAGCCACGCTCTTGAACAGAGACATGCGGAAATCGAGATACGGAAATTGGATTGAGAGCCATCAAAATCAGGCTACCGCGGCTGTGGCTGAGCAATGTTGCGCACGATGTCGGCGCCTCGCTCTGCAATCATAATGACCGGCGCATTGATCATTCCGCCAATGAGATCAGGCATGACCGACGCATCGACCACGCGCAAAGCATCGAGGCCATGGACACGCAGGTCCGCGCCTACGACCGCCGACGGGTCTGTCGCAGGCCCCATCTTACAGGTGCCGAGAGGATGATGGGCGGTCAGGGCGGTCGCGAAAATATGCGCGTCGATGTCGGCGTCGGATGTTTTGTCCGGGCCTGGAGCAATTTCCGACTCGACAAATGGCCGGAGCGAACTTTGCCGGCCAAGCTCGCGAGTCAATCGGATGCCGGCACGCAAGGTCGTCAGATCATCTTCAGCGCCAAAGAAGTTTTGATAAATGCGCGGATGCGCGCGCGGGTCGCTCGAACTCAGTTTGATTTCGCCCCGGCTCCTCGGCCGCAGCAAGATTGCACGGCATCCGAAGCCATCCGCAAAAGCCCGTTTGAACGGCGGCAAGTACGGACCGGCGCCAAGAGGTATAGCGCGAAATATAAGCTGAATATCCGGAAGCTGGACATCCGGCCCGGACTTTAGGAAGGCGGTCCAGCCGCTCGGGAGGTCGCACGCAAAGCCAGTGCCGAACAACGCAGCCTTCGCCAGTTCGACACCGAGGCGATCAAGCCTCATGTTGCGACAAAACGGGCCAGAGTCGCGCCGGCTGTATTCAACGCTGGCGCTGATATGATCTTGCAGGTTCTTGCCGACGCCGGAGAGCGGCGCTTTGACCTCAATGGAATGCGCCTTCAGTTCAGCAGGATCGCCGATGCCTGAAAGCATCAGGAGTTGCGGCGAGTTGACGACGCCGCCGGCGAGCAACACTTCGCGCTCCGCCCGCGCGACGGTGCGCTCGCCACTCTGCAGATATTCGATGCCGACCGCGCGACGGCCGTCAAAAACAATATGCGTCGCCAGCGTATTGACCAACACGTCGAGATTGGCGCGAGCCAACGCCGGCCGCAAATAAGCGGTCGCGGCACTGCATCGCCATCCGTCTCGAATGGTCATCTGCAACCGGCCGAAGCCTTCGGGATCGGCGCCGTTATAATCCTCGGTGATCGGATAGCCGGCCGCCTGGCCTGCTGCGAGATAGGCATCCACCAGCGGATCGTCATAGCGTGATGGACGCGTCGCCAGCGGCCCGTCGCCGCCGCGGTAGGCGCTTGCGCCGCCGGACCAGGTTTCCTGGCGCCGAAAGTAGGGCAGGACATCGGCGTAGGACCAGCCCGGCAAGCCAGTGGCCGCCCAGCGATCGTAGTCGCGTGGATGGCCGCGGCAATAAGCCATGGCGTTTGTCGTGGACGAGCCACCGATGATCTTGCCGCGCGCACACTCTATCGGCCGGCGGTTCAAGCGTTGCTCGGGCTCGCTGAAATACATCCAGTCATGGCGGCGCTGCTGAAGGATTTTGCCCCAGCCCAAGGGAATATGGATCCACGGATCGCGATCCCATCCACCGGCCTCCATAAGAAGTACGCGTACGTCCGGATCTTCGGTGAGGCGGTTCGCCAGTGTGCAACCGGCTGAACCGGCACCGACAATGATGTAGTCGTAGGCGTTCATGCAGTTGGCCGCGTTGCGCTGTCGCGTTGGGTTCTGTATCTGCCGTGTTTCCGGGGTGGTTCACCAACGCGCATTGTGACTTAATCTATGCCGCGCGAAGGCGCTTTCTGCAGGTTTGGCGTCTGGCTCGATCTACGAATAGAAGCCGGGCGCTTTCAGATAGCTCCCAAACGACTGCGGGTCGTGTGAGCAAAAGATTTCCGCATCGTGCTGCACGGCCAAGTCCTTTAGACGTTGCATGGACTTGTAGCTTTCCACCGGATCGAGATGAAAACTGGAAATGATCATGCGATCCAAGTTTTGCTGAGAGTAGGCGGCGTCCCCAGTGAACAACATCGGCCGCCGGTGCGATAGTTCCACCAGAAGGCTGTAATGCCCGGCGGCGTGACCGGGCGTCTCGAACAGGCGAACGCCTTTGGCGATCTCTTGATCGCCGGTGATGGTCTGAAAGGTCGGCGTATAGATTTCGGCCGTTGAGAGAGGCGGCTGCGCAACGCCGCGGCGCGCGGCGATCTCCGGTGCAAACGAAAGGTCGGAGTAGGACTGAATCTCGAACGGCTGCGGGCAGGCGCACGCCTCAAGCGCTTTGGCATGACACACCGTGCAGGCCCGGCGCAAATGCTTGTTGCCGCCGCAATGATCGAAATGAAAATGCGAGTTTATGACGTAGTTGATGTCGTCGGGTCGCAAGCGAAGCAAAGAAAGCTGGCCGGGGATGGTCTGTGCTTTTGTCTGCGTTGGCATGGTGAATGCCAGTGCGCGCTGGACGTGATCGAGATCATAGCCAGTGTCGTAAATGTAGTAGCCGTCCTGATGCTCGATCAGGACTGAGAAGACCGGAAATCTGATCTCGCCACTCGGCCCGGCGTTCCAGAAAGCATGGAGCCCGTCCATGACGAGGGTCCCGCCGTCGAGCAGATAGACCTTTGTTTCCGACATTTTCTCGTCCCCTCGATCCGGCCGGACTGTGGCGCAAATCCGTCTCTGCCAACCGGCCCGCGCCGCTGTCTAACCCCTTGCGAACAATCAACCACTACGCTATTGGTTGTCAACCAATTAAGAGAATGACAGGCCCTCGCGGAGAAGGGATTGGTTTTGCGTCCTGACCGTCGTGGGAGCGAGACTGGCTTACAGAGGTCGATTAGTTTGCGGAAATGACGGCAATATTGGAAATGTCCGCCATCAAGTGGACCGTTCAAATGTGGCAATCGCGGCGCGCAACACTGCTCAACCAAAATCAACCAAATTAACCAAGCGCAACCATGAATTCGACGCCGAGGCAGGTGAGGGACGAACAGGCGTTCAATCGGCTCGTCGATATTTTGCGGGAGCGGTTCGCCGCCGAGGGCAGCTTGCCGGCTGAGCGAACAATGGCGAAGCAATTGAGCGTCAAACGGCATCAATTGCGCGGCGCGCTCGAGCTGTTGCGTGCCAATGGCGAAATAGGCCCACCGACGTCGCGGCGGGGCGGCTCTGGATTGCGGCGCGAAGAAAGTCTGATCCGCGCGACGAACCCGATTGAGGTTATTGAAATGCGGCTCGCTATTGAGCCAAGCCTTGCGCGGCTTGCGGCATTACGTGCTTCCCCACTCGAAATCGCCCGCATCTTGCGAGCGGCTACAACCTCCGGGGACCTCGATACCGGCGCCGCCGATCTGATCTTCCATAAGACGATCGCCGCCAGCACGCGCAACAGCCTTGCAGCGGCTCTGTACACCCTACTGCGGCAAATCGGCACCGATGTTCGCGTGCGATTGGGCAATAGCGCGGGTGCCAATCCGCAGCGGCTCGTTCAACGGGACGCGGAACATCGCGCCGTCGCCGCAGCAATCGCCGCTCGCGATCCGGATGCGGCGGAGAGCGCGATGCGCGTTCACCTTGCGGCCGTTCAGCGGAGAATAATCGATCGGCTTGCGCCAGGGCAGTCGGTTGCCTGAATTGCGCGCAAGCGGCGAGAGCCATTTGAAGTTATTAGGTCGGCTCGCGAAAGCGATATCAGCGGGTATCTAGGTCTAAAGATAAAGGAGACGGCACGATGAACATTCACGCCCAGCCGAGTTCCGTTGCGCTTCCGCAGAACCGCGATCTTTTTTATGGCGGCAGCTGGCACGTGCCCGGCAAGAACAAGCGGATGGGCACCCTCAATCCTGCGACCGGCGAGTCGCTAGGGGAGGTGGGCTGGGCGGACGCAGAGGACGTCGATCATGCTGTGAAGGCGGCGTATCGCGGTTTTCAAACTTGGCGTGCCGTAAAACCATTGGAACGCGCTAAGATTTTGCGCGAGGCAGCGCTGTTGATCCGAAAGCACGGCCGTGAACTCGCCTTAATCGATTCGGCCAATTGCGGAAATCCCATCCGTGAAATGGTACGGGATGCCGAATTCGGCGCTACCTTCATCGAGTTTTTTGCGGGTCTCTCCACCGAGATCAAAGGCGACACCATTCCGATGGGCGGCGATGCGCTGAACTACACGCTGCGTGAGCCGCTCGGCGTCGTCGTTCGCGTCAACGCCTACAATCACCCGTTTCTTTTCGCGACGATGAAGATCGGGGCGCCGCTCATCGCCGGCAACAGCATCGTGGTCAAGCCGCCGGAGCAGGCTCCGTTGTCGACTCTTCGGCTTGCGGAGATTATCGGTCCGCTCTTTCCAGACGGTGTCTTCAACGTGATCTGCGGCGGCAGGGACTGCGGCGAAGCGCTCGTCGCGCACCCGCGGGTGGCAAAGGTTGCGCTCATCGGATCCGTACCGACCGGCAAAGCGATTCTGAAGAGTGCCGCCGATACCATGAAGAAAGTGACGCTCGAACTCGGCGGCAAGAATGCCTTGATTGCGTATCCCGATGCCGATCCTGCCGAAGTCGCCGCCGCTGCCGTACGCGGCATGAACTTTACGTGGTGCGGCCAATCCTGCGGCTCGACCTCGCGGGCGTTTCTCCATGAAAGCATCTACGACCGCGTTCTCGAAAGGATCGTCGCAGCAGTGAGCGCGATCAAGCCGGGACTGCCGACCGATGATGCGACGGAAATGGGCTGTTTGGTCAGCAGGGCTCAGTTCGACAAAGTCATGGGCTATATTGCAGCCGGCAAGGCGGACGGCGCGCGGCTGGTTGCCGGTGGCAAGAAGCCCGACGATCCGGAGCTCACGAACGGATTTTACATCGAGCCCGCCATCTTCGCAGAGGTTTCGCCGCAGATGCGCATCGCCAAAGAAGAGATTTTCGGACCGGTGCTGTCGGTATTCAAGTGGCGCGAAGAGAACGAAATGTTTGAGGCGGTCAACGCCGTCGACTATGGCTTGACGGCATCGATCTGGACCAAAGATCTCAGGACAGCGCACCGCGCCGCGGCCCGCGTCGAAGTCGGCTTCGTCTGGGTCAACACCATCGGCGCTCACTTCCTCGGCGCGCCATTCGGCGGTTACAAGCAGTCTGGAATGGGGCGCGAGGAATCAGCGGACGAACTGCTTGAATACACCCAGATCAAGAACGTGAACGTGGCGCTCTAGCCGTGTTTATCTGATCCATTCGCGCAGCTCGCGGGAAGATAAAGATCGCCGTCGGCAAGCGTGAGCAGATTGGTCAAATCGTCATCGGCTGCGTCACGAATAGAAATTGGCGCCCTTCTGATACGTGGCGAAGCTCTCTGCGTCGTGCGAAAAGAACAGTTCAGCGTCGTGTTTCTCAGCGAGGTCCTTGAGGCGTTGCATTGATTTGAGATTGGCCACCGGATCGAGGTGGAAGCTCGAGATGCACATCATGTCCAGGTTTTTCTTGCTGTAGCAGGCATCGGCGGTGAACAGCATTGGCCTTCGATGCGCGAACTCGACCATCATGCTATAGTGCCCTGCAGTGTGGCCCGGCGTCTCGAACAGCCATACTCCCTTGGCGATCTCCTGATCGCCTTGCAGCGTCTGAAAGGTCGGCGTGTACATGTCGAGCGCCGGATCTGGCGGCAGCGCTTTGCCGCTTTTGCGCGCGATCTCGGGGGCGAAGGAGAGATCCGAATAGCCAAGATGCTCGAAGGGCTGCGGACAGCCGCACACCTCCAATTCCTTGGCATGGCAAATGGTGCAAGCCGTCTTGAAGTGCTTATTGCCGCCGCAATGATCGAAATGATAGTGCGAGTTGATCACATAATTGATGTCCTGGGCTCTCAATCCCAGTAGCTCGAGCTGGCCAAGGGTTGTCTGCTCGGGGGCCTGCAGGGGCTTCTCGAATGGCAAGACGCGCATAACGTGGTCGTAGTCATAGCCGGTATCAAAGATGTAACGGCCGTCCTGATGCTCGATAAGGACCGAGTAGCAGGGAAAGCGGACCTCGCCGGCGGGCCCGCGATTCCAGAACACATGAAAGCCGTCGATCACCAGCGTTCCGCCATCGAGCAAATGGACCTTCGTATCAGCCATGACTCCCTCCGATCTAAAAAGGGCCGCTCTCCTCGTATCGTCAGCGCTCTCCGCGAATGTAGGGCAGGCCGAGCGCCGGCGGCAGCATGCTGTTGCGCCCGAAAATCACCAGCACCAGAATGACCATCGCGAAGGGTAGCATCTGCACGACATCGGTCGGGATATCGACGCCGGCGACCTGGAGCGCCGTGGTGAGCGACAAGCTCACGCCGAAAAGCAACGCGCCAAGCAACACCCACAGCGGCCGTCCTCGCGCCAACATCGCCAGCACGATCGCGATGAAGCCGGCGCCGTTGGTCATGTAGGGAACGAACAATCCGGCCCCGACCTCGGCCATGTATGCGCCGCCGAGTCCGGCCAAAGCGCCCGTTGTCAGGACCGCGCCTGTTCTCGTCGCGAGCACATCGATACCGGCCGCATCGAGAGCCGCCGGCCTGTTGCCGGCGGCTTCGAGATTGAGACCGATATGGGTTTTGCGGAACAGCCAGGCGACGACGCCGACAAGAAGCACCGCGAGGTAGACGATCGCATTGTGCCGGAACAGTCCTGGGCCAATGACCGGAATATTGTCCAGTCCGGGAACAGCGAGCACCGGCGCCTTGGGCAGGCGGGGATAAGTGCGGCTGAACTGGAAAAAGTGCAGCAGGGCGGTGAGGCCTTCGGCGCTGAGCGTGAGAGCGATACCGACGACGATTTGATTGAGCGACAGACGGACGCAGAAGAGCGCCATGAGGGATGCGATCGCCATTCCGGCAAATCCCCCGGCAAGAAAGCCGAGCGCAAACGAGTCCCATGCGTAAGCGACGACAAATCCGGCGTAGGCGCCGGCCAGCATCATGCCTTCAATGCCGATGTTGAGGATCCCGGCCTTTTCCGAGATTTGCTCGCCAAGGCCCGCCAACAGCAATGGCATGCCCGCCGTGACCGCGCCGATGATGAGCGTACTGAGGAAAAGCTCGGTAAGAAGCGCGTTCACAGCGAGGCGCTCATCACGCGGCGGCGGTGATCGAGATAGTCGACCAAGGCGAGGAACAAGAGCAGCATTCCGACCAGCAGCAGCACAAAATGTTGCGGGACACCGAGCCGGCGCGAGGCGCTCTCGCCGCCGATCATCAGAACCGCAAAGAACACCGTAAACCCGATGACGCCAAGCGCGTGAAACCGGGCGAGGAACACGAGCGGTACAACGAGCAGCCCATAAGCCGGATTCCAATCGGCGCGGACCGTGCCCTGCACGCCGAGGATTTCGACGGCACCTGCAAGGCCAGCAAGCCCAGCGCTAAGTGCGAAGGTCGCGAACGTCAGTTTTGCCACGTTAAGCCCGGCATGAGCAGCGGCGCGCGGATTGGCGCCGACCATACGCAATTTGAGGCCGAAGGCAGTGCGCGTCATGACGACATGAACGAGCACAACAGCGGCGATCGCGATCAGGATGCCGCTGTGAATGGTCGTGCCGAACAAGCGCGGCAGTCGATCAGCAACCGGCAAGACCTGGGTTTGCGGCACATCCGTACTTGGGTCACGGAACGGAATCTTGACCAGCACATTGGCGAGACTGGTGCCAAGAAAGCTCATCATCAGCGAGGTGATGATCTCGTTGATGCCGTAGCTCGCCTTGAGGAAAGCCGGTATCAGCGACCAGGCCGCTCCGACGGCAAAAGCGACGATGAGGGACAGGATGATGGCGACGCTCCACGGCACGATGCCGACCAGAACCGGTGTCAGAGCTGCGGTAATCACCCCGGCAAGCAAGAATTGGCCGTCGGTTCCGAGATTCCAGATGCCGGCCTGAAATGACACGACGAGACCCGCAGCGATCAGCAAAAGAGGTGCCATGCGCGTGATGGTCGCCTGCAGGCCGCCCCAGGTAAAAAGGCCGCGATTCAGCACGTCGCTGTAATAGGCAAGAGGATTTTTGCCGAGCGCCAGCAACACAAGACCGCTGACGCCGAGCGCGAGAAGAATGGGCACCAGCACGCGCGCAACGGCGCGCACGGCCGGTGCGATTCTGGCTGTTGTCGCCGTCGCCGCAGACGTCTTTGCGTGCGTCACGCGGCTGATATCGATTTGAGCGGTCAGGCGGCTGCCCCCGTCATCAGAAGGCCGATTCTGCGGTCCGCGTTCTCGTCATTCGGTACAATGCCATTCAGCCGGCCCCGGAACATGACCGCAATGCGATCGCTGACCGCGGCCAACTCGTCGAGTTCGTTCGAAATGACGATCATCGCCACGCCCCGTGCGGCGCCCTCGACGATGCGTGCGCGCGCGAGCTGCGTGTTCTGCAGGTCGAGACCGTAAGTCGGCTTGTTGAAGACAACAAGTGCCGCCCGTGCGGTCAGCTCCCGGGCCAGCAGAACCTTTTGGATGTTGCCGCCCGACAGCTTGGCAATTGGCGTTCGCTCCGAGGGCGTGCGGATGTCGTGACGTTGAATCTGCTCCCGCGCGTGGAGGTGGATGCGATCCCACAGGCTGACGCCGCGCCACCACAGTGGCGGCTTGCCGATCTCTTTGGCCACCAGATTGGTTGCAACCGAGAAGGTTCCGATCGTCCCTTCGCCATGCCGCTCATCGGTGATGTAGGCGATGCCTTGTTGCCGTCGCTCCGCGACGCCGCCGCGCGTGACCTCCTCGTCGCGAAGCAGAATCGAGCCTGAGATTGCGGCACGCTGACCGGCGAGCACTTCGGCTAGGTGCTTCTGTCCATTCCCATCGACGCCGGCAATCCCTAGCACTTCTCCTGGCCAAAGATCAAAGCTGATGTCCTGCACGGCGCATTCGCCTGGTTGCGCCGCCGTGGTCACGCCGCGCAGCTGCAGCAACGGCGCCGCGCGCCGTTCGATCCGGCTCGGATTGCGCCGAGCTGTCTGGTTTTCCAGCGCGATGGCTCCACGATCCGCTTGGCCATTCTTGCCGAACATGAGGTCGACAACCCTCTCGGTTACCTGTTGCTCCATCATGGTCGCGAGCTCGTGCTTGTCGATGCTGCCGACGAGCCGACCAAGACGCAGAACCGAGATCCGATCACCGAGCGCGCATGCTTCCCGCATTTTGTGGGTTATGAAAATGATGGCAACGCCCTTGTCGCGCAGCCGCTTCATGACTTCGCCCAGACGATGAACGCCTTGCGGCGTCAACATTGAAGTCGGTTCGTCGAGAATGAGCACGCTCGCTCCGCGCCAAAGGGCGTGCATGATCTCGACCTGCTGTTGTTCGCCAAGCGCCAGGCGAGCGACCGGCGCGTCCGCATCGATCGAGACGCCGAGAAGAGCGGACAGCTCGCGGAATCGCTCGAGCGCCGGCTGTCGCTGCAGTGGACGCCATGACAATTCGCCGAGCATGAGGTTTTTCAGCACCGTAAGGCTCGGGACGAGCTGCATGTGCTGAAAAACAGTGCCGATGCCGAGATCGAGGCTTTCGCGCGGCGAGGCGATCCTGACCGATCGTCCGTGCAGGCGAATGGTCCCCGCATCGGGCTGCTGCAGGCCCGCAAGGATACCGATAAGGGTCGACTTTCCCGCGCCGTTCTCGCCAAGGAGGACATGAATCTCGCCGGCAAAGACGTCGAGCGCGATATCGTTGTTGGCGACAACCCCCGGAAACCGCTTGGTGATGCCGCGCAGTTCGATGGCCGCGCGGCCGTCGGCGGATGTCGTCGACGGCGCGCCAGCTAACGATACTGACCCATGTTCGATCATAGCCGCCATACGTTTAAGTCCGATGGCTTCGGTACAGCGGCATTCAGTCTTACTTCTTGGCGTCGACCGACGTCATCAGCGCGCGTACTTTTTGCGCGTCGTAAATCGGTTCGATCTTGATCTTGCCGTCGATGAGGTCCTTGCGGATATCCATGATCTGGGCCCAGACCGCATCGGGAATGTGTTTTGTTTGCAGCAGTTGCAACGAGTCGTCCGCGAGGCTGATCTTGTAAGGATGCGTGCCGAACCGATCCGCCTTCAAA
This sequence comes from uncultured Alphaproteobacteria bacterium, assembly GCA_963720115.1. Lineage (GTDB taxonomy): Bacteria > Pseudomonadota > Alphaproteobacteria > Rhizobiales > Xanthobacteraceae > BOG-931. The sequence continues at coordinate 24,323 of CAVREN010000061.1, forward strand.
TCCTCGACCATGGCGCTATAGACGGGAACAAGGTTCCAGACGACCGAGGACAAAAGGGTACCTTTATCGATCTTCGACTTGTCGCCAATGATGTCGATGAACCAGACGGTGTCCCCTCTAGCCGATTTCATGGTCTCGGTGGCCTGTAGCATGCCGAAGCTTGAACCGTCGCCCTGGCCGAAGATGACGTCCGCGCCGGCGCCGATAACGGTTTCGGTAACCCGGCGGCCGCCCGCCGCATCCGAATAGGCCGCCGGACCGATCACCGCGTAGAGAATCTTGGTGTCAGGCTTCTCCGCCTTGACGCCTTGGGCAAAGGCGGCGGATTGCGAATTAAACGGTATGGGTTCCGCCGAAACCACAATTCCGACAGTGCCGGTTTTGGTCATCTTGGCGGCAAGACGGCCGGCCAGATAAGCGCCCTCGTAACCGCTAACAGTATAGTCGGCGACCACTCCGGGCTTGCTCGCCGCGGGCTTGTCGACGATTGCAACAGGCACCTTGGTTTCCGCGCCGATTTCCGCCGCCGCTGTGTTGTAGCCGCTGGCGTGCGCGATCATCAGGCTCGCGCCGTCATTGGCCAGTTCGCGCAGCGTTGGCCGCACGTCGCCGTAGCCGAGGCCGCTCGCCGGCATGAACTGGAGATTATATTTCGCAGCGATCGCCTTTGCCGCGTCGAACGCTTGTTGATTCCAGCCGTAGTCGGTCGGCTCTTCGGGGACAAGGATTGCAAGCTTTTTGACTTCGGCGGCGGCGGCGGGTGCCGCGGCGCCAACAACGATCGTACCAAGAACCATTAGCGATACCATTGGCTGCCGAAGCAGGTGCGTCGATTTCATGGCGTAGCTCTCTCTCTCGCTCGGGATTGGAAACTTACTGTTAGTGGGCCGTTTCTTTGTCTTCTGCGGAAAATTCCGGGGACGGCGTGCAAACGACGCGGGGCTGGGCGCGGCATCCGATTTGATATGTCGATGTCGCGCTATCACGGACTCGCGCTAACGGCAGCTGATCGAAGCTGTTGCTCCAGTCCTGTTCCGTGCCGCAAACGATATTTTCGATCATCATTGGCCGGCCGTCGAAGCGCGCGATGTGAAGCGCTCCCGGTTGAGGCCCGCGCGTCATTGCGACTGTGGCTGCTTTGCCCGATGCGATCGGGCCGACGTCGGTTGTCACCCAATGAGCGAAGACGACCATGCAGCGGAGCGCGTGCGTATCGTCATTCTTGATCGATAACGTCACCGTCGATGCGGGCGCTGAGGTGGCGAAAAGCGGCAGAAGGAGGATGCCGAGAAGCGCGCTGCGATGATAGCGCAAAGATTCGGTCATGAGAGCCGCCGCCGTCTTTCCGCTGGCAGAATGTTCGGCCGCCTGTCGGTACGCATCTTTCTCTCCGACATCACGCGCGACAAACCGCCGTCGCGTCGCAACGCTAAACCGCGGCGGCGAGCGGATTGAGCCGTTCGATAACGAGTTTCTGTACGGCCACGAGATGCAGCCGCATTGCCTGTTCCGCTGCGTCCGGATCGCGCCGCAGGATCGCTTGGGCGATGGCGCGATGTTCAGCGTCGCGTTGTTGAGTACGCTTGGGGCAGGCGGGCCGCGATGCGTTGAGCCGCACGCGCGCGTCGCTCGCCACCCGCCGCAGCAGATCGTAAAGTGAGGCTGCCAGCTTGTTGCCTGAGCTCGCCGCAATCAGTTTATGGAATTTCAGGTCGGCGGCGCCGCTATCGATGCCGGCTGCGGTCGTTGCTGCCTCATTGATCACCGCCATCTCGAATGGCGAGGCGCGCAACGCGGCAAGCCGCGCGAGAAAAGGCTCGATCGCAATCCGCATCTCGATGACTTCCATCGGGTTTGTGCTGCGGACGAGATTTTCGCCGTTGGGGCCGACGAGCGGCTTCCGCTTGGCTTCGGCCGGAGCGAGTTCGCCGTTGGCGCGCATCGCCGAAAGCGCCCGGCGCAATTGGTGCCGTTTGACCTTGAGCGCCTCCGCGATGGCGCGCTCAGAGTCGAGTTTTTGCCGCGCCGCCATGGCGCGAACGGCAACCACGATTTCGTGCAATTCGGCCGGATAGGGAGCGAGCGTTGGCAGAGCGGTCACCGTCGCGTCGCTGGAACGGGGTGGGGACGATGCCATGACGGCCACTGGCTCCGTTGCCTCTCAAAGGTGAAGCGAGGTTACCCCTAGGGCCGTCTGGATTGCAACCAATCTTTTGGTTGAACGCGGTCAAATGCGCCCGTCTAGGTGACCAAAATAAGCGCAATATGACGATTTCTTGGGCGGCGATGCTGGGCATCTACGGGCGCAGCATTCCTGCATGTCTCCCATCTCAAACGAAACCAGTCATATTGGTTGATTTTGGTTGACTGAGCGAGGCGGCGTGTTAGCTTTTGCTATTCTCCCGGCCCAAAAAGGAGCGTGACCGATGTCAGGCAATGTCCGCCGCCTGCCGAACCGCGACACCGCGTTGAAGGCGCTTTACGACGAACTTTCCGAGAAACACATGTTTCCGTTCTGGGCCACATCGGCCGACGTGGAACACGATGAGGTCAAACAGCTTCTGGCGACAGCCAAAGCCGTTCCGTATCTCTGGCGCTGTGCGGAAGATATCGAGCCTATCCTCAATCGCGCGGTCGAACTCATCACCATGGATGATTCCGAGCGCCGCTCGGTCATATTGGTGAATCCCGGTTTGGCGCCGCGGCGCGCGACGGTGAGCACCATGTACACCGCTTACCGCCTCAACGATGCCAACGAGATCATGCCGCCGCACAAGCATTCGCCGAGCGCGATCCGCTTCGGGCTGAAGGGCACGGGCAACTTCACCGGCGTGGACGGCGAGAATATCGTTTTCGGGCCCGGCGACATGGTGCTGACGCCGAACGACACCTGGCACAATCACGGCACGGTCGGCAACGAACAGGCGCTCAATCTTTCGGTGCTCGATCTGCCGCTCGTGGAAATGCTCAACGCGGTTCACTTCGATCACGACTACAAGGAGGAAGACAACGGCAAACTCGTCTCCAAGAAGGAGCAGACCGCGCGCTTCTCCGCCGATTATTCGCAGATCACCTACGGCTATGGCGGGCTGTTGCCGCGTTTTGCCGGCAAGAAGTCGCGCGGCGCCGGCCACTCGTCGCCAATGTTCGTCTATCGCTGGGAGATGGTGCGCGAATTGTTCAGCAAGCATAAGGACAGCGAAGGCGATCCGCACGACGGGCTGCTGATCGAATACATCGACCCGACGAGCGGCCAACCGGTATTCAAGACGATCACCTTCTTTGCCCAGATGCTGCAGCCTGGGCAGCAGACATTACCGGTACGCACGACGGCGAGCCTTTTGGTCTCGCCGTTCGAGGGCAAGGGCTATTCGGTGATCGACGGCAAACGCTACGATTGGAACGAGTTCGATACGCTCGCCATTCCGGGCGGCTCATGGTACGAGCATCACAACGCCTCTTCCAAGGAGCCGCTGTTCCTATTCGTCGCCAGCGATGAGCCGACCTTGAAGAAGCTTGGTCTTTACAAGAAATGGGGTCAAGACGCCGCTGGCGCCACTGGCCGCATTGACTGACGCCCGGCCGCCGGCCTCGCGCCGGCGGTCCACATTTGTTTCCGGGAACGAACTGAAAGTGCTCGACAAGTCACCGCATCGGTCCAATACGACGCTGTTGTCCCACATCGATTGCCCGGGCGGCGGTCAAGTTTGGGTCGAGGGCCCGACCCTTTATGTCGGCCACATGCGGCCGACCTCGGGTACGACCATTATTGATGTCGCCGATCCGCGCGTGCCGCGAATCCTCGCCAGAATTCCAGTGCGCGAGGGTTGGCACTCGCACAAGGTGCGGGTCGCTGGCGACATCATGATCGTCAACCAGGAGCGGTTCGGCAAATCATCGCCGGGCGACATCGGTGGCGGCATCGACATCTACGACGTTGCAAATCCTGCCGATCCGAAACTGATCAGCGAGTGGCGCACGATCGGCGGCGGCGTGCATCGTTTCGATTTTGACGGCCGTTACGCTTACATTTCCCCGACCGTCGAGGGCTATATCGGCAACATCGTCATGATTCTCGATCTCGCCGATCCGGCAAAGCCGATCGAGGTGAGTCGTTGGTGGTTGCCGGGTCAATGGCAGGCGGGCGGTGAGGAATATCCGTGGAAAGATTGGGTGCCGCCGCGCTGTCATCATCCGCTCCGTCACGGCAACCGGCTCTATGTCAGCTACTGGCACCACGGCTTCGCCATTCTGGATATTTCCGATCTGTCGAAGCCGAGGCTGATATCGCACCACAACACAAGCCCCACGTTTCCGCATCCGACACATACTTGCTTGGTGATGCCAAAACCGCTGAAGGGCCGCACCGTCATGGTGGTGGCCGACGAAGATGTCGCCAAGTTGTGGCCCGCGCCGCCGTCATTCGCTTGGATCTATGACATCACCAATGAAAGGTTGCCGGTTCCAATCGCGACGTTTCAAGTGCCTGGCCTCGATATCGATGGCAGCCCGCAGCCGCCGATGACGGGATGTCATCAGCCGTCCGAGCGATTTGCTGGCACGATCGTACCGTTCGCGTGGTTCGCGCAAGGCCTGCGCCTGGTCGATTTCGCCGATCCATTCAGTCCGCAGGAAGTCGGGTGCTTTGTTCCTGAGGCGGCGCCTGGCGCGGATCGTGCCTCTTCAAACGACGTGACCATTGACAGCCGCGGCCTGATCTATCTGGTCGACCGCGTCAACGGCGTTGACGTCATCGAAGCATCGGCTCTTTGTTAGATGAAGGTTTGAGTGAGCCATCCATGAGCGAACGAGACAAAGACGTCTATCCGATTGGCAAGAAAAATCCGAACCTCCCCTTTCATCCCGCCGTGCGCGCGGGCGATTATATCTTCGTCTCCGGCCAGGTCGCCAAAGACGCCGACGGCACCATGATCTCCGGCACAATCGAGGCCGAGACGGCCGGCACGATCGAGTCCATCAAACGCATTCTGGCGGAGGAGGGTGCAACGCTGGCCGATGTCGTGAGAGTGACGACCTACCTTGAGGATGTGCGCGACTTCGGCCGCTATAACAAGGTTTTCGGTGAGCATTTCAAAGACGCGGTTCTGGCACGCACGACAGTCGAAGCGCGCGCGGTCATCAACACCAAGATCGAGATGGACGCGATCGCCTACAAACCGAGGCGAACTGAACTATGAGTTCGGCGCTGTCCGCGGTCTGCGCCTTGCCCTCATCCGACGTCGCGGAGACGGCAGGCGCCAGGTCAGCGCACGTCGACGCCCGTAACATCGCGGTCGATTACTATCTGGAAGGCTACCGCCAGCGGGTGCTGCACGAGATCAATTTTGCCGTGCCGAAAGGCAGCTTGGTCTCGCTGATCGGCCCGTCTGGATGCGGCAAGAGCACGCTGTTGAAGGTGCTCGCCGGTCTCATTGCGCCCAGCGAAGGACGCGTGTCGATCGACGGCGTCGCGCCGCGCGAAGCCGCCAAGCGGCGCATGATCGGTCTGGTGTTCCAGGATGCGATCCTGCTGCCTTGGAAGAACGCGATCGAGAACGCTGCCTTTCTTTTGCTGACCGCGGACCATACGATCACCAAGACGGAAGCTTTGGCGCGCGCCGTGGCGATGCTGAAGCTGGTCGGCCTCGAAGGCTCGGAACGGAAGATGCCGCCGCAGCTCTCCGGCGGCATGCGCCAGCGCGTGGCAATCGCCCGGGCGCTGGCGCTCGATCCTCAGGTGATGCTCATGGACGAGCCGTTCGGCGCGCTCGACGCAATTACCCGCGAGGAGATGCGGCGCTGCCTGCTCGACATCTGGGAGCGAACCGGCAAGACTATCATACTGGTGACGCACTCGATCGACGAGGCGATTTTTCTTTCGCGCGAGGTGCATGTGATGCAGACTGGGCCGGCGCGCATCATCGAGACTTTGCCGATCGCGTTGGCCTATCCTCGCAACGAACAGAGCTTCGCGGATCCCGCGTTCAAAGCGGCGCAGCAGCGTTTGCGTAACCTGTTGATCGAAAGCCATCAACGGAGGCCGGCATGAGCCGCGCGGCCTTCGACACTGCCGCGGTTTCCGATACCACGCGCTCAGGCCTGCCGCCCAAGAAGGTTCCCGACGCCGTATTGGCGCTCGGGTTGATGGCGGTCGTCATTGCGATCTGGGAACTGACGATCCGGCTATTCCACGTTCCGACGTTCGTGCTTCCGGCGCCCAGCGCCGTGATCCGTTCATTGATCGAAAGTCGGACTCAATTGACAAGAGCCGCCGGGGCGACATCGCTGGAAATTCTACTCGGTTTCGTGCTCGCAGCGGTCACCGGCATCGCCATCGCGTTGGTGATCGTGCACTTCGAACGCTTTGGTAGGGCGCTCTATCCATTGATCGTGTTGTTTCAGAACGTGCCTAAGGTGGCGCTGGCGCCGATTTTCATTCTCTGGTTCGGTTTCGATTTGGCGCCAAAGGTGGCGCTGATCGTCGCCATCGCCTTCTTCCCGGTGGCCATCGACATGCTCGCCGGACTGCAGTCTGTCGATTCATCGTTTGTGGCGCTGATGCAATCAGTCGGTGCCGGCCGCAATAAGATTCTGTTGCGGGTGCGCATACCGCATTCGCTGCCGTATCTCATGGCCGGGCTCAAGGTGGCGATCACCTTCAGCGTGATCGGTGCCATCGTCGGCGAATTCGCCGGCGCCAGTCAGGGGCTCGGCTATGTTATTCAATTCGCCTCCACGCAACTCGATACGCCGAAGATCTTTTCGGCGCTCTTCGTCATTTCGGTGCTGGGTCTCGCATTTTACTATGCCGTCGAGCTTGCCGAGCGCCTTTTGGTGCCGTGGGCGCCTAAATTCGACGCCCACCATCTGACAAGCTGACCCGGAGAAGGAACGCTATCGTGAAAGCCGCCATTCTGGCTACCTTTGCCGTCACGCTGTTGGCCGGTTCAGCGCACGCTGAGGATAAGGTCAGCGTGCAACTCGATTGGGTCGTCCGTGGCAATCACGCGATGTTCTTCGTCGCCAAGGAAAAGGGTTATTTCGCCAAGCAGAATATCGACGTCACCGCGATCCGGCGTGGTACCGGCTCGCCTAACGCCATGCGACTGGTCGGCAACGGCGACGCGGAGTTCGGCTTCGGCGACTTGCCGACACTGGCGGTGGCGCGTTCGCAGGATGTGCCGGTGGTCGCGCTCGTGGCGGTGAATCAACATAGTCCGCTTGCCATGCTGGCGCTGGCGAACAAGCACAAGCTCAACAAACCGCAAGATCTGAAGGGGCTCAATATCGGCGTGCAGCCGTCGGGCTCGACTTATGTGTTCCTCACCGCGCTGCTTAGGGCCAACGGCATGACGATGAACGACATCCAGCAGAGCACTGTCAACCCGCCCTACGAAAACTATCTGTTGCTCGGTCGTGTCGACGCCGTGCCCGGCTATCTCGACGCCGAGGTCCCCGAGCTTGAGGCGAAAGCGGGCGGCGCCGGCTCATTGTCGATCATGCAGGGTTCGGATTTCGGTTATGTCGTCTACGGCTCGGGTCTTTTCACCTCGGAGAGGATGATCGCGGAGCACAGCGACGTCGTGCAACGCTTCGTTCATGCCTACGCCCAAGCGTTTGCCGACGTCATCAAGAATCCGGAGGAAGCCGCCGACCTCACGATCAAGGAAAATCCGGAATATGCGCAGAAGAAAGATGTGCTGATTGCTCAGATCGATGCCGACGTGAAGCACACGTTCTTCAGCAGCGATACACAGACGCACGGCATCGGTTGGATGAACGAGGACACATGGCAGAAAACCGTCAAGACGCTGGTCGAGCAGGGCGCCATGAAGCAGAGCATCGATGCGTCGAAGGCGTTTGCGGACAAATATCTTGCCGCAGCCAACCCGCTGAAGCAGTGATGATACCGAAAAGGAGATACCTATGATTCGCGTTCTTGGCCGCCAGACTTCGGGCAACGTGCAGAAGGTGTTGTTCCTGCTCGAGGAAATCGGCCTCAAATACGCCCGTGAAGACTACGGCCGACAGTTCAACAACACCGATACCGACGCGTACCGCAAGCTCAATCCGAATATGAAAGTGCCCACCGTTGTCGACGGAGACGTGGTGATCTGGGAGTCGCACACCATTCTCCGCTACCTCGCCGCGCTGCACCAGCCAAAGCTTAGCGGTGCGACGCCTGCCGAACGCACCCATATCGAGCGGTGGATGGATTGGCTGCTCGCCTCATTGAATACGCCCTACGTCGCGGTCTTTAAGGACGTTAAGAAGCCGTCGGCCGAACGCGGCGCCGATTTTGCCGCGCAAAGCGCCGATCTCGTCGCGCAGCTCAAGATCTTGGATGGACACATCGGCGGCAAGTCTTGGTTCGCACTCGATCAGCTGACGCTTGCCGATATCGCGCTCGGGCCGGTTGTCGCACGCTGCCTCGATTTCCCGATCGAGCGGCCGGCGTTCGCCGAGCTCACGCGTTGGATGACGAGTATCCAATCGCGGCCCGCCTTCGCCGTCGCGACCGGCGCCAAGCCGAGTGCGCAGAACGCCGCATGACGGCAGAGCGGGCAGGCAGTTTCGACTATATTATTATAGGCGCGGGATCGGCCGGCTGCACGCTGGCGAACAGGCTCTCGGCCGATTCAGACCTGCGCGTGCTACTGCTCGAAGCCGGCGGTTGGGACCGCCATCCGTTCGTCAAGCTGCCGCTCGGCTGGGGCAAAGTACTTCTCAGCCGCATCTACGATTGGGGTTACGACGGCGAGCCCCAGGATACGATGGGTGGGCGCCGCATTGAATGCGCGCGCGGTAAGGTCGTTGGCGGATCGTCGACCATCAACGCGATGGCTTACGTGCGCGGCAATCGCGGCGACTATGCCCGCTGGACCTCTTATGGGCTGCAGGGGTGGTCGTATGACGACGTGTTGCCCTACTTTCGCCGCCAGGAAAGCTGGGAGGGCGGCGCGACCCCCTATCGCGGCGGTGACGGACCGATGGCCACGCGCAAATCGCGCTACCAGGACCCGTTGATCGATGCTTATTTGCAAGCCGCCGCCGGCTCGGGCCACAAACTCAATGACGACTACAACGGTGAGCGGCAGGATGGCTTCGCGCGGATGCAGATGACCATCCGCAACGGCCGCCGCGAGAGCGCGGCGACGGCTTATCTCCATCCGGCGCTGGCGCGCACAAATCTCTCTGTCACGGTGCGGGCGCACGTGGCGCGCATCATCTTCGAAGGAGTCCGCGCGGTCGGCGTGGAGTACGTCAAAGACGGCCGACGCAACGTCGCCCATGCGGAGCGCGAAGTCATAGTCTCGGCCGGTGCGATCAATTCGCCGCAAATCCTCATGCTTTCCGGTATCGGCGAGCCGCAGGCATTGGGCGCGCACGGCATCCCGGTGAAGGCGGCGCTGCCGGGTGTGGGGGGGAATCTTCAGGACCATGCGGCCGGATTGCTGATCTATGGGCGGGCCGACAAGAGCCCACTCGTCTCCAACATGCGCGCAGACCGCTTGGCCCTGGGGGTCGCAGAAGCATTCACGCGTGGAACGGGATTTATGACGGATTTGCCGGGCGGCATCACCGGTTTCGTCAAGACCGATCCGTCAAAGGCGATGCCGGACATCCAACTTTTGTTCATCGCCGGCTCGTTGGCTGCGGCACCCTATTTGCCACCATTCCGCAACGCATTCCCCGACAGCTTCGCTTGCCGCATCGTGCTGTTGCGGCCGGAAAGCCGTGGCAGCATTACGCTTCGCTCCGCGGATTCGATGGTCCATCCGCGCATCCACCAGGGGCTATTGTCAACGAGCGCTGATTGGAAAACGCTACGCGAAGGAATTGTCCTATTCCGCGAACTGGCACGTCGACCCGAGCTCAAACCTTTCATGGCGCGCGAGATCGGTCCGGGCAGGGAGGTCGCAACTGATGCGCAGCTTGAAACCTATACGCGGCAAACCGCTGTAACCGCGCACCACCCGGCAGGGACATGCAAAATGGGGGTCGAGGCAGACCCGGCAGCTGTGGTCGATAACAAGCTGCGTGTGCACGGCGTTGAAGGACTGCGCGTCGTCGACGCCTCCGTCTTTCCTGATCTTGTTGGCGGTAACATCAACGCGCCGACGATTATGATCGCAGAACGTGCCGCCGATCTGATTCGGCAACGTGTCGCATAGGTGCGGTACTAGCTTGCCGCGAAAGTCGTTGGTGGCGGTCCCGGCGTGCAAGATAGTTTGAGAAATGCCGCATCGAAACGTTACTGGCGCCGGCATCGCGTTTCGGTAGCGATTGCCCCCTGGCCGGAAGTCAAACCTGACGTCCATTAGGTCGATCTACTGCGCAGAGGCTTTCTCGGATATTATTCCCGCAAGCAAGGAACAAAAGCGGTTCATGCTATGGCGGGAGGCAGCATCCGCATGCGGCCGGTTGCGGACTGGCTTCAAAAGCTCGGTCTCGGGCAATACGCCCAAAGCTTTGCCGAGAACGACATCGATTTTTTCGTCCTTGCTGATCTGACAGATCAAGACCTCGAAAAGATCGGCGTTACGTCGCTCGGCCATCGCCGCAGGCTGCTGCGCGCGATTGCCGAACAAAGAGGGGTACCCAAGCCTGGCACGGTGGCGGCAACTCCCGTCGCATTGCGTGACACCGCTGAGCGCCGGCAGGTCACGGTCATGTTCTCAGACCTTGTGGGTTCGACGGCGCTGTCGGCGCGCATGGACCCGGAGGATTTGCGCGAGGTCATTTCCACCTATCAGAAATGCGTTTCTGAGACCGTGCGCCAATTCGACGGTTTCATTGCGAAGTATATGGGCGACGGCGTGCTTGTGTATTTCGGCTACCCGCAGGCGCATGAGGATGATGCCGAGCGAGCGGTCCGTGCTGGGCTCGAACTGACCGCTACCGTCGGTGCCCTCAAATCGGCGGTTCCCATGCAAACCCGCGTCGGTATTGCAACCGGATTAGTTGTGGTGGGCGACTTGATCGGGTCGGGTGCGGCGCAGGAGCAGGCGATCGTTGGCGAGACGCCGAACCTGGCGGCGCGGCTGCAAAGCGTTGCCGAGCCGAATACGGTGGTAATCGCCGAGAGTACGCGCCGGCTCATCGGCAGGCTGTTCGACTTGCGCGACCTCGGGCCGCAAGACCTCAAAGGCATTACCGAGCCGGTGCGCATCTTCGCGGCGCTGCGGCCGAGTTCGGTCGAAGGTCGTTTCGAGGCGCTGCATGCCAGCGGCCTCACCGCGTTGGTCGGGCGCGAGGAGGAAACGGAATTGCTGACGCGGCGCTGGGCGAAGGCGAAGGCGGGCGAAGGCCAGGTCGTACTCCTCTCCGGCGAGGCCGGCATCGGCAAGTCGCGGCTCACAGCCGTGCTTTTGGAGAAGCTGGCGGGCGAGCCGCATACCCGCCTGCGCTATTTCTGCTCGCCGCAGCACACCGACAGCGCGCTTTATCCGATCATCAGTCAGATGGAACGCGCCGCCGGATTGGCCGGCGTGGATAGCGTGCAGACCAAGCTCGACAAGCTCGGCAAAGTGCTGGCCCTCGCGTCAACTTCCACCGAGGACGCCGCGCTCTTCGCCGAGATGCTGTCGCTGCCGAACGACGGACGTTATCCCGCGCTCCAGTTGACGCCGCAGGAGCGCCGGCAAAAAACGCTTGAAGCACTCGTTGTGCAGGTGCTGGCTCTTGCCCGGCAAAATCCCGTACTGATTATCTTTGAGGATGCTCACTGGACAGATCCCACGACTCTGGAATCGCTCGGCCGCACAATCGACCGGATCGCCGGTCATCGCGTGCTGGTGATCGTCACCTTCCGGCCGGAATTCACCGCACCGCGGCTCGGACGGCCGCAGGTGACCGCGCTGACGCTCAGTCGGCTGCCGCAGCGCGAGATCGCCGCCATGATCGATCGCTTGGCCGGCGACAATCTATTACCCGCTAGCATCCGCCAGGACATCATCGAGCGCACCGACGGCATTCCGTTGTTCGTCGAAGAGATGACCAAGGCGGTATTGGAAGCAGGCGGCGAGACTTCGCGCCGAGCAGGCGTTGGCGACAATGCCGGCGCCAGCACTGGCGGTTCCCGCAAGCCTCCATGCCTCGCTGATGGCGCGGCTCGATCGGCTCGGCCCCGGCAAGGAACTGGCGCAGATCGCCGCCGCGATCGGGCGCGAGTTCTCGCATGCGCTGTTGGCGGCGGTGGTGCCGCAACCGGAGGGGCAGCTTGAGGGCGCGCTCGATCGTCTTGTTGGCGCCGGTCTATTGTTCCGTCAGGGCGTGCCGCCGCACGCGACCTATCTGTTCAAGCATGCCCTGGTGCAGGACGCCGCCTACGGCACGCTGTTGCGCGAGCCGCGCCGCGCGCTGCACGCCCGCATCGCCGAAGCCCTCGAAAGGCAATTCGCCGAGATCGCCGAAACTCAGCCGGAGCTCCTGGCGCGTCACTGTACTGAGGCGGGCGTTACTGAGAAAGCGGCACAGCTATGGGGTAAAGCAGGACAGCGCTCGCTGGCGCGCTCGGCGCTGGTTGAAGCGGCGGAGCAGCTGACACGCGCGCTCGCGCAAATCGCGACCTTGCCGGCGACGCCGGCATTGCGTCGCGAGGAGATCAAGCTCCAGGTCGCGCTCCTCACCCCACTCATGCACGTCAAAGGCTACGGCGCGCCAGAAACCAAAGCGGCCGCGGAGCGCGCACGCCTTTTGATCCAGCACGCTGAGGCGCTTGGCGAACCCCCGGAAGATCCGCTGCTGTTATTTGCAGTGCTCTATGGCTTCTGGGCTGTAAGTTTCATGGCCTTCAGTGCTGACTCGGTCTGCGAGCTAGCCGCCCAGTTCCTGGCACTCGCCGACAAGCAAGGCGCGACGGGTCCACGGATGATCGGACATCGCATCATGGGCCCTTCTTTGCTTTTTTCGGGAAATATCGCGGAAAGCCGATTGCATCTCGATCAAGCGATCGCCCTCTACGATCAGGCCGAACATCGTCCGCTGGCGACGCGCTTTGGCCAAGACGTCCGTGTGTCAAGTTTGTTTTATCGATCATGGGCGCTATGGATGCTTGGCTATCCGGAAGCCGCGCTCGCCGACGCCGAACAAATGCTTGCCGATGTGCGCCAACTTGGCCAAGCCGGCTCGCTGATGCAAGCATTGTTTTCTGCGGCCTTGCCCTACGTCTATTGGGGGAATTACGCGGCCGCCGGCGCGCTGGTTGATGAATGGAGGAAAAGCGTGCGGTTCTGTTCAAGGCCGGAGCAGTGTTGAACCGAGGCTGGATTTTGGCGGTGACCGGCAAGGCCGCCGAGGCGGTCGATACCATCAACGCCGGCCTCACCATGTATCGGTCGACGGGATCGACTTTGTGGAGCCGATTCTACATGACCTATTTGGCGAGGGCCTATGCCGATATCGGTCGTTTTGAGGATGCCTGGCGGTGCGTCGACGAAGTGATGGCCGCGATCGAAACGACCAAGGAGCGATGGTTCGAGGCTGAGATCAATCGCGTCGCCGGCGAAATCGCGCTGTTGGCAGCCGCGCCGGCTATTGCGAAAGCGCAAGCCTATTTCGAACGCGCGCTCGCGCTGGCGCGGGCGCAGCAGGCCAAATCCTGGGAGCTGCGCGCGGCGATGAGCCTTGCGCGGCTCTGGCACGATCAGGGCAAGGTGCAGCAAGCGCGCGAACTGCTCGCTCGGGTCTACGGGTCGTTCACTGAGGGGTTTGATACGCGCGATTTGAAGGAGGCTAAGGCGTTGCTAGAGCAGTTGGCGGCCTGAGCACGCGAGCAGCAGGCGACTTCCGACTTTGGTCCTCAGCGACAGGCGCAAACTCGGCGGCGCCCAGTCGCTTTCGGGGAACCACGGAAGTGAGCGCGCCAAAGCCTTTCCCTCCGGGCGACGCGCCTGACCCATAAGCGACATTGGCCGGCCCCTGACGATCATCACTGGTCTGGAACTTACGGCCGACCACTTTCAGTGTGCTAGATTGACCTATGCCATACGCGCATGATGATACGGACCCGCCTCTACGGGCCGCCTCTTACGACAAATGTCCGAGACCCTAGAGCCTTGGTGCAGCATCTAAAAGGATGAGAAAATGAGGCTTCGATTGATCAGCACAGCATTCGCAATCTGCCTATTTCCAGCGATCGCAAATGCACAGGTCATAATCGATATGGGCGCGTTTACATGCGACCAATATCTAGCAATGTCGCCGGCAATGTCCCGTGACTTTTCCGCGTGGATGAGCGGCTGGTTCAGTAATCAGACCGGCAGGAGAGTTGTAGATGTGCTTGTACACCAGAAAAACATCGCGATCGTGAAATCATGGTGCCAATCCCATCCGCAAGCGAGCGTGATGAGTGCCTTGCAGAGCGCGATTGGCCCGCAGTAACATCCTGGACCCCGGAGAGTAGCGATGAGATGGAATGTTCTTTTCGTGGCAGCAATTTTGCTGGCTGCGGCTTCGATACCAAGCGCCGCTCAGATCAGCATAGACATGAATAAGATCACTTGCGGAGGGTGGCTCGGATATAGTCCGGAAGAGCGGGATTTCGTTCGTTTTTGGATGAGCGGTTATTACAATTCAGCTGCCAACAGCAAAATCTTGAACTACGACCGCTTTCAAAGGAATTCCGCCAAGGTCGCGGGCTACTGCAAGAGCCACAAGTCTCAGACCCTGCCGACGGCGATCAAGAACCTTGGCTTGTGGCAGTGAAAGACGAATTGCATCCCGACAAGCAATCGGAAAGGGCATGCGATATCTGCTCGTGGCCCAAAGTCGCCGATCCGGAACTTTCTTCCGTCGCTATCGGAGCGAAAGCGGACGTAACGCGGACATCGCGTTTTCGGTAGCGATTGATCCACTAACCGACATAGGCAATGGCCTCGGAACAGTGTATCGTATTCTTGGGGGTTAAGCGCGTCACTGACTTGGAATTGCCTCAACAACAGCGACACACCGAGGTCGCCGCTACGGTCAATTGGCAGCCTGATGCATTCCCGTAGGCACAAAATCGATCTCTAAATTTTCGATTTTGGCTCGGATCGCGGAGGCCGCCGGCCCCCGTGTTCGGCTGAGTCCTCTATGGGGTGATTTCATGGATGAGGCGCGTGTCGAACGACGACTGGCTGCGATTCCCCCGGCCGATGTTGCCGACTACAGCCGACGGTACACCGACGCTGGTTCGACGCAGCAATGGGCTCGTTCAATCGGGCTGGCCGCCGCAGTCGGCATCGTTTACTTCCTAGCGGCACGGCTAAGTCTTCTTCTTCTCGCCAAACCTGACGGCGTGGCCGTGTTTTGGCCGGCTTCCGGCGTTGCCGCTGGTGTCCTCATTGCGCTTGGACCGCGTGCGCGCTTGCCAGTCGCCGCTGGCGCGATGGTTGCGACAATTATTGCCAATTTAATGACACTACTTTGGCAGATTTTTAGCGGCACGGGATTCCCAAATCAGTTTTTCAATGATTCATGGGTGGTCGGCTTTTGGAGGGCCGACCATGGTAGGCACAACGTCGAATTGGGAAGACGAGCTTCGAGGATGGCTCAAGCCGTTCTTGGATCGCCTGGGCCATAAATCGCGGCGGCGAATGTGTCCGCTTTATGTGGCAGGGCTGATCGGACCCGGCGATCGCAAGAGCGTTCAGCCAATGGCGGAGCGGCTTGCGCCTGGCGATTACGACCAGCTGCATCATTTTGTTGCGGCTGGCGTCTGGGACGCGGCGCCATTGGAGACAGAGCTGCTCATTCAAGCGGATCGGCTCGTTGGTGGCAGCGACGCCGTGTTGGTAATCGACGATACGGCGGTGCCGAAGAAGGGCACGCACTCGGTCGGCGTCGCTGCGCAATACGCTTCAGCGCTAGGCAAGACCGCCAACTGCCAGACTCTGGTGTCACTGACGCTCGCCCGCGGCGAAGTTCCGGTGATGGTGGCATTGCGGCTTTTCCTTCCAGACAGTTGGGTCAACGATCGGCGGCGGCTGAAGCGAGCTGGTGTTCCGGCCGAATATCGAACTTCACGGACAAAGCCCGAGATCGCACTGGCGGAGATTGATCGCTTGATATCGATCGGCGTGCGCTTCCGCTGTGTGCTGGCGGATGCCGGTTACGGTCTCAGTGCGCCTTTCCGTCAAGGGCTGACGGCCCGCAAGCTTGCCTGGGCGGTTGGCATCCCTCGTCACCTCAAGGTGTACCCTGTTGGGGTACAGCTCATTTGGCCAGTTACCAAAGTTCGAGGCCGGCCACGTAAACGGCACGTGCCGGATAGTCTATCGACAGCAGCTGAAGACATGTTGGCCAGTGCGCAGTGGAGAACTGTGAGTTGGCGCAGCGGTACGAAGGGTCGGCTCAAAGCCCGGTTTGCCGCCGTCCGTGTGCGTACTGCCGACGGTCCTCCCCAGCGGATATGGGACAAGGGGCAGCAGCATCTTCCAGGGGACGAGGCTTGGCTGATCGGCGAGCACCGCGCGTCGGGAGAGAAGAAATACTATCTCGCCAACTTGGCCGCCGGAATGGACCTCCGCAGCTTAGCTGCGACGATCAAGGCACGATGGATTTGCGAGCAGGCCCATCAACAGTTGAAGGAGGAACTCGGGCTCGACCACTTCGAGGGAAGGTCTTGGCACGGCCTTCATCGTCATGCGCTGATGGCGATGATTGCTTACGCGTTCCTCCAACATCGCCGGCTCAAAAAAGTGAGGCGGGGTGACCGGACTCTTTTGAGCGCCGTGGTCTTCGCCCTGTGCAATGCGGGCGAAGCGTTGCTGACAGCGTGGCTGATCGAGCATTTCTTTGGATTGGGTTTCAATCTCGGCAAGCTAGGCCACGTGCTAGGATTGTTGGCGTGCGCTATCGTCGCGACCGCGGTCTCGGGAATTGGCGGGACCGCAGGGTTTCTGTACTTTCATACTTCGGATGCGCCGATACTGACCATTTGGCAGCACTGGTTCGCTTCCGACGCCCTTGGAATCATCACCGTCGCACCGCTGATTATTGAGCTTGCTTCTGCCGTACGGCAGCCGCCATCGCGGCGCGGGTTTATGGAAGGCGCCGCCGCACTCGTGGCGCTAGTCATCCTGAACGGGTTCGTCATTTTGCTGCCGCAGGGACTTTGGGGGACTGTCGTCCCGGTTGCACTCCTGTTTCCGATGCTGTTGTGGCTGGCGGCCCGCTGCCATCCGGTCTTTGCAGCGACGGCTGCCTTCATCAGTGCACTTACAATCGTTCTGACGACAACATTCGGCATCGGCTTTTTCGGCGACGCCAACTTCCCGATCTCCCAGCGCATTCTGGGCGCTCAGGCGAGCATCTTGGCCGTGTCGTTTTGCGTATTCGTACTTGCTGCGCTATTTGCCGAACGACGGCTGCACGAGACCGCGCTCGTGGCGAGCAGCACGCGGCTGCATGAAGCGCTGACGGAATTGCGGCTGCTTTACGAAAACGCTCCGATCGGGCTTGCGTTTCTCACTCCCGACTGCCGCTATCGGCAAATCAATCGCCGCCTGACGGAGATCTGCGGCCTTTCAATCGCAGATCATATCGGCAAGTCAGTGCGAAATACCGTCCCGCAGGTTGCGGATCAGGTTGAGTTGGTCGTCCAGGCGATTTTGAGGACCGGAGAGCCGATCACAGGAATAGAGGTCAATGGCCAACGACCGGACGGGAGTAACGCAGAGCGCGTATGGATTACCTACTGGCATCCGCTGAAAGCTGAAGATGGCGCTATTCTCGGCATCAATGTCGCTGCTGAGGAAATTACCGAGCAAAAACGTGCTAAGGCGGCGTTGCAACTTGCGAACGAATCCCTGGAGGCTCGTACGCTCGAACTTACCAGTTCTTTGGAAGAATTGCGGGATGCGCAAGATCGTCTCGTTCAGACCAAGAAGCTCGCATCACTTGGCCAATTGACCGCCGGCATCGCACACGAAATCAAAAACCCACTTAATTTTGTCAATAATTTCTCAAGCCTCTCAATTGAGTTGGCGGTTGAATTGCAGGATGCCATTAAACTCCAAGAGTTCAGTGATGAGAAGCGCACTGAAATTCACGATCTGCTCGACATGTTGCAGGGCAACCTTGCCAAAATCGTCCAGCACGGCAGGCGTGCGGACTCGATCGTGAAGAACATGCTTCTGCATTCACGCCAGATCTCAGGAGAGCACCGGTCCGTCGATCTCAACGCACTCGTGGAGGAAAGCCTCAATCTCGCCTATCACGGGGCACGGGCAGAGAAGGGAGACTTCAATATCACCCTGGAGCGTTTCTTTGACCCGGTCACCGGCGAAGTCAATTTGCTTCCGCAGGAGATCACGCGGGTACTGCTCAACCTGATCTCAAACAGCTTTTACGCTGCGACACAGCGTAAGGCGGAAGCGAATGGAGCCAGCTACGAGCCCGTTCTGACTGTTGCGACCAAGAATCTCGGCGACAGCGTCGAGATCAGGATCCGCGACAATGGCACCGGCATGTCGCCCGACGTGAAGGAGAAGATGTTCAATCCGTTCTTTACAACCAAGCCCGCCGGCGAAGGAACCGGACTGGGCCTGTCCATCAGTCATGACATCATCGTCAAGCAACATAGCGGAGTTATAGAGGTCGACACCAAGCCCGGAGCGTTCACCGAATTTCGGATCGTGCTGCCGCGGGGGGTGTCCGTTAGCAAGCCGAGTGTAAACGTGTGAACATGCTTATTCTGGTGGTCGATGACGAGCCCGATGTCGAGGTTCTGTTCCGCCAGCAGTTCCGGCGTGACCTCCGCGCCGACCGCTTCACCATGGAGTTTGCGCAATCCGCTCCCATGGCACTCCAACGCATTACCGATGCATGCGACCGGGCGCTCATCCTCATCCTATCCGACATCAACATGCCGGGGATGAGCGGCCTCGAGTTCCTGCCCAAGGCGAAGGCGGCGCGCCCCAACGTTCCGATCATCATGATCACCGCCTATAGCGATGCTGAGACAAAACGCAAAGCCTTCGAGAACGGAGCTGACGCGCTGCTTACCAAACCAATCGACTTCGGGACACTGCGCAGCGAAATCGATATGCGGGTTGAACGCGCCGCATGACAGCACAAATCCTCGTCGTTGATGACGAACCGGACCTGGAGGCTCTCCTTCAGCAGAAGTTCCGGCACCAGATTCGCGACAGCGCCGTCAACTTTCTGTTCGCCAGCGACGGTGTTGAAGCCTTGGCGGTGCTGAAGGACAACCGCGACGTCGACCTGGTGGTTGTCGACATCAACATGCCGCGTATGGACGGGCTGACGCTCTTGCAGAGGCTCCAGGAGAACGAAGAAAGACTCTCGACCATTATCGTCTCAGCCTATGGCGACATGGCGAATATCCGCGCGGCGATGAATCGCGGAGCGTTCGACTTCCTGACGAAGCCCATCGATTTCCTCGATCTCGAAGCAACGATCGCTAAAACTATCCGGCATATCGGAGTCTTGCGCGAAGCGCGTAGACGACAAGCCGAGGCCGAGCGAGCTCATGCGTCCCTTTCGCGTTACTTCTCGCCTAACCTTGCTGAAACGCTCGCCAGCGATGCGGCCGCGATTGATCTCGGGGGACAGCGTCGTGAAATCGCGACGTTGTTCAGCGACATTGCTGGTTTTACCGCGCTTGTCGAGACGATCGAACCGGATGTCCTTGGGCCTCTGCTGAACGACTATCTCACAGGCATGACCGATCTCGTATTTGCGCACGATGGTACGGTCGCAAAGATCGTTGGTGACGCTTTGCATGTGCTGTTCGGGGCCCCCGGTGAGCAGCCGGACCATACCGCCCGCGCGGTCAATTGCGTCTTGGCGCTAGATGAATACGCCGAAGAATTCCGCGAGCGTTGGCGCAAAAACGACGTCGCGCTCGGAGTTACCCGTATCGGCGTCCATGCAGGCCCGGCGATCGTTGGCAATTTCGGCGGCGGTCGCTTCTTCGACTACACAGCCTATGGCGATACGGTAAACGTTGCGGCACGACTGGAGGCTGCCAACAAGCAACTCGGCACGCGCATCTGTGTCAGCGCAACACTCGCGGCGAAGGTGCAAGGTTTCGAGGGCCGACCGGTAGGCGACCTTGTTCTGAGGGGTAGGACAGAGGCGCTGCGCGCATTTGAGCCGCTTCGGAGAGAGCAGTACCGAGGTCCCGCGACAAACAGCTATCTAGCGGCATATGCCAAGCTGGAAGCTGGCGATCCGGGTGCGATGGCTGCCTTTGCGGCGCACGTTGGGAAACACGCTGATGATCAACTCGCCAGCTTTCACCTCAAACGGCTCTTGAACGGTGCGACCGGCACGAGGATCGTCATGGACTAAGGGGCGCCGCCCGCGACACCTAAATGATGGTTTTGCTGCGGTGCATGAGTTTGGTTTTGGGGGCCCTAAGCGGACATCGACGGTTACCGGCCGAATGTCGGGCCTTTGAGGGTAAAGCGACATTGACTGGGCCGCACTTAAAAAGTGGATTTATAAGTACACGGCGAAGACCGAGACGGCAGAACTTCGGAAAGGCGCAAGAATGAAAATTCTAAGCGTCTGCAAATCATGCTAACTCATCTGCTTTAGCATTTTTTTGATGATGAAGGCCATTTCCAAAACTGTCGAAATATGTCCGACACCCTCACATCGATTCAGTTTCAAACGTCCAGAAGCGGCAAACACAAATATGCTTGAAGCGCGGCTATTAGTGTCATCGACGCTAGTGCATCGTTCGCGCGATGCGCTTGGTTCGCCGGGCGCGGTGCCGAATTGCGCGACGCTCTCTCATCGCGCAAACTGACTTGGCTGATACTCATTTCCCAAGCATCTGAAAAGCATAGCATTTTTTGACTTGATTTTCTAACTAACGCTCGTTAGAAAACTGCATGGGTCGATTGCGTGTAACTGACGTACGTTCCGACATCACCTCGAAGTGGGAAAACCGCTATCGTGAAGTGCTTGACGCCGCAGCTATCGCCTTCGCCGAGAAGGGCTATCTCGGCGCTAGCACCAGAGACATCGCCGAACGCCTCGGTATCCGCGCCGCGAGTCTCTATTACTACCTGCCGTCGAAGGAGGCGGCGTTGCTTGCGATTTGCAAGCTGGGCGTTCTGGACTTTATCGACAATCTAAAAGACATCATAGCGCGCCCCGATCCTGCATCAGAAAAACTCCGAGCGGCGATTACCAACCACCTTCTGCCGCTGCGCAGCCATCCCGCCGCCGACTACATTCGAGTCTTCGTCCTGCACCGTCACGAATTGCCGAGCGGACCACGCCACGATGTTGGGCGGCTGGCGCGCACTTACCAGAGACTAATCCAGCAGATTTTTGTCGACGGTATTGCGACCGGTGAATTTGCCGCCGACCTCGATGCTGAACTTGCGACGCTCGGTCTCCTTGGCCTTTGCAATTCGGTCATCGCCGCCCGTTCCTTGCCGCCGACTTCGACCATTGACGATTTCATTGCGGAATATTCGCGGATTTTCACTTATGGCGCGATCGCAAAACCGCGCGGGACAATAAAAGGGAGGCGAAGCGAATGAGTATCGACGTCAAGAAAATGCGGTCCACGCCGCCAGGCTATTTCACCGTGCGTTGGGGCCTGCCGGAATATACCGATTGGATCGATGAAAGCATGTCGTGGAAGGAGACCTGTTACATCGGCGACTGGTCTTTTCTGTGGGAACGCCGGTTCAGGGGTCCGGATGTCCTCAAGCTGTTCTCCGATATTTCGGTCAACAGCTTCGCCAAGTTTGACATTGGTCAGTCGAAGCACGTCATCCACACCAACAAGAACGGCAAGGTCATTCACGAAGGCATCTTGAGCCGTCTAGATGCCGAAGAATTCTTGCTATTCGGCCGCGGCTGTTTTTGGGCCGACTACAACCTTCGCCACGGAAAGTACAACGCTACTTCAGAGCCCGACGATTTGTTCAACCTTCAGGTCTCCGGACCGAATGCGATATACCTTCTAGAAAAAGCTTCCGGGCAAAGCCTGCGCGAAGTGAGGTTCATGCATTCCGGAAAGATCAAGATCGCAGGCGTCGAGATGCTGGCGCTGCGGCAAGGCATGGCCGGCGAGATCGGCTTCGAATTGCAGGGGCCAATCAAATTCAGGGAGCAAGTCACTGCCGCTGTCGTGGACGCCGGCAAGGAATTTGGCATCCGCAAACTCGGCGGCCGCGCGGTGTTCATCAATCATCTCGAGGCATGTTTTCCGACCATCATCACTGATTATTGTCCCGCCATGTTCGACCAAGACATGGAGGAATACCGCGCCGAATTTCAGGCGGCGATGCCCGGCTTTGCAACCACATTCAACATCGCAGGGAGCTTCGAGGGAAGTCAGATCAGCGACTGGTACCGCAGTCCGGTCGAGCTTGGCTGGGGCAAGAATATCAAATTCGACCACGACTTCATCGGCCGCAAAGCGCTTGAACCCGAAGTCGGCAATCCGAGGCGGCTAATGCGAACGCTGGTGTGGAATGCCGATGACGTTGTCGATGTCTACGCCTCCATGTTCCGCGACGAGCGGCCTTACGACTATATGGACATGCCCCGCGACCAGCGCGGGTTCATGTATGCCGACAAGGTGATGAAGGATGGCAAGGTCGTCGGCGTGTCGACGTCGCGCGGCTACAGCTATTACTTCCGTGAAATGCTGTCGCTCTGCACGCTTGATGTCGCGTGTTGCGAGCCGGGAAGCGAGGTCATCGTCATTTGGGGGAATCCGGGCAGCCCGCAAAAGGAAATCCGCGCCAAAGTCGCGCAAGCGCCCTACAAGACCGACAACCGCAAGCTCGACGTTCACAGCCTGCCCCCGCCAAAGCAAATCATGCAATTCTCGCCGACGGCATAGGCCAGCGAGCAATCACCAAAAAGAGCAGGGGGAACAGATGCTGAAATCCGCGTTGCCACTAGTTGCCGCGCTTGCACTCGGACCGGGTCCGGCCATTGCCCAGGACAAATCCGTGAAGATCGGATTTGTCAGCACATTCAGCGGACCGACGGCTGTGATGGGTAACGACATGCGCAACTCGTTCGAGCTCGCACTGGACCATCTTGGCCGCAAAATGGGCGGCATTCCGGTCGAAGTGACCTATGAGGACGACCAGCAAAGACCCGATGTCGGTAAGCAGAAAACCGACAAGCTGATCGAGTCGGACAAGGTCGATTTTATTGTCGGTTATATCTGGTCGAACGTCCTGCTCGCCTCCATCAAATCCGCGGTCAATTCCAAGACATTCCTGATTACGTCAAATGCAGGTCCGCATCAGATCGCGGGCGAACAATGCTCACCCTATATCTTCTCCACCTCATGGCAGAACGACCAGACGCCCGCAGCGATGGGCCAATATATGAATCTAAAAGGGGTCAAGACGGCATTCCTGCTGGGTCCGAATTATGCCGCCGGCAAGGACATGCTTGCGGGCGTCGCTTCGACGTTCAAGGGCACGATTGTCGGGCAGGAGCTAACCAGGTGGCCAGATCAACTCGACTTCTCCGTTGAGCTTGCAAAAGCAAAAGGCGCCAAGCCTGATGCGATTTTTGCGTTCTATCCGGGCGCGGCTGGCGCCCAGTTCCTTATTCAATATTTGCAGTCCGGCCTCAAAGAACAAATTCCGCTCTACACCGCGTTCACAATCGACGAGATAACCCTGCCGCGTCAGAAAGATGCCGCGCTCGGTATTCCCGGCGCTCAGGAATGGGTCAACGACCTGCCCAATGAGCAGAACAAGCGGTTCGTCGCCGACTACCGAAAGAAGCATCCCGGCCTATCGCCAACATTCTACGGGGCTCAGAGTTACGACGCCGCGATGCTGATCAACTCGGCTGTGGTCGCGACGAAGGGCGATCTTTCCGACAAGGAAGCGGTGCGCAAGGCCATGGAAAAGGCCGACTTCAAGTCCGTGCGCGGCAAGTTCAAGTTCGGTAACAATCACATTCCGATCCAGAACTTCTACTTGCAAGAAGCGGCAAAGGACGGGGACGGCTATGTGCTCAAAACGGTTGACACCATCGTTGAAGACAGCCAGGACCAATTCCACGATGAGTGCCCGATAAAGTAGAGAGACCGCGGTGTAAATCTGCTATCTGATCCACAAGTCGTCCGACGTCACCCTCGTGTTCGTCGCTTTGTCTGCTCCATTGATTTCCGTGATTTGGTTAGCCCCGCATCGGCGGGATCGGCTAGATGCGGGTGGGCTCGCCGCATGACCTTGGAGAAATAGATGGCCAATCAGTCGCTGAAAGACGTGCACGGGTTCTTCCACGTCAATGTCAACTGCACGAATTTCGCGCGGTCGCTCTCCTTCTACCAGCTCGTAGGATTTGAAAAGATTCTGGATTTCGATGACACGCCGGGCCCGGTCCGGTCCTTTGGACAAGCTGGTTTGGGACCGGTCCTTGGGCTCCCCGACGATTGTGACGGTCGTGCCGCCCTCCTTGCGCTCTCGGGCGAAAGCGGCTCGACACGTCTCGACCTAATTGAGTGGAAGCGGCCGAAGTTATCAGCCGAGCGCCGACAAAGCCTTGCCCAGCCCGGCATCGCGCGCATTTGCCTCAAGACAAGCGATTGCGACAGCGTCTATTCCAGACTTTGCTCCGCTGGTTACGTCGTTTATAGCGCACCCACACGCGTTTATCTGGGAGGCGGTTGGATAAAACTGTTCTGTTGCGAGGATCCTGACGGCACAGTGATCGAGTTTATGGAGTTCTTGGGCAGATAAACATTGCAAACCTCGCGCAACGGGCGAGCGTTTGAACTGATCAGCGCAAAGTTGACTTTCCCTACCGTCATCAAGACATCCTCATATCGAGGAGGCACAACTGCCATGCAGAAGCAATTACATGAGCATCCCGCCATTGCTGAAGGCCACGTCGCCGTCATTAGCGGCGGAGCGAGCGGGATCGGGCTTGCCGCTGCACGCCGTTTCGGCGGCGCCGGGATGCGGGTGGTCCTTCTCGATCTGCCCGGGCCTGCGCTCGATGCGGGGAGCGCCGGGCTCGCCGCCGACGGCCTCGCTGTGACCGCATTGCCGACGGACGTAACCGAGCGCGTTCAGATCGCCGCCGCGAAGACTCAGATCGCCCGACTAGGGCCAGTCTCCGTGCTGATGTGCAATGCAGGTTGCGAGGGCGGTGGCGGCATTCTGGCCGACGAAAATGTCTGGCGTCGAACGCTCGAGACCAATCTCTGGGGTGCTATTCACTGTCTACAGATGTTCCTTCCCGAAATGCTGACGGCGAGCTTGCCGGGCGCAGTCATCCTCACCGGTTCAAAGCAAGGTATCACCCTGCCGCCCGGTGACACGGCTTACAATGTCTCGAAGGCGGCGCTGAAGGCGCTGGCCGAATCGTTGTCGCACGATCTCGTTAGGGAAACGGGCAGCCGCGTGACGGGGCACCTTCTAATCCCGGGCTTTACGTATACCGGCTTCACCCGCGCTCGGGGGGTCGCCAGCAAGCCCGACGGCGCCTGGACTCCGGAGCAAGTGGTCGACATGCTAGTCGACGCCATGGCGCGAGGTGACTTCTACATTCTCTGCCCGGACAACGAGGTCGATCGCGGCACGGACATCAAACGTATCCGCTGGGGGCAGGCCGACATCATCGAGAACCGTCCGGCATTGTCACGCTGGCACCCGGACTATGCCGAAGCCTTTGCCGCCTATATGAAGCGCGATCACTGAAGCGGCGGCAGGCGCCGATCCACGTGAGCTGAATACCGGCAAACGGATCAAACAACGTAGCGATGCTGATTCCCGGTGATTGCTGCTGACCGATGAAATGGCGTGAACAAGCGCAAACGGAGGAGTGCGAAGGCGCGCGAAAACGCCGATAAATGCTGGATATTTCAAGATACCGCGCCGCGCTCATAGCCGCTTGATTAGAGGTTGCTGTTCGAGGATTGCCAATTGGAGGATCCGTCCGCACCGATCCGCCGAAGTCCGTCACCAGCCGATCAAAATGACGGTATTTCCGACGGGCGGCGCAATCCACACTTGCCTAAGTAACTACGGCAAAAGATCAATTGCTTTCTGCCGTGACTGGTGGCGCGCCGGCCAGCCAAGAAACAACGATTTCTTCGTCGCTCGATCGGTGGCGCCTCTTGCCCTTTCCGGGTAATTGGCGTCCGTGTGAGGCGCCATTTGGCAGCAACTTCCGACATTGGCTGAGTAGCGGCCGTCGACACCGAGGCCGGTGACGGTCTCATAAGCTATCTCAGATACCAGAGACGAGCGGCGCCGTCCCTCGGTCGTGACTAGGAGCTATGATTGCCTGTCGTTAGCGTCTGATGCGCTTGCGTGCAGTCTAGTTGTGCGACAGCCTCGCAACATCTGACGTTTTGTTCGGCTGACAACACAGAGATATTTCTCAATAGGTCGCGAGACGCTTCGGAGGCGCCTTCGCTGTCCGGAGGGCGCGAGCAAAGGGGCGCGATTTGCATGCAGAGGACCACTCACATCAGCAGACCGCCGCCGCATACTATGACTTGTCCGCTGATGTAATTCGATTCCGGGCTACAGAAGAGATAAACGGCGTCCGCGGCTTCTTCGGGCGTGCCGCTGCGCCCGACGGGGATCAACTTCTCGAATGTCGACAAGAGCTGCGGTTGGACGCCGACCTTGATTGACCGCCCAGCAATGTCGATCGTCGCCTGGGTAGCTTCAATCGGTTGTGTGAGACGGGTTCTAATAAGTCCGAATGCCACGCAATTTACGTTGACCTTGTATCGTCCCCATTCCTTGCACAGCGTGCGTGTGAGCCCGATGAGCGCTGCTTTGGCTGCGGAATAGCTGGCCTGGCCGGCGTTGCCGTAAAGACCGGCGATCGACGAAATGTTGACAATTTTGCGGAACACCTCTTGACCCGCCTCTGCCTCCCCCTTGGCCATGACGCGGATCGGCTCGGCTGCAGCCCGCAAGATGCGAAACGGCGCGACCAGGTGGACGTCGAGCATCGCCTGGAACTGTTCGTCGGTCATTTTTTGAATCGTGGCGTCCCAGGTATAGCCGGCGTTGTTGACGATGACGTCGAGCCCGCCGAACGACTCCATCGCGGCACCGACGAAACGATCAGGAAAGCCCTGGTCTGTAACGCTGCCATTAACGGCGACGGCTTCGCCGCCGGCTGATTTGATTTCTTCGGCGACCGCATGCCCCGGTGCTTCGTCGACATCGTTGACAACGACTTTAGCGCCGTGCCGCGCCAGCTTGAGTGCGATGGCGCGGCCGATGCCGCGGCCAGAACCGGAAACGAGGGCGACCTTGTTCTTCAAATTTTGCATATCGAATTCCTCAGACGGCAATGACGGCTTCGCCGGCGAGCTTGATCTCGCCTTTCTCATTCTTGGCAGTAAGGCAAAGCCGCACTCGCTTTTCGCCCACTGCTTCGAACAATTCGACGACTTCGCCTTCGCAGGTCAGTTTGGTGCCGAGTTGCGTAATTGCGGCAAACCGTGTTGAGAAGGAGCGGATGGCGCCAGGCGTAACCGCATCCGTCAATGCTTGGCCGAGATAGGCCATCACCAGCATCCCGTGGGCGAAGACATCGTCAAATCCCGCTTTCTTGGCAAAATCCAGATCGACGTGGATCGGATTGTGATCGCCGGACGCGCCGCAGTAGAGAGCTAATGTGTGCCGGCTGATGGGCGGAAATGTCTTGTTCACTACCCGATCGCCGACTGCGAGTTTTTTCGTCGCCTGCAGGCTCATGACGTTCCTAGTTGCGGATCACAATGGATCGCACCGCTTCCGCTACTTTTTGGCCGTGCTGGTTGATCACTTCGGTCGCCACGTTCATGATTGTCAGCGCCCCCCCTTTCTTGTCCACAACGTCGCTGACTTGCGATCGAAAAGTCAGGGTGTCACCGACAACCACCGGGGCGTGGTAGGAGAAGTGCTGCTCACCGTGCAGAACACGGGCGAGGTCGATTTGCAGAGCCTCAAGGAACTCAAACGGTTTCTCTGCGTCCATCATTTCGAGGCAGAAGAGATAGGTCGGCGGGATGGGGATCGCGGCATAGCCGGCCGCCTTCGCCGCCTCGATGTCGCGATAGATGGGATTGCGTTCGCCAAGCGCGTTGAAGAAATAGCGCAAGCGGCCTGGTTCAACACTGGCGTTGACGGGCGTAAAACTGCGCCCGATTGCGGAGCGATCGACCATTTTAGGCCCGCCCGTAGAGTGTGACCACGCAGGCGCCGCCAAGGCCGAGATTGTGCTGCAGTCCGTGCCTGGCGCCTTCGAGCTGCGTGGCTTCGGCGCAGCCGCGCAATTGGCGCGTGAGCTCGTAACATTGAGCAAGGCCGGTGGCGCCGAGGGGGTGTCCCTTGGACAACAACCCACCAGACGGATTGGTGACGACTTTTCCGCCGTAAGTGTTGTCGCCGTCTTCGACGAACGCCTCCGCGCCTCCCTCAGGGCACAGGCTCAGCGCTTCGTAGGTGATCAATTCGTTCTGGGCGAAGCAGTCGTGCAACTCGGCGACATCAAGATCTTCGGGCCCGACGCCGGCTTGTTCGTAAACGCGATTGGCCGCCGCGCGCGCCATGTCGAAGCCGACGACACGCATCATATCGTCGGTATCAAACGTCGAAGAGAAATCGGTGACCATGACCTGTGCCGCGATCCGGACATCGGTTCGCAGGCCGTGCTTTTTTGCGAATGCCTCGGACGTCAAAATCGCTGCCGCCGCGCCGCAGGTCGGGGGACAGGCCATGAGGCGGGTCATGACCCCCGGCCAGATAACCTTGTCGCTCATCACTTCTTCCGCCGTTACCTCCCGGCGGAAGATGGCAAGCGGGTTGTTCTTGGCGTGCCGGCTTGCCTTTGCTCGAACCTTGGCGAAGGTTTCCAGTTTAGTGCCGTACTTTTTCATGTGACTCAGACCGGCCCCGCCGAAATAACGCAACGCCAGGGGAATCTCTTTCGCGTCAACAAGCCGATCGGTGACCCTGTCAAAGTCTTCGAAAGGGCTTGGCCGATCGGCGAATATCGAACCAAGCGCGCCAGGTCGCATTTGCTCAAACCCAAGCACCAGAACACAGTCCGCTGCCCCGGAGGCGATCGCCTGCCTGCCGAGATACAGGGCAGTAGAGCCGGTGGAGCAATTGTTATTGACGTTTATGATCGGAATCCCAGTCAGGCCGAGGGGATAAATCGCCTTTTGGCCGGCCGTTGAGTCTCCATAAACATAACCGGCATAGGCTTGCTGCACGGTCTCATAGCCGATGCCGGCGTCGGCGAGCGCTTGGCGACTCGCGGTCGTACCCATTTCATCATAGGCCGCGCTAGCGCCGGGCTTTGCGAACGGGACCATTCCCACGCCGGCGACGACAACCGACGATGTCATGCGTTTTCTCCTGCAAGTGATTCGGTAAGTGAGGAGCGGCGGGCTTCACTAGTGCACCGCCGCATACATGATGCGCTCCTCCGTCGCTTCGCGGGCGGTGAATTCTTCGACGACGCGCCCCTGTCGAGTCACAAGGATGCGATCGGACAAATTCATAATCTCGGGCAGGTACGAAGAGATCACCACGACTGCCAATCCCTCGTCCGCCAATTGATTGATGAACTGATGAATTTCAGCAATCGCGCCCACGTCGACGCCGCGCGTCGGCTCGTCGAAAATGATGAGCTTCGGCGTTTGCACCAACGATTTGGCGATGACGACCTTCTGTTGATTGCCGCCTGACAATTCGATGACCCGTGCGTCGCCGTTGATGGCGCGGATTTTGATCGCTTCGATCCATTTCTTGGCCAATCGACGCATCTCGGCCATGTTCACCAATGTGAAAATGCCGCCCCTCGTTGCCATCGCGCTGATATTGAGATTGCCGCCGATGGACATCGTTTCGAAGAAGCCTTCAAGCTTGCGATCCTCGGTGACATAGACGATGCCGTCACGCACCGCAGGTTGCGGCACGCGGTAGCGCACCGGACGGCCGTCAAGCTTGACCTCGCCGCCGTGCAACATGTCACGCTTGAGAACGCCGGCGATGATCTTGGCGGTTTCCGTGCGCCCCGAACCAATAAGGCCGAACATGCCGGTCACCTGGCCGGCGAAGACTGAGAACGAAGTGTTGCGCACCATCGATCCCATGGAGAGATTCTGCACGCTCAATACTTTGCGGCCGCGTTTGCGAACCGACCTGCTCCCTGCGTGAACGCCGTAAATTTCGCCGGACAAATTGCGTCCGACCATGGCCCGTATGACGGCGCTTCGGTCTAGATTGGCGGCAAGGTCGGTCAGCACATGCTGGCCGTCGCGCAGCACGGTGATGCGGTCGGCGTTCTGCAGCGCTTCCTCGAGCGCGTGACTGATAAAGATGATGGAAACCCCACTCCGCTTCAGCCGTTTCATCAGTCCGAAGAAGTGAAATTTCTCCTCGGGCGTGAGGGAGGCTGTCGGTTCGTCGAAGATGATGATGCGCGCGCGTTGACGCACCGCCCTGGCAATCTCCACCATCTGACGCTGAGCGGCGCCGAGCGACCCGACCGATGCGGTCGGATCGACGCCGAAATTCAGTGACTGCAGGAACTGCTGTGCAGCGATATTGATACCGCGCATGCGGTTGAAAAAGCGCTCTTTGCCGAGAAAGATATTCTGCGCCACTGTCAACGCCGGAACGAGGCTGTTCTCCTGATAGACCATGGCGATGCCGGCGCTCAGCGCGTCTTTAGGTACGGCGAACGTGATCGGCTTGCCTTCGAGTTGCATCGTGCCGGAAGTTGGCATCACCGCGCCCGCGATGATCTTGGTCAATGTCGACTTTCCGGCGCCGTTCTCGCCGACAAGAGCATGGATTTCGCCGGTTTCGAGGGCGAAACTAACGTCCTTGACCGCAGCGACGCCGCGATATTCCTTGGTAATGGCGCGCATCTCAAGCAGCGGGCTCATTGCTCGACCAGCTCCTGGACCGGCATCGCAAGAACGACGTCGCCTCCTTTACTGGCGACAAACAGGGTCTCAGAATGTTCGAGCACGCTCGTGGTTCCGTGGCGTGACCCATCGGCCCTGCTGTGCAGGCTGAGCATAGGCTCGAAGTCGTCGTTGAGCTTGATGACCAGTCCGTAGGAACGTGATGGCGCCCAAGGCTTGAGCACGCCCATTTGCTTCAATGCGCCACCCTGGATCGGCTCGAGAAACGAACGCCCATTGGCTAAGGCCGGCGCAATCCAATAGTCGGGATCGATTTCGCTGAGCATGCGGCGCCGATAGCCGTCCTCACGGAGCACGAATTCGATGAGTTGACTGCGCGGCGCGAAGACGGAGAGCCAAGCTGCGCCTTCGGATGCCGGGGCAAGTCGCGCCGGGTATCCCGGCAAGTCCAAGAGCACCGGCTCCGGTCGAACGGAGCCGTGCGGATCAAGCAAGACAAGCCGGTGCGCCCAACTTTCGGAAACGACGATACGGTCATTGATGGGTAACACGCCGAAGGGCCAGCCGAGCTGGTCGGCTATGAGGCGCGCCGCGCCGTTGCGCGGAAGCAGAACGACAGAGCCGGTGCCTTGCCGGCCGACGCCGGTCTCCATCAGGTCGCGCTTCCATTGATCGGCAGCGCATCGCGCCGAGCCGCGGCAGACAATCAGGGAATCATCGAGGAAGGCGAGGGCGGTCGCGCAGCCCGTTTCGGCAGCTAGCAACGGCGCAACCGTCCCATCCGGTTCGATGACGACGACCTCTGCGCCGGTCAGGCCGACCGCGAGGCGTCCGTCGGCAGCGGCCGCGACGCACGATATTGGCCGATCAAAGCTGCGGACGACCGCGCCCGTTTCCAGCTTTCGAAGATCGCGGTCTGAGGAGAAGAGTACTTCACCGTGATGGAGTATCAGATTGTCGGGCGCACGAGCCTCCATGGCGACGTGGGCTTCTTCTAGTCTTTGGTTAGGCCGCAATGCGCCGTCCATTGGCGGGACAGTGATCGCTGCTTCCCCGCGGCCGACGAACCGATCGATCACACCGCGCAACATCTATTTGGTGCCCCAATAGTCATGGAAGCCGTGCCAGTTGGGATCGGCGCCGGGCAAACGATAGCGACCGATGCGGTTGTTCGCGATGCCGCCGAGAAAAAGGCTACCCTTGTGCTCGCGCATCGACGTAATCATGGGGTGATGGATGCCCTTGAGGTCCCAAAGGGCATCGAGGACCTCGCCCTTGTCGTTGAACTTCACCACGCAGCCGGTGTTGAGATTGGGATAGAGCCATTCGTCTTGTGCAACGCGCCGGGACATGCGGCGCCGGAAGCCAGGCAACTGGAAAGCAAGATCGACCGCGGGCGAACGCATGCCAACGATCGCCAGCCAGTAATGACCGTCGGAAGAGCGGTTGATATTGTCCGGATAACCGGGCAGTGAGGCGATGACCGTTTCCAAACGGCCGCTGTTAGGTCCATCGAACCAATACCGCTTGATGCAGCAGCCCCAAGTCTCGGCGAAGAGGATGGATTGGCCGTCATGGCTGGTGCAGACCCCGTTGGGAAACTTGAGACGGCGAATAACCGTGCGGGTCGAATTGTTGCGAGGGTCGTAGCAGATGATGCGGCCGTTACCGCGGCTCTCCAGTGAATTGACCGGCCACTGATGCATCTCGTAGCGGATGGTCGCTTCCGAGAAGAAGATCCGCCCGTCGGGCGCGATGTCGAGATCGTCGGCGAGGCGGAGCCGGGAGTTGTCGTTAACAGAAAACGTCGAGCGATTGGTCTCGTCGGTCGCCTTTGACACGATACCGTCGGGCGCGACACGATAGAGGCCCATGCCGCCCACGCAGACGTACAGGTTCTGCTCGCGATCGAAGGCGAGCCCCAGCGGCTGACCGCCGATATGGGCGAAAAGCTCGAGCTTCTTATAATCCGGGGCGAGGAAACGCATCACGTCGCCATGGCGCGTGCCGCAATAGAGGTTGTCGGCTAGATCGAAGATGACATCCTCGGGCGCTTCAACGTGGCCGAGACCGATGATTTCGACGTCTCTGAGTTTGTCGTTGACCTCGTAAGGGGAGCCTGAACCGGCCGCTGTCGGCGGACACGGCGGCAGATCGTTGACCGTCGGCGATACATAGACTTTAGACAGGACCTTGTGGCGGTTCTTGAGCCAGCGCACATCGAGAGCGGCAGCCAAGAGCAAGATCAGACCGAGCAGCATGCCTCCGGCGCCGCTCGGAATGCCTAGCCGCACGACTCCGTTAGTAATGACGAGGACGATAATCGCTCCGGTCAGCGCTTTGCCGGTGGATCCGCGGCCGCCACCTAAACTGTTGCCGCCAAGAAGAGCAGCCGTGAGCGCGGCGAGTTCCATGCCAAAGCCGGCGTCGGCGCCGGCGCTGGTCAGCCGCGCCGCGTACATGAATCCGGCGACCCCGACGAGCGCGCCCGACAAGACATAGGTGCTGCAAACAGTCCAGCGCACCGAAATCCCGGAATTGTGCGCCGAGCGCCGCGATCCGCCGACCGCCATGATTCTCCAGCCTGGACGCGTGCGGCTGAGCAAGACGTGACCGATAAGCACTGCAGCGATGAGCAAAATGAAGCTGAACGGCAGGCCGAACACGGATCCGGAGCCGATGAAGTCCCAGATTTCCGAATCGGCAAAACCGCCGGATATCTGCACCGCGTATTTGAGCAACAGCATATCGACGACGGCGCGCACAATGATCAACGTCACCAGCGTCGTCAGAAATGCGCGCAGCCGAAGCAAGCCGACCAGGACGCCGTTGAGCAAGCCGACCAAACAACAGACAACAAGCGTGCAAAGGAATGCGACGCCGACCGGCCAGCCGAGAATGTTCATCACAGCCAGCGCTGTGAAGTTGCCGAGCGCGAAGTTCGATCCGACCGAGAGATCGATGCCGCCCGCGACCATGACGATCATCATGGCGAGCACGACGAAGCCGAACTCGCCGAGTTGTCGCAGCGAAACAACCAAGCTGGCTGGACTGAAGAAATCGGGGATCAGGTAGCCGAATAAGGCCACCGTAATGATGAGAAAGGTAAACGGCGCGACGTTATCGATCCAGCGCTTGGTCAGAATCTCACCGAGCACATGGTCGGGAATGTATCTATAGCGTGCGCGAACAAGAGCCTCTCCCAGGCTCGGCTTGCGCGTCGCGCTGCCGTTCCGAGCAGCGGCGATCGCAACGGCGTCGACCATCATTTCCTCTTGCAACTCTTTAAGGCAACAAGCGCGGGGCGGATCATGCGCAAGCCGCCCCGCACTTTTAGCTGACCTATTTGGAGGCAGTGGCAGTCGGGAGAGCCCAGCAGCTGTCCGGCTTGAGCGTATCTTTTGTCAGGACCGTGAGCGGCGAATAGTCGATGATCTTCACGGTGCCAGGCTTCGGTTTCATTTCCAGCAGCGCTTTGATCAAGGTGTTCATGTCGCGGCCCTGACCCATCGCGTTATAGTTGATGAGCGCGCTGAAGGTGCCATTGCCGACGTTGTCGCAGGCCGACGTCGCGCCGCCTCCGGACGTGACGACATAGACCTCACCGGTCTTGCCGGCCTCGCGGACGGCGGCACCGATGCCGGTATCCATGCCGTCCCAAAAGCCGATGACGCCGCAAAGATCGGGATTCTGTTGCAGCACGGTCTGTGTGATCGCCTTCGCCTTTGAGGCGTCCCAATCGGCCGCCTGATTGGACACCACTTTGATTTCGGGGTGTTTGGCGAACACGCGCTCGATGCCTTCGATCTGATAGACGCTGGCGCCGCCGGTGAGAACGCCTTGCACGATGGAAACCTTGCCGGATTTGCCGCTGCCTTGGCCGCACTGTTTGACAATGAGGTTGGCGGCCATTTCTCCGAGGCCGTTGTAGTCTGAGCCTACGTACGCTTCCGAAACGTAGGCCGACTTCATGTTGATCTGCACCGTATAGATACCGGCGGCTTCAGCCTGTTTGAGCAGGCGGGCATAGGATTGAATGTCGGGACTATGCACGACGATAAGGTCCGGCTTTTCGGCGATGAGCTGCGTCAATGCCTGAGCGCCGGCCTCGGTGCTCCAGTTCGGGTCACGAACGACGTATGAATAACCCAGTTCCTCGGCCTGCTTGGCCAACTGCGAATTCCAGGCCTGCGCGAGATCGAATCCCATCGCGATCGGCACGAAGGCGACCTTCTTGCCCTTGAAGGTGTCGAGATAACCGGCACGACTTGGATCGACGAGGCCGTCAGCATGCGCGCCGGTCAGCGCTGCGGTCATGCAGCAAAGTCCAGCGAATGCGCCGATGAAAGATCTTGATTCCATGACTTTCCTCCTCCGTTGTTGTTGGCGGTGATCCGCTTCTGATTGGTTAGGTTGGCTAGAGTGACGCAGCCGGCAATGATGCCGGCATTTCAAATGTCTCCTTGTTGTGCCGTCTGCTCGTCGCGCGGGTTGAGGATGCTGTCGACGACGATGGCGATGAGCAGGATCACGCTCTTGATGACGTTCTGCCCGGTGTACTGAATGTCCAGGATTGTCATTCCGTTCAACAAAGTGCCGATCAACAGCGTACCGACGATAACGTTGCGGATACCGCCTTTGCCGCCCGACAGGCTGACGCCGCCGAGTACGACGACAAGGATGACGTCATAGAGCAGGGTCGAATTGACGATGCGCGTGTTCATGAGCGTGACGCCGGTGGCCATGATCAGGCCCGCGGCATAGCCGACCAGCGATGAAAAAATATACTGCAGCACCACAAGCGGCCGTACCGGCAAACCGCTGATGCGCGCCGTAGAGGGATTGTCGCCCGTCGCATAGACGAATTGGCCGATACGCGAATAGAGCAAGAACAGTGCAATAGCGAGCGCGGAGCCGGCGAACAATAATATGGGAACGGGAATTCCCAGTACCCAGCCGGTACCCAACACCTGGATGCTCGCCGCATTTGCCGGCAGGTACACCAGGTCCTGCGCAAACACCGCATAGCGCCCGAAACCGTAGACGAAGGCGCCCATTGCCAGCGTCGCGAACAATGCCGGAATTTCCACATAAGCAATCAAAAATCCGACGATCAGTCCGACAATCGCGGCGAAGACCAATCCGAGCAGCAAAGCCACCCAGATTGGATAGCCATTGGTCATCAGCGTGAAGGCTAACGCGGTTGAGACAGCCATGACCGCGATCTGCGACAGATCGATGCCACGGCCGATGACGACGATCGCCATTCCCACCGCGAGGATACCAAGAACGGCAACGCCACGAATGAGAGTGATGATGTTGCCGTAGCTGAGAAAGCCCGGGAGCGCGATCGCGAAGGTCGCGAACAGTGCGACCCACAGCAAGAAGACGATCTGCTCCTGGTTCAATCTTGGCATCGATGGCCCTTTTGGCGCATCGCGAGTGCGCCGAAACAAGGTTTAAGCCTACGGCCCAGCGGGTTCATTTGTACTATTTCGTTTAGTTGCGAGGCGGGCGGGCGACGCGTGCCCGAAACTCCTCTGTGTCTTCTTTTGTCGGACAGTATCGGCGACCTAATTTTTGTCAAGACGACAAATCCAGGAGTTAACGTTTGACAAACCCAAGAACTGGGCGTTCTAATTCAAGAATTGTCCGACAGAAAATTGATGACGCGGAGGAAATCGGCGCCATGCCCGAGCAAGCCGAAGTCGATTTTCAGGCCCGTGACGACATTCCGGTTTATCGCAGCGTTGCTAACACGATCGGTGAGCGCATCCTGAGCGGCGAATGGCCAATAGGCTCCGGCCTGCCGTCGGAGACGGCGCTGGCACAAACGCTCGGGGTCAATCGCTCGACCGTGCGCGAGGCGATCCGGGTACTGGAGGAGAACGGCATGCTGCGCCGTCGCCCCGGCGGCAAACGGCTCTTCGTCAGCGCGCCGAGCGACGGCGAGGTCGCCACGCGCGTGAAGGCGGCCATGGTGCTGCAGGAGATGAGCTTTCTAGAATTGTGGGAGGCGATGCATTGCATCGAGCCGGCAATCACGGCCGCCGCAGCCTTGCGAATTTCCGACGCCGAACTCCACCTGCTCGAAGAAAATGTCGATCGCACGCGCCACGCCGCGGCGTATTCGAAGGATTTGATAGCGCTCGACTATGAATTTCATACCATCATCGCCAGCGCTTCGCGCAGCCGTACGCTGCAGCTTTGTCGCGAGCCGATCGGGCAGCTTTTCTACCCAGCGTGTCTTCGCTTGGTTTTACGTCTCAACGTCGTCGAGCGCATGGTCTTTGCCCACGAGCAGATTCTGGACGGCCTGCGCAACCACGACATCGGCAAAGCGCGGCTGTGGATGACCAAACATATCGTTGACAGCAAGCGCGGCTACGAATTGGCTAATATCGATATGGCGCAGCCCATTCCCTGGCCCGCGGACGAATAGAACTGCTCGGTACGATCATGAGCAGCATCGTTGAAAGTCTCGATACCGAAGCGGGGCCGAGCGACAGTCTTGCCGCACGCTTGGGGCGGTTGATAGAGCGCGAATCTGGCGTCAGCAGTCGCGTCGCCAACTTGGGCACGATGGAGGACGGGCACGCCGGGCTGACCTTCGGCTTTGAGGTTTTGGGCGGCACCGGCCAGAAGGTCGGCTCCTACGTTCTCAAGCTGGCTCCACTTGGTGTCACGCGGCGCGGCAATACGGACGTCTATCGCCAAGCGCCGCTGCTTCGAGCCCTTAAGGCTGCAGGGATGCCAGTGCCCGCCGTGCCCTGGGCGTCGCCGGACGGCGGAGTGCTAGGCACGCCTTTCATCATCATGGAGCGTCTGCCGGGCCGCGTCTTCCTGGTGTGGGAGCCTCACAGCACATTTCTGCGTGACCCGATTGAGGTGCGTTACGTGTGGCTTCAGGCGGCGCAGATGCTCGCGCGCCTGCACAGGGTCGATTGGCAGACGACGCTTCCCGACTGGGAAAAGCCGCGGCCGCTGCGTGAAGAGCTTGATTTCTGGACGCCGCTCCTGCGCCACGCGCAGGAACGTGCGTGGTTCGTGGCCGGTACTGAACTCAGAACGCTATTGGCGGCGCATCTTCCTGACGGCTACCCGGTCGGCATCGTCCATGGCGACTTTCAGCCGGGCAATATTCTGTATTTGGAGGGCCGGGCCCAGGGGCTGATCGATTGGGAGTTGGCCTCGATCGGCTCGCAGGGATTGGACGTTGGCTGGCTGTTGATGATGTCCGATAGCCGAGCTTGGGATCCGGCTTGGCAGCCGGTCGCAGCGGTATCGCGGGAGGAGCTAATCGATGCGTACCGCGAGGCCGGCGGGCCTGCGCTATTCCACATCGATTGGTATCAGGCCCTGGCGAATTACCGCCTCGGCGCCATTGCCTGCCTTAACGTGAAGCTTCATCGCACCGGCAAGCGCACCGACGTCCTGTGGGAGCGGTTCGCGCCGTCCATATCGACATTGTTCGCTCGCGGCATCGCACTGGCGCGCTGTGCGGCAAGCCGATCATCAGCGTGGAGGGACGTGTGATCGATTTCGAACTTCCAACCGAGCTGGCCGATCTGCGCGATCGCGTCGAAAGCTTTATCGCCGATAAAATCGTTCCATACGAGAACGACAAACGGCAAGGCGCCCACGGCGCCTCCGAGGAGCTGCGCCGCGAGCTTGTCGGACTAAGCCGCGCCGCCGGTTTTTTGTCGCCGCACGGTCCCAAGGAATTCGGCGGTCTGGGATTGGATCATCGGGGCATGGCGGTGGTGTTCGAGGCGGCGGGCTGGTCGACCCTCGGACCGCTCGCGCTCAATATTCAGGCCCCAGACGAGGGCAACGTCAATCTGCTCAACGTCGTCGCTACGCCCGAGCAAAAAGCCCGCTGGCTTGCACCCCTGGTGCGCGGCGAAATTCGGTCGGTCTTCTCGATGACTGAAACCGTGACGGACGGAGCTGGCTCCGATCCGTCGCTGCTGCAGACGATCGCTCAACAGATATCCGATGGATTTGTGATCAATGGCCGCAAGTGGATGATCACTGGTGTTCCCGAGGCCAGCATCAACATCGTCATGGCGCGCACGCTCGATGCGAGGGGAGCGGATCTGGGAGCGACAATGTTCTTTGTCGACATGGACGCGCCCGGCTTCCGCGTCGACCGCATGCTGGAAACGATCGACAGCAACTCGCCCGGTGGACACGCCGAGGTCTCGTTCAAAGATGTTCACGTCACGCCCGATCGCGTATTGGGGCGGATCGGCGAGGGATTCCGCAATGCGCAGGTCCGGCTTGGGCCTGCTCGCTTGACCCATTGCATGCGTTGGCTCGGCGCGGCGCGGCGCTGCCACGCCATCGCAGCCGAATATGCCGGACGGCGCCACTCCTTCGGCCGCACGATCGGCGAGCACCAAGGCGTCGGCTTCATGTTGGCCGACAATGAAATCGATTTGCATTTGTCGCGTCTGACGATCTGGCATGCAGCTTGGCTGCTGGATCGTCATGAGCACGCGCGCGATGAAACCAGCATGTCCAAGGTGTTTTGTTCGGAGGCTCTCGGGCGGGTGGTCGATCGCAGCCTACAGATTCTTGGATCGATCGGCATCACGAGCGACACGGTCGTCGAGCGCATCTATCGCGATATCCGGCCATTCCGCATCTACGATGGTCCCTCGGAAGTCCATCGGCATGCACTGGCACGGCGCATCGTGTCTCGAAACACGCAGCAGCGGCGTTAGCACGGCAGTCACGCTCATGGAACGATTGTCGACCTACGAACAGCTTTACGCTTCATTCCGCTGGAACATCCCGGCGCGCTACAACATCGCCGCCGACGTTTGCGACCGCCATGCGGCGGATCGGAGCAAAGTTGCGCTGATCGGCGAAGCGGCCGATGGCAAGACTTGGCAAATGACTTTTCGCGACGTTCAGCGCAAGGCCAATCAGCTAGCGAACCTTTTCGTTGCCACCGGCCTCGTCAAGGGCGACAGGGTCATGCTGTTGCTCGGCCAAAATCCGTGGACCGCCATTGCCCATGTCGCGTGCTGGAAGGCCGGCTTGGTTTCTGTGCCGGTTTCTACTCTGTTTGCCGCGGATGCCGTCGCCTATCGGCTCAATCTTGTCAGTGCCCGAATGCTCATCACCGATCAGGCGAACCTGCCAACCGCCCTGCGGACCCAGGCGATGGCGACCGAAGCTGTCCGCCTCTACCTCATCGACGGCCGCGCACCGGAAGCGGAGTCGCTGCCAGCAGCGCTCGAGACCGCACGCGATGCCTTCACCAACATCGATACCGCGGCCGACGATCCGGCCTTCCTGAACTTCACCTCCGGCACAACAGGTAGTCCAAAAGGCGCACTGCAGGGGCATCGCTCCATGCTCGGGCACTTGCCGGGAGCCGAGTTCGGTCTCGATTTCTTTCCACGGCCGGGTGACGTCATGTGGTCGCCGGCGGACTGGTCGTGGCTTGCCGGTTTGATGGATGTGCTGATGCCCGCCTGGTACCACGGCGTTCCCGTGCTCACCTTCCGGGCGCCCCGCTTCGATCCCGAACAGGCCTTCGCCATGATCGGACGCCACCAGGTGCGTACCGCACTGCTGGTGCCGACGATGCTGCGCCTGATGCGCCAAGTGCCCGATCCGGTCGGGCGCTTCGGCGCCAGGCTTCGCGTGGTTTATTCAGGCGGCGAGTCGGTCGGGAAAGAGCTGCTCGAGTGGGGCAACGAAGTCCTGCGGATTCCCGTCAATGAAGTATTCGGTCAGACCGAGTGCAACCTCGTCCTTGGTTCGAACTCCAGCGTCATGCGGATCAAACCGGGTTCGATCGGACGCGCGGTACCCGGCCATGTCGCCGCGATCGTCAATGACGCCGGAGAAGAGCAACCGCCGGGGACAACCGGCAACATCGCCTTCCGCAGTCCAGATCCGGTGATGATGCTCGAATACTGGCGCAATCCACAGGCCACTCGCGACAAATACGCCAATGGCTGGCTGATCACCGGCGATCTCGGCAGTTGCGACGACGACGGCTATTTTTGGTTCCAGGGACGCGCCGACGATGTCATCACTAGCGGCGGCTATCGCATCGGCCCTTCGGAAATTGAAGACGCGCTCGCACGGCACCCCGCAGTCGTGATGGCCGCGGCTATTGGCGTGCCCGACCCGGTGCGAACTGAATCAATCAAGGCGTTCGTGGTCTTGCGGGACGGCTTTTCCCCGAGCCGCCAGCTCGTCGACGAAATCCGCAACTTTGTGCGCGATCACCTAGCCAAGCACGAAGTACCGCGAGAGGTCGAATTCGTCACCGCGCTACCGATGACCACGACCGGAAAGATCATGCGCCGGGAATTGCGCGACGCCGAACGCGCCAAATTGGCCGGCAAATAGAGAGTTCTCGGTGGGCGCGGCCAAACGATAATTCGCAAATTGGCATGGCTCGCGATGTTCAGTCGGGTCACGAATATGCGGCGGTAACGCCTGAAAGAC
The DNA here is from genome assembly GCA_963720115.1 of uncultured Alphaproteobacteria bacterium. Classification (GTDB taxonomy): domain Bacteria; phylum Pseudomonadota; class Alphaproteobacteria; order Rhizobiales; family Xanthobacteraceae; genus BOG-931. Next base: position 65,652 of record CAVREN010000061.1, read on the forward strand.
CACTGTTACATCGTTACTGCTACTGCCGACTCGAACCACCCACTACCCAGGTGTGGGGTGGTTGTGCATTGACAAAAACACTACCGAGAGTACATTCTATCAAAAAGAATATCGGCGCGGCGCGCGTCGAGCGTGTCGAAAGCGCACTGCTGTGAAAGCGCACTGCTGTGGTTGTCGAGGGAGGAAGCGACATCATGGCCCAAACGACCGTTCAACAACGCGAAGCGTGGCAGCACTACGAATGCAATCCGGGTGCGATGACGCTTATTACTTTTGGCCCTCGCCGCATTCGCGTTGCGCCGCCTGCAGCTGATGCTTTTCGAGCCTTGGCGGCCGTCCTCATTTCTCACGGCTATGACATCCGTCTCGATGACACCGACAGTTACAACTGCCGGGCAATCAAAGGCGGCACCGGTAAAAGCCTGCACTCGTATGGAATTGCCGTCGACGTCAATTGGGACACGAATCCATTCAAGCTGACTCCGGATGACCGCGCAGTCAGATTTTCCGCCAAGGCGACACAGCAGGAACGCGCCCAGGAGGTAAAGCTCGGCATTTCCGACACGGACATGACGCCGGACATGATTGATGACGTGCGCGCGATAAGGGCGAACAACAAAAAGCAGATCTTCCAGTGGGGCGGCGACTGGAGAGATCGCAAAGACACCATGCATTTCGAATTGGAAGTAACTCCCGCCGACCTGCAATCGGGCGTCGATTGGAGCACCGTCAAGCAGTCCCGATCGGGCAAAGCCGTCGAGATTTCCACGGACGAAGCGGTCCCCGCGGCCGGAAGGCTGATGATCGGCGCCCGTGGCGACGATGTCAAACAATTGCAGAGCGCGCTTGCTCAAGGCGGCTTCGCCGTCGGCGCCATTGACGGAATTTACGGCAATCAAACAGCCGCCGCGGTCCGACTTTTTCAGGCGTCGCGGGGGCTTCCGCAAACAGGAATGGCGGACGACGCAACGCTACAGGCGATGAAAGCAACCACACAGCAATTGGGAGGCGCAACGATGAACCCGGAGGACGTCGTTCGAGCACTAATAGCGGCGCTGCTTGGAGGCCAGCCCACGGCTCCTGCAACTCCGGCCGCGGACAGTACGAGCACAACGCAGTCCGTTCAGAATATGTTGCAGGTTATTCTGAATGCCCTGATTGCAAAGAAAAACGGAACCGCGCCGATAGGGCAACCGGCTCAGCCGGCGGCGGGCGGCGGCGCATCCAGCGCGCCACCTGTTCTCTCGCCGATTGATCAATGGCTCGGCGGCAGCGCCATGACCGGCACGAAAACGGCGTTGGCGATCTTGGCCTATGCAGTGCTGTCCATTCTGCAAGCGGTAGGGGTTGCAGGAACCGCGACCGGCCCGACGTCGACCACGACCGGACAGATCCTCACGACACTTATTGCGGCATTTGGCGGACTCGGCTTGACCGCGAAGGTCGATCGCGTCGTCAAGACCTTGGGATTGATCGCAGCCAAACCTCCTTCGTCCTGACGATGACTCGTTGCGTTGGCCATCTAATCATTTTGATGTAGGGGGCGAGCATGACGTTAAATTTTCAAGACCTGAAGGCTGGATACGCTGATCTATGGCAGCGCATGGAGCTCAGGCCCGAGCGCGTTGCCGCGGTCAATCAAATTGCCAATCGTCTGATTGGGTCCAAGGCGCGCTATCAAAATGTTTCACAGGTGACTGGCGTGCCGTGGTTCGTCATTGCGGCAATTCACAATCGTGAGTCCGATGCAAATTTCAATACGTACCTTGGTAACGGCCAGCCGTTGAACAGAGTAACGACCCTAGTTCCGGCAGGACGTGGTCCATTTCCAAATTGGGAAGCCGGTGCGATTGACGCGTTGGGGGTAGACCGCCTTGACCAAATGAGCGACTGGTCGGTCGAGCACACATGTTTCGCAATCGAAAAATTCAATGGCTTCGGCTATCGCAGCCAGCATCCCCCGGTCAACTCGCCCTATTTGTGGTCCTTCTCGAATGTCTATCAGAGCGGAAAATACGTGGCTGATGGCCACTTCAACCCGAACGCCGTCGACCCGCAGTGTGGGACGATGCCGATTATCAAACAGATAATGGCGTTGGACGCGTCGGCGACGTTCCCTGGCATTATGGTGCCAGCAAGCGCGACAAGTTCGCTTGCGCTCGGTTCGCGTGGCGATCGCGTCACGCAACTGCAAAATGCCCTCAAGGAACGCGGTTATGCCGTCGGCGACGTTGATGGTATTTATGGCACGGTAACGCAGGCTGCCGTAACCGCGTTTCAACGCGACGCCCACCTGCAAGTCACCGGCATAGCCGACGCTTCCACATTTGCCGCGTTGACAGCACCGGTCGTCGTCAATGGCGGACCGGCGCAGCTGCCCCTACAGCCCGCCGATATCTTGCGCATTCTCCTGGGCGAATTGGCGAAACAAGTAGCACGTACCAACGCGGCGCAGTCGAGCGGACAACCAAGTGCCTCGGGCGCAAGGATAGACATTCTGCAGCAGATATTGCGTGCCATGATGGGCGCTGGGCCCGCTCCCGCTCCAGCCGGAGCGGGCGCGACACCCCAGAACTCCACCTGCCATAGCGCTTACGCCGATCGACAAGATGCTAGGTGGTTCGGCCCTCGCTGGAAAAAAGACGGCACTCGCGATCGTGGCCTACGTTGTCGTCGCCATCCTACAGGCTGTCGGTGTCATCGGCGCTGGGACACCCGCTGGCATTATCATCAATACGATCATCGCGGCATTTGGTGGGCTCGGGGTTGTGTCAAAGATGGACCGTGCAATTCAGTCACTCGGCGTGATTGCGGCGAAACCGCCGATTTAGTGCACCTTCAAAACGCGCTTCGCGACTTTGATGCGGCGGTCGAGCAAACTCTCGCCGGCTGAATTTCTCGTTGCTGGTTTGCCTGTTGTCTTGTCATTGGCGTATCGCGGCCTATCCGACTCCTAAGTGCGGTAGGGTGCTATTGCGAGTTTCGCTCACCTTCAAAAATCCGCACGCTCGGTTAGGTTCTCCGAATGGAGTTCGCGGCGGCATTTCCGGACGTCCGCACTTTTGGCAAAACACCAACGGCTTTGGCCTCGCTCAACCGATGCTTACGACGGACCCGCGTCTTGCTTTCTGTAAAGCTCGAACAGGTTGCGGAATGCCCTTATCGGCGCGCCGCGCCGCAAGCGGGTCGTGCATTGCACTGAAACAAGCAACGCCAGGTGGCGACAATCTGCAGGGGCATGATATTCGGCATCTGGTGCCGTGGTGAGCAAGGCACTTGTATCGCGCGAGAAGATCGTACTTTTCGTACCGCGGGTATCGTCAACTTCATTCGACTGGGCTAAGTGGTGCATTGCACTCGGCGAAAAGGTAAATCATGCAGAACAACCGCCTCAAACCTGAACTCGATCCAGGCGCCCTTGCACGCGAGCTGTCGGGCAAGCTGCTGATCGGCGGCGCCCTCGTGCCGGCGCGTCGCGGCGGGACGTTTCCGAACGTCAACCCCGCGACGGGCGCCGTGATCGGACAGGCTGCCGAGGGCGACGCCGCCGATGTCGACGCCGCGGTTCAGGCCGCCGCGCACGCCCAGAAGGCATGGGCGAAACTGCCGGCTCGCGAGCGTGGAAAACTGATCGTGGAATGCGGCCGCGTGCTCAACGAACACGTCGAGGAACTCGGCCGGCTCGTAGCGCTCGAGACCGGCAAGGCGCTGCGTACCGAAAGTAGAATCGAGGCTTCGATTCTTGCCGACGTATTTACGTTCTTCGGCGGCCTCGGTTCAGAGCTCAAGGGCGAGACTGTTCCGTTCCGCCCCGACATGCTGACTCTCACGGTGCGTGAACCGATTGGCGTCGTCGGCGCCATCATTCCATGGAACGTGCCGATGATGCTGATGGCGCTAAAGATCGCCCCGGCGATGGTTGCCGGTAACACCGTTGTCGTGAAGTCGGCCGAAGAGGCTCCGTTTGCGGTTTTGCGCGCCTGTCAGATCATGAATCAGATCCTGCCACCCGGCTTGCTCAACATCCTGTCAGGCATGGGGCCGGAATGCGGTGGGCCTCTGGTCGCCCATAAGGAAGTTCGCAAGGTGACGTTCACAGGCTCGGTCGAGACCGGCAAGATTGTCTATCGCACGGCCGCTGAGAAGCTTATTCCAGTGACGCTTGAGCTTGGCGGCAAGAGCCCGATGATCATCATGAACGACGCCGACCTCGCGAAGGCGGTTGATGGTGCCGTTGCGGGCATGCGGTTTACGCGCCAAGGACAGAGTTGTACAGCCGCGTCGCGCATTTTTGTGCACGAAGCGATTCACGACACTTTTGTGGATCGCCTGCGCGCGCGCGTCGATGCGATGAAGATGGGCGATCCGCTCGATGAAACAACCGACATCGGCACGATCATCTCGCCGCAGCAATTCGAGAAGGTGAACGATTACATCCGCATTGGCGAGGGGACGCCGGGAATGCATGCGATCGCATGCTCGAAGCTTCCAGACGACGACAGGTTGAAGGACGGCTTGTTCGTTCGTCCGGTGATTTTCGTCGGCGCCACGAACGATTCGCGGCTGGCGCGCGAAGAGATTTTTGGACCTGTGACATGCGTCATCAAGTTCAAGACCTATGAAGAGGCGATCGAAAGCGCAAACGACAGCGAATACGGGCTCGCGGCGACTATTTGGACGCGCGACCTGAAAACGGCTCTCGATGGTGCGCAGCGGCTCGAGGCAGGCTTCGTCCAAGTCAACCAAAACCTCGTCGTGACGTCGAACCTTAGCTATGGCGGAGTGAAAAATTCTGGCCTGGGCAAAGAGGCGAGCCTGGAAGCGATGCTGGAACACTTCACGCACAAGAAGACGATTATCGTCAACATGCAATAAGCGGACGTGACGCGGCAAGTCGCCAATTTCCAGTTTACGCGTGACGCATGGCTAGCTGCCGAGCATGCGAGTACGCGGATGTGGTCAAGCGCGCCGCGCACGATGGTGACCTGAACGATGCCGAACATTTCGCAGAGCGCGCCAAACATCGACACCGGCGTTCCGGACTATTTGAAGCCCGGGAAAATCGGCTCTCTCGCTGTCGCCAATCGTCTCATTCGCACAGCGACATCTGAGACGATGGCTACCGAACGAGGCGAAGTCACTGACGAACTGATTGGTTTCTATAGCACGCTGGCGCGCGGCGGTGCCGGGCTCCTGATCACGGGGCATGCTTACGTCGAACAGGTCGGTCAATGCTCCGCGAGGCAGATCGGCATTTACGCCGACGCACTGGTCCCCGGTCTTACGCGGCTGACCGCGGCAGTGCATCAAAACGGCGGCCGGATTTTTTGCGAGCTGTCGCATGCCGGCAGCCAGTCGGTCATGCCGAATATCGATGCAATCGCACCTTCGATCATCGAGAATGCGATATTCGAGCGGCAGCCGCGGGAAATGTTCGCGGCCGATATTGAGAGAATTGTCGCTGCCTTTGGGCAAGCCGCCCGCCGCGCGGCAGTGGCCGGCTTCGACGGCATCCACATTCATGGCGGCAACGGCTATCTGATCTCGCAGTTCAATTCGCCGTTCAGCAACCGGCGCTCGGACCAATGGGGCGGTGACGTCGATCGGAGAAGCCGATTTTTTCTCGCGGTCTATGATGCCATTCGCGCTGCTGTCGGCCCTGACATGCCGATTACGGCGCGCTATGGCCTCGCCGATTCCGGTCCCGGCCAACTGCAGCTCGATGAGGGCCTCGCCCGCCTTCGTGTGCTGGCCGCGCGCGGACTGAACGCGGTGGAGCCGACCTACGGCCTGATGACGACCTATCACGAGAACATTCGGCCCTATGTAGCGGTAACGCCGGCCCGCGCTCTGCAAGACTGGGTGTTGCCGCGATTATGGCAACCGGCCCAGCCCGAAGCGTACTACCTGCCGTTCGCCAAGGCGGTGAAGGCGGCGCTCGACATCCCGGTGATCCTCGTCGGAGGGATCCGATCGACCGGGCAGATGATGCGGATTCTTCGCGCCGGCGACGCCGATTTCCTCGCGGCGGCGAGACCCTTCATTCGCGAACCGAATTTTCCGCGGTCGCTGAAGGCGGGCCGGCAAGGGCTGCTCGATTGTGTCTCGTGCAACATCTGCCTGGAGCACGACGGAACTGATGCGCTCAAATGCTGGCGAAAAAAGCCCACAGACCTCGCCATCCATGCCTACCAGCAGTTCCTCCGCCATCGCGGCGCTCACTGACTGGTACACATTGCAAATGTCGTACCTCACTTCTCGTCCTGTCTGGCGAATTTGCCGAAAATCTCGACTATGACGACGCGCCTGAGGGCGACGGGCGAAGCCGCAATGCGCCCCCTTGGCCGATCGCGCGGCTGCGGCCTCGTGGAAGTCGTCAGAGAGACGGAATGCCGACAGACACGACCTGCCGCGGCGATCGATACGCTCCGCTCGCTTGCGGAGTCAGGCCTGTGCCAGCATTTGCAGCTTTGCGCGCACCGCGTCGATTGCGGGCTTGGCCAGCCCGGCAATCTGCGGGTTCGACAGCGCCTGGTCGCAGAGCCTGTTGAGCGCCGGCATCGACGCTTCGACCAGAGACGCAAGTTCCTTGCGCGAACTTGGCGGAAGTTGTGCGGCAAGGCTGTTGATTTTGTCGAGCCGCTCGGTCGCTTGCTGCAGTTTGGGCAAAGCGGCTCGGGCGGATGCCGGATCGGTGATGCCCTGAAGGGTTTTGCGCACAGTATCAACCGACGCTGTCAGGTCCGCGGAGACCTCGGCCGCGTTGGGGGTGTTGGTAGCAACGTCCTCGGTAGCCTTGTTGATGAGGCCTCGGGTTTGCTCGGCCACTTGCTGTTCGCGATCACCGAGAAAATACCAGCCGAGTCCGGCCAGCACGATGAGGCCAAGAATCCATAAGGGCCAGGAGGCGGCCAGCGGCTTGCGGGCCGCTGCGTAGGCGACTTGGCTTGCGCCCATCGCCGTGTCGCTCATGGTACCGGCCATCCTGCCGGCCGTGGTGCCGGCGGTTTCGGCGCCGCGGCGCAAGCCGCCGTCAAGAGCATCGAGCATGCCGCGGGCGCCCATCATATTGGCGAGGCCGGACGGCATGGCGGCTGCAATCTGATCTTTCTGCGAGGAGAGAAGATTTGCGAGGCCGTTTGCGTCCAGGCCGCTGCTGCGTTGCTGCTGCCCAAGCGCACCCATGACCATGGGAGCGATAAGCCCGAGTACCATCTTGCCCAGCGTTTTGATTGATACCCGCAAAGTTGCTCACGGCGGATACGAGCCCATTCAGTCCGCTGCCTCCGAGGAGTGTCGAAAGCAGGCTTGAGCCGGTATCGGCGATGGCCTTTTGATCCGGCCCGCCGATCGCGCCGGTTATCCGCGAGAGCATGTCGGGGCGCTGCTGTTCGAGCGTTTCGGACAATTGCTGTGCGCCGGCAGGCTTGGCGGCGAGACCGGCGAAGCTTGCGAGGATCGCGGGAACAGCGGCGCTGACGACCTTCTGCGCGACGTCCGGGTCGATGCCGAGCGTCCGCGCGATTTTTGCGACCATATCGGGTGTCAGAAACTGCATAATGGATGAGACGAGGTTCGTGGCCATGGTGCTGATCTCCTTTGTCGTCTGACGATGTCGAGACAGATCAGGCGCGCGTTTCGTTCGCTCGTTGGGGTTGAGAACGTCGCAAGCAAGTTTTGCGGAGCCGGTGTAAGGGATGACACATTTCGGCGATCTAAATTGGCGCCGGTAACTTAAGCGAGAGTTTTGGCCCGTTTCGGCTGAACATCCCGACAAACTGAAAGAGAGTTTAGCGACGCATGATCTTCAACCTTGCCGCATCCGGAACCGGCGGAAGCAAAGTTCCAGGAGGCAGCCGAAAGTGGGCCAGTGGAGTCGGGGAAATATTGCCGGAGCGGCCGGTGGCGGGTTTGCATCTAAAACAACGGGTTGAATTCCGCCCTATGTTGCAACCGCATGAGCGCGACCCTGCAATCGTTGGCGAGTGTGCTTGGAATCAATAAGCACTGCGCCGATCATGGGTAATGGTCGCCAGAGAGGTAACCCGAATCCTGACCGCGCTGCCAATAGTTGTAGTAGTTGCGAACCTGAGAGTTCCGCGATCCCGAACCTTCCGTTTGCTGGCTGCTATTCCTGCGCGCGTTGGTCCGCTGAGAGGCTTCGCTGCGGCGGCCGTTGCGCTTGGCGCTGTGCTCGTCGTCCGACGATTGGCCGGAGACGACCTGATACTGTGTGTCATGAACTTTGTCGTCTGGCCCGAGCCGGAAGTGTTCGACAAAGCCGCGGCCACCACGCAGGCGATCACCGCTCTGGTAGTCGATCGCTACGTCGACGAGCCGACGCTGCGCCTCGGGCGATGGACCGCTGAGCGGTGCCTTGGGGGCAATTTTGCGCGCCCAGATCGCCTCGATGATCGGTTCGAAAATCGGCAGCGCGACGCTCGCCCCGGTCTCGCTCGAGCCGAGCGAACGACGCTTGCGATCGGCGTTGTCGTAGCCGACCCAGACCGCCACGGTGACATCATTGGTAAATCCGATGAACCAGCCATCCACTGCGTCTTCGGTTGTGCCCGTCTTGCCTGCGACATACGGCGAAAGCGAAGCAATCGCGCGCGCGGTGCCGCGCGCGACGACGCCTTGGAGGATGGTCTTCAGCTGATAAAACGAAGCGCGATCGGCCGCGTCGACCGCGGGAGAAATCTGAGCTTCGGGATATTGATAGATTGTGCGCCCGTTTGCCTCGATCGAGTCGATGCCATGAGGCTGCGGTCGAGCGCCTTCCTGAGCGATCGCGGCATAGAAGGCGGCAAGGTTGATCATATGCACCGGTTGGGCGCCCAGCACGAATGGATAGTAGCGAAGGCAATGGGCGTAGATTTTCATCGCGGTCGCAGTCGCGCAAACGTCGTCGAGGCTCTTGGCGGGGTCGGTTTCGATACCGCCGTCAAGCAAGTGCGCGGTGACGAGGTTGCGCGAATACTCAAGTCCTCGCCGCAAGGTGAGCGAGCCTAGAGAGCGGCGGTCCGCGTTGCGCGGAGTCCAGAAATATTCCTGCCGCGTCGTGCCGCGGTGTACCCCGCCGATCGGCGGCAACGTGATCGGTTCGTCCCGCACCAGGGTGTTAGGCTGGAGTCCCTTTTGCAGAGCCGTGAGGTAAGTAACCGGTTTGATCGTCGAGCCGGGCTGACGCTCGGTCTGCCAGGTGCGGTTAAGCTGACTCAAGGGATACGAGAAGCTGCCGGCCATTGCCAGCACGCGCCCGGTTCTGTTTTCCAGTACAAGGGCCGCTCCCTGCACCGACGGCCGCACCCGCAGCTGCGCTTGAACATTGCCTTTGCCCGCCCCGGCGTCGCTGCCTTTGGTCGAACTGCCATTCTGCCCGCTGACACGGACGTACACGACGTCATGGAGGTTCAGGTTACGCGCAATCTCGTTGGTCAAGCCGGCGAGCGGTCCGGTGCGCCCGTCCAGGAGGCCGACGCGAATGGATGGGCTTTTCTGCAGGACAACGGCGGGGGTCCAATGCACGTCGTAGAGCGGCAGGTGCAGAGCTTTTAGTGCCTGCTGCCAGGCCGGTGTGCCCGCGCGGTTATCTCCTGCAAGCTTTTGTAAGGCATCCGCAACGTTCGCCTCAGGCCCGCGCCACACGATCTGCCCGGAGGACATTTCATATTGCGCCAGCCCTTCCTGCAGTGCCGCTTCGGTGTCCCGTTGCAACTGGGCATTGATTGTCGCGTGCACGGTGTAGGACTGGGCGGTTAGGCTCTCGATCCCGTCCAACCGCGCCTCGCGAGCGAGAAAATCGACGAACTGAAAACCGCTGTCACGGCGCGGCCGGGCGAAAGCGATCACCTTTGGTGCGGCGGCGAGTGCGTGCTCCTTTTGCTCCGCGCTGATCACGCCGTCTTCTTGCATGCGTCCGAGCACATAAGCGTGGCGCTCCTTGGCGCGCTCGGGATGACGGTCCGGATCGAAATAGCTTGGCCCTTTGAGCAGGCCTGCCAGCATCGCCGCTTCTGTAAGCGTCAGCTCCCTTGCTGATTTGCCGAAATAGCTGCGCGCCGCCATTTCGACGCCCCAGGAGCCGCGACCGAGATATGCAGAATTCAGATACAGTTCGAGTATCTCAACTTTGCTCAGGGTGGCTTCCAGGCGCGACGCCACGATCATCTCACGGATCTTGCGTTCGTAGCTCACGTCCTCGCCAACGAGGAGGTTCTTCACCACTTGTTGAGTGATGGAGGAGCCGCCTTGCGGCCGGCCGGAAGCGCCTAAATTGCCGAGAAAAGCGCGGATGATGCCACGCTCATCAACTCCGTGGTGATCGAAAAAACGGCGATCCTCCGCGGCGATCGTCGCCTCCTGCAAATATTCCGGAATTTCGGATAGCGGTACCCAGATGCGCCGGTTGCCGGGCTCGAATACTTCTGCGAAACGTTGGCCGGCACCGTCGAGCACGGTGCTCATGCTCGGCAGCTTTCTGTCCTTAAGCGCCGTCGGGTCCGGCAGGTCGGATGCTGCATTGTTGTAAAACTCAATCACCTGAGCAAAGTCAACGCCCGGCTGGTCGACGACCTCGTTCTTGCAAAAGCGATGGTACGCCGTATTCAGATCGGCAAAATTGATGCCATGGAAGGCCTTGGCATTAGCGCCGAAAGCTGCCGAGTCATCGAGGGCGGTTGAAATCAGATCGTCAAGATTAATCGTTTCGATGTCGAAGGCGCGGCGCATGTGATCGCAGCCGGCGCGTAGGACCTGCAAAACGCGATCTTGGTCAGTTGCTGGATCGAGATGAGTTCCAACTGATGCCGGCTGGGTCAAGACTTCGCTGAGAGTGAATGCTGTCGCAACTATCTTGACGAGAATAGCGTCCATGGGGACCTCGGTCCGGTGCGAAAAGATTCCGCCGACCGAACTCGCCTACTGCATACCCATTAAAGGCAGTGTGACCTCATTCCGTAATTTTTTTGATGAAAGCGTGTTATTCAGGCGTTCGATGACTATCGCCGCCCACACCACGAAAATTGTACGGAAAGCGCGCCAATCGCACCGATGCGACTGGGACAAGTTTCCAATCGTTGAGGGATAGGGTTGTTTTGCTATGCAATTTCCCAATTTCTGGCATAACTGCGCGCTTTGCTCTGACGCTCGAGCCGTCATCGGATTGTCATGTATGGCGCGCCGCAGTCTTCTGGCCAGGGAGCGAGAACGACGAGTGAAATAAGAGAGAGCTCGCATTACCAAACAAGCAGTGCGAGCCTTGAGATCTCAATGCGGGCAGTTCGAAAACCGCTACAATTTTCGACAATGATCGCGACTAGAAGGCGTCAACACAATCGCCGCCCAATTCAGGCAATGGGCCGGAGAGTCTTGCGCGACGCGATTTCAAAGGAACCCCAAGTCGCCGCCATCGCCTCCGAGCAGCGACACGCCGAAAGGATGAATTCATCCCGGCGTGCCGCGAGAGCGCAAACTCTTATTTGCACTGCTTGACGAGCGTGGCGAATACAGCGGTATATTGCTTTCCTTCCGCGGAATTCGGGTCGACTTCCTCCAGCCCATCCATGACCTTGGCGTATTCAGGTCCAATTTGCTGCGCGAGGCTGTCAGCCTTGGCGCCGAGGGCTTCGAGGGCCTTGTTATCCTTCTTCTTCTCGGCCTGCTCCATCTGATCTTGGAGCTTGCCCATATCGCAATAGGCCTGCAGCTTGGTCTTGTCGCCGCTGATCGTTTGAACAAGCTTTTGCGCATCCGCGATGGTCGGCTTCGGCACTTTGGTAGCCGGGGCGTCCTTTTGCGCAAAGGCCACCGCTGGAACCGCGGCGAATAGTGATACGGCCACAACAAGCTTGAGGTTCATTGACATCTCCAAAGGAATGGTAGGGGAAACGCGGGTGAGCCACGACAACATTGCCTGCTCGGCGCACAAACAACAAGACTAAGGTAAAAATGAGTTCCGTTGCCGCCTGACCACCGACGTTTGGCAAAACGAACAGGCGCCGGAATAGCCGATCTTGGAATCGGATGCAAGGAACACCGGCGCAGTGGCATGCCGACGTCGCGGACCCGTTGGACCGATCAGCACCAGAACTTACAGACGAAACTCTTGACGGTGGTGACCGGATTTTCGGAAGCAGCGCCGCCTTTCCCGACCCGTTTGCGATCCTTCGTTTTCGGCGACTTTTCTGCGATCACCAGGGCCCAGAACGTCTTGTATTGAGTCTGCTCGTTGCGGGCGACGGCGACTCCGATGCTGTCGGCCTGCGGTTGCAGAAGGTTGGCATTGTGCCCCGGCGAGGTCTGCCAGGCATGGAATGTCTCGGCCCAAGTCTTGGTGCCGGCTGCGATGTTTTCGGCTGCCCGACCCGTATGCGCGCCGGATATCCGCGAGCCGAACGACCCCGCCACGTTATGATCCATGATGCCGGCGGCGGCCATCGCTTTTGCCTGCCGCTCGGCAATCTCGGTCAGCTGCGGGTCGGTTTTGACCGCCGAAAGGCCGTGCTCGCGTCGATACTGCGAGATAATTGCCGCCATGTCTTCCGCATGCGCCAGCGTGGCCGTGACAGCCAAGCCAAGCACAAAGCAGACGACCTTCATCACTACCCTGCCGTTCGCATACAAGGCGGCACCCGTCGGTCGTCGGGTCATTTCGTTTCCGCCGGGGTAGGAGTCTCTGGACCGTCGCCGACAATCAGGAGGATCGCTTCTTCGTCCTTGGCCCCGTCGAAGTGAACTTGCTTGCCGTGGTGCGTTACGAATGCCCCGGCGGGCATCGGGACGGTACCGTCGGGGTCGAATTTGGTGCCGCTACCGACCCACCACGTTCCCTTCAACACCGTGATGAATCGGTCGTGTGGATGAAAGTGCGGATGGCTGAAATGATTGCCGGGCAGCCACTTTATCATGACCGCATAGAATCCGGGCTTCGACGGATCGCCGACCATGACCGCCCGCTCGGCACCGGGAAAGCCCGGAATGCTTTCCCATTTGACTTTATCAGGTAGAGTGTAGGTCACGGCGGCCGGGTCGAGTTCGCCCGCGTGCATTGGTCCACATGTCAGTGCGATCGCTATCGCCGGGAGCGCAAGTCTCAACAGTGTCATGGGCCTCCTCTTCATGCTCTGCCGTGGGCGGGGTAGGATCGGGCGCCACGCAACAATTACACCGCGACGATCGATGCCGGTCAAATCGATAGCGCTCAACGGGCTCACGTAAGCCCGGAAACGATGACAAGCGTTACGCGCCAGACGTTGCGGGTTCATCCGGACACGATTTGCGCCGCAGTGACACAGATTGAAGTGGACGTTGCGCGTCCGCGAGCCGGGAGTTTGATATTGACTTATGTCACAACGGGCAAGATCGGCGATCTTGCCATACCTCCGTTGGCGGATCCGGTGCGGACTGACGAACTTTGGCAACATACCTGTTTCGAGGTCTTTCTGCGCAGCTCTCCGAGCGCCGGGTATTATGAGTTCAACTTCGCGCCTTCGACCCAATGGGCAGCTTATCGATTCAGCAATTACCGGACCGGGAGGTGCATTGCGACCGAGATCAGCACGCCCTTGATTGCCGTGGAAGCTGGTCCCGAGCGCTGCCTTTTGCGAGCGTCGCTGGAATTGGATCAGTTGGAATCTAGCTCCACGAGCGGGGCAGGGGACGGCATATGGCGTGTCGGTCTTTCGGCGATTATCGAAGAGACGAGTGGCCATCGGTCCTATTGGGCACTGGCTCATCCACCCGGCAAGCCGGATTTTCATCACCCCGATTCCTTCGCTCTTGAGGTTGGCTGAGTGCCCATCGTGAAATTTGGTATCGATCGCCTGATCACCGAGCCCTCGTTGCGCGCGCCGCTGCGCGGCAGGCGTATCGCATTGCTCGCGCACCCGGCTTCGGTCACGGCAGATTTGACGCACTCGCTTGATGCGCTGGCTGGATGTGGCGACATGAAGATCTTTGCGGCATTCGGTCCGCAGCATGGCCTGCGCGGCGACAAGCAAGACAACATGATCGAGTTCGCCGAATTTCAACGATCCAATACATGACATCCCCGTGTTCAGCTTGTATGGCGAAGTGCGAAAGCCGACAGACGAGATGATGGATACATGCGATGCCATCCTCGTCGATCTGCAGGATCTGGGTTGCCGGATCTATACGTTCATCACCACGCTCCGCTATGTCCTCGAGGCGGCATCGAGACTTCGCAAAGCGGTATGGGTCCTGGATCGGCCCAATCCCGTTGGCCGGCCGGTCGAAGGCTTGACGCTGCGCGCCGGCTGGCAAAGCTTCGTTGGCGCCGGGCCGCTGCCGATGCGCCACGGGCTGACGCTCGGAGAGTTGGGCTCTTGGTTTGTCAAAACACTCAAACTCGATGTCGAGTATCGCGTCATCGAGATGCAAGGCTGGCAACCTGATGGGTCTCCCGGGTTCGGCTGGCCGCTTGGCGAGCGAGTGTGGGTCAACCCCAGTCCCAACGCGCCGAATTTATGGATGGCACGCGCCTATGCGGGCACGGTGATGGTCGAGGGCGCGACGCTGTCGGAAGGCCGCGGCACCACGCGGCCGCTCGAGTTGTTCGGTGCCCCCGATATCGATGCCTGGGCCGTCATGAAGGAAATGATTGCGCTTGCACCGCAATGGCTGCACGGCTGCCGCCTGCGCGATTGCTGGTTCGAACCTACGTTCCACAAGCATGTCGGCAAGCTGTGCAACGGCATTCAGATTCACACCGAAGGTCCCGGTTACGATCATCAAATGTTTAAGCCGTGGCGTATCCAGGCACTCGCCTTCAAGGTTATCCGCCGTTTGCATCCGGACTATCCGCTGTGGCGCGATTTTGGCTATGAATACGAGCACGGCAAACTCGCGATCGATGTGATCAACGGCGGTCCATTGCTGCGCGAATGGGTGGACAACGCATCAGCGACGCCACAAGATCTCGATGCGCTGGCGGCGCCGGATGAACAGGCTTGGCTGAGTGAGCGGCAAGAAATACTGCGCTACTGAAGGATGGCGCGCGGGCGCGCCCAGAACCGTTGGGAAGTGCGTGCGCTGTTTTCCGGCGTGAGTTCCCGGTTGCGCCAAAAATTTCACCTTTCGAAATGGAACTTTGGCGACAAGTTAGCTAAATCGCCGGGTAGATATAGTTGCCCGACTATTTGCCGCTTCGGCTGAATGCTTTTCCGATCACCAGTGAAAAAGCCAGTTGATGCGGCTTGACTGACGCCCGTTATCCCGATTTTTTCCATTTTGCGCGTTTCAAGCATTGGTCTATCGACACGCGGCTGTCTTTACAGCAACAACTAAAATTCGCGCGCCTTGAGCAATGTCGTCGACCGAACAGTCGGCGGAAGCGCCAGGCGAGCATTTGTGTTCGTGGCCACCGAGATGCCCGAAAGACGGCCGAAAACGTCCGTCCGGCGAACGTGGCGTGCGGAGACTTGGTTGCTCATGCCTAGTCGCATCGAGGATTACGCGCTCATCGGCGATTGCGAGACGGCTGCGCTCGTCTCCAAGAGCGGCTCCATCGACTGGCTCTGCTGGCCTCGCTTTGACTCGGGCGCCTGTTTTTCTGCATTGCTTGGTGACGCGGACCATGGTCGCTGGTCGATCGCACCTGCCGCGGCCGGATCCGACATCAAGGTCAGCCGTCGCTACGCGCACAACACGCTGATCCTCGAAACCGAGTTCGCCAGTGCCGGCGGCAAGAATGCCGTCGTCCTCATCGACTTTATGCCGTTGCGCGAAGGGCGAAACGCGTCGCATCTCGTGCGCCTCGTCGTCGGCAAGCGCGGCAGCATGTCGATGCGCACGGAATGGATTGTCCGGTTCGGTTACGGCGGCTGGGTGCCGTGGGTGTCGCGCAGCGACGCGGGCGACCTCATTGCGATCGCGGGGCCCGATATGGTGGTCATGCGAACGCCGGTCGAGCTTCGCGGCGAAGGTCTGACGACGGTCGGCGATTTTGTCGTCTCCGCGGGTCAGCGTGTGCCATTCGTTTTGACGTATGCGCCCTCGCACTTGCCTCTGCCGGAGCCGATCGACGTCGATGGAGCGCTGCGCGCCACTGCGGATTTTTGGCAGACATGGGCAAGCACCGCGCGAACCACGGAGCCATACTCCAAGATTGTCATACGCTCGCTGATCACGCTGAAGGCACTGACCTATGCGCCGCATGGCGGAATCATCGCCGCGCCGACGACCTCGCTGCCGGAGCAATTGGGCGGAACACGCAATTGGGACTATCGCTTCTGCTGGCTGCGCGACGCGACGCTGACGCTGCTGTCGTTGATGAATGCGGGATATTATGATGAGGCGCGGGCTTGGCGCGACTGGTTGCTCCGTGCCGCCGCCGGAAGTCCGGAGCAGATCCAGATCATGTATGGCGTCACCGGCAAGCGATGGCTGGCCGAGCGCGAGGTGCCTTGGCTCGACGGCTATGAGAGCTCGAAACCGGTGCGCATCGGCAATGCCGCCGCAGATCAGCTCCAGCTTGATGTCTACGGCGAGGTGATGGACGCGCTGCACCATGCACGGGCCGGCGGCCTTCAATATCTCGCTGCAGCCTGGGAATTCCAGCAGTCGCTGCTCGATCATCTTGAGACCGTATGGCGAAGTCCCGACGACGGCATTTGGGAAGTGCGCGGCGAACGCCGTCATTTCACCCATTCGAAGGTCATGGCCTGGGTCGCGTTCGACCGGGCGGTCAAGAGCGTCGAAATGTTTGGACTGCCCGGTCCGGTCGAACGTTGGCGGCGAATTCGCGCCGAAATCCACGAAGAGGTCTGCCGCCGCGCGTTCAATGCAAAGCTCAGTGCGTTTGCTCAATCGTATGAGGGCGATTTGCTGGACGCGAGCGCGCTCCTGATTCCGCAAGTGGGCTTCTTGCCGCCGGATGATCGGCGTGTGCAAGGGACGATCGCAGCGATCGAACGGAGGCTGCTGCGTGGCGGGCTTGTTCTTCGCTACGACACTGCCGCCACCGAGGACGGCCTGCCGCCAGGGGAAGGCGCCTTCCTGCCGTCCAGTTTCTGGCTCGCGGATGCGTATGTCCTGACCGGACGAACCGCGGACGCGCAGCGCCTGTTCGAGCGGCTGGTCAGCTTGTGCAATGACGTTGGGCTGCTCGCCGAGGAATACGATGTCAGCGCGCAACGTCAGTTAGGCAACTTTCCACAGGCTTTCTCACATATCGCGCTCGTCAACACGGCATATAATGTCGGTCATGAGACCAAGCCGTGCGAGCAACGCTCCGGTCACAAGCGGGTTCGTGCCTCGGCAAGGCGTTCGGCGGTTGCGGGAACCGGTTGAACTATCGTCAGGGGCCGCGGGTTCTCGCGACGCGCGCTAAATCAGCGCGGCCGGCCGACAACCGCATTGGTCGCAAATAAAATTGTCGGCCGGTGCAGTGTACGATTTGAAGAGTAACGCGAAGGACGCCGACGCCCCGCTATTTGATCGCGTCCGTCGACAGCACCGCCGACGCCAGTCGCAGAGCCATAGATGCCATTCAAGGTTCAGGTCGGTCCGCACCAAGTCGCGATCCACCACGGTCAGACCCTGTTGGTCAGCGAGCCGGACGGTCAGATCAACTGGCCGAGCGAGAAGGGTGTCTATTTCTATGATACGCGGGTGATCAGCAGTTGGACCATTTATGCGAATGGCGAGCCATGGATTCTCCTGAACGGCGGCGCGATCACCCACTATGCCTCGCGCTCCTATCTCAGCAATCGCAGGATTCCGACCGCCGATGGGGTTATTGCAAGCCGCACGCTTGGCCTTGTTATCGGTCGAATGATCAATGGCGGCTTGCACGAAGATTTTGACCTCACCAACAACAGCATGCAGCGGATACGCTTTCAGCTTGAGATCGCGCTGCGGTGCGATTTTGCCGATATCTTCGAGGTCAAGTCGAACAATATCGTGCGCCGCGGTCGGATTACGACCGACTGGTCGCAAACCGAGCAAAGGCTTCGCACGAGTTACCGTAACGGCGATTTCGCCCGCGCGGTGACAATTACTACGGCACAGGGCCAGCCGAGGGGGACGTATGCCAACGGCCGCCTCAGCTTCGAGATTAGCCTCGACCCGGGCGATGCCTGGCATTGCTGCTTGCTCTATGCGCTGGAAGACGGTGGCCGGTCCTTTCCGGCGCCGCACGAATGCGCCGGCGACCATCAAAAAACGCACCACGCCGAAACCCAGTTGGACTGGCTACGGTCCGTGCTCAAAATCCGCACCAGCAATGAGGAGTTCTACCGTCTTTATCACCAGGCATTGGAGGACATGGCGGCACTGCGGCTGCCCATCGCCGGCACCGATCACAAGGTCTTTCTGCCGGCCGCGGGCTTGCCGTGGTTCGTCGCTCCGTTCGGACGCGACAGCCTGATCGTCTCGCTGCAGAACATTCTGATCTATCCGGATTTCGCGCGCGGCAGCCTCGATATCCTGGGCTCGCTCCAAGCCAAAGTCGAGGACGACTATCGCGATGCGGAGCCCGGCAAGATCCTGCACGAAATCCGCTATGGCGAACTCGCTCACTTCAAGCTGGTCCCGCACACGCCATATTACGGCACCGCGGACGCAACGCCGCTTTATCTGATCACCCTGCACGCCGCTTGGCGGGCGACCGGCGACATGGGTCTGCTGCAGCGGCACCTCGAAACCGCCGAGGGATGTCTGTCGTGGATCGACCGTTACGGTGATCGCGACGGAGACGGATTTCAGGAATATCAAACCCGTTCCTCCGCCGGCTACGAGAACATGGCGTGGAAGGACTCAGGAGACAGCGTTGTCTATCCGGATGGTTCGCTGGTGAAGGGACCGAAAGCCCTCTGCGAATTGCAGGGTTATGTCTATGACGCCTGGCTGAGGATGGCGGAGATATTCGAAGCCCTCGACAAGGCGGACCGCGCCCGCGACTTGCGCGCGAAGGCGACGGACCTGTTCAAGCGGTTCAACGAGGCTTTCTGGGATGAGGAGTTGGGCTTTTATGCTTTTGCGTTGGACGGCGGCAAGAAGAAGGTCCTGACCGTTGCTTCAAATGCGGGGCATTGCCTTTGGTCGGGCATCGTGCCGCCGGAGCGCGCTGTGAGGGTTGTGAAGCGTCTGATGGCGCCGGACATGTGGAGCGGCTGGGGCATTCGCACGCTCTCCACCCGAAATCCGGCCTTCAATCCCTATAACTACCAAACCGGATCGGTCTGGCCGCACGACAACGCGATCATCGCGTTGGGTTTCAAGCGCTATGGCTTCGGCGTTGAAGCGGCAAGGATCGCCCGTGACATCAGCGACGCTGCAAGTCATTTTCTGGCCAATCAACTGCCGGAACTCTACACGACGATCGAACGCGATGAGAGCAGCTTTCCAGTGCAGTATCTCGGCGCAAACGTGCCGCAGGCGTGGGCGGCGGGGTCGGTCTTTGCCCTGCTGCAAGCGATACTCGGCTTCGTGCCCGACGCTCCGCGGGGCAAGTTACACGTCGATCCTTTGTTGCCCGAGTGGCTTCCCGACCTGACCGTGCGCGACCTTCGGGTGGGCGGACACTGTTTTGATATCCGCTTTTGGCGCGAGGGTCCCAAGACGCAATTCGAGGTTTTGCAGGGCGATCCGAACGCGATCGAGCGCAGCAGTTTCGGCGCGAATTTCAACCAGCTAGAGTTTGCATAGCGCGGGCGGCCGGATGCTCACGAGCTCACTCAGTACCGAAGTCGCCGCGCCGCATTCGTCAAGCTTGCACGCGCTCGATTGGTTGAATTTCTTTCTCGCCGCTCTCCTGACCGGCTTTGGTCCGTTTGTCGCGGTCCATCTTACGAACCGCGGCTGGGACCCTGCGCACATTGGATTTGTGCTCAGCGCGAGTAGTGTGGCAGGTCTCATCACGCAAATTCCTGGCGGCGAACTCATCGACATCACGAAAGCGAGGCGGGCAATTATCGGGGCGGGGGCGGCTGCGGTCGCATTGGCGCTGTTGGCCATCGCGCTGCGACCCGACTTCGCGTGGGTTGCGGTTGCCGTCGTCGTTCAGGGCGCGGCTGGAAGTATTCTCGGCCCAGGTATCGCCGCGATCAGCCTCGGGCTGGTTGGGCACGATGCACTTGCCGAACGGCTCGGGCGCAATCAACGCTTTGCCTCCATCGGCGGCCTTGCCGCTGCGGCCTTCATGGGCGTGATCGGCTATCTTCTGTCCACCCAGGACATCTTTCTCATCGCCGCTGCGCTGTTGGCGCCGTTGCTGCTTGCCTTGACGCGGATACGTGCGAGCGACATTCACTTCGCCAGATCCTGCGGCGGATCTGATCATCATGCAGCCGACCCGGCGAGAGTGAGGCGCGCCAGCCTGTTTGAAAATCGCGGTCTTCTGATTTTTGCCGCTTGTCTCCTTCTATTTCAACTCGCCAATGCCTCCTTGCTGACGCAAATCAGCCAGGCACTCCCGCGCGCTGAAGGCCGCTTGTCCTCGCTTGTGGTGTCAGCGCTTGTCGTTTTTCCGCAAATCATCGTCGCCGCGCTGGCCCCTTGGGCCGGACGCAGCGCCGCCACCTGGGGTCGGAAGCCTCTCTTGGTCATCGGGCTCGCCGCCGTTCCGATTCGCTCTACTCTTTTTGCGTTGACGGCCGATCCGGTTTTGCTCGTCGTCATCCAGCTCCTCGACGGGCTGAGCGGGGCCACGCTCGGTGTTCTTACTGCGCTGATTGTGGCAGACGTCACGGCCGGGACTGGCCGGTTCAATCTGGCCCAAGGTCTGGTGGGCGCTGCCTCCGGCGTCGGCGCGTCACTCAGCACGTCCGTATCCGGGATCATTGTCGAAAAATTCGGCTAAACAGCCGGTCTGCTGGGCGTGACTGCGGTCGGCCTGCTAGCGGTCGTCATTGTCTTGTCATTCATGCCAGAGACGAAACCGGACGGGCCGGACGCCCGCTCGGCAAGATCCGCCGCCGGTTCGCTATCGATTTGAAGGTGTTGCGGACAGCGTAGCCCGCCTTCCAGGGGGGAAAGGTTCATACGAGCTCGCGGGCGACGGCACTGAGCAGATGCTTCCATTGCGCTTTTTTTGGCGCTTGGCGTGCCGACTGCCACTTTTCAAGCCGCGGGCCGGATTGACCGGATTGAAACGTCGGTTGCGATGCAATTGTGTGAAAATCGGAGTAATCGCGAAAAAGACATTTGCGCGCCGACGGCGCCCCTAAGGAATACCTAAACGGCCAAGGAACACGTAAACGGCGCGTCAACGACAACTCGAAATCAAATCAACGAGAACTCTCTCGTCGAGGAGAACTTTTTGGGAGGTCCGCCAGTTGTCTACTGGGGCGGGCTGCGGGTTATCCGGACGGCGAACACCCTGATGGTTGCCTGAGTTCTGAAGGTTGCCGGAGTTCTGAATGGCACGGCCTGACCCGATTGTCTTCCTGGTCGACGTCGACAACACGCTGCTCGACAACGACGGCATACAACAGGATTTGAAAGACCATCTCGAACGGGCCTACGGACGTGACGCCCGCGATCGCTATTGGCGAATCCTGGAGGACCTGTTTTCGGAACTCGGCTATCGCGACTATCTGGGAGCCTTGCAGCGCTTTCGCGTCGAGCATCCCCGCGAAGTGGAGCTTCTGTCGATGTCGGCCTATCTCATCGACTATCCATTCGCCGGCCGGCTGTTCCCATCCGCCATCAAGGTGCTGAAGCAGCTAAGCGATTTCGGGCCGACCGTTATCCTGTCCGACGGGGACGTCGTCTTTCAGCCGCACAAAGTCGAACGGGCGGGCCTGTCCGATGCAGTCGACGGACGTGTGCTCATCTATATCCACAAGGAAGAGGCCCTCGATGACGTCGAGCGGCGGTTCCCGGCCGAACAATACGTTCTCATCGACGACAAGCTGCGCATCCTGGCGGCGGCCAAGCGCTTTTGGGGGGACCGCGTCACAACCGTGTTCCCGCAGCAGGGCAGCTACGCTCGAGATCCGAAAATGGTCGGCGCCTTTCCGCCGGCCGATGTCACGATCGAACGCATCGGCGATCTTCTCGGCTATGACCTGCCGCAATTGCGGCAAGCGCCGCCGATACGCACATCCAAGTTGGAGCCGGCACGATGAACGCGACCAAGACGTTGCACAATGTCGGCCAGAGTCTCTGGCTCGACAATATCACCCGCGATCTCCTGAACAGCGGCACATTGCAACGTTACATCGATGAATTCTCGGTGACGGGTCTCACCTCGAATCCGACGATCTTCGATCATGCGATCAAGAACAGCGCCGACTATGACAACGACATCGCTCGACACGGGTCACGTGCGAATCCAGCGGAAGACTTGTTCTTCGAACTGGCTCTGGCGGACCTGACGAGGGCTGCCGATCTGTTGCGGCCCGTCTTCACCCGTACGGACGGTGTCGACGGTTGGGTATCGCTTGAGGTTTCGCCTTTTCTCGCACACGACACGCAGCGCACCATCGCCGCGGCGCGCGATCTCAGCCAACGCGGCGGCAAGTCCAATCTCTTCATCAAAATTCCGGGCACCAAGGAAGGATTGCCCGCGATCGAGGCGGCGATCTTCGCCGGCGTCCCGATTAACGTCACGCTTCTATTCTCTCGCGAACAATACGCCGCCGCGGCCGAAGCCTATCTGCGCGGGGTCGAGCGGCGCATCGAAGCCGGTCTCAATCCTGCCGTCGCCTCGGTAGCATCGCTTTTTATCAGCCGCTGGGACGTCGCGACCACGGGAAAGATCCCAGCCGAGTTGACCAATCGGCTTGGCATTGCGGTCGCCCAGCGCACGTACAAGGCGTATCTGGAGCTGCTCGCGTCGCCGCGTTTTCAGCGTGCCGCCAATGCCGGTGCCCGCGTACAACGCCTCCTCTGGGCCAGCACCGGCACCAAGGATCCGAAAGCGTCCGACATACTCTATGTGAAGGCGCTCGCGGCGCCCTTCACGATCAACACCATGCCCGAGGGCACGCTCAAGGCCTTCGCCCAGCACGGCGAAGTTGGCGCGATGCTCGCGCCGGACGGCGGCGTTTGCGAGCAGGTGTTGGCGGACTTTGCCAAAGCCGGCATCGACATCGATGCGCTGGCGAAAAAGCTTCAGGACGACGGTGCCGCGTCCTTCGACAAATCGTGGAACGACTTGATGGCCTGCATCGAATCCAAGAGCGCGGTCATGCGCAAAGCGAGCTGATCCCCATGGCAATCGCGTCCGGTCAACGCAAACGAACATCCGAGCCAGCCAGCATTCAATCCGTGAACGTGCCGCCTCTGCGCAAGCGCCCCGCCTGGACTCAGCTCGAGAAGCATTATCAGAAACTCAAAGGCATTCACCTGCGGCAACTATTTGCCGACGATCACGGACGCGGCGAGAGATTGGCGGTGGAAGCGGCGGGAGTCTATCTCGATTATTCCAAGAACCGGATCACCGACGAGACACTGCACCTGTTGTTGCAACTCGCCGAGGAGTCGGGGCTGCGCGATCGCATCGATGCGATGTTCCGCGGCGACAACATCAATGTCTCGGAGAACCGCGCCGTCCTGCATGTGGCGCTGCGCGCGCCACGCGGTGCCACCATTCTCCACGACGGCCGCAACGTGGTCCCCGACGTTCACGCCGTTCTGGACCGGATGGCGGACTTTTCCAAGCGTGTGCGCCGCGGCGATTGGAAAGGCCAGACCGGCAAGCGCATCCGCAACGTCATCAATATCGGCATCGGCGGATCGGATCTCGGACCGGTCATGGCCTACGAAGCGCTCAAACACTACAGCGATCGGGCGATGAATTTCCGTTTCGTGTCCAACGTCGATGGCACGGATTTCGCCGAAGCGGTGCGCGATCTCGATCCGACGGAGACATTATTTATTGTCTCGTCCAAGACCTTCACCACACTGGAGACCATGACCAACGCCCGCACCGCGCGCGAGTGGTTGTTGGCCGGCATGAAGGGCGAGTTAGGCGCCATAGCCAAACATTTTGTCGCCGTGTCGACGAATGCGAAAGAGGTTGCGAAATTCGGCATCGACACGGCCAACATGTTCGGCTTCTGGGATTGGGTCGGCGGCCGCTATTCCATGGATTCGGCGATCGGTCTCTCGACCATGCTAGCCGTTGGGCCGGACAATTTCCGCGCCATGCTCGGCGGCTTTCACGAGATGGACGAGCATTTCCGCACGACACCATTCGAGCGTAATCTACCGGCGTTGATGGGCCTTTTTGGGATCTGGTACAACGATTTCTTCGGCGCCCAGACCATCGCCGTGCTGCCATACGAACAGTATCTGAAACGGTTTCCCGCCTACCTCCAGCAGCTCACCATGGAGAGCAACGGCAAGCACGTCACGCTCGATGGCATGCCTGTCGATTGCGACACCGGGCCGATCTTTTGGGGTGAACCGGGAACCAACGGCCAGCATTCGTTCTATCAGCTGATCCATCAAGGCACGCGTCTCATACCTTGCGATTTCATCGCTTTCACCCGCCCGCTCAATCCATTAGGCCGGCATCACGACATGCTGATCGCCAATGTCTTCGCGCAGACGGAGGCACTGGCCTTCGGAAAGACCGCCGATCAGGTCAAGGCGGAAGGCACACCTGATTGGCTTGCGCCGCATCGTCTGTTCGAGGGAAACCGCCCGTCCAACACGCTCATGCTGGACGCGCTGACGCCAGCGGCATTGGGCAAGCTGGTGGCGCTCTACGAGCACCTTGTTTTCACCCAAGGCACGATCTGGCAGATCGATTCCTTCGATCAGTGGGGCGTGGAGCTCGGCAAGGCTCTCGCCCAGCGGATCATTCCTGAACTGGAAAGCGCGACGGAGCCAAAGCTTGAGCACGACAGCTCCACAAACACGCTGATCCGCCGGTATCGCAAGCTCAAGGGAGTTTCCTGATGCCGCGAGGATATGACCGCCCGCTCTATGTTCAGCCGTTCGATCATCGCGGCTCGTTCCAAACGAAGATGTTCGGCTGGCAGTCGCCGCTGAGCGATGCGCAGACAGCGGAGATCGCCGCCGCCAAACGGGTCATCTATGACGGCTTCCTCGCGGCGCTGGCGGGCGGGGTACCGAAGCAGAAGGCGGGTATTCTTGTCGACGAGCAATTCGGCGCCGCCATTCTGCGCGACGCCGCTTCCAAGAATATCGTCACCGCGTGCCCGGCGGAGAAAAGCGGACAGCACGAATTCGATTTCGAATATGGCGAGGATTTCGCACGCCATGTCGAAACATTCGATCCTACCTTCTGCAAAGTGCTGGTGCGCTACAACCCGGAGGGCGACGGTGCATTGAACAAAAGGCAAGCGGCCCGCTTGAAGCGGCTTTCTGATTTTCTCACCGCCCGCGGCCGTAGTCGCTTCATGTTCGAGCTCCTGGTTCCGGCGGAGAAGATGCAGCTCGACAGGCTCGCCGGCGACAAGAGGGTCTACGATCTCGAGCTACGGCCTCGCCTGATGGTCGAAGCCATTCAGGAGCTTCAAGACCAGGGTGTCGAGCCGGATCTGTGGAAGGTTGAGGGGCTCGATCGGCGTGAGGATTGCGAGCGCATCGTGGCGGCGGCGCGCGCGGGCGGGCGTCACACCGTCGGCTGTATCGTTCTCGGTCGTGGCGAGGACGATCGGAAAGTGCGTGAATGGCTCGGGGTCGCGGCGGCTGTGCCGGGCTTCATCGGATTTGCGATCGGCCGCACCGTTTTCTGGGATCCGCTGGTTGCCTGGCGGAGTAAATTAGCGACGCGCGATCAGACCGTTGCCGAGATCGCTCGGCGCTATCGTGAATTTGCAGATTTGTTCGAGCGGAAAGATGCGAGCCTGTCTCCGGTCGCCTCGTCGAGCGACCGACCGGAACGTCGTTCCTCCATGGAGGGCTAAAACTATGCAGCTTGGAATGATCGGCCTTGGCCGGATGGGCGGGAATATGGTGCGCCGACTTTTGAAAGGCGGCCATCAATGTGTGGTGTACAACAGGTCGGCAAACGCGGTGGCGGAGCTGGTAAAGGAGAAGGCCGTCGGTACCACGTCGCTGCCGGACTTCGTCAAAAAGCTCAGCAAGCCACGCGCGGTCTGGCTGATGGTGCCGACCGGTGTGGTGGACAATGTCATCGCCGACCTGCTGCCTCATCTCGAGCGCGGCGACATGCTGATCGATGGCGGAAATTCGTATTACATCGACGATATTCGCCGCGCCAAAGAGCTAAAATCGAAGGGCATTCATTATGTCGACGTCGGCACCAGCGGCGGCGTCTGGGGGCTGGAACGCGGCTATTGCATGATGATCGGCGGCGACGCCAATGTGGTGAAGCATCTCGATCCGATATTCGCAACGCTTGCACCCGGCCGCGGCGATATTGCGCGCACGCCGGGCCGCGAAAAAGTCAACGGCACATCCGAGCAGGGCTATCTGCACTGCGGACCGCATGGTGGCGGCCATTTCGTCAAGATGGTGCATAACGGCATCGAATACGGCGTGATGGCGGCTTATGCCGAAGGGCTTGGGGTTCTCAAAGCCGCCAATATTGGCAACAAAGCCGGCGCGATCGATGCGGAAACCACGCCGCTGCGCGATCCCGAGCATTATCAATACGATTTCAATCTGGCAGACATTGCAGAGGTCTGGCGGCGCGGCAGCGTGATCGCGTCCTGGCTGCTCGACCTCACCGCCGCGTCGCTGATCCAAGATCCCGCGCTGAGCAAATTTGCCGGGCGCGTGTCCGACTCGGGCGAAGGCCGTTGGACGATCAAGGC
The DNA here is from genome assembly GCA_963720115.1 of uncultured Alphaproteobacteria bacterium. Taxonomy (GTDB): domain Bacteria; phylum Pseudomonadota; class Alphaproteobacteria; order Rhizobiales; family Xanthobacteraceae; genus BOG-931. Next base: position 92,372 of record CAVREN010000061.1, read on the forward strand.
CGCCATCGACGAGGGCGTGCCGGCGCATGTGCTCTCGTCGGCCCTTTATGAACGGTTCAGTTCGCGCGGAGACGCGGACTTTGCCGACAAGCTTCTTTCCGCCATGCGTTACCAGTTCGGCGGCCACGTCGAAAAGCCGCCCGCGAAGCGCGCCGGATAATAACGGAGCGAAATGCCGATGCAGCAGGCAAAGCTGAAAGGTTTGACCAGCCACGAGCTCGATGAGCTCGCGATCAATACCATCCGCACGCTTTCGATTGACGCAGTCCAGCAGGCAAAATCAGGCCATCCGGGCACGCCGATGGCGCTCGCGCCGTTGGTCTACGTGATCTGGAACGAGGTCATGCGCTTCGATCCGCAGGACCCGATCTGGCCAAATCGCGATCGCTTCGTCTTATCGAATGGCCATGCCTCGATGCTGCTGTGGTCGGTGTTGTATCTGACCGGCACGCGCGCGGTGAACGCGCAGTACGAGCGCCTAGGCGAGCCCGCGGTCACGCTCGACGATATTCGCCATTTCCGCCAGCTCGGCAGCAAAGCCCCGGGGCATCCGGAATATCACTGGGTCTCGGGCGTGGAGACGACGACAGGTCCGCTCGGTCAGGGCATTGCCACCAGCGTCGGCATGGCCATCGCGCGGAAATGGCTTGGCAGCCATTACAACAAGCCCGGCTTCGATCTGTTCGACTACAACATCTATGCCATTTGTGGCGACGGCTGCCTGATGGAAGGCGTCGGCTCGGAGGCCGCCTCGCTCGCCGGCCATCTCGCCCTCGACGATCTGTGCTGGATCTACGACAACAATCACATCACCATCGACGGCAAGACCAGCATCACATTTACCGAGGATGTCGCTGCGCGCTTCCTCGCTTATCATTGGAATGTGCTGCGGGTCGGCGATGCCAACGATCTGGAAAGCATCGAAGAGGCGCTCGCGGTCTTTCGCACGACGAAAGACCGGCCGACGCTGATCGTTCTCGACAGCCACATCGGCTATGGCTCTCCGCACAAGGTCGATACTTCCGCAGCCCATGGCGAGCCTTTGGGGGAAGACGAGGTGAAGCTCGTCAAGCGCGCCTATCACTGGCCAGAGAACGCCAAGTTCTTGGTGCCCGACGAAGTCATGGAGCACTTTGCTGACGGCATCGGTCAGCGTGGCGGCAAGGCGCGGCGCGACTGGGAAGCGATGTTCGCCAAATACCACGAGCGCTTCCCGGACCTCGCCACGGAGATCGATCAGATGCAGCGGCGGGACTTGCCCGCCGGCTGGGACCGAAACCTGCCGAGCTTTCCGCCCGATCCGAAGGGAATCGCCGGGCGCGACGCCTCAAGCCAGGTATTGAATGTCCTCGCGCAGAATATTCCCTGGTTCTTGGGCGGTTCGGCCGATCTTGCATCGTCAAACCGGACGTTGCTCAAATTCACCGGCGCAGGGGAATTCGAACCAGGCACGCCCGAAGGCCGCAATATTCATTTCGGCATCCGCGAGCACGCGATGGCGGCGATCGTCAACGGTCTGTCGCTCTCGAAGCTGCGGGCCTTCGGATCGACATTCTTCATTTTCAGCGATTACGCCCGGCCGGCCATCCGGCTCTCCGCGCTGATGGAACTGCCGACGATTTTCGTTTTTACCCACGATGCCATGGGCGACGGCGAAGACGGACCGACCCATCAGCCGGTGGAGCAATTGATCTCGCTGCGCGCCGTTCCCGGCCTGGTCGTGCTTCGGCCGGCGGACGCGAATGAGGTCGTCGAAGCATACCGCTATATCATGCAACTACGGCACAAGCCGGCCGTCCTTGCACTGTCCCGCCAACCGCTGCCGACATTTGATCGGCGCAAATACGCATCCGCCGACGGTGTGTCACGCGGCGCATATGTCATGGCCGATGCTCCAGATCGCGCGCCCGAGATCATCCTCATTGCTTCGGGGAGCGAGGTCGCTTTGGTCATTCAGGCCCACGAAACGCTGACGGCTCAGGGCGTCCGATCGCGCGTCGTCTCGATGCCGTCCTGGGACATTTTCGAGCAACAGCCGCAGTCCTATCGGGACGATGTGCTGCTGCCGAAGGTGAAGGCGCGCGTGGCCGTCGAGCAAGGATCGGTGCTGGGTTGGGACCGCTATGTCGGCCCCGCCGGCCGCGTCATCGGCATGAAAACCTTCGGCGCCTCGGCGCCGCTCAAGGAGTTACAGCGCAAGTTCGGTTTCGAGCCTGAACGGGTCGTCTCCGTCGCAACGGAGTTGCTCGGCCGCAACTGACACAGCGCTCGATGAGCCGCGCGAATTCGGCGGCGTAGCAAAGAAAGCAGAACGTCGATGCTAGATAAGCCAGATCGCCGCGCCCGACCAAAGACCAAGGAGCAGAGCGCGAGCGCCATTGTGGCGCCGCCTTGCGCGATGGTGATCTTCGGCGCCGCCGGCGACCTGACCAAGCGCCTCGTCGTCCCTGCGCTCTACAACCTGGCAAACGATCACCAGTTATCCGAAGAATTTCGTCTCGTCGGCGTCGACCTAGCCGACATGAGTGCTGCGCAATGGCGCGCGAACCTCACCGATGCAATGAAGGGATTCGTCGCCCACGATGGCGAGTTTCATCTCGACGACTTCGACCAAACCACGTGGCAGTGGCTCACCGAGCGGATGAGTTACCTGCCGGGCGATCTGAACAATCCGGACACCTATCGCCGGCTCGGCGAGCATCTGACGGGATTGGACAAGACCGCCGGCACGGCAGGCAACCGCTTGTTTTATCTCGCGGTCGCCGACCGCTTCTTCGGTCCGGCGGTCGCCGCGCTCGCAGCCGCCGGCCTCACGACCGAGACTAACGGCCAATGGCGCCGGGTCATCATCGAAAAGCCCTTCGGCCACGACTTGGCTTCGGCCAAGGCGCTGAATGCCGAAATCCTGAAATCCTTGCAGGAGCATCAGATCTATCGGATCGACCATTTCCTCGGCAAGGAGACGGTCCAGAACATCATGGCGTTGCGCTTTGCCAACGGCCTGTTCGAGCCGCTGTGGAACAGGCAGCAGATCGAGCATGTTCAGATCACCGTTGCGGAGACCGTCGGTGTCGAGCATCGCGGCAAGTTCTACGAGAAAACCGGCGCGTTGCGCGACATGGTGCCCAACCATGTCTTCCAGCTCCTCGCGATGACCGCCATGGAGCCGCCGATCTCCTTCGATGCCGATGCTGTGCGCGGCAAAAAGACCGAAGTCATTGAAGCTATCAAGCCGCTCGATCCTGAGCAGGTGTTCAAGGATGCGGCGCGCGGTCAGTACGACGCCGGCCGCGTGCTCGGCAAACCGGTTCGAGCGTACCGCCAGGAACCTAATGTGGCGCCGAATTCGACGACCGAGACATTCATTGCCTGCAAGCTCAACATCGACAACTGGCGCTGGGCCGGTGTGCCGTTCTATCTGCGCACCGGCAAGTATATGAAACGCCGATCGACCGAGATCGCGATCCGCTTTCATCAAGCGCCATACGCTCTGTTTCGCGGCACCAATGTCGAGCGAATGCATCCCAACTGGATGATTCTCCGCATCCAGCCGGACGAGGGCATCGCGCTCGAATTCGCAGCCAAGCATCCCGGTCCCACCGTTAGGCTGAACACCGTCAGTATGGACTTCGCCTACAAGACCTACTTCAAGATCGCCTGCAATACCGGGTACGAGACGCTGCTCTACGACTGCATGATCGGCGACGCGACGCTGTTTCAGCGTGCCGACACCGTGGAAGCCGGTTGGCAGGCCGTGCAGCCGATCCTCGATACCTGGGCCAACAATCCGCCGCGGGACTTTCCGAACTATGTCGCGGGCAGCGACGGCCCCGCCGCGGCCGACGAGCTGCTGGCGCGCGATGGATGTGCGTGGCGGCCGCTCGACTAAGCGGTTCCGGAGAGAGCGATGGCAGGGAAGCGCAAGATCTCATTGGTGCTGGCGGACGTGGACGGCACGCTTGTCACTGAAGAGAAGATCTTGACCAAGCGGGCGTGCGACGCTGTGAGCGCCTTGCAAAACGCGGGTATCCGCTTCGCCATAACGAGCGGCCGGCCGCCGCTCGGCATGGCCATGCTGTTCGATGCGCTCGACATCGAGACGCCGATCGCCGGCTTCAACGGCGGGCTGTTCGTCGAACGCAATCTCACAATCCTGGACGAAAAGACAGTACCGGCCGATGTCGCGCGCCAGGCGATCGATCTGATGCGCGCGCACGGTCTCGATAGCTGGGTCTATAGCGGCAACGATTGGCTGATCACCAAGGCTGTCGCACCGCACGTCGCTCGCGAAGCCTGGACGGTCAAATTCCCGCCGAAGGTGGTGGCCGACGTTCGCGAGCATTTGCAGCAAGTCGCCAAGATCGTCGGCGTGAGCGACGACCTCGACAAGGTGAAGCGCTGCGAAGCCGAGGCACAGGCTGCGTTCGGACAACGTGCGACCGCCACCCGGTCGCAACCCTACTACCTCGACGTCACCAACAAGAACGCGAACAAGGGCGCCGTGGTGGAATATCTCTCGCAGCATGTCGGGGTGCCGGCCGAGGAGATTGCGACCATCGGCGATCAGCCGAACGACGTGCTGATGTTCAAGCGCTCCGGGTTCAGCATTGCCATGGGCAACGCCTCGGATGAGGTCAAGGCGCAGGCTGCGGCCGTCACGGCTTCCTACAATGACGAAGGGTTTGCCAAGGCGATGGAGGCTTTCATTCTTGGTTCCGCGAGGTAACGGCGCCATGGGCGGAGCAATCGGGCGCACCGAAATATTGCCGGACCCGTTGGCGTTGGCGCGCCATGTGGCGGCGTGGATGACGCAGGCAGCGCTGGAGGCACACGGCCCTTTTCGCGTCTCGCTCTCCGGCGGATCGACGCCGAAGACTTTGTATGGACTACTTGCCTCCGATGAATTCAGACGCCGTTTTCCTTGGCCGCGCGTTTCCTGGTACTGGGGCGATGAGCGCTTTGTCCCGCACGATCATCCCGACAGCAATTATCGGATGACCCGCGAAGCGATGCTCGCCAAAGCTCCGGTGCCGCCGGGGAACATTCATCCCATTCCGACCGACGGCACGCCCGAAGACGCGGCGTGGCGCTACGAGCGGACATTGCAGGAGGCGTACGGTGCCGCAACGCTTGATCCGCAACGCCCGCTTTTCGATATCACGCTGCTCGGCCTTGGTCCCGATGGGCATACCGCATCATTGCTGCCCGGAGAACCGGTGCTGAGTGAGCGAAAGCGGTGGGTAGCCGTGGTCTCGCGCGGCCGGTCCGAGGTGCGCATCACCATGACCTACCCGGCGATCGAGAGCAGCCGGCGCGTGGCATTTCTGGTGGCCGGTAAAGAAAAGGCCTCGATTTTCAGCGCGATCCGCGCCGGCGACGGCCAAGTACCGGCGGCACGCATGCGGCCGGTCGGTGAGTTGTTTTGGTTTGTCGATCAAGCGGCGGCCGGCGAAGAACAAGTGCTCCGCCGTACCGGGGCGCGTGGGCGATGACGTCGGGAAGAGCCTCCATACTCGAAGCTGATCGTGTCAATCGGCGCGCACAGACACCGTCGATCATCATCGCGCCCTCCGTTCTGTCGGCCGATTTTGCGCGCCTAGGCGAAGAGGTCCGCGCCGTCGACGCCGCCGGCGCCGACTGGATTCATGTCGATGTGATGGATGGGCGTTTCGTTCCCAACATCACCATCGGACCGGTCGTGCTGCAGGCGATCCGCCGTTCGACCGCAAAGCCCCTTAACGTTCATCTGATGATCGTCGAGCCCGAGCGCTATCTCGCCGCGTTCGCCGACGCCGGCGCCGATCATCTCTTGGTACAAGCCGATCCTGGCTCGACAATCCATCTGCATCGGGTGCTGTCGAAGATCCGCGCGCTCGGCAAGAAAGCGGGAGTGGTTCTCGATCCTGCTACCCCGCCGGAGTTGGTCGAATATGTCCTGCATCTGTGCGACATTATTCTTGTCATGACCGTCAATCCGGGATTCGGCGGCCAAAGCTTCCTCCCCGAAATGTTGCCGAAGATCCGGCGTTTGCGCGCGATGTGCGCCGAGCGCGGCCTGCATCCCGTGATCGAAGTTGATGGCGGCGAGAATGCGACGACGGCCGCGCAGGCGGCTGCCGCCGGCGCAACAGCAATCGTGGCGGGGTCGGCGATCTTCGGCGCCAGGGATTACGCCAAGGCGATTGCCGACATTCGCGCGAGGGCCGCTGCGGCGGTCGTGACATCATGATTGCGGCTCCTTCCGCTCCCCAGGCCGATCGGGACGCCCTCAAACGTGCCGCCGCCGAGGCTGCGGTGCAATTGGTCGAGAATGACATGGTCGTCGGGCTTGGCAGCGGCTCGACGGCGGCGTTTGCGGTCGAAGCGCTCGCGCGGCGCCGTCGGCAAGGCCTGCGCTTCGTCGGCATTCCCACTTCGGAAGGTGCCGCGGCTCAGGCGAAGGCGGTGGACATTCCGCTCACTTCGTTCAGCGAACATCGCCAGATCGATCTCACGATCGACGGCGCGGACGAAGTGGAGCGCGGCACGCTTAATCTGATCAAAGGACTGGGCGGAGCCCTCTTGCACGAGAAGATCGTCGCGGCAGCAAGTCATCGCCTCGCGATCGTCGTCGATGGTAGCAAGCTGGTGGACCGGCTTGGAACGCACACGCCTGTCCCTGTCGAAGTGGTGGCCTTCGGCCTGGAAGCAACCCGCGAGTCGCTCGAGGTGCTCGGCGCCAACGCTCGCGCACGCATGTCCTCGGGCGCGCCCTTTGTGACCGACAGCGGCAACCGCATCCTTGATTGCGATTTCGGCTGCATCGCCGATCCGGCGCGGCTGGACGAGCGCATCAGGCGACTCGTCGGCGTGGTGGAAAGCGGGCTCTTCATCAGCCGCGCCGATCCGGTTTTTGTGGCCGATGCGACCGGCATCCATCGCCTCGACAGCGCGCGGGCCCATCGCGGCAGTCCGCCGATCCTGGTGGTCATGGGCGTGTCCGGGTCCGGCAAGTCGACGATCGCAGAAGAACTGTCGGCGCGGCTCGGTTGGCCGTTCGAGGAGGGCGATTCACTCCATCCGGAGTCGAATCTCGCCAAGATGCACGCCGGAATTCCGCTCACGGACGCCGACCGTTTGCCGTGGCTGGAACGCGTGGCCGCTTGGATCGATGGGCAGCGCGCCAAGAAGCAGCCAGGCATTATCACGTGCTCCGCGCTGAAACGAACCTATCGCCAAATCATCATCGGCGACCGGCAGCAGGTGCGGCTGGTTTATTTGCGCGGCGCTCGCGGCTTGATTGCCGAGCATTTATCGGGGCGCCACGGTCATTTCATGCCGGCCGCGTTGCTGCGAAGCCAGATCGACACGCTCGAAGAACCGGATCCGAGCGAGGATCCGCTGACGGTCGATGTCGGCTCTTCCGCTGCGCAGATCGCCGATGAAATCATCCGGCTTCTCGGCACCTCGGTCACCATTTCGCAAGGCGCGGCGGCGTAGCGCGCAGATCCAAGCCATGGCGCAATTGCCGCCCGCGTTGCAATGCGCTCAACGACTTTCGTACGCGATGAACGCAACAAAACCCGAAGATGGAGAAGATGCATGGCGCAACCGGAACGCTTCGATGTCCTAGTCCTTGGCAGTGGCACTGGCGGCAAGCTGACTGCTTGGCATATGGCGCGATTGGGTCAGCGCACTGCCGTCGTGGAAAGGCAGTGGATCGGCGGGGCGTGTCCGAACATCGCGTGCATGCCGAGCAAGAATGAAATTCGCAGTGCGGAGGTCGCACACCTGGCACGTCACGGGGCGGAGTTTGGCGTGGTGACCAGTTCGGTCGTTGTTGACATGGCGACGGTGCGCCGCCGCAAGCGTGAGATGGTTGAACGTCAGGTCGCCAAGCACTTGGAAAACTACAGAGCAAGTGGCGCCGAATTGATCATGGGGGAGGGGCGCTTTGTGGCGCCGAAGACACTCGAAGTGAGCGGGAATGGCGGGGGAACGCGCACCCTCACAGCCGACAAGATCTTTCTCAACCTCGGAACGCACGCCGCCATTCCGGGCACTCCCGGCCTGGCAGAGGCTCGGCCGCTCACCCACATCGAGGCGCTCGAACTCGACTATTTGCCCTCGCATCTGATCGTGATCGGGGGCGGCTATGCGGGCCTCGAATTGGCGCAAGCGTACCGCCGGTTCGGCAGCAACGTGACGATTATCGAGGCCGGGCCTCAGCTTATGGGGCGGGAGGATATCGATGTCTCGCACGAGATGCGGCGGCTCCTTGCCGACGAGGGCATCCAAGCCTACGTAGCCGCCGAACTTCTGAACGTGCGCGGCCGATCCGGAGACAAGGTCAGTCTCGCGGTGCGGACGGCATCGGGCGAACAGAAAGTCGAGGGTAGCGACGTCCTGGTCGCGGCGGGGCGCGTTCCCAACACCGCCGGCATCGGCCTCGAGCAAACAGGTGTGAAGGTGGACAGTCGAGGCTACGTCCGTGTCAATGACCGCCTGGAAACCTCGGCGGCTGGAACATGGGCGCTCGGGGAATGCGCCGGCAGCCCGCAATTCACGCACGTGTCGGAGGACGATTTTCGGATTGTCCGGGACAATCTGAGCGGAGGAAGTCGCAGCACGCGCGACCGGTTGATCCCATATTGCATGTTTACCGATCCTCCGCTCGCCCATGTCGGGCTGAGTGAAGGCGAGGCGGAGCGCCAAGGCATCATTGTCCGTGTCGCGAGATTGCCGGTGGATTCGGTGCTGCGGGCGCAGGCGACCGGCGAGAGACAAGGCTTCATGAAGGTCCTCGTCGGCGAGAACGACGATCGCATTCTCGGCTTCACGATGATTGGCGCCGCCGCTGGCGAAGTGATGGCTGTCGTGCAAATGGCGATGCTGGCAGGCGTTCCCTACGGAAGGCTTGCGAATGCCGTGCTCGCGCACCCGACGATGGCGGAGGGACTGAGCACGCTGCTTGCGCAGGTGCCGCGCGAGTCCATTCAGCGCGCCACTCCGGAAAGAGCGGCGTAGACCGTCTCGCGGCGAACTCAGAGGATATTCAATTGGCACCGATCCGGCTGCCTTGCGAGGCTTGTCGGCTCACTGCCCGATCATTTTCTACGGCAGCCACAGAATTATTTCCGGAAATGCCACCAGGATCGCAATCGCGACGAGGTCCGCAATGAAATGGGGAAACGCACCTTGAAAAACTTCGCCGACCGGACGCCCCGCAAAACGTGCGACGATGAAGCAATTCAGGCCGACAGCGTGATCATTTCGCACGCGTCGGCTCCGGCGGCGCGGTGGCGGGTCTCTTCGCCACGTCGATGCGCACTTTCCGATGTGCGTCGCGGGATGTTCACGTTTCGCGAATTACCCGCCGAACAAAGACCCGATCGAAGTTGCGAACGATAGCGAAGCGATGCGCAACAGCCAAAACGACTTGCCCGCTCAACGACGCCGTGTATGATGTCAGTTGCAATGCGGCGCGTTTCCACGCTCATTTGCTATTGCGCAATGCGTTTTCACGTGCGCGCCGTTCGCATGCACAACGTTCAAAAACCTTTGCTTGCTGGTGTTGGGAAAGCCGAAGCGCGTCACGTGACGCGCGCTCGTTTGCTTTTTATGTGATCAAAGGGGGTGCATATGCCAAATCCGGGTCAGCCAACGATATCTCCTGGAGCGACCGGCGAAGCCGTTCGTCGGCTCCAGCGGGCGCTGCGTCGAACTCCGAACCTTGGGCTCGTTGTCGACGGCGACTTCGGTCCTGCGACCGAGACCGCCGTCAAAGAGTTTCAGCAAGGCGCCGGGCTGGTCGTTGACGGTATCGTGGGACCGCAAACATGGGCCGCGCTTCCAAATGGTGCTCCTATGCCCACTCTTCGTGAGGGCTCAACTGGCGCCGTGGTCACCAGCCTCCAACAACTGCTATCCAACGGCGCATCCGGCCAATGGAACACGTCGCCCGGGGGTGATTGATGGAAATTTCGGGCCCCCTACCGCGGCCTCGGTCAGGGCCTTTCAGACTTGGGGCGGGGTGACGGCCGACGGCATCGTAGGTGATCAGACGTGGGCGGTTTCGTTGCATGCGGCAAGCGCGACATTGGAGAGCGCTGTCGGTCTACAATACGCCGTCTGATACATACCTTCGCCGGCCGGGAGACGGTGTTCCCCGCCACTTTCAATGATCAGCCGGTCAGCGAAGGTGCTGAAGTAGGCCGTCACGCCAACGGTCTGATTGATCGCGTCCGGATCTCGCGACGCCGTGCTGTTGTGCGGCCGCCGGTGCGTTCAGCGCATATGCGCTACACGGCGAAAACCCGTGGGATCGAGGATGGTCAGCGAGCGATCGCTGATCTTGATGAGTCCGCCGCGGCGAAACTCAGACAGCACTTTGCTCACGTGCACCGGCGTCAAGCCCGTGGCATCGGCGATGTGATGCTGACGCAGCGGAAATTCCATTTCGATGGCGGAAGTTTCGGTCGTTCGGGTCATGCCGCGCTGGGAAAGTCGTTCCGCCAGGTTCAACATCAGCCGCGCAATTCGCTCGTCTGCCGTGCGCCGTCCCAGATCAACGATGAGCTGATCCGCTCGATCCTTTTCTTCGATCCACGCCCTCGAGAGCTTTTCGAACATCTCGGGATGCTTGAACAGCGAGGCTTTCAGATCGCTGCGTTTAAACGTGCAGTATACGACGTCGGTTATGGCCTCGACCAGACAGTGCGAGCGTGGCTCGAACAACAATGCGGTCGAGACCAAATCGCCGGGCAGCAGGAACGATAGGATCTGGCGGCTGGCGTCCGACAGCATCACGACCGAAGCTGCCCAGCCGTTGCAAATGATCGGCACTGCGTCGTGCAAATCATGCTCGCGGCAGATAATGCGGCGGGCGGGGACGGTACGCGATGTCTGTTGAATTTGAATGTGATTGGCGGAGCCGGGCGAGGGCGCTCTCGTAAGCCCGCACAAGCTCAGGCCGTAGGCTTCACACGCCGTGCAACAAAGCTCAACCGGCCGCGATGGTTCGGTTGCTGTCATGCCCAGGGTATCGATCGCCGACGGCCCAGAACACCCAACCCGCCGATCTGCGATATGGCGGCCCGTTGTCCGCGTATCCTGCCGGCGGTCCAGAGTAAGCATTTCAGAGTTCAAGGCGCTAAGGAAAGAATTTTCTTCACTTTCCAGGCTCGACATATCTCTTATTCTTTCGTGGGGGTACCTCACACAAGAATTACGCGAATCGCCCTCAGTTATGAACGGTAAGCGATACTACGTAGGAACCGCAGCATCTTTCTTTAACATCTAGAAGGTTAATATGTTTTAATAGAAAATTGCAATCTGAATATCCGGAGTACTCGAAACTCGCAAAATACGCGCATAATCAGAGTTCTACTGAACTTACGTTGTCGCTACTACTGGAATATACGCTGATTGCTCTTGCGTCTTCCGGTTGCAACACGGCAATTTGACCAAATGACTTGCGAATCGCTCACGTGGCGATTGTCTTGTCGCGACGCCACGAGCCGCAAGGGGCCGAATAGTAAAAGCGGGCAGTGAATCGAGCGGGACACCACAGACCACCGCCACAGGGACGAGTACGTCGTCCGCGTAACAGGGTCTGCGACGGACGCTCGCCGAATGCCTCGATACGCATGAACTGCCGAAGATCGCCAAAGCCGCAGGATGAGGCGACGTTTGCGACGGTCGTGTTCCCGTTCGGTCGCAGCAATGGCATTCGAACGTGACCCAGTCGCAAGCGGTAAGCAAATTCGATCGGCAAACATCCGCGATCGCGATTGAAGGAACGGCTCAGGCTGAGCGCGCTCGCTCCCGTAAGATCCGCGAGATCCCCTACGGCAATCGCTTGCTCCCAGTTTGCCTCGAAATATTCTTTCGCCGGCCGGACTTGCGACGAGTCGCCTGTATCCAGCATTGTTTATCACGTTTAACGTTTCGCGGGGGGAAATCACCACGCTCCGATCGCGATGGATTGAGATCGGCGTTCCATTAATCAGCGCCTCGCTGTTTCCTGCCAACGAAAATAGCTGAGAGGCAAAATCGGTCTCGGGAAACTGCAAGCGCACGCCGGCGGTGTAGGACCCATAACTCAGTCCGATGTGCGGTAACTGACAGTGATCGAGTATTGCGGCGCGCGGTCCCTTGTTCGAGTCCAGGATGTCAACTTTGGGCGGCGCGTAAACGCGGCGGTGTGCTGCGCGTAGTTGGTCCGGTTCATACGCTCGCACGAGCATGAAACGCTCGAGCGGATGATCCCTTCATTTCCGCTGGCTCCCCCCTTTCCACCGAGCCTGCGTGAGAAACGTGAGCGGCGAATAGCCGCGATACTTCTTGAAAGCGCTGAACAAGCCGAATGTGTGTGTGCCTGCAACCTCCGCCAGCTCCTCCAAGGTGATCGGCCGCTGCAAGTTTGCTTCAATATATCGCTCCGCAAGTCGCACTTCCCGCGGCGCGACATCCGACGCCAATTGCTCGAGGATGTGACTGTAATTGTGGCGGTAGCCGCAAAGAAGAAGAGTGAGGAGAAGCTGCTCGGTCTGTGCGATCCATCCGTCGGGAAAAGGCGGATCGTTCTGACTGATCGTCTCGATCAGAAGCGGCAGATACTGTTGCAGCATCCGCGCGGCGGGGCCGTTTGCATTGCTTTGGGTGTCAATGCGCAAAGGCTGGTGAAGCGGTGCACCCATCATCGAACGCAGTTTGTCGGCGAGCACGCGCGCATCGACGCGCAACACAAGGTGCGCGTAGTCGGCGCTGAAATTCAGCCGATGAGGTGCGTCCGATGAAAGTACGCAGCCGGAGCCCGCCGCGACTTCGATGGATTTCGTCCCGCTGGTGACCTCTGCCGTTCCCTGCAACGGAAACAGCTGCGCGACATAGCGCGAGGTTGGAAAGTCAAGTCCGACTTCAGTGCCAAAGGCGCCGAAGGCAAGCTCGACATTTTGCAGGCGACAATTGTTCATAACGGCGTTCAAGCTTTCCGCATGTGGCTTCACCACCAACACGGGTTCAGCGTAAATGCGAGCGAACGTTTCGCGCACTTCCTTGACTTTGGCCGAGCGAAGCAGTGGAAAATTATCGAGCGGCCGGGGCACATTCACGGCAAGCAAGGCGGTCATAGCGGTGTTCCCCGAAGCTTCAATGCGTAACGCGATGATCCGAACTCGTTGCAAGCCGTTGCGGAGGCTTCGTACTGATCCGATTTGCCTCGCCGGCAACTCTTGTTAATACAGAATGTCATTCAATAATGTTGTTAGATCTTAATATCGAAGTTTATGATGTGCAATTTTGAACATTAACTAATTTGTAGTCAGCTCTCTTTAATTTCTGAGAAGAGAATTGGGGCTCTGAAATTCATCCCATCTCCTTTCGCGCGGTGTCCGCTGGGACCCGGCTTGTCGGCTTCGTGCACAATGCCGATGGGGGTGCTGCGCGGCGGGAGTTCGCTCAGAGCCGCTGACCATCGGACGTGCCATGATCCCGCCTAATGCTCTGCAAATTTTGCTGGCCTCGAGCGCAAGCGCTGCCGCGTAGTCGTGCACGCCCGCGCTCGACGCATCTTGCAGCGAAGATGCAGAGGAACTGAGCCCAGCTAAGGAAGTCTCATGCTGAATCGAATAACAATCAACGCGCTTCTAAAAACAGTCATCGGCGTGCTTGGCGCCGCCGTCGTGATCATGCTGTCGCTCAGTGCATGGGATTCCTGGAATCGCCTCGGCGCCGCGAGCCGCGCAGCCGCGGTGGCCGATGCCTCGGCTTATCTGTTTACGGCGCTGCATAATCTGCGCTTTGATCGCGCTGTGTCGCGCACCGAGCTGCTCGCCGACAGGCAGGCGACCGCAATGAACTCGATTTTGCGCGATGCACGCGCCAACGAAATGCCGGCCCTGAAATCGGCAGTCATGGCGCTGCAAAGCGTGGACATTGCCGAGCGGAATGCGATCGTCACCGTGCTTGACCAGCAGATCAATCGATTGACCGCGTTGCATGAAGAGACGGCGGCCGCGATGCAGCAGCCGAAGGCGGCACGGCGCGCGGGGATTGTCGAGGACATGTTCAAGGCGGACGACGACTTGATCAAGTTCATCGATAAGGTTTCGTCGCAGCTCACGCAGTCCATCAAACTTCAAGATCCCTTTATCGATCAGCTGATGCAGCTGAAGCAGCTCGCCTGGACGGTGCGTAACGCCGCGGGCGATGCGGCCGTGATGTCTTCTTACGCGCTCGAAGGCCGGCCGCAGTCGGCTGCCACGGTAGAGGACTATATCGCCAAGGTCGCGAAGGTGCGCAGCACCTGGGCCGTGCTGGAAGATCTAGCGAATGGTCTGCCTTTGCCGGCGGCCTTCACGCAGGTGCGCGACAAGGTCAGCCGCGACTACTTCGGCTCCGACTATATCGACAGCGGTATGAAATCCATCAAGGACGCGCTCGCTGGTCTGCCGCCGGCGATGACCGTCGATCAACAGACGGCCATCGGCATGACTAGGCTTAGTCCGCTGGTCGGCGTTGCCGAAGTTGCACTCGCTACGGCGCGAGAGCACGCGGCAAATCAATACCGGTCAGCGCTGCACAATCTCATCGGACAGGGCGTGCTCTTGCTGGGGGCAATCGCGCTGTTCGGCGGTGCCATGCTGGTAGTGATGCGGCGCGTAACCGTTCCCCTGCAGAAGCTGAGCGAGGCGATGCGCAAGCTTGCCGGCGGCGACTTCGCCGTAGTATTGCCCGGGCTCGAGCGCAAAGACGAAATCGGGGCAATGGCCAATGCCGTCGAAGAATTCAAGGTGCTCGCGGTTGAGAAGGCCCGCCGCGAGGCGGACGAAACTATGCAGCGTCAGCAAGCCCAGGTCGAGGTGCAGTCCAAGGCCGCGGCCGAACAGCGGAAGCTCGCCGAAGCGCAGGCGCAGACCGCCGACGAGCAAGCCAGAATCGTCCGGTTGCTGGCCGACGGTTTGGTGAAGATGGCCGAAGGTGATTTGACCCATCGGCTTGGTGAAGGCTTTACCGAGAGCTACCGCCAGATCAGGGACGATTTCAACGCCATGGCGGAGCGTCTGCAGCAAGCGATCGGCTCGATCGCGGTGGCGACCCGCGAGATTGCCAACGCGTCGGCCGAACTGTCGGGCAGCACGACCGATCTTTCGCAGCGCACGGAAGAGCAGGCAGCCAGTTTGGAGCAGACTTCGGCCTCCATGGAGGAAATCTCCGCGACCGTGCGGAAGAATGCGGAGAATGCGCACCAGGCCAACCAGTCGGCGAACAATACCCGCGAAGTTGCCGACCGCGGCGGTCAGGTCGTGGCCAAGGCGGTCGATGCGATGGCTCGTATCGAGGAGTCTTCGCGCAAGATCTCCGACATCATCGGCGTGATCGATGAAATTGCCCGGCAGACCAATCTGCTGGCGCTCAATGCAGCGGTCGAGGCTGCGCGCGCCGGCGAAGCCGGTCGCGGATTTGCCGTAGTCGCTTCGGAGGTACGCAGCCTGGCGCAGCGCTCGTCACAAGCCGCCAAGGACATTAAGGACCTCATCACCAACAGCAATAATCAGGTGAAGGGCGGTGTCGAGCTGGTCAACCGCGCCGGGGCGGCGTTGCACGAGATCGTCGATTCCATCAAAGACGTCGTGCAGATGGTCTCCGATATCGCCAACGCCAGCACCGAGCAGGCGACCGGCCTGGAAGAGGTCAATAAAGCGCTTACGCAAATGGATGAGGTCACGCAGCAGAACTCGGCGCTGGTCGAAGAAAACGCTGCGACCGCACGGACGCTCGAACAACAGAGCAAGACGATGGATGAGCGCGTCGCCTCATTCCGCATCGGCAAAGCCGGCTACGCGACATCGTCGGCAGTCGCGAAGCGCCCGGTCGCCGTGCCGCCGAAAGCTGTCGCCGCCGCGACCAGGTCGCAAGCGATCGCGGCACCAAAGCGCCCGGCTGCAGCGCCGAAGCGTGCTGGTGCAGGAGTGAATGGCGGCGGTCAGCTCGGCCGCATGCAGGCGGCCGTCGCCGCGGCCATCAACGACGACGACTGGAAGGAATTCTAGTCGTTGATCTCGGATATGGGCGGCGCCGCGAGCGGCGCGGCGGCCGCGCATTGCAACGTCATATCCGGCTTCCCGGCTCAGGGGAAAGCCGCAGGCGTAGCCGTGGCAGACAGGGCTCGCTTCTTTGATCCGGGCGCGCGCCTTTTCTTAATCTAGCATAGCATCAACAAATATTGCGGCGCTTCGATATAGAAGTTGGCGAAGGATATGTTCGGAGATTAACCGATTTGTAGCTGGCGCTGCGTATTTTTGCGTAGGGGAAAATCGGGCTTGACGTACATCCCGTGAATTCGCGGCGCGCAGGCGATTCATCGCAAGTGGTGAATGCCGCTCACAACGCCGGTGCAGATTCAGATCACCTACACGAGGGCGATGCGCATCATGACTGAGCCGGCTGTTTCATCCGCAACCGAAAACGCGCAATTCAGCCCAGCATTGGCCGGCGCTGCCCTCTCTGCGACCAACGCGCCGACGCAACTCATCAGCTTCGCCATTGGTGACGACCAATACGGCGTCGACATCATGGCCGTGCGCGAAATCAAGGGTTGGACAGAGATTACGCATTTGCCGAAGCAGCCCGATTACGTTCGCGGCGTGCTCAACCTGCGCGGCGTCATTGTCCCGATCATCGATCTGCGCTGCCGATTTGGTCAGGGTCTGACCGAAGCGACGCCGCTGCATATCGTCATCATCGTGCAAATTGGAGCGAAGCCGATCGGCCTGCTGGCCGATCGCGTTCTGGATATCGTTTCGCTCGACGAATCCCAGATCCAGCCGGTGCCGCGCATAGCGCAAGCCTCGCGCGTGGAATTCCTCTCCGGCCTGGTGACGATCGAAGGCGCCATGATCGCGCTGATCGATCTTCCCAATCTCTTATCACTCGCTGTCGAATAGTTGGCAAGGGCGCGAATGCTCAGGCGCAACATTGATCATAGGAGATCGTGATGCTTGCAGTTGCGAAGTCGCCCTTCAAGGGTTTCGGTCGAAGTTCGGCCGACACCGGCATGGTTGGCATGATCAATGCCATTAACCGGGTGCAGGCGGTCATCGAATTCACCATGGATGGCAAAATCCTGCACGCGAACGAAAACTTTTTGAAAACGCTCGGCTATTCGCTTGAGGAAATCAAAGGCAATCATCACTCGATGTTTGTTGATGTAGCCTATCGCCAGAGCCCTGAATATCGACTGTTCTGGGAAAAGCTCGGCCGCGGCGAATATGATACCGGGCAGTACAAGCGCATCGGCAAGGGTGGCCGCGAAGTCTGGATTCAAGCGAGCTACAATCCGGTCTTCGATTCGAACGGCAAGCCTTTCAAGGTCGTCAAGTTTGCGACCGACGTTACGCAGCAGAAGCTGCAGAATGCCGACTACGAGGGCCAGATTTCCGCCATCAGCAAGGCGCAGGCGGTCATCGAGTTCACGCTCGATGGCAAGGTTCTCAACGCCAACAGCAACTTTCTCAACGTGCTCGGCTATACGCTGGACGAGATTAAGGGCCACCACCACTCGATGTTCGTCGAGCCCAGCTACCGGCAGAGCCCCGAATATCGGCTGTTCTGGGAAAAGCTCGGACGCGGCGAGTACGATGCTGCGCAATACAAGCGTATCGGCAAGGGCGGTACCGACATTTGGATTCAGGCAAGTTATAATCCGATCCTGGATGCCAATGGCAAACCCTTCAAAGTCGTGAAATACGCGACCGATATCACCGCCAGCGTCAAGGCCAGCCAGGTTCTGCAGCAGGCGGTTCAGCAAGTGCAGGCGGTCGTCGAATCCGCCAAGAACAACGATCTGACGGATCGGGTTCCGCTTGACGGAAAAACCGGCGAGATCGGCGCTTTGTGCGCGGGCGTGAACGGCCTGATCGACACCATGACGAGCGTGGTGGTGAAGATCCGTGCCTCGGCGCGCGAAGTAACAAGCGCGTCGGCGGAGATCGCGGCCAGCACGACCGATCTTTCGCAGCGGACCGAAGAGCAAGCCGCGAGCCTCGAGGAAACGTCCGCCTCAATGGAGGAGATGTCGGCCACAGTCAAAAAGAACGCCGATAACGCGCAGCAGGCCAACCAGTCGGCCGGCGCCACGCGCGACGTTGCCGACCGCGGCGGTCAGGTTGTTGCCAAGGCGGTCGAGGCGATGGCGCGCATCGAGGAATCGTCCCGCAAGATTTCGGACATCATCGGTGTCATCGACGAGATCGCGCGGCAGACCAATCTGCTCGCGTTGAACGCCGCCGTCGAGGCGGCGCGAGCCGGCGAAGCGGGGCGCGGCTTTGCCGTCGTCGCCTCCGAGGTCCGCAGCCTGGCGCAGCGCTCGTCACAGGCCGCAAAGGACATCAAAGATCTGATCACCAACAGCAACAGTCAGGTTAAAGACGGCGTCGACCTCGTCAATAGGGCGGGCACCGCGCTCAACGAGATCGTCGAGTCGATCAAAAAGGTGGCCGTGGTCATTTCCGACATTGCCGCGGCGAGCGCCGAACAAGCGACCAGCATCGAGCAAGTCAACAAGGCGCTGACGCAAATGGACGAGGTTACGCAGCAGAACTCCGCTTTGGTGGAAGAGAATGCGGCGACCGCGAAGACTCTTGAGCAGCAGGCCAAGGCCATGAGCGACGAGGTCGGCGTGTTCCGCGTCGATGAGGCTGAAACAGAGCTGTCGGCGGCGGCGCCAAAGCGCCCCGTTGCTGCGGCTGCCAAGCCCGCAAGGCCTGCGACTCCAAAGCGCGCTGCGGCTGTAAACGGCGGACCGGTGGGACGGATGCAGGCCGCGCTTGCCACCGCCGTACGCAACGACCCGGACTGGCAGGAATTCTGAGGGGTAGCGAAACCGCAGCATGGCGTATCGTCGTAA
Organism: uncultured Alphaproteobacteria bacterium; assembly: GCA_963720115.1. Classification (GTDB taxonomy): domain Bacteria; phylum Pseudomonadota; class Alphaproteobacteria; order Rhizobiales; family Xanthobacteraceae; genus BOG-931. The sequence goes on from CAVREN010000061.1 coordinate 111,261, forward strand.
CGGCGCGGCAGTGGCATTCGCCTCTGTCGCGCTCCCCGCTATCGACACCGAACGCGAGTTCAATTTCACGGATGCGGACTTCCAGTCACTGGTGAAGCTCGCCCGCGAGCATGCCGGTATCTCTCTGGCGGAAAGCAAGCGCAACCTGGTGTACAGCCGCTTGTCTCGCCGCTTGCGGACGCTCGGTTTGCGTTCCTTTCAGGACTACCGCGACTACCTGGCCGCCAACAGCGCTGAGCTGGAAAGCTTCATCAATGCCATTTCGACCAACCTCACAAAATTCTTTCGCGAGGCCCATCACTTTGAGCATTTGCGCACGCATGTCGCGGCTGGCTTTGCGCAAACCGCGGTGCGCAGGCCGGGTGCGCGCTTGAGGATCTGGTCGGCCGGATGCTCGACTGGCGAGGAGCCTTACACAATCGCTTCAGTACTCAAGCGCGAAATTCCGGATATCCATCGTTACGACGTCCGCATTCTCGCCACCGACATCGACACCGAGGTGATCGCGAAAGGCGTGCGCGGAGAATATCCGCCTGCCTCGATAGAAGACGTGCCGCGCCCGTACCGGGATTTCTTCCGGACCGGATCCGGTGAAAAGTCGGGGACGATTGTCATGGGCGACGAGTTGCGTTCGCTCATCGTATTTCGGCGCTTGAACCTGATGGAAGCTTGGCCGTTCGGCGGCAAATTCGACGCCATCTTTTGCCGCAACGTGATGATCTATTTCGATGCTCCTACAAAGTCGGCGCTGATCGACCGTTTTGCGCAGCAACTGCATCCCGATGGCTGGCTCTATATCGGTCATTCGGAATCCCTGATCGGATCGCATCCGAAGCTCGATCTGGTCGGCCGCACTACGTATCGGCGGGTCCAATGACCGGCGCCGAAGCTTTCGCGGATACGAGCAATCCGCTGATGGCCAAAGTGCGGCCTGCGGCTGGCCGCCGTTTCTTCGACGCCGCGACTGCCGTCTGGATGATGAAGGTCTTCCCCGGTGAGTTCTACATGACCAAGGAGACCAATGAAGTGCTGGTCACGGTGCTCGGGTCGTGTGTGTCGGCTTGCATTCGCGATCCCGTCGTCGGAGTCGGCGGAATGAATCATTTCATGCTTCCACAGCATGGGTCGGGCGCCTGGGGCAATGATCTCAAGTCGACGCGTTTCGGCAACTTCGCGATGGAGAAGCTCATCAACGAGCTCATCAAGGCCGGATGCGTGCGCGAGCGGATGGAAATCAAGGTTTTCGGCGGCGGCAATGTCACCGATTCCAGCAACGCGGTCGGCAGCGAGAACGCGGAATTCATCAGGGCTTATCTGAAAGCCGAAGGGCTGAAATGCGCCGCGAGCGATCTCGGCGGGACGCTGCCGCGGCGCATCCACTACTACCCTTCGACCGGACGCGTCGTGCGCCGGCTGCTCGGCATCAGCGAGCGTTACTCGATCGACCGCGAAGAACACGATTACGGCAGCCGCCTGCAACAACAGCAGCCTGCTGGTGAAATCGAGCTTTTTGGGGATAGCGAATGATCAACCGTAAGACACCGGTGCGCGTACTGATCGTCGACAATTCCGCGGTGATGCGCCAATTGCTGACCAGCTTGCTTGAAGCTGATCCGGAAATCACCGTGGTCGGAACCGCTGCCGATCCGTATATCGCCCGGGATCGCATCAAGACGCTCAATCCCGACGTCATAACGCTCGACGTTGAGATGCCGCACATGGACGGGCTCACGTTTCTGCGCAAGATCATGGCGCTCCGGCCGATGCCGGTGGTGATGATCTCAACTCTTACCCAGAGCGGCGCCGAGACGACGCTGGAAGCGCTTGAAATCGGCGCTGTCGATTTCATCGCTAAGCCGGCGCATGAACAGGCCGAGCGGCTGGCGGAGCTCGCGGCAGAGCTGCAACAAAAGGTCAAGACCGCCGCGCAAGTGCGCGTGGCTGTGCGCCGTGCGCCGGCGCTGCCCCGCCCGCCGCGCCGCCTTCTCCGCCCAACCGGAAGGATCATTTTTGTCGGCGCTTCGACCGGAGGGGTCGAGGCGCTCAAGACCTTGCTGATGGGTTTGCCGGAAAACTGTCCGCCGACGCTCATCACGCAGCACATGCCGCCGCGGTTCACGACGGGCTTTGCCGAAAGGCTCAATCGCGAGTGCCCGATGAAAGTGTCGGAGGCGGCCGACGGCGATGTGATCGAGGCCGGTCACGTCTATATCGCGCCGGGCTCGCATCACCTCGAAATCGTTCGGGCGGGCAATGGACATATGTGTCGGCTGTCGGATGGTCCGCCGGTCAGCGGCCATCGTCCCTCCGTCGATGTCCTGTTCCGTTCGGCGGCCCGCGTATGCGCGAAGTCGGCGGTCGCCGCCATTCTGACCGGTATGGGCAAGGACGGCGCGGAAGGCTTGCTTGAGTTGCGCCGCGCCGGCGGAGTCACACTCGGGCAGGATGAAGAGTCATCCCTCATTTACGGCATGCCGCGCGCCGCGTTCGAGCGGAATGCGGTCATGCGGCAACATTCTCTGTTGCGGATGGCCGACGCCATTCTTGATGCCTGCGAGCGCGCTCCGCGCGCCGGCGCCGATGCGACTGCCGCCTGATGGTTTGATCGGAAACGAGAGCACAATCGGCCCCCGCCATGAATGAAGATGAAACCAACGCCATACTGAAGTTGCCGAGGACCCTCGACTTCGGCGCTGCCGAAGGCTTTCTCGAAACGATGCGCAGCCGCTTGCAGGACAATCCGCGGCTGCGCGTCGATGCCTCCGGCGTGGAAGTTCTGACGGTGCCCTGTATTCAAATCATTTTGTCCGCGCTCCAGACCTATGACGAGATGTCGATAGAGCGTCCGTCAGAGGAGTACATCAATGCTTTTCAGGATCTGGGACTTGACTGCAGCGAACGACACAACAGCGAGATCGACGTGGAACCGCCGCAGGACGTTTCCGCTGGTGCTGTTTCCGACCCCCCTATGCCAATGGAAGAGTCTCCCATGAGCAAACGTATCCTCACCATCGACGATTCCAAAACGATCCGCGACATGCTCATGCTCACGCTAGCCGAAGCCGGCTTCGAAGTGCTGCAAGCGGTCGACGGCCAAGACGGGCTTGACGTCCTGGACAAGGAGCAAGTCGATGTCGTCATCACCGACATCAACATGCCGCGGATGGATGGCTATGAAGTGATCCGGCACCTGCGCAACAATTCGGCGCACAAATCGACGCCGATCCTGGTGCTGACCACCGAAAGCGAAACCGACAAGAAGAATCTTGCCCGCGTCGCCGGTGCGACCGGATGGATGGTCAAGCCCTTCGATCCGGAGCGCTTGATCGCGACCATCAACAAGGTCGCTCCATAAGCGCCATTATTCCTTCGAGGAGCGCCGCTGATGGCAAGTTTGGATCAACTCAAGGGCACGTTCTTTGACGAATGCAGCGAGGCCCTGCAGCAGATTGAATTGGGTCTTTCCGACCTGCGCGAGGGAGCAGCGTCGGACGACACCATCAATGCGGTATTTCGGTCCGTTCATTCGGTCAAAGGTGGCGCCGGAATCTTCGGCTTCGACGATCTCGTCAAGTTCGCGCATGTGTTCGAAACCGTTCTCGATGCCATGCGCAGCGGCAAGCTCGCGAGCAGTCAGGACATCGTCGACACGCTGTTGCAGGCGAACGATGTTCTTTCAGATCTTATCGGTATGTCGCGATCCGGCGAAGCAATTCCCGCGGAGTATGGATCGGAATGCCGCGCCAGTCTTGAACGGATCCTGCAGGCGAACGCGTCTGGTGAAGAATGGGGTGATGGCGGATCGGCGGCGCCCGCCGATTTCGACGGCCTCGATTTCATGCCGGTCCGGGCCGATCAGTTCGATACGGTGGACGAGCAGCCGGCCGAACAGGAATACCGGATCGTCTTCCGGCCCAAGGCCGACCTGCTGAAGAAGGCGAACGAGCCGCTCTATATCGTGCGCGAACTGCGCAAGCTCGGAACGCTTGAGCTTAGTGCCGAAACCGACCGACTGCCGCTATTGACCGATATGGAGCCCGACCGGCCCTATCTCGGCTGGACGGGAACGCTGCGGACCATGGCGCCGGTCGCGCAGATTCACGAAGTGTTTGAATTCGTCCTTGACGACTGCGACCTCGAGATCGAGGCCGTCCAGGTCGCCTCCGCTGCGTGGCCGTCCGATGCTGTAGCGGACACCAGCACTGCGGGCATGACGGAGGCTGCGGCCAGCGATCTTACGGCAACCGTCGTGCTGACGCCCGAGACCACAGCGAGCAGCCCGCCGCTTGCGCCGACTTTAGAGGCTGAAACTCCCGAAGCGGGGCCGCAATCGCGATCCACGCCGTCCAAGGCATCGGCAGCCGGCGCGACAACCACGCGGGTCGAGCTCGAAAAAATCGATCGCGTGGTCAACATGGTTGGCGAACTCGTCATCGCCCAGGCCATGCTTGGCCAAGTGGTCCACACTTTGCCGGAGGATATCAGCGGCCGGCTCGTCCAGGTCCTCGAAGAGGTGGTCCATCACACCCGCGAGCTGAAAGACAGCGTCATGTCGATGCGCGCCCAGCAGGTAAGCGCCGTGTTTCAGCGCATGCCGCGGCTGGTGCGAGAATTGGCCGCCAAGACCGGAAAGAAAGCGCGCCTGGAGATGGTCGGCGAAAACACCGAGGTCGATCGTTCGATTATCGAGCGCCTGGGCGATCCGCTCACCCATATCATTCGCAACGCCGTCGACCACGGGATTGAGAAACCGGAGATTCGCGCGGCCGCCGGCAAGCCCGAGGAAGGAACGGTGCGGCTTGCGGCCGAGTATCGCGGCGGACGGATCGTCATCGAAGTCAGCGATGACGGCGCAGGGATCAATCCCGAGCGTGTTCTGAAGAAAGCGCGCGATCGCGGTTTGGTCAGCAGCGATGCGGCGCTCACCGAGGATGAGATCAACAATCTCATCTTCCTTCCCGGCTTTTCCACCGCCGAGAGCGTTTCCGACATCTCGGGCCGCGGCGTCGGCATGGACGTCGTTCGGCGCAATATTCAAGATCTTGGCGGCCGTATCAGCGTCAAGTCGGAACGGGGCCGCGGCATGACGATCCAACTGGCGTTGCCGCTCACGCTGGCGGTGATGGATGGCATGGTCATTCGGGTCCGCCGCGAGACCTATGTGATGCCGATGTCCTCGATTGTCGAATGTCTGCGGCCGCCGGCTTTGGATATTCATAGCTTGCTCGGCACCAGCGGCATGCTGCAGTTGCGCCGTAACCTCGTTCCGCTCGTTCACCTCTCCCAGCTACTCGACATCGCGGGGACGAATACGGCTTCGGACGAGCGCGTGGTGATTATCAGCGACGCCGGCGATGGAGCCCGCTTCGGCATCGTGGTCGATGAGTTGTGCGGGCACCAGCAGGTCGTGGTCAAAAGTATCGAGGAGAGCTACGGCTCGGTTCCGGGTATCGCGGGTGCCACCATTCTCGGCAACGGGCGCGTCGCGTTCATTCTCGACATCGAGAAGCTTTCCGATCTCGCCAGCCAGAACATGCCGAACGCCGCCGCACCATACGCCGGGGCTGCGGCAACGATCTAGAGGTCATCAACACACCTTCCCGCGCGTGCGGGAGGCATTCATCAGGAGTGATGCAAATGCCAGCGGCTGCAATCCTTAAGGTCCTCGTGGTCGATGACCAGAACAGCGTCCGTCAAATGACGCGGATGACGCTCGAGCAGATCGGCATTCGACAGATCCACGAAGCGGAGAATGGCAAGCAGGCCATGGACACGGCGGCGCTCCAGCCGCTCGACCTGATCATCTCCGACTTCAACATGCCTGAAATGGACGGTCTCGCCCTGTTGCGCGCGGTGCGCGGGCATCCGGCCGCACGCAAGGTGCCCTTCATCCTGTTGACCGGCCGCGGCGACCGGGAGCTGGTGGTCCAGGCGGCGCAAGCCGGCGCCAACAACTATCTGATCAAACCGTTCACGGCGGATATCCTGCGCCAGAAAATCGAGCAGGTGATGGGGAGATTGTCTTGATGGAACAGCCGCTGAGCGGAGGTCTTGAAACGCCAGTTCTCGACAATATCAGGACGTTTCTCAGCGTCATGGCGACGGAACTGCATGAGACGATCTTGAGACTTGAAAGAACCACCGCGCGAGTGACGGAGCTGACCGCGTTGCGCTCCAGTCGCCCTGAGCGCGAGCTTGTCGTCGCCTTGCAGGATTTCGATCGCCTGCAGCAGGAATTCGTGAGCTTTGCCGAGGTCTTCGCGTCAGCTGCGGTTAAATCGCTCGAATCATGGCAACGGACTGCCGGTCAAGACGGTCATCCGGCGGAAGACGCTATCGCCAAGATACCGCTGACGGATCTTAAGTCTCGCATCCTCCGCCAACTGGGCGCAGCCGACGAAGTCTCCGCTGAAGTTGTTTTTTAGAGGATGACCTCGTAAGGTGGAGACCGGTTTTTCGGTCAAGATCGAGCTCAAACGAACAATTTAGGCCGGGGCTTTCACAAAGAGAGACAGCCGCGAAGCCTCCGGGAGGACCGAGCCGCCGGCGCTCAGGTGCTCGCATGCTTGACGACCCGACGCAGGCCTTTGGTAAGGTCAGGAACCTGGTCCGGCCGCAATCCCCGAAAGTCCGGCCGCGCAGACAGGTTCAACGCGTCCAAATGACAGACGATTGAGTCGATCGGGAACTCGGCCTCCGCGCTGATCGAATCCAGAAGGTCACATAGGGAAGCGCCGACAAAAGTCAGCAATTCAAAATGCATCGTTGCGGTCACGTCGCGAAGCTGGCGGCCATGGCTTGCAAGCTCGGCGAGTCGCTCCGGATCGTGCTGGTTGTCGCGCGCCGCCTCGAACGCCGTCGTGAGTTCCGCCAGTTCTCGACTGAGCCACTCGTCGAATTCGACCTTGGCCTCCGCGATTTCGATTTCGGCCCTTTCGACCGCGCGGTCGCGAGATATCCCGCCCGGCCGGCGCGCCATTTTCTGAAAGTTGGTATCGACTGGAAATATTCGCGGTTCTGATGTCACTGCCGGAGGCTCGCTAGGTATCTTGCCCGGTCCGCACGGCGCTGAACAGGCTGTCGATATCGCCTTGCGCGAGTGCCGGGCCGGCCTCCTCGCCGATGTCGACCGCCTTGTCGCCTTTGCGGCGGCCAATTCCATTCGGATATCCTTCGATCTTAAATCTGCGGTCGGGCCCAAAATATGTCGGGGTGTCGACAAACTGGCGCGGGTTGAAGGCGATCCAGGCCAAGCGGTCGTAAAGGCTCCCGGGCGACATCGGCTTGGCAATCACCATGTTGGCACCCGCGTCGCGCGCGAGTTTTACGCTCGTTTCTCGGCCGTCGCTGGTCATGACCAGAATCGGAATTGTGCGGTTCGCATTGTCCTGCTTGCGGCGAATGGCACGCGTCAGCGGCAGGCCGCCGTGTGGCGGAAGCCGCGAGTCGCAGATCAAGATGTCGATCTTCTGATTGGTGAGGACTTGGAGAACACTGGTGCTGCTTCTCGCTTCCAGAACCTTGTTGCTGCCAAAGCCGCGAAGCATGCTGTGGATCAGCATGGACATGTAGGAGCTAGGATCGGCAACGAGGATCACCAAGTCGCGAAGATTGATGCTGAAGCGAGCCATTCACCTGATTCCGCGAGCGGTCAGTCAGAGCCGCAGAAGCCCGATCCGAAGCTCAGTCGCCGCGCGGAGTGAACTAGAGCAGATACAATCGCATCACGCCTTTTTGGCTTCGAATAGACGCAGCGTCCGCAAGCGATCCTTGACCTGGACTATAGGAATGCAACTGATTCGAAACTCCGGGCCCAGCGAATTTAAGCATAGATATCGCAATAATATTGATTAACAAAACGTACGGCCAGTCTTATGTGAGCGCAGCCGTTCCTCACACCATTGCCGTTCGCGGCTTCGCAAGTAACGCAAGTTGCGCTTAAAAGCGCTCCTCAGGTATCCGACCCGATGACAGCTTTCCCGCCCTTTCCGACCGGCGACTATCGGCTGATCAACGCCAGCGTGCCGGTCTGTCTGCTGGATACCCGCGACGGCGGTGACGCCCAGTCGGACGCACTCGCACCTGCCGCCGTCACGATCGCCGGTGGAGCGATCCGCCGACTGATCATTGGTTCTCACGCCGGCGCATCTCGCGGTGACGACGTCGCGGCCGGCTTGCCGGCATTCGACCTCGACGGCGGCATGATCTGGCCGGTATGCGCCGATCTTCATACGCATCTGGACAAAGGCCAGACTTGGTTTCGCGTTCCCAATCCGAGCGGCCGGTGGCAAGACGCGCTTGCGCTTGTCGCCAAGGATCGCGAGACGCGTTGGAGCGCCGAGGACGTTGCCGCGCGCATGGATTTTTCGCTGCGCTGCGCCTTCGTCCACGGTACCGCCGCGGTCCGCACGCACATCAATTCGATGGGGGCGCAGGGCGCAATCAGCTGGCCGGTGTTGACGCGAATGCGCGATCGCTGGGCGGGCCGCATTGCCTTGCAGGGTGTTTCGCTCGCGATGCTCGACAGCTACGCCGGCGAAGAAGGCGAGCGGCTTGCCGATCTTGTTGCCGGCCACGGCGGTATCTTGGGTGCCGTTGTTCTTAACGATCCGAATCCAGGTCCGGCGCTCGATCGCCTCTTCGCTTTGGCGCGCGACCGCAACCTCGATCTCGATTTTCATGCCGACGAGACCGACAATCCCAACTCCAACGCGCTCGAAGCAATTGCGGAAGCGACCATTCGCGTCGGCTGGCAGGGACGCGTCACCGCGGGTCACTGTTGCAGCCTCGCCTGCCGGCCCGCTGCCGCTGCGGAACACACGATCGCTCGGGTGGCCACGGCGGGCGTCGCAGTCGTCTCGCTCCCGATGTGCAACATGTATCTGCAGGACCGCGAGGAGCCGGGTCGAACGCCGCGCTGGCGAGGCGTAACCTTGCTGCACGAGCTTTCGGCTGCGGGCGTCCCCGTCGCCGTCGGAAGCGACAACACCCGCGATCCGTTCTACGCCTATGGCGACCTCGACCCGATCGAGGTTTTCGCGCAAGCGGTCCGTATCGCGCAGCTCGATAGCCCCCTGGGTGGTTGGGCGCGGGCAATAACGGCAACGCCCGCCGGCGTCATGAAGGTCGACGCCGCCGGCTTGCTGGGGCAGGGACGAAACGCGGACCTCATCTTGTTCCGCGCGCGCTCTTGGTCGGAGCTGCTGTCTCGGCCGAGCGGGCCTCGGCTTGTCATCCGCGGCGGCCGGCCCGTGACCGACATGCTGCCCGATTATCGCGAACTGGATGCGCTACGCCGCTAAGCGCGCCTGAGCGCCCCGACCGAGGTCGATCACGGGAACGACCTCTCAGAGTGTTGCCGCAGACGATGGTTTGACGCTGATGTAATTCGATTCCGGCTACTGAGGAGATGTGCCCGCATCGACCTGCGACGTGCCGGCGCGTCCCCTATCAGCCGGGGGTTCCCCTCGCCCGTTTGCAATGCCCGCTGGACAAGTAATAGCGTTCGGACGTCGGCCACGCCACTGACAAAAAACGGGAATGGCGCGGCGGTCGGTTTTGAGCCCTGGGGGAGGAAACCTTTGAGCACCACCTACGGACTGCACCGCGCGCTGTTGCTCAGCCGCGACCAGACTGCATTCATGTTCGATCAGCGCCGCAAGACCTGGGCGGAGGTCGGCGAGCGTGTGGCTCGTCTCGCAGGTGCGTTGAAAAATCTCGGCATCGGCAAGCGGGACCGCGTCGCCGTCCTGATGCTCAATCAGGACCGTTATCTTGAGCTCTATCTCGGGATCGCGTGGGCCGGCGCCGTGATCGTGCCCCTGAATATCCGCTGGAGCGCCCGGGAGAACGAGGACGTGCTGCGCGATTGCCGGCCGGCCATGCTGGTGGTCGACGCCGCCTTCGCCGCTATGGCCGCGGACTTGGTGCAGAAACTCGGCGGCATCAAGCTCGTCTATGCGGATGACTCGCCTGTCGGCAACTTACCGGAGGCGGTTTTGTTTTATGAACCACTGCTTGCCGCCGCGTCTCCAGTCGCTGACGCTGAGGCCGGCGAAGGTGAACTCTGCGGCATCTTTTACACGGGCGGCACGACCGGCCGTTCGAAAGGCGTGATGCTCAGCCACCGCAATCTGCTCGGCAACGCCCGCAACATGCTGGCGGATGGAATCACCAACGATCGGGCGACTTACCTTCATGTTGCGCCGATGTTCCATCTGGCCAATGCGGCGGCGATGTATCTCAACCTGCTGGCCGGCGGCATGCATGCGATCGTTCGGAGCTTCACGCCGGAGGGCGTTGCCCAGGCAATCGAAAAATTCAAAGTGACCCACACGCTGTTGGTGCCAACCATGGTTCAGATGCTCGTCGATCACCCGGGCGTCGACAAGTACGATTTGTCGTCGCTGTGCGACGTTCTGTACGGCGCCTCGCCAATGAACGAAGCGGTGATGGAACGGGCCATGAAGAAATTACCGAACGTCCGCTTCATGCAGGCTTACGGCATGACCGAGCTGTCGCCGTGCGTCACTGTGCTGCCGTGGCGGGACCATCTGGGAGAAGGCCGCGAGAAGGGCCGGCACCGCTCAGCGGGCCGGCCGACATACATGGTCGACGTCCGCATCGTCGATGCCCTCGACCGTCCGCTGCCGCACGGCGTCGTGGGCGAGATCGCGGCGCGCGGCGAAACCGTGATGATGGGTTATTGGGAGCGGCCGGAAGAAACTGAAAAAGCTGTTATCGACGGCTGGATGCACACCGGTGATGGCGGCTACATGGACGAGGATGGTTACGTCTATGTCGTTGATCGCATCAAGGACATGATCATCTCCGGCGGCGAAAATATCTATTCCGCCGAGGTCGAAAATTGCGTGGCGCAACATCCGGCGGTCGCGCAATGCGCCGTCATCGGAATTCCCAGCGAACAATGGGGCGAAGCGGTCCACGCAATCGTCACGCGCAAGCCCGGCGCGGTGGTGGCCGCCGATGAGATCATCGCCTTCTGCCGCGAGCGGATCGCCGGCTACAAGTGTCCACGCAGCCTTGAAATCCGCGATGAGGGGTTGCCGCTGTCCGGTGCTGGAAAGATCCTCAAGCGCGAGCTGCGCGCGCCCTTCTGGGAGGGCAAGATGCGCAAGGTCAATTGACGCTCTCGGTGACGCAGCGTCGTGAGGCGCAGGCTGTAGCCGATCAAGACGACGCAGGATGCTTGCTGAGCACGTTGTCTCGCCACGCATCCGCGATGTGATCAAATTTCAATGGACGATTGTTTCCCAGGATCAGTTCCAGCACCCGCGGCGGGGTCAATGGCAATTCCTGAACCCGTCGGTCGATCGCGTTCGACACGGCGCACGCGATTGCCGCGCCGACATTCAGGATCGGAACCTCGCCCGCTCCTTTGGCGCCAAGCGGTCCGATCGAGGGCGCGCCTTCAAACAGGCTGATCTCAACCGGCACCACATCCTGCGCGAGCGGCACCCGATAGGTCTCGAAGCCACTCTGAAGGATGCGTCCGTTTGTGCCGATCGTTACTTCCTCGTGCAAGGCGTAACCCAGGCCCTGCGTGACTCCACCCTGGATTTGCCCGAAAATGGCGCGCGGATTGATCGCCCGGCCGACATCTTGCACGACGCGATAACTCAGCACCTCCACGTGCCCGGTTTCCGGCTCCACGGCAACTTCGCATTCGTGGATGGCGAACACCGGGATATCCAAAGCTTCAATAAAATGTCCCGCCGCGCAGCCCGGCATCGCGGGAACTCCTGCGCCGGTAAATGCGCCGCTTCCCGAGATCGGACCGGCAAGAGCTTGGGCGCGCTGGGCGACGGCCGCGACTGTCGTCCCCGACCCTTCCGCTCCGACGATCTCGACCCTGCCGTTCCGCAAGACCAGATCTTCAGGATCGGCTTCGAGCATCTGCGCGGCCACGTCGAGCAGCTTATTGCGCACTTCGCCGCAGGCGGCGAGGCTCGCGGCGCCCAACGAGACCGTCGTCCTGCCGCCGCCAACGCCGACATCATAACCGGCAGCATCCGTGTCTGCCGCGCGCACGACGACGTCCTCGGGCCGAATGCCCAGTGCGTTGGCGACGATTTGCGGCAGAGACTGCATCGTCGAGCCCGAGCCGATCTCGACGCCCGCCGTCACCAGCGTCGCACTGCCATCGGCATTGAGGTGAACCGTCGCCGCCGAGGGGCCGACGAAGACGAACCAAGTGCCGACAGCCGTGCCGCGTCCATAAAGACGATCACCGGCCAGGTGTTTTCTTGAAGAGTTCGCACTGCGCAATTCGCTCATGCGATCGAGCATCGGCTTGAGAACGTCGCCCTCGAACACTTGCCCGGTCGAACCGAGATCGTTGTTGCCCAGCACATTGCGGCGGCGGAATTCCAGAGGATCCATGCCGATCGCGGCGCAGATCTCGTCGGTGTGGCGCTCGAGCGCGAAAGTGTTGTAGACGCCGTTGCAAGCTCGAAACGCGCCATTCGGCGCGGTGTTGGTATAGATCGCACGGCTCGAGAGGCGTACCGCGCCCAGACGGTAGTTGCCGCCGAGCGTGTGGGCGGTCATCGTGGTCAGGAAGATCTGCTCGCCGCCATAGGCGCCGCAATCCATCAGTACGACCGCTTCGCGTCCGACGATCTCGCCGTCTTTGGCAACCGCCGAACGGATCAAGATGTCGGCGTTTTCCCGGCAGAGGCACGTAAGCATTTCCTCCCGGCGCGAGTTCACAAGCCGGACAGGACGTCCGGTCGCGCGCGCCAGGAGCGCTGCAAACGGCTCCAACGCCCAATCGAACTTGAGTCCAAATCCGCCTCCGACCGGTGGCACCGTGACTCGCACGTCCGACGGCGGCACATTCAGAAAGCGCGCGGTGGCGTTCTTGATCGACCACGGCACCTGTGTTGACGTTTCGATATGGAAACGGCCGTCCTCATAGGAAGCAATGACCGCGCGCGGTTCGAGCGAAAGATGGTTTTGCCGGCCAACGCGAAAACTGCTTTCGATAATCTGGACATCGTCACGCGCAAAGGCGGCATCGACATCGCCGCGCACGACCGTCGCTTCCCAGGCAATGTTGCCGCCGCGTGCCGCGCCCTCGAACAGAACCTCGTAGTCGTTCCACTCTGGGTGAACCCAGGGCGCGTTCGGCGCCAAAGCGTCGGCCATTGATATGACCGCGGGCAGGTTTTCCAACTCGACCACGATTGCGGCCGCAGCCGCTTGCGCCTGGTCCAACCTATCTGCAGCGATTGCCGCGATCGGCTCGCCGTCGTAGCGGATGCGGTCGATGGCAAACAACGGATGGTCGGCAATGCCAATGCCATGGCGGAATGGCGCGTCCGCGCCAGTTACGATCGCTCGCACGCCCGGCATCTGTCGCGCCGCCGCAGTATCGATGCTAATGATGCGGGCGCATGGAACTTGGGCACGCGCCAGCGCCGCGTGTAGCATGCCGGGGCGGGCGCGATCGACGGTATAACGCGTGCGGCCGCGCAACTTGTCGCGCGCGTCCCGCCGCGGGAAGTTCATCACAACATTTGCTGCGTCAGACATCGTTCTCACCGCGTTCCCGCGGGCTGAACAAGCGAAAGCGCCGCGTCAAGAATGCGTTCGTAGCCCGTGCACCGGCAGACGTTTCCGACCAGCGCGGCTTTCATGTCTTCCCGGTTGGGATTTTCAGCCTGTTCAAAATAGCTCGTCAGCGTGACGAGCATGCCCGGAAAGCACATGCCGCATTGGACCACATCGTGTTGCTCCAAAGCGCGCTGCAGTGGCGATAAATCGCCTTCCGGCGCGAGCGCCTCCACTGTGCGGACTTCGTGGTTCGCAGCGAGCCCGGCTGGCATCAAGCACGACGCGACCGGCTTGCCATCGAGCAGAACCATGCAGGCGCCGCAAAAACCTTCGCGGCAGACAGGTTTGGCGCCGGTCAAGAAGAACTCGTCGCGGAGAACGTCAAGCAGTGGACTTAAGGGATCGCTGTTCGACACCCGATCTTCGCCGTTGATTTTCAATCGCATCGACATCGCATTCTCGTCCGGACTTTGTCGCTCACGATTGTTCGCGCAAAGCGTTTGCGGCTTTGCGTACCAGGCTGGGAAGGACTTTCAAACGATACCATCCGGGCGTCTCGACACCGTCGCGAGGGCGCAAGGCTGTGCAAAGGCGCTCCGCCTTTTCGGCCGCATGCGCCGGGTCAAGCGGGTGGCCGATCAATTCGGCTTCCAATCCGTGCCAGCGCCGTGCCGTTGCCTCGACCGATCCGACAGCGGCGCCGGCGCTTGTGACCGTGCCGGCTGCATCCAACGTTACGGCAAGGCTGAAAATGGCAACGGGATAGTCGCCGGCTTTCCGCAGCGGCAACCGCACATGCACCGAACGACACAGCGTGCGTGGAACGATGACGCGCCGGACGAGCTGACCCGGCACGAGGCTTGCTCGAATCTCGAGAAGGCGGCTCAGCGAAATTCGCTCAGCGCCGCCCGGCCCTTGCAATTCGATCTCAGCATCGAGACACAGCAACGCCGGCACAAGGTCGGCCGCCGCAAAATTTGTTGCGCAGAGATTGCCGCCGATTGTCGCAACTTGCCGGATGGCTGGATTGGCCGCGCTGCCGGCGGCCATGGCGAGTGCCCGGCAGCCGGGGATCGAGGCAAGCTCGCGCGTGATTTCGGCATGCGTGATGCACGCCCCAATGCTCACCTGCCGGTCGCCGACGGACAGCTCTCGCAAGTCGTTAATCTTCGAGATCGCCACATAAGAGCGTTCATGTGTTTCCTGACGCAGCGGCGCCCGCATGATCCAGGTCGCTCCGGCGAGCGGCGCTCCATCGCGTCCCCGCTCGGCGAGCGCGGCGACGGCATCGTCCAGGGTCGGCGCAATATAGAGCCGTGTTTCGGCCTGCCAGGACAATCGAAAAGCCCCTGTGGTCCAGTCCCTTATGGGTCATTCCGGCTGGCTTTGCCAGCGCGGTTTGGTCGACAATCGCGACGGCGCCTTGAGCGACCGTCGACAGCAGGAGGTTTTGCTGTTCCCGAATAGTCGCGCAAATGGCGGCGGCTGGACGCGCTTTTTGAAAACGACATGAACCCGTGGGACACGCTCGCCGGCACGCTTTTGGTCGAGGAGGCCGGCGGGTTCGTCACGACCTTCGGTGGCACGGCGCGTCCAACCAACGACTAGGCGGACATCCTGGCGACGATGGGCATCTGCATGATGACATGCTGGCCAGTTCGATGAAAGCCAAAGCCCGTATCACAACGGCGCGCGGTGGACGCAGACGTTTAGCATGCGATGTTTTAGCCGGCGCAGGCGCCGGGCCGGCATCTCGTCCCTGGCGGTTGAGTAGGGCGTGAGGCGCGGGCCGTTCGGTAAAGTCTATTCGAGAACTTTGGCGTTTTGGCCGCATGCTCTCGCGTCTTGAGCTATGGCCCGCAGCCGGTCCTCGTTCTCTTGCGCATATTCCTCGATTTCCTCGAGTGTCACGGGCAGCGCTTTGCGCAGCGCGTGAGCCACATATTGCGGCGTCAATGTCAGCACAAAGGGCGATTGGTCATTGTCCGCCGCGCCGTACCAGAGCCGGAAGATCCCGTTCTGCATGCCTTTGGCGGCGATGAGCCTGAATGGCTGCGACATGGCTTGGTATCCCGCACCGAGGGCGCGGCTTCGGGCATCCATGGCCTCACCCGTATAGTTTAGTGAGCGCGTTAGTAAATTCTAGCCGCAGCGCGCCAAAGGAATCAATCTCCCTTGTTGGATTGGCGGTTCAATGGCGCGCCGGACGGAGGCTTGGCCCTGGTCGCCCGATACCGCAAAAAAAGAAATACCCATGAATATTGAGCCTTTAGCGTCTTCGGTAATCCGTCAGCATCCGGGCGGTGCCGCGCCCGCCGGCCAAGGGCAGCGCTGATCGTCGCTTGACGTCGCTCCGGATTTTGGGTCTATTTGTTTAGTAATAAGCAGAAACGACATCGCGTTCGGAGGCACCCAAGGACAGGCGTTAGCGGCCTAGGCCGCCTAAAGCCCGGCACTTCCCCCGAACAGCTGCCTTAAGCCCGTCTGGGCTTCGATGACTGCATTGTCTCCGGCCGAGGGCGCTCCGGAAACGAAGAGGAAACGCGTTCAAAAAGAGGGAAAGCCACATGCAAACATCTGTGACAGGAAAGTGGTCGAAGTGGGTGGGCGGAGCGCTCGCTCTCTTCGCCGGCATAGCGTTGTCGGCTGTTACCAGCGGCCCAGCGGCGGCGCAGAGCAAGCAACTCACCTTGTGCTGGGCGGCATGGGATCCCGCCAATGCCCTTGTCGAGCTTGGCAAGGATTTCACCAAAGAGACCGGCATCGAAATGAAATACGAGTTCGTCCCGTGGACGAGCTATGCCGACCGCTTTCTCAATGAGCTCAATTCGCACGGCAAGCTCTGCGATCTGATCATCGGCGACAGCCAGTGGATCGGCGGCGCTGCCGAAAACCACTGGTACGTCAAGCTCAACGACTTCTTCGCCAAAGAGCACATTTCGATGGGCGACTTCGTGCCGGCGACGGTGGTCGGCTATTCGGAATGGCCCAAGAACACTCCGAACTACTGGGCGCTGCCCGCCATGGCTGACGCGGTCGGCTGGACCTACCGCAAGGACTGGTTCTCGCGGCCGGAAATCCAGGCCGAGTTCAAGAAGAAGTATGGCCGCGATCTCGCGCCGCCCAAGACCTACGATGAACTCAAACAAATCGCCGAGTTCTTCCAGGGTCGCGAAATCGACGGCAAGAAGGTGTACGGCGCTTACATCTTCACCGAGCGCGGCTCTGAAGGCATCACGATGGGCGTGACCAACGTGCTCTACAACTATGGTTTCGAGTACGAGAACCCGAAGAAGCCGTATCAGATGCAGGGCTTCGTCAACTCGCCCGACGCCGTCAAAGGCCTTGAATTCTACAAAGAGCTGTACAAGTGCTGCACCGCGCCCGGGCTGACCAACGCCTACATGCAAGAGGGCCTCGACGCCTTCAAGTCGGGTCAGGTGGCGATGCAGATGAACTGGTTCGCCTTCTTCCCCGGCCTGTACAAAGATCCGAATGTCGGCGGCGATAAGATCGGTTTCTTCGTCAATCCCGCCGGACCGAAGGGTCACTTCACGCAGCTCGGCGGCCAGGGCATCTCGGTCGTGGCCACCTCCGACCATCAGGACGATGCGCTCCGCTACATCAAGTGGTTCGCGCAGCCGAAAGTGCAGCAGAAATGGTGGGAGATCGGCGGCTACTCGGCACTTAACGCTGTCGTCGACGCGCCCGGCTTCCCCAAGAGCGCGCCGTTCGCTCCCCAATTCCTTGAATCGATGGCGATCGTGAAGGACTTCTGGGCGGAGCCGTCCTACGCGCAACTCCTCCTCGACATGCAGAAGCGGGTGCATGACTATGTGGTTGCCGACAAGGGCACCGCGCAGCAGGCGCTCGATCTCCTGGTCAAGGACTGGACGAAAGTCTTCAAGGAGCAAGGCAAGCAGGTGGCCGCGCAGTAGCGCGCGGCGATTGTCTTAAAAGCAAGCGCCTCCCCGGACCCAGAGCCCGGGGAGATTCCTTAGGCCGCTATCCGATGCTCTAGAAGACGCTGCAAAAGACAATGACGGCGATCATTCATCCCGACGCCAGCGCCGACCGCATCGGCGAGCAAGCCCGCTTCAGGGCCGCAAAGCGGGTGCGCGGTCTATCGGACCGCGGCATTGCATGGTTGTTCGTTGCGCCGACCGTCGCGCTTCTTTTGGCGATCAACATCTTCCCGTTGATCTGGATGATCCGGCTGTCTTTCACCAGCCTCAATCTCAGCATGTCCTATTTGCCGACGCGCTTTGTCGGCCTGGATAATTTCAATGACATCCTGACGGACGAGGATGTTTGGGCCCGCCTGCAGACGACGGCGAGCTTTGTGATCTGGTCGGTCGCGCTGCAGGTCGTCATCGGCTTCGGCTTGGCGCTTCTGATCAACCGCCAGTTCCGCTCGCATAGCTTCTGGACGACGATCATCCTCTTGCCGATGATGCTATCACCCGCTGTGGTCGGCAACTTTTGGACATTGTTGTTTCAGCCGCAGATCGGGCCTTTTAACTATGTCGTCGGCCTCTTCACCGGCATTCCGCCAAGCTCGTTCAGCATGACCGGCGAAGTCGCGCTGGCGCCCTGGACGATCGTGCTCGTCGACAGCTGGATGTGGTCGCCTTACGTGATGCTGATCTGCCTGGCCGGGCTGCGCTCGATTCCCGATTACATCTACGAAGCGGCAGAGGTCGACCGCGCTTCGTCCTGGCGGCAGCTCTGGTCGATAACGCTGCCGATGGTCATGCCGTTTCTGATGTTGGCGGTGCTTTTCCGCGCCATCGAAAACTTCAAGATGTTCGATATGGTGAACCTCTTGACCTCGGGCGGGCCGGGCTCGACCACGGAATTGGTCTCGATCACCTTGAAGCGCGCGGCCTTCGAGAAATGGCGGACGGGCTATTCCTCGGCGCTGGCGATCATCTTGTTCGTCACCGTCTTTGGCGCCGCCAACATCTACGTCAAAGTCCTCAATCGGGTGAAGCAGCGATGACGGCCGCCGCAAAATCCACCGCCCATTCCGTGGTCGAGGCCACGCCGCGCGCGAAAGCTTTCGCCGGCGTGATCGTCATTCTCTATGCCGTGATTGCGATTTTGCCGCTGCTTTGGATTGCGGCGACCGCCTTCAAATCGCAAAGCGACGCGATTGCCTATCCGCCCAAGGTGATTTTCCAGCCGACGCTCGAAGGCTATGTCAATCTGTTCACCGTGCGCACGCGGCAGACGCGGGAGTTCATCGCCAATCTGCCGCCGGCAACCACGTGGTATGACAAGCTCGTCCGTCACCACGACATGGTGATTGCTGGACCGTCGAAAGTGGTGCCGCGCTTCATCAATTCGCTGGTGATCGGATTCGGCTCGACTTTCCTCGCGGTTCTGCTCGGCACATTGGCAGCTTACGCCTTCTCGCGCTTCCGCATTCCTTTGGCCGATGATCTTCTGTTCTTCATACTCTCCACGCGCATGATGCCGCCGGTCGCCGTCGCCATACCGATCTATCTGATGTATCGGCAGCTCAATCTCACCGACACCAAGATCGGGATGATCTTGCTCTACACGGCGGTCAACGTGTCGCTGGCCGTGTGGCTGCTGAAGGGCTTCATCGACGAGATTCCGCGCGAATACGAAGAGGCCGCTTTGGTGGACGGCTACACGCGCTTGCAGGCGCTGCGCAAGGTCGTGCTGCCGCAAGCCGTGACCGGCATCGCCGCCACCGCGATCTTCTGTCTGATCTTCTCTTGGAACGAATATGCCTTCGCGGTCCTGCTGACGAGCGGCGATGCGCAGACCATGCCGCCATTCATTCCGTTCATCATCGGAGAGGGCGGTCAAGATTGGCCGGCGGTTGCCGCCGCGACGACGCTCTTCGTCATTCCGATCGTCTTGTTCACCATCCTGCTGCGCCGGCATTTGTTGCGCGGGATCACGTTCGGAGCGGTGCGCAAATGAGCAACGCGGCGCTTTCTACCGGCAAGCTCGTTCGTTGGTTCCGCCGGGGGCCATGGGAAGCTGCCGCGATGACCCTGATCGCCGCCGGCATCGTGATGCTGGTGCAGCCGTGGTCGATCGACCTATACGGCTATTCGTTCGTCACCATCCTGGCCGGTACGCTGGGATTTGTCGCCGTGAGCCATTTTCCAGAATAGCGGGCGCGCATGGCACAAATCCAGGTGGAAAATCTGCACAAGGCCTTCGACCAGTTCACGGCGGTGCATGATTCGAATTTCACCATCGAGAACGGCACCTTCTTTGCATTGCTGGGGCCGTCAGGCTGCGGCAAGACGACGACGCTGCGCATGATCGCCGGGCTCGAGCTGCCGACCAGCGGCAGCATCTTGCTCGACGGCGAGGATGTCACGTTCCGGCGTGCGGCCGCCCGCGACATTGCTTTCGTGTTTCAGCTGTTTGCGCTTTATCCGCACATGAATGTCGCGCAGAACATCGGCTTTCCGCTGAAGTGCCAGGGCATGGGGCGCAGCGACATTCGCGAGCGGGTCTTGGAGACCGCCCGGCTTCTGCGCATCGAACACTTATTGACGAGCAAGACGTCGAAATTGTCCGGCGGCGACCGCCAGCGGGTTGCGTTGGGGCGCGCGATGGTCCGGCGCCCCAAAGCATTCCTCATGGACGAGCCGCTGGGTGCGCTCGATGCCGAGTTCCGGCATCTCATGTGTGGCGAGTTGCGTGAACTGCATGATCGCATCTCGGCGACCACGATTTACGTCACGCACGATCAGCACGAGGCGATGTCAATGGCCGACCGCATCGCGGTCATGAATGCGGGCCGGATCGAGCAGATCGGCTCGCCGCAGGAGGTCTACGACCGGCCTGCGAGCATGTTCGTCGCCGATTTTATCGGCTCGCCGCCGATGAATTTTCTGCATTGCGACGCCGGCCTCGACTTGGACGCGCACACAGTGAAATTGAAAGACGTCAGCATTCCAGTTCCTGAAATCAACGAAAGGCGGCAAGGCGGTGCGGTGGTGCTGGGCGTTCGACCGGAGCACATCCGGTTCTCTGACGCAGCGACGCTGCGCGGCCGCGTCTTTGGGGCCGAATATTTGGGAACGACCCAGATCGTCACCGTCGTGACCGAGCAGGGCTCAATCAAAGCGCGGCTGGCGTCGAGCGTGCCGGTGCAAGTCGGCGAGACGGTAGGTCTCACATTCCGCTTCAGTTCCCTGAGCCTGTTCGATGCCCAAACCGGAATGGCCATTCAAACCGCGAGCGCCCCATCGGTGAATGAGGAGAGCGCAGCCCATGGCTAACGTCTCTCTGCGGCATATCAGTAAGCGCTTCGGCCACGTCGACGCCGTGCGCGACCTTTCGCTTGTCGTCAATGACGGTGAATTCGTCGTCCTTCTAGGTCCGAGCGGCGCTGGCAAGACAACCACGCTTCGGCTGGTCACTGGCCTCGAACGTCCTGATGCCGGCACGGTCTTCATCGACGGGCGCGACGTAACCCGCGATCCACCGGGAACGCGGGACATTGCCTTTGTCTTTCAACAATACTCGCTCTATCCGCACCTGACGGTGTACGACAATCTGGCATTTCCGTTGCGCTCGCCGGCGCGCCGCGTGCCTGAGCCGCTGATCCGAAAGCGCGTCGAAGAGACCGCCGAGCTTTTGCACATCACCAACAAACTTGCGAACCGGGCCACGCGGCTTTCCGGCGGCGAGATGCAGCGGGTCGCGATCGGCCGCGCGCTGGTGCGTGACCCATCCATCTATTTGATGGACGAGCCATTGTCCTCGCTCGATGCCAAATTGCGCGCCGAATTGCGGCTCGAGCTCAAGCGGATTCAGCTCGAACTCGGCTCGACGATTCTTTATGTAACCCACGACCAGGTCGAGGCCATGACCATGGCATCGCGCATCGGCGTCATCAAGGATGGCGAGCTTTTGCAGGTCGGCACCCCGCGTGAGATCTACGAGAGCCCCGCCGACCGTTATGTTGCAAGCCGGCTCGGCACGCCGCCGATCAATTTCTTGGCGGCCGACCTTCTGCCGCACGCCGCGATGCCGCCCGGCACCGAGACGCTCGGCATCCGCACCGAACACCTGCAGATCGCCAAGGCCAGTGGCGGGCAATTTGCCGGCCGCATCCACCGCGTCGAACACCTCGGCGATCAAAATCATGTTCACCTGGAGTACCGCGACCGCATGCTGGTCACATTGGCCGATCCGCATCGGCCGCTCGAAGCCGGGCAGGAGGTCGAGCTGCAGCTCGAGCGGCCCCTCTATTTCGACGCGGCGGGGCGGCGGATCGCACCGACACTTCATTAGGACACCGCCATGTCGCTTGAACCCGAAATGTTGAAATCACTTGTGAAGGCGGCGGCGGAGCAGGTCATCGCCAGCGCGGCGGAGTTGACAGCGCTCGACCAAGCCATCGGTGACGGCGATCACGGCGCCAACATGAAGCGTGGCTTCGAGGCCGTGCTCGGCAAATTGGACACGATCGCGGCGCTGCCGCCGGGCGAAGCGCTCAAGACTATCGGCAAGACCTTGGTCATGACGGTTGGCGGCGCGTCCGGTCCGCTTTATGGAAGCTTCTTTCTCGCTGCCGGGGATGCGCTAGCGAACAAACAATTGCCTGCCGATCTGGCGGAGGTGTTTAGCAGCGGCGTCAATGCCGTCAGTTCACGCGGGCGTTCGAAGGCGGGGGAAAAGACCATGCTCGATGTTCTCTTCCCGGTGTTGGAAACGCTGCAGTCCGAGACGGTCAGCCTCGATCTGATCGCGCGGGTGCGTACGACCGCGCACGAGGCGGCTGCACGGACAGCGCCGATGCAGGCGACCAAGGGGCGGGCGTCGTATCTCGGTGCACGCAGCATCGGTCACGTGGATCCCGGCGCGCGCTCAAGCTGCGTTCTTGTGCACGCCGTCTGCGATACGTTGGAGGCCCGTTCATGACGGACACGGTCGGCATCGTCATCGTGTCGCATTCGAAGGACATCGCCAAGGGCACCGCCGATATGGTGCGGCAGATGGTCGGCAGCGAGGTGAAGGTAGCGTTCTGCGGCGGCAATCCCGACGGCGGTCTCGGCACCAACGTGCCGATGATCATCGAGGCCATCAACCAGGTCTGGTCGCCAAAAGGCGTGGCCATCCTCGTGGATCTCGGCGGCGCCGAGACTAACAGCGAAATGGCTGTCGAGATGTTGCAATCGGAACGGCGCGCCCGGGTGGTGGTCTGCAACGCGCCGATTGTCGAAGGCGCCGTGATGGCGGCGACCGAAGCGGCGGGCGGCAGTTCGCTCGACGAGGTTAGAGCCGTGGCCGAAGAATTGTCGGCGGCGTGAACGCGAGCGGAAGAGGATCGATCGAGGACGCAATGACGTTGGAGAGCCCGAACGGCCAAGTCATTACCGGCAGCGTGCGAACTCGTGCACGCCGCCGGCATGCACGCGCGGCCGGCGGTGAAGCTGACCAAGCTCGCCAAGAAATTTCAGGCGCAGATTTCCATTCGCGCATCCGACGCGGCCGAATGGATCAATGCGAAGAGCATCGCCAAGGTGATGGCGCTGCGCGCGGTGCGCGACAGCGTTATCCAGATCAAGGCGTCGGGCGAAGACGCTGAAGGCGCGGTCGCCGCCCTGGTCGATTTGGTCGCAGCCGATTTTCCGGACAACGCATCGTGAACGAACGCGCTACCATCGCAGGTTTGGCATATCGGGGCAGGACGGCCTCGATCGGCTTCGCGCATGGGCCGTTCGTGCGCGTGGACGGAGCGACGAGCGGCGGGCGTGTCGCTGCCGCGCCTCCTGATGAGGAGGCGGCGCTGCGAGCGGCGCTCGTTTCGGCCGGCCAGCAGATCGCCAAACTGGCCGAGGCAGTCGGTGGCGATGCCGCGCAGATCCTCGAATTTCAGGTGGCGCTGTTGGAGGACGATGACTTCCTCGATCCGATCTTTGCGGCAATCGCCGAAGGAGTGCCGGCGCACACGGCCTGGTCGTCCGCCCTTGAGGCGCAAATTGGCGATTATAACGCAGCCGCCGACGAGTACCTCCAGGCGCGCTCCTCGGACTTGGCGGATTTGCGCGATCGCGTGCTGCGGACCTTGCTTGGCGGAGCGGGCGAAACGCCTAAAATTCCGAGCGGCGCAGTGGTGTGTGCCGACGACCTGCCGCCGTCGCAGTTCCTGGAAATCGATTGGTCCCGTGGCGGCGGCCTTGCACTGCTGCGCGGCAGTCCGACCAGCCACGTCGCCATGTTGGCCAGGGCACGTGGCATTCCAATGATCGTACAGCTGGGCTCCGTGCCCGCAAACGCCCGCACTGCGTTGCTCGACGGCGAGGGCGCCACACTCGAGCTCGATCCAAGCGCTGAACAGATCGGGCTGTTCGAGCGCCGCCGGGATTTGCTCCGCAAGAACCGCGCTTCCGCGCGCGCCATTCTGCGCCGCCCCACGGCCTCGTGGGCGGGTGAGAAAATAAAGCTCCTGATCAACATTCAGCGCGTCGAGGATCTGGAGCACGCGGACGCGCAATATGCCGATGGCATCGGGCTGATGCGCACGGAATTTCTGCTCGGCCGGCAATCCGGATTGCCTGATGAGGAGACGCAATATCGGGCCTATGACGCCGTTCTGCGCTGGGCCGGCAAGCGCCCAGTCACCATCCGGACATTCGATGCCGGCGGCGACAAGCCGGTTCCGGGATTTACCGTGGACGGCGAGGCCAATCCGTTCCTCGGCGTGCGCGGCCTGCGGCTTTGTCTTGCGCGTCCTGACATCTTTCGCGTTCAGCTGCGGGCGCTGGCGCGCGTGGCCGTGCGCGACAACCTCAAAGTCATGTTTCCCATGGTTACGACGCCTGCCGAGCTGGAAGCGGCTCGCCGGATCTTTGTCGAAGCGGTCGATCAACTGCAGTCTGAAGGAAATCCCGCCGCGCTTCCGGAAATCGGCGTCATGGTCGAGGTGCCGGCTGCCGCCTTGGCTATCGAACAGTTTGATGCATCGTTCTTCTCGATTGGCTCCAACGATCTTGCCCAATATCTGACGGCCTGCGACCGCACGAATGGTGCGCTCGCCAATCTGATGGATCCATTGCAGCCAGCGATGCTGAGTCTTATCAAGCACATCGTGGACTATGGCAGACGGGCCGGGCGCGAGGTCAGCTTGTGCGGCGACATGGCCGGCGATCCGCGCTGCGTAGCCGGGCTCCTCTCGTGCGGTCTGCGCGAGCTGTCGGTCAATCCATCGGCGCTCGCTCTGATCAAGCAGACAATCGATGGCCTAAGCAGTGAGGCCATCCGTGTCTGAAGCAGCCCTCGATGAAGCCGAGGAGGTGAGTGCCGTCGCCGAGTACAAGCGCATCTTCAAGGAAGTGCTCGACAGCCGGCCCTCCGGCATGCGCATCAGGTTGGCGCACGCCATGGGCAAGAACCGCAGCTTCGTCAGCCAGATCTCGAATCCGGCCTACCCGGTGCCCGTTCCGGTCCAGCATCTCAATACCATTTTCGAAGTCTGTCACTTCCCGCCGGCCGCGAAGCAGGCGTTTCTGCGTGCCTATGCGCGCGCCCATCCCAGGCGGCTCGGGCAGTTGGCGAAGGCGCCGCGCGATCGGGCCATCACGCTGCACGTGCCGGATCTCGGAAGCCCCAAGCGAAATGGAAAAGTCGATGCGCTGCTGCAGGAATTTGCACGCCGGTTGACGGCCATCTTGCAGGAAGAAAATTGACCGCGCGCAAGCGCGGCGAAGGGGAGGGATGTCGTGAAGAAATTCATCAACTCCGTCGATACCATGCTGGCGGAGAGCTTGGACGGCTTTGCCGCCGCGCATGCCGATATCGTTGCTCTTGGCGCCGAGCGCAAATTTGTGCGCCGGCGCACGCCGAACCCCAACAAAGTCGCCCTGATTTCGGGCGGCGGCTCCGGCCATGAACCGCTGCATGCTGGATTTGTCGGACATGGCATGCTCGACGCGGCCTGCCCTGGGCAAGTCTTCACCTCACCGACGCCGGATCAGATTGTCGAAGCCGCCACCGCCGTCGGCGGCAAAGCCGGCGTGCTCTTCATTGTGAAGAATTATGCCGGCGACTGCATGAATTTCGAGATGGCAACGGAATTATGCGATGGCGCGACCGCAACCGTGATCACCAACGATGATGTGGCTGTCGAAAAATCGACTCAC
Organism: uncultured Alphaproteobacteria bacterium; assembly: GCA_963720115.1. Lineage (GTDB taxonomy): Bacteria > Pseudomonadota > Alphaproteobacteria > Rhizobiales > Xanthobacteraceae > BOG-931. The sequence goes on from CAVREN010000061.1 coordinate 136,985, forward strand.
AGTGCCGGCCGGCGCGGCGTTGCCGGTACGCTGGTCGTGGAGAAGATCGTCGGCGCGGCCGCCGAGAAAGGAATGGATCTCAATGCCTGCGCTCAGCTCGGCACCGAGGTGAATACCAGGACCGGCTCGATGGGGGTGGCCCTGACAAGCTGCACCGTCCCGGCAGCAGGATCGCCGACCTTCGCGCTCGCCGACGATGAGATGGAAATGGGGGTGGGCATCCATGGCGAGCCTGGGCGCGCGCGAATCAAGCTTGCCAGCGCGGAGGTCATCGCCGACCAGATGCTTATGGCAATCTTAAACGATCGCGGCAATCCCAAAGCGGGCGACGTCTTGCTGCTCGTCAACGGCTTCGGCGGCACGCCGACCATCGAACTTTATGTCATGTATAGCGTGGCGCGCCGCATTCTTGAAAAGCGTGGATTGACCGTCACGCGATCGCTCGTCGGCTCGTATGTCACCTCGCTGGAAATGGCGGGATGCTCGATTACGGTGACGCAATTGGACGACAAGCTGACGGCGCTCTGGGACGACCGCGTTCACACTGCCGCGTTGCGCTGGTGATCTGTGGTCTATTTCTCGACGAAATCCTCGCAGCGCTGGATCTGATCGTTCTGTCCCCAGGGCATGATCGGTACCGACGACGTGGAATTCTTCGGCGAGCCTTCGATCAGGCGGTCGGAATAGACCATATAGACCAACACATTGCGCCTTGTGTCGCAGCCGCGCACGATCTGCATCTTTTTGAAGAACAGCGAGCGGCGTTTGCGAAACACGTCTTCGCCCTGCGCGAACTTCGACTTGAAGCGAATGGGACCGATCTGCCGGCAGGCGAGCGAGATATCTGAAACCTCTTCGGCGACGCCCAGCCATCCCTCGACGCCGCCGCGTTCGGGCACGGTGAAGTGGCAGGCGACGCCTTCAACGTCCGGGTCGTCGAGGCCATAGGTGGCAAGCTTATCGTTCGGCGTCAGCAGCTTGAAGACCGTCGAACGCTTGAAGATCAGATCAGGCTCGTCCGCCGCTTTGCCCGGCGTGGCCGCAAAACTTGCGATCACCAGCAATAACGGCAGCCAAATGAGTTTTGGCATAGCAACCCCTTCCCGTCCGCCGCGGAGTCCCACCGCAATGCAGTATGAGGCAGTTTAGATGGTTATGCGCCGGGGTGGTTGAAAGACGCGCTCCGCGGGAACGTGCCACCAGTGCAATGTGCCTGCGGTACGGTCGCGCTCGACCCCGTCTCACATGCGGGATGGGTTTGTCGGCCGCCGCGGGCGCTTCCAGGCTCGCTCGGCGCGCCGCGCCTTCGCCTCAATAACGGTTCGGCTTCTCAGCGCCGCCGGCGTCTGCGGATTTGCCGCACCGCAGCGACGCCACAAGCATTGATGCGCCCAGGCGCTGACGGAAGCTCGGGGCAAAGCGGATTTCCGAGCAAGCCCCCGCGGAAGAAGCGGCAAACTCGAGGAAATTAGTTAACACGTCTTTGGCCGTATCTTGGAAAACGGCTGACGCAACGCGTTCAATAAACGCTCTGCTGGCATCCTGATCTGCGCGGCAACGCAAGGGTTTAGTCTGTCACAATGCTCCGGGCGCCAAAAACTCGAAAGATCTTTTATGTTGCCCTGATCGTCAGCGCAATCATGGCGGTCAGCGCCATTCCACTGTTGAGCGCCGCGGTGAAGGAAGCGCGGACCCTTACCTTCGTCGAGGACGTCGTTCTCGACTTGCTCATCGGCTGTTTCGTTTTTGTTGGCCCGGCGGGCTTGTTGCTATGGCATCAACTACGTCGACTGGATCGATATCAGAAAACGATCAACGAAGAAAAAAGGAAACTTGACACCGCGATTAATCACATGACGCAGGGCTTGGTCATGTTCGACAGCGCGCAGCGCATTGCGTTGCGTAATCGGCGCTACTGCGAGCTCTACGGCCTCTCCCCTGAAATCGTCAGACCGGGCCTTCCCTTTCGCGACCTACTGATGCTGCGAAGAGAGACCGGATCGCTTTTCGAGGATGTAGACGAAGTCTTCAGTCGCGTCGCCGAAAGCCTGGTCGAAGGAAAAGTGCTCAGCGTCATAAGGCCGGCCAAGAATGGCCGGCTCGTGCGCATCGCCAGCGAGCCCCTGGAGAGCGGCGGCAGGGTAGCCACACACGAGGACGTAACCGAGCGGCAGCAATTGTTGGCGGTGCGCGAGCGCGCCGAAACACTTGCACGCGAAAAGTCGGCCCAGTTGGACGCTGCGCTCAATAACATGGCTCATGGCCTCTGCCTGTATGATGCCGAGGGCCGCATTATCTTGTTCAACCGTCGCTATTGCGAATTAATGGGCGAGAATGAAAACCACCTGCAGGGACTTTTACTAGTCGACGTTCTTCGGCGTCGCGCAGCCGCGCGCGGGTTTCTGCCCGAACCGGAGGAGTACGTTGCGTCGATCTTGGCAAAGCTGCGGGCAGGCGAGATCGCGTCGGTGGAGGTGCCGGGAGCAAACAACAGAATTCTTCGCGTTGTGCGCCACCCGATCGAGGCAGCCGGCTGGGTCGCAACCTTCGAGGATATCACCGAGCAGCGCCACGCCGAACAGGAACGTGATCGCAACCGCGCGTTCCTCGATCTGATCATCAACAATGTCCCGTCCGCGATCTTCGTCAAGCGCGCGGAGGACCGCCGATACGCGCTCGTCAACGGAGCGGGTGTGCGCTTCTTGGGAATATCGCGAGAAGCAATGATCGGCAAGACGGCCGAAGAGGTCTTTCCCGCGGCAGAAGCCGTCAGAATTGAAGCGCGCGACAACGAACTTCTACGTTCCTCACAGCCGTTGTTTGACGAGCGCGAGATCGGCACGGCTGCAGGCGAGTCGCGCATGATCTTCTCGCGCCGCATCACATTCCGGGACCAGCGGGATCAAGCACTCTATATTCTGGGCGTTGTCGACGACGTGACGGAGAGAAAGCTCGCCCAGGCGAGGATTGCCCGGCTCGCGCACTACGATCCGCTGACCGATGTGCCCAAACCGCACGCTGTTTCGCGAGCAATTGATGCGGGAGTTGTCATTTGTACGCCGCGGCGCAAAGCTCGCCGTGCTCTACCTCGATCTCGACTACTTCAAGAGCATCAACGACACGCTCGGCCATCAGGCCGGAGACGAACTTCTGAGGGAAGTGGCGCAACGAATTCGCAGCTGCCTGAACGAAGGAGATTTGATCGCCCGCCTGGGTGGCGATGAATTTGCGGTCGTGCGGATTGGTCTGCACCATCCGAAAGAGGCGGAAGCGTTCGCGCAGCAATTGCGGGAGATCGTTGCCGGTCACACTTACAATTTGAAGGGCCATCAGACCGGAAGCGACTTGAGCGTCGGCATCGCCTTGGCCCCCGAGGACGGCCTTGAGATCGATGAGCTTTTAAATCACGCCGATCTGGCCCTGTATGGCGCCAAAGCGGAGGGGCGCGGCAGCTACCGTTACTATGAGCCGGAGATGAACGCGCGCATGAAGCGGCGGCGGTCGTTGGAGATCGACTTGCGGGCGGCGCTGCTGAAAAACGAGTTCGTGCTTTACTACCAGCCCTTTCTCGATCTCGAAACCGGGATAATCACCGGCTGCGAAGCGTTGCTGCGGTGGAGGCATCCACAGCGCGGGATGGTGCTGCCAGCGGAGTTCGTTCCGGTGGCGGAGGAGACCAGCTTGATCAATAGCATCGGGGAGTGGGTGCTCAAGCAGGCGTGTTCCGACGCGACGGCGTGGCCGAACTCCGTGCGCGTCGCGGTCAATGTCTCGCCGGCGCAGTTCCGCAATAACGCGCTGCCGCTCGTAGTCGTCAGCGCGCTGGCGGAATCCGGGCTGCCGGCGCAGCGCCTCGAGCTCGAGATTACGGAATCGGTGCTCATGCAAAACAATGAGTCCTCGCTTCTGATGCTGCACCAGCTTCGCAAACTCGGCGTGCGCATTGCGCTGGACGATTTCGGTACCGGCTATTCATCGCTTTCCTACCTGCGAAGCTTTCCATTCGACCGCATCAAGATCGACCGCACGTTCGTCGCCGATCTGCTCGACGGCCACGAGGCAGTGGCCATCGTGCATGCCATACTGAGCTTGGCCTCCAGCCTCAAGATGAAGACCACCGCGGAAGGCGTTGAAACGGCGATGCAGCAAGGGCTCCTGCAGGCCGCCGGATGCGACGAGATGCAGGGATATCTGTTCAGTCAACCGCTGCCGGCAAGCGGTATCTGCGAACTCATCCGGCTGCGGCGCGGCTCGGCTGTCGGCGTCGCATAGTTTGTCGGCGGCGGCGGCCGAGGGTGCTTCGAAAATATCGCGCCGCTCAGTGCGTATTGAACACGCCCTGATAAGCCGCCACGGCTTTCCGGGTGGCGGCAAGCTCATCCGCGGTCGGATCGGCCGGATCCTTGGCGGGCGGCAGGCTGCCGAATCTGAGAAGACAAGCCATCAGTAGCATGCGCGCTTTGGTCGAGGTCAGATTTGAGCCGGCGATGAAATAGTCATGCGGGTCGGCGAAGCCCTCGGGGCTACCGCGGCCGACCCGCACAACCGGCAGGCCGGCATAAATTGCTCTTTGCAGCACGTCTTGGCGGACCGTAGAGGTCATCGTTCCATAAGGCGTCAGACCTTCGGCGACAAAGCCGCCAAGCCTGTTGGCTCGCAATTTTTGCTCCACCAGAGCCACCAGATCGGCCGTGACTGACGGGTCGTCGAAATATTCCTCGGCGAAATAGCCGCCGTCCTTCACGATCGACACTGATGGAATGGCGTCTTCGAAAAGATCGCCGCTTGCATCTCTGATTTTCGTTTCAATAAGTGAGAGGGATTTTCCCTTGCCGCAGGCAACCGCCACCGACGGGGGTATCTTGCTCAAATTTACGTCGGATCGATAAGTGTGCTTCAGTGCTGGTACATAGTGCAGCACGGCTGCGCCGTGATAGCCCATGCCGCCGAGAATGCCGCCATGACCGCCGGTCGCGACATAGCCGCCGGGCCGCGCATCGACTTTCATGACTTCACGCGCCGCAAAAATTTGCTGTTCCTGCAGCACGATGACGCCGGCGCGGTTGCGGCCCTGTTCGTCAGCCCAGACCCGCGAGGCGATGTATTCGACGGAATCGGTCAGGTTCTTCGGTCCGTCGTTGCTGATTTCGCCGTGCGGACGTTGTGCGGAATTGCCGCAAATCGGCACGGTCGTATCCATCAGCAGGTTGAACCAGTAGGCTGTCTCCTCGACTTGCGGGCTTCCTTGGGTGAAGACCGCGCCATCATATTTCCCACTTGCGAGAACGCGCCGCGTGGCGTTGGTGAGCTTCGCCAATGCCGGGCGGGCCGGTGACTCGCCGATGTGGAAGGGCTTATAAGCGAAAAAGTCCTTGCTGCGGATTTCCGGCGGAATATCGCCTTCGCCCATGTCGGTGCGGCGCGCGGCTGGCAGGCCCTTGGTGTAGCCGCCCGTCGGCAGCACCCGATAAAAGTCGACGTCTGCAAACGAGGAGATGAGATTGCCGACGCCGGCGGCGCCGACCGACAAGCGATCGATCTCCTCAAAGCTGCGCGATCCATCCGGATAGAAGCCTTGCCGCGCTTGCTGGGCGGGTGCGCCCGGTGTGGTGCATTCTTCCTCCCAGGCTTGGCCGTTAGCCTGCCGCGCCATGTAGGGCAGCGGATAAAGGCCGTCCTCGGGCTGAAGCTCGATCTCGAACACCGCCCTGTCGTTCGGGCTTGTCCGCTCTTTCTGGAAGATGCCTTTGGCGTCGAGGTATCCGTCCGGCGGGCCGTAAAGCTCGGCGGCATCGGCTTCGAGCGGATGCGCGGAAAAGCATTCGACATAGACCTTGGCGGGAGAGGCCAGACGTTGGGCCCGCAGCACGTCGAAGCGCTGCTCGCTGCCATCCGGGTTGTTGCGCGGCGGCAGGCCGTATTTGCGCCGCGCCTTGTTGGAAGTCACGAGCGGCGGGGAGTTCTGGATCGTTGCCGTCGGTCCAGCGAGATGGGCAATCTTGACTTTATCTTTGGCTGACACGTCGAACCCTTTCCTTCCTCAAGCGGCGGCGACGCTCGGCCGCAACCGTATTGTCTTATTGCGCGACGCGGGCGGAGCTGGCCGCACGCCGAGTTTCTATTCAGCGGCGACGAAGCTTCCGAGCGCCGCCGATTGTTTCAGCGCGTCCGGCAGCACCTCGCCCATGATCATGCCCTTTTCGATCAGCAAGATCCTGTCGGATAAGCGGCGAATGAAGTCGAGACTTTGCTCCACCACGACGATGGCCAAACCCTGATGGCGGTGCAGCCCGATCAGAATTTCCAGGATCTCTTCCACGATCGAAGGCTGGATTCCTTCGGTCGGCTCATCCAGCAGCAAAAGCTTCGGCTGCCCGCAAAGACAGCGGGCGAGCGCCAAGATCTGCTGCTCGCCGCCAGACAGCGCGGCGCCCTGACGATCGAGCAATGAATCGAGCCTGGGAAAACGCGCCAGGACATCGTTGAGCGTGTTCTCCTCGGAATTGACGCCGTTCTCGACGAAGCCCATGCGCAGATTTTCGTAAACCGTCAGATTGGGGAAGATGGCGCGGCCCTGCGGTACATATCCAATACCGGCGCGCGCCCGCCGGAACGATGGAATCGCGCCGATGTCGGCACCGGCGAACTTGATGGTGCCGCCAGTGAGCGGCACTTGGCCGATCAAGGTCTTGAGTAGCGTCGTCTTGCCCATGCCGTTGTGGCCAAGAACGCCGATGACCTCATGCGCGCCGACGGTGAAATTGATGCCCGACAGGACCGGGATGCGGCCATAGCCGGCGTGCAAATTGTTGATTTCGAGGATCACGCCGCCGCCTGCTTGCCCAGATAAACGTCTCGCACGGCTTGACTGCCGAATACCTGATCGACGTCGCCCTCCATCAGAATGGTACCGCGATCGAATACCGTGATGCGCCGCGCGATCGTGCGGATGAACGACATATCGTGCTCGACCACGATCAGCGGGTGCTCGCGATTGATCTCGCGGATGATCTCGGTCGTTCGCACGCGCTCTTCCTCGGTCATGCCGGCGGCTGGTTCGTCCAGCAGGATCAAATTGGGGCGTCCGCACAACACCAGCGCAAACTCCAGCCATTGCCGCTGGCCGTGCGCGAGTTGGCCGACAGGCTTGTCGGCGAAACGGCCAAGGCCCAATCGCTCGATCTGGGCGTCAACGGCGGCATCCGCTTCTTTCCTGGTGGCGTGGCGAGCGGCGGCGATCCAGAGATTTTGCCGCGCGGTGAGTCCGTTGAACACGCTCGGCACCTGGGTCTTGATGCCGATGCCGAGCCGGGCGATTTCGTGGGCCTGCAGCTTAGTGATGTCGACGCCGCGGAACAACACGACGCCGCCGGTCGGTTTGATCTGGCCGGTGAGAAGCTTGAAGAAAGTGCTCTTGCCCGCGCCGTTCGGTCCGATCAGGCAACGTAGCTCGCCTTCGGCGAGCGAAAAGTCGATGTTGCGAACCGCCTGGACGCCACCGAAATGTTTGCTCAGGTTGCGCGTTTCGATCAGCGGCGGGCTCATGCCTTGCCCTCCTGCGCAATCTTGTGCGCTGCCGAGGGTGGCCGCCGCAGGCTGAGCAGCCAGGGCACGAGGTGATCGGTCACCATCGGCGCAACGCCTCTCGGCACCAACAGGACAAAGACGAGTAAAACCGCGCCAAGAATGACACTCGCATTGACGACTTGCTGGGTGCCGATCTTGACCGTCAGCCAGGACATCGCCATGGCGCCGAGTACCGGACCAAGCAAGGTGCCGACGCCGCCAACCATGAGCCAGATGATGATCTGCGCCGACTGCACGACGCTGAAGACCGGCGGACTCACATAGTTGCCCCAGGCGACGTAGAGGCAACCGGCTAGCCCTGCCAAGGCGCCGCCGATCGCGAAGGCGACGAGCTTATGCAACCGCGCATCGTAGCCTAAGAACTCGACGCGCTGTTCGTTCTCCCGGATCGCGACCAGCACGCGGCCAAAGCGCGTCGCTAGGAGGCCATGCAAGGCAAAATAGACGATCAGCAACAGTCCGCTGCACAAGAGGAACATGCCGAGCGGCTCAAGCGTCGCATCAGGCAAGAACGGAATGTTCAGCGAGGGGATATTGGGCATGCCATTGAACCCGCCCAACAGCGCGTCACCAATATGATAGGCCGGGCCGGCGGTGGAGTTGATGCAATTGTAGAAGATCAGCGTGAGCGTCAGCGTGATAACGCCGACATAGATGTCGCTGATGCGGGCATAGAACATGAAATAGCCGAGCGCGGCGGCAAGCAGCGCCGGCAGCAGCATCGCGAGCAGAAAGGGCGCCGTGCTCTCGCCGATGTCTATGACAGCGACTGCATAGGTGTAGGCGCCGAGACCAAAAAAGGCCGAGTGACCGAAGCACAGGATGCCGCCATAGCCCCAGATGAAGGCGAGGCTGAGCGCCAGGATGCCGAAAATGGCGTACAGCGTGATTTGCAGAAGCTCGAATAGATCGAGCGCGATCGGCAGGATGATCATCAGCGCTACGCCGAGCAATCCGACGGCGACCAGCCCCCAGTTGGCCCGCAACGTTGCGATCATAGACTCCCCCGGAAATAGCGACCGGTGATTCCCTGGGGCAGGATGCGTATCAGAACAATCGCAGCGAGCAGGAGCGCCACTTCGCCATAGACCGGATTGGTCAAGAAGGTGGCGATCTGGTTGATGACGCCGAACAGAAGAGAAGCCGAAGCCGTGCCGGCAAGCGGCGCGGCGCCGCCGCTGATCACGGTGATGAAGGCGCGGCCGATATAAGAGCCGCCGATGGTGGGGAATACGCCGGAAACAGGTGCCAGCACGCCGCCGGCGAGACCGGCGAGCGCGGCGCCGAATGCAAAGGTCACGGCGTAGATGCGCGAGGTGTCGGTGCCGAGCGCGGCCGCCATGTCGGCATTCTGCATGGTTCCGCGCGCCAGCAAGCCGAGGCGGCTTGACCGCAAAATCACGTAAACCGCGAACAGTGTGGCGACCGCGAGCGCGATCACGAACAGGCTGTAGCCACTTGTCTGGTAAGCGCCGATCCGGATTCCCGGCAGCGGGGTCGGCACGCCTTCGGTGATGTCACCGAAAATCATGGTCAGAATGCCGACGACAAACAGGCTGAGCCCCCACGTCGCCAGCATCGTCTCGACCATGCGGCCGTAGAGATGGCGGATGATCAAGCGCTCGAGAATGACGCCGATGATCCCGACCGAGATCGGCGCGACGACCAGGATCGCGAGCCAGATATTGACACCATAATGCACGGCGACGGCCGCGCTGTAGCTGCCCATCACCATGAACTCGCCGTGCGCCAAGTTGATGATGCGCATCATCCCGAACACGATGGCAAGCCCGAGGCTGATCAGCGCCAGCGTCGCGATAGCATACACAAAATCGATCGCAACGATGACCGCTAGGTCCACCGCGAACCCTCCGCGCGAGTTACCGAGGCATGGGCAAGGCCGAGAGCCGGCGCCGACATTCGGTGATGCGACGCCCGTCCTCGCCATCGGCCGCTTAGTTCACCTTGATGATGTATTGTTTGGCCTCACGCGGATTTTTCTTCAGGTCGCAGACTGCGGCCGTGTCGGCCGGCTTGCGCTGCGGGAATGTCTCCAGCAGGTTCATCTTCTTATCCTTGAAGACCGCGAGATGAACGTCGAAGATGCTGTGATGGGTCGCAGGATCGAGCGTGACCTTGCCGCTCGGTCCGTCGATGCTGATGCCGCTTTCCAACGCCTCGATCATTTTGTCCCGCTCGATGGTACCAGCTTTCTTCACGCCGGCGGCCCACAGCAGCATTCCCTGATAGCTCGACATCGTGAGGTCGGAAATCGGCGGATAGTCGGCGCCATATTTGGCGCGGAATTTCTTCAGGAACTCCTTGTTCACCGGATTGTCGAGGCTCTCGATGTAGTTGTAGGCCACGACGATACCGTCGCTTTCCTCGGGCGTCAGCACCATCTGGTCGTTGGCGCCGCCAAACGTGGTGGAGGCGATCGGAATCTTCCCGGACAGGCCGGCGGCGTGGAATTGCCGGTAGAACGAGATCGGCCCGCCGCCGACCAGAACGGTCATGATCCAGTCCGGTTTCGCCGCCTGGATCTTTGAAATGGTGCTGCCGAAATTGGTGGCGTCCAGCGGGAAGTATTCGGTGCCGAGAACTTCGCCGCCGCCGTCCTTGACGTATTTCTTCACCCAGTCGGCGGTGATCTGCCCGTAATTGTAATCGGCTGCGAGCGTGTAGACCTTCTTGCCCCAGTTCTTCATGCCGTGGCCGACAAGCACTTCGGTGTTGTGCGCGGGCGTAAGACCGTCGATGAAGATATTGCGGTCGCAGACGCCGCCCTCATATGGCATGTCGTAGAAATAGAGCGTCTTGTATTTGTCCAGAACCGGCCGGATCACTTCGCGCGACGCTGACGTAATGCCGCCGTGCACCACCGCCACTTTGTTCTTGAGCGCGGCTTCCTGCGCATATTGCGCGTAAAGCTGCATGTTGGTTTGCGTGTCGAAACTGACGACCTTGATCTCGCGGCCGAGCAACCCGCCGGCAGCATTCATTTCGTCGACCGCGAAGTTCAGGACGTCATACATCGGCTTGCCGGCGGCTTCGAGGCCGCCGGAAAGGTCGTACATGCTGGCAATGACAATTGGATCGCCGGCCGCGGCTGCGCCACGCGTAAGCGCGGGTGCACAAATCGCCGCCGCCGCTCCGCTCTTGAGTAATGCTCTACGGCTAATGCTCATGACCGCACTCCCTTCGTTATCTGGTGCCAATCCTGCCTGGTGCAGCGTCAAGCCATGCGTTTTCAGAACGCGGCCTCACCCCACATTGCTGCAATTCTTCCTGCGGAGAATTCTGGTTCGACAGACATGAAACCCTTCAATCTCTGGCCTTCAGAACTCTCTCCCGCTCGGCGGTTCAACGATAACGCGCTGGAAACCGCGGTCGCTTGCCTCTGACTGCCAAGCTGTGGACTCTGGTTGCCATCAGGTGGCTATCGGCGCACCAATGTGTGCGGTGAGCAGCCGAACTGTTTTTTGAACGCGCGGCTGAAATGGGAGATGTCGGTGAAACCGAAGCTAAGCGCCGCGTCGGTCACCTGGCGGACGCGGCCTTCAGCGAGCGCTTTGTAGCTCGCCGTCAGGCGCTGCTGCCAGAGCCAGCGGATCGGCGTTGTACCTTCGACCGAGAACAGGCGATGCAGCGTGCGTGGCGCGACGTTGTGCGCCGACGCAATCGTTTCGATGGTCATGCCCGCGTCGTCGAGATTGGCGAGCACATAGCGCTTCACCTGATCGAGCCGCCCGCCATATGCTGCGCCGTCGTCGAGCGCGCCTGCGATCTCGACCTCGAGCGTGGTCGCGAGAATATCGAGCGCCGAGGCGCTCACGCGGTTGGCGACTTCTTCCTCCAGCGCGATATCGAAATCGACGATCTGACGCACGATGCTCGCCGTGAGCGCGCCAAGCTGCGATCTGCCGTCGATCCGGCGAGCCGTCAGACGATGCGATGTCGGCAAACGCGATACCATCAGCGGCCGCGGGATGGTCAAGACGATCCCGCGAGAGTAACCGCCGAATTCCAAGGTGAAGGGCTGCGATTGATCGTAGATGAAGAGATCGCCGGCGCCGATGCGCGCCGTCCGCCCATCCTGGTCGACACCGACCTTGCCGCAACACACCAAATAAAGCATGAAATGGTCGCGCGGGTCGCGGCGGATTTCGCCTGATCCGCGCGTGACCTCGATTCCACAATCAGAAAATGACGAGCAAACGTCGCTGACGGTCAGGGCGCCAAACCGCCGTGCCGTTATTTGCCCGCGAAACGGTCCTATCACCGGCCGGCGATACTCGGTGACGGAATAGTTCCTGCAGGTCACCTCGTGCCAATGCTCGAAGCAGTCGTTGTCTAGGGCTGCCGTGATATTGTGCACACTGAGCATCCGGGGGCTCCAGTCGAGTTCACCGGTCTCGGTCTACCGAGCGCGAAGCAAGCGGTGTGCCATGCTTGGGTAAGGCGATGGAGCCGGTTCTAGGCGATGAGGGAAAATGGCGTGCAGAGACAACGGCTCGGCACGTCGAGCCAAGCGGGGTCTCCCGCCGGCATGCTAACCACGGACGCTCGAGAGATAGTCAACGCGCGGTTAGGCTGGCGCCCGGCCCAATCCGGTTGCATGGCGGTGCCGCAATATTGTGCCAACGCCATGCGCACGGGCTTTAGCAATTGCGCCTTTTCGCTTCCGCCAGCTCAGGAGGGAAAATCCGATGTCTTTTAAGATGCCGTCGACGGCGCAAGTCCGCAAATTGGGTGACAGTCTCGGCATGGAAGTGACCGAGGACTACGCCAATTCGTTCATCAACTTCATCCGGCCATTTGGCGATGGCTACCGGCTACTCGCATCGCTGCCGGACGACGTGCCGATGGTGAAATACCCGCGTGGCGCCTATTACCGGCCGGTGGGCGACGAAAACAAATACGGCGCCTGGATCGCCAAGACGAGCGTCAAGGGCGCGAGCAGCGGCAAGCTTGCAGGCAAGAAAGTGGCGGTGAAAGACACTTACGCGCTCGCCGGCGTGCCGCTGACCAATGGTGCCTCGGTGCTCGAGGGTTTCGTGCCGGAATTCGACGCGCCGGTGATCACGCGGCTTCTTGATGCCGGTGCCGAGATCGTCGGCAAATCGGTCTGCGAGTATTTCTCCTTCTCGGGAGGCGCGGCGACCAGCATTTCCGGCCCCGTTCATAATCCGCGGGCCTGGGGGCATACGCCGGGCGGCTCCTCGACCGGGTCCGGCGCGCTCGTCGCCGCCGGCGAAGTGGATATGGCGACCGGCGGCGACCAGGCCGGCTCGATCCGCATTCCCGCGTCGCTCTCCGGCGTGGTCGGCATCAAGCCGACCTGGGGCCTTGTTCCTTATACCGGGATCATGGGGATGGATCCAACGATCGATCATGCCGGGCCGCTCACGGCGACCGCGGCGGAGAACGCGCTGTTTCTGGAAGTGATGGCCGGCGAGGACGGGTACGACTCACGGCAGCGTGGTCTCAGGGTCGACACCTACACCAAGGCGATCGGCCAGAGCATCGCCGGGATGAAGATCGGCGTGGTGCAGGAAGGCTTCGGGCAATACGACTCGCATCCGGACGTCGATGCCGGCGTGCGTGCTGCAGCCAAAGTCCTCGAAGGAATTGGGGCCAAGGTCGATGAGATCTCCATCCCCTGGCATCCGATCGGTATTCCGATCTGGTCGGGAATTGCGCTCGAGGGAACGCTCCATGCGATGGTGACGAGCGCGCTGCCGCGCAACATCGAAGGCGTCTATCCGTTGTCGCTGGCCGGGCGGCTCGGAGCGCTGCGCGACCGCGCCAACGAACTGCCGGACACCGTCAAAGTCGGCATGCTGTTGGCGGCTTACACGGACAAGTATTACCGCGGCTATTACTACTTCAAGGCGCAAAATCTGCGCCGGCGCTTGCGCGCGGCTTATGATGCGCCGCTCGCCGAATACGACGTGCTGCTCATGCCGACGACGCGCATGATGGCGTCGAAAATTCCGCCGCCTGATGCACCGATGGAAGCGCTGATGCAGCATAGCTGGGAGCAGATCACGAACACCTGCCCGTTCAACATCACGCATCATCCTGCCATCTCGCTTCCATGCGGGTTCGGCGAAGGCGATCGCCCGATCGGTCTGATGCTTGTCGGCAAGCACTGGCAGGAGTCGACGTTGTACCGCGTCGCCGATGCGTTCGAACGTGCCTGCAACTGGCAGACAGTCGGTGCGAAAAAGCGCTAACGGTCAACTAAGCGATGACGTCGCGAGGGCGTCATCGCATCCTTCCATCGGCATCATCAGGCGGGGGCTGCGCCGCTCCGTTTAATTTTGCACGCGGTGTCCGTTGTCGCAGGGCTCGCTCGGTAAGTGACACAACTGCCTGCCGCCGCTGAGGTGGTCGTAAATCGAATAGATCGAGTAGGGATTCCAGCGAGAGTAATAATAAGGCGCGTAGGGAGAGACAGGCACGTAGGGGACGTAACGAGGATGCACGACGACAGTGGGCTTTCGGTTGCTCGAACCCGCGAAGCCCGTCGTGGTGCCCAGCATGACGATGACCAGCGCCATCGCGAGCCGCGCGGTGGCGGTGTAGTTAAGGCTGGGTAACATGACTGCCGCCTTCCTCTTTGCTTGGCCGGACGAGACGATAGGCGAAAAACGTGCACGCATTGAGGCGTGCTTGGCGGGCGCTGGCATTTTCATGCCGCCTTTCAGATGCTTGGACTGGCATCGTTGGCGCCATCCGCCAAGGCTCCCGCCCGATAACGAAAACAAATAATGATAATGCTTCGTTAATTTTAGTTTTTGAAAATGACTTTCCTCTCAAGACCTTACGAGGCGAAAGTTTTCAAACTTCTTGTAGAGTTTTCAAATCCGGTCATCTTTCGTTCACGTCGGTCACGACTGGCGCGAGCCGATGCAGTCTTGTCGGCAAACCGTAGATAGCGCGACACCATCCCGACCGACATTCCGATCTCGTCTGCTATCGCTCCGTCTTCGGTGCCGATCCGTCGCAGGTCGTCGATCTTGGTGGCGCGCAATCCGTGAATGGTCATTTCCAGATCGACGGATCGATGCCGCGGTACTGTGCCATCGGTTCCACAGGATACTGAGATACACAGGGCTGAATCGCTTCCGACCCTTCGGCGTGGCAATGAAGAATTCCAAATCACCCACGCTCCACGATTTGATTTCCGTCATCTGTGCCGCCGTGAGCGGGACGAAATGCGGCTTATCGCGCAGCTTACCGATGCGCACGTTGATGCCATCGTCGGCAAGGTCGGCAGGGCGCATCTTGACCAAATCGGATACACGCTGCCCGGTGACACGGCCAAGGAACGCCATGCGCCGCAGATACTCTGGCGCATATTCCATGACATAGCGGTAGCCGGCGTCAGACCACGGCGTATGTCCGCTGTCTTCGACTTTGAGTCGTTTGATGCCGATTGCGGGATTGTCGCCGCGGTAGCCGCGCGGCACGCCAAATTCGAGTAGGGTCCGAAGCACCGCGAGCATTTGATTGGCCGCGACCGGCGTGCCGCTCATCTGGTCGAGCAGGACATAAATGTCGCGCCGGGTCATGGCAGCAACCGGGCGATCGCCGCCACTCGCTTCAAGGCGATCGAGGAAGTGTGCATAAGAACGCTTCGATGCCGGCCGCAGATCGTCCCACGCCTTGCTCGCGCGGTATTCCGCAATCAGCTTCGATAGCGTGCCATCGCGAGCGGCCGGAGGCGAGCTCGCTTCGCGCAGCTTGCGCCAGAATTCCGGATCGGTGGTATCACTGCCGAGCGCCACGCGCTTGCCGGCTCCAGCAGAACCGCGATGCGGTGCATAGTAGTAATAGACCTTACCGAGTGGCTTAACGACTCGTTGGACGTCACGCGGCAACATCACGTTTGCGGTCCTTGGCCGTGCCATTGCCTAACCCCCTGAAATACGGCTCCGAGGGTTCAGCGTCATTATTGCGGAGTCGACTGTCAACGTCGGCCCATCGCCAGCGCAGAATTGTCCCCATGCGACCGAGGCGAATTGCCTTGGGGAGTTGGCCACATTCGACCATCTCGTCCCAGGTAGACGGCGATACACGCAACTCGGCTGCACCCTCTTCGCGGGTGACGTAAGCCGTAAGGCGAGGGGAGAGGGCGATGTCGGTCTTGCGCGTGGTCATGGTGCCGACACTGCATAATCGCACGAAAGTGGGCAGTTCAAAGGCGCCCCACGCGTGATCATTACGCTGGTGCTCACGCCGTCGTTAATGCAAACGTCTGCGCCGTCGCGCCGCGCCGAATAGGCGAATATTGCGGAATATTTCCGAGCTGCTTCGACTTTACCGTGACGGTGTCGGTCGGCCAATGGCGGAATAGTGCGGTCAGATTGATCTCGGAGCATATATCGAATCCCGCACGGCGTTGTTCGGTGCCGATTGTTTATCTCACAACCTTAGACTTCATGGGCGGGACAAGTTAATGGCCTGCCGGAGAGCTGAGTGTCTCGTGTTAGCACACGGCAGGCGGATGAACAGATAGGACAGACGCTCAAATAAGATCGATGAGAGCAAAAATCCGAAACAATTACATTTGCGAGCTATGGAGAGGTTGGGGAATGAACGGATGCATACCTGGCCTAGCAGTATCAATCACCATTTTGACCGCTTCCTGTAACGGCGAAAGGTCGCGTCCGCTTAGCTGCGCGTAGGCCTTTATGTTGAAGGTCTTCAACAGCTCACGTTCCAGCTCGTTCGTTCCTACCGAGTTATCGATATAAAAATTTTGGGGGACTTTGATCGATCGTCGAGCTCTTGCAATGGCTTTTGCTAGGCCGCCATCGGTAGTTGACCTGCGATAATGAGGACACGCTATCTCCTGAAGAGCTTTTATGAGTCGCACAAAATGCGAGGGCCTTCTCTCACGATAAGGGTCCTCTGTTTTAGTCATGCGATAAACGTCATTCTCCCTAATGCCAAAAGGTAATTTGAATGCTTGCACAATCAGGGTGATCCAAACGACCCAAGCATTCCACGCATCGCCTTCATGGATCGCGTGCTCATCAGCGTGCTTAAGAAGTTTGCGTCCACTTTCAATCAACCCCGTCAGGCAAATGCGCAGAATATCGGAATCGTTGTGTGGTTTGCATCGATAGCCGCGAGCTCTATTCGAAGTCGTTGGTCTAACCACCGTGGAGTTTCATCGGTGCGGTATTCCTCGCTCCAGTGGTGTGGCGGATATAGTTTTGCTCGAAGCAGCTCGGCCTGGCCGACCAATTGTTCGATCTCGTCGAGAACATCAGAGTCTTGCCTCCAATCTTCGGCGCATTCTCCTCGATAGCAAGGGAGAACGTAAAAGGTAAGGTGGGCAACGCTCATTAGCTTGCGAGCGCGATCTGGCAACGTCTGACCATACGCTTTTTCCACTTGCTCCCGATCCGAAGCGTCAAACACCACGATGTAACCTAGCTGCGGTCCTGGCCCGAGCTTATTAAGCTTTGTCATGTGTGCAGTTGGCTCTGAAATAGTGGCGTGTCCCTGATTAGCATTTTTCTGCGGTAAACACACCGGTGTCCGGCAGTGGCTCGTCAATCCTCCCAGAGCTTTTACCCGACGCGCAAAACTCTGCGGGACACTCAATTCTGATCGGCACAATTAAATTGTCCCGCCCATTTCGCTGAACGCTTTGCGATAAACAAAAGGATTGGCGCGCAGTCCTGCGCCATGCCAACCGGCCTGCTCGGAGACGCCGCAGAGCGTTGCTGTGCGGCGGAGATGCGGAGGCCGTGCCGGCAAGATCAATGCCAGCGACGGGAGTCTATAATGGAGAAGAATAGCAAGGGCCGTGGTTTTGGCGGCGAAACTACGAGTTACGAACACATCCCTCGTCTAACGGTCGAGCGACCACCCGGTCTGAAGCGACACCTGAGCCCGTCGCTGGCGCTGCAGCGCAAGGTCAGCAGGAGCGGCGACGTGCTGCAAGATCGAGGCCCGCTGCCGGAATACGGTCCGGAGCGAAGTCGTCGATACCTCGGGGAAGCTTGCCGCCAATCGCTGAGTGAAAACGCCCTACCCGCCGAAATCCAATTTCCCCTTTGCGACGCCGCGGTCCGGAAGATGATGGCGGCGACTGGGATCTCGCTGATGCCATTGCGGCACAGTGTTCTGAGACCGGCGACGACGGCGTTAGGACGAGTTGTTCGCACTCATGAGGGCGATGCGAGACGAGATAGCCAAAAACCGCGGCGTCGAACTATCCTTCGAGCGATTTTCGAAGACCAAGGAGGGTCGCATCCGCCTTTCCAGCCGGCCGCCGGCGACCGGGTGCTGCTTCGCTTGACGCCCATCTGGAAGCCAGCACGCCCGATGTGCTCGACGAGTTGATCAAAAGCGCGCCGAACGGCGCTACCCTCACGCGCGCCTACATTCGCAGCGTCAAGCACCCTTCCGAAAAGATCGAACAAGACCGGCCGAAAGCCGAACGCCGCCGGCAGAGCGACGACCAGCGCTAGCTTTGCAGAACCTCTGCCGGAACGAGGAGAGGAAAAGTGAAAAGTTGTGGCGGGAGAAGGAGGAACGCGACCAGCAGTATACCGCGCTTTGCCGCAGCATCGGAAAAGAGCCGGAACCGCTTTCGCCGCAGGTGTCAGCAGACGACGAACCGCCTCTATCCCTCGCCGAAGATCTGAGCGCGCCCTTCGATTTTTGCTGATGGCACGCGGCGTCGACCGCAGCCTGAAGAAGGCGATCGCCGATTTCGTCGATTTAGTCTTGGCGCAGCAGCAATGACGGGCGTCGCACCAACAACCACGCAGCGGCGCTCTGGACTGAAGCTTTTGCCTCACCAGGAGGAAGCGGTTCGCTTCGCCATCAATCGGCTGCGGGACCAAACCGCGGTGCGATGTTTGGTGACGTTATGGAACTCGGTAAAACCATCGAAGCAACCGTAACGGCCAATGCCACGATGCCCCATCGCATCTTGGTGGTGTGCCAGCAAGTGTCTTGTTCACATGGCGGCGCGAGATATGGAAATGGCAGACGCTCGGACTGCCGGTATTACTGATCCAGGCCAGTTTGGACACGACGCTCAATCACGGGCTGGTCAGGTGGGTGTCAACGGTGGTCTCGTCCACTCCGACATCCTGGGAGACGACCGGGAGATCAAGAGCGGCAAACCGTGGGATTTGCTGATCGTCGGCGGGTTCGCACAAACTGAAGAACCCTGAGGCGATCCGCACTCAGCACGTGTTCGGTAGCCACGCTATTGCTCCGATCCCAGCCGAGAAGGTGTTGCTGTTGACCGGCACACCGATGGTATCACGTCCACGACATGTATACGCAGCTGCACTGCCTCGATGCGGCGATGTGGCCATCGTTTGAGCAGTTCGTCGCAAATCAATATTTCCCGGGCTACAAGATCATTGCACCATCTCGGGTCGTCGGGGCCGAACGCAATCTGGAGCGGCTGGGACGACAATTGACGGACGTTATGATTCGGCGGCCCAAGTCGGTTTTGAAATTGCCGGCGAAGACGAGAGAAATCGTCCAAATTGATATCGCGGATAACCAGTTCCGGTCGTTCTTGCGCCAGGAGTGGAAGTCCCTGAGTCACCTCCAACGGCAGTTGATGACGCTGTTCGGACAGGCCAGCAACCGAAGCGACACGAGCTGCAATTCGAGACCTTGATGAAAGATCAAACGAACTAACCGCCTACGTTCGGCACCAAGTCGGCTTGAACAAGCTGCCAGCCGTGATCGAATACTTGAAGGGGTCCACTGGCAAGACCCTTGTGTTTGCTTATCACCACGACGTCATCGCCCGATTGATGGAGGCGGTGGCGGACCGAGGGGTAGCCGGGTTCACTGGAAGCTCGTCTCTAAGGGATCGTGACCGAGCCGCTGAGAAATTCCAGAACGATCCCAACTGTCAGTTCTTCATTGGCAACATCGAGGCGGCAGGCCAGGGTATCACCCTCACGGCGGCACATCACGTTGTGTTTGCTGAGCCGGATTGGCGAGGCACATATCTTGAACAGGCTGAGGATCGTGCACACCGCATCGGTCAAGAGGATCCGGTGCTGGTGACGTATTTCCTCCTACAACTAAGCGAATGGTCTACCGATTTTTGGATGGATTCAAAGATCAGAGCTAGACAGGTCGCCATCGACGCGGTGTTGGGTTCTTCAGAAGAGGAGAACAGCATTCGAAAGTTGGCGATGAGGAGAGCGTTGGTAAAAGATGATGAGGAGCCGGAATAAGCGCCGGTTTTCCGATGCCGGCTACAGAGCAAAGCCGAAAAGCCAAGCACGCATCTCGAATTGAGATTACCGAGGTGCTCGCTTTCCGGAAAACGTAAAAGCAGCGTACGGGGCGACTTCGATTCGAATTGGAGGAAGAACGATTGCATTTCTGCTAATCACCGTACTTCAATTACGAGTGCCACGGGCGCGACAACTGGGCCTCTCGGTCCGCACACTTGAAAGACACCGTCTCGGCGGGACAGGGCCTCATTTACGTCCTCTTGGGCGTCCTCCGCTACCGCGAGATCGATCTATGGGTCGCTAAATTCGCGCAGCTCGACCCTCCGAGATGTCATAGCGCTACCCCAACCCGCCCGAGGCCCAAGCCGTCGCCTTCGAACAGCTCCGTGATTTGGCGCTTACTAGATAAAAGCCAGATGAGGTTCGTAATGATCGACAAAATAAAATACGACCTGACAAAGTCGGCTCCTTCTTCGATATACAGACAACTGCCGCTCGGCCGCACGCATGCGGACATCGTCGCTTCTAAACTCTCCGCCGGCAAGGGTGGCGTTGTGCTGGAAAGAGTGGCGGGAGAAGATTGCCGTGGCGTCGCCAAATATCGATGTCGCGCACGGCCACGGAGGTTCCGGCCCCGCTGTCGAGTTTTCCCCGGGGAAAGATTTCGGCTCTTGATCTGCGCGGCCAGGAGATGTCTCCGGTTGCTTATTATACCCGCGACATCAACGGAAACTGGCAGCGAGGCGTCGAAGCCTTTATGCAAATCGGTCGCCTTTGTGCGGAGGCGAACACACACCTGACAACCGCACAAAGAGGCCAGCTCATTGAAGCCCTGCCCTTTGGCGACACTGCCTTCAGCAAGTTCGCCCAAATAGGGGCCGACATCCGCCTTTATGCGCCCCATATCCAACGGCTGCTGCCGGTACACTATACGACGACCTATGCCGTGACGTTGCTCACCGACGAGGAGCTGAAGCAGGCCATTGCCGAGCAGG
>CAVREN010000062.1:0-47435 GCA_963720115.1 uncultured Alphaproteobacteria bacterium
ACCGACAGCGTTTCCTCTTTGATCAAATGGCTCGTCCCTGGTCGCATACCAAAGCACTAAGGAATGACCGATCAAAAGGCCGAAAATCCCAATGATACCGATAAATCTCCTTTGGCTCGAAAATGACCAAAGTAGCTTTGCGAAGAAGACCGCAACAACGAATGTGGTGAGTACCAGTGCATTAGCCAAGTGGACATTTAGATCCAGTACCTTCGCCACCTCATCGACATAGGACTGGGCCAGATAATAAAAAACGAACTTATCGATCAACCAAAGTAGGAAAACAGCAATCAATATTGCTGCCGCCAGAATCAACAAGATGCGAGTGGTTTTACCTAACCTGTCGAACAGATGCCCACCTGACTTCTTATTCGTTTCTCCGCCAACCGAAGTACTGGGTTGGATTTCATTAGTTACGCCCTCTTGATCGCCTGCCATACCTCCTACTCCAGAAGCTCGTTAGTAGTTAGGCAAGATTAGCTCAACCAAGGGATTTTGCCCATGGGCCTTTTTACCGTTAAGACTACCTGTAACCCTTTCCACCGCCCAACAAATAAATATGTAAAATGCGACTTTGAGTTAGCCGTCACGCCCTTTAGGAAGGTGACCAAGAACATCAAAGGTCCTAGCAAACGAAAAAGAATTCTTCATCAAAAACTCAAAACCGCGCCGACTAACCTGCTTCTACAAACCAACAGTCGGATCTAAAGGGATTGCAGGGCAGCGAAACCGATTTCCCGCGAGCCGTGGTGTCTAATTTCGTTTTTCCGGTGCCCGATCAAGCCTGACGAAAGCGCGCAGCGCCATCGCTTCCGGACCATGGGTGATGATCATTAGCATATTGGTCATGCCGAGCCGAAACGCCTTTCCTTCATAATGGCAACGTTTTAGGCCCTCTAGTGTCCAGCCATTCAGGGGCTAGGCAGCGTCTTTGTCCAAAATTCTACCCTTAATGTTGATCTAGCCTGGGTTGCAGCAATTCAACTGTTGTTCTTGAGGGCGTCTTACGTTTCTCCTAACATTCACTCGGCTGGGTCGTCTCGCGAAGCGGGAGGCAAGCCCTGCACTTGCGGTTTAGGTCGTCGCTTCAAAGCTGGTGGCGTCATGACGAGAAAGATTGTTCATTGTGTCTTTCTGCTAATTCCACTTGTTACAGGCAGTCCGGCACTGGCCGAAATTGCTGGCGGCTTGATGAACATGTTTACCGCCATCATGGTGCTGCGATCTGAACAACACGAGATCAGTAACTCACTGGCATAAAATTCGACATTCGTGCAAACGGCGGAGGGAGTTACATTCGTACATTTCTTCAAAAGCGGAGGCAGTGCCTCCTAGCAACACTGCTCATCCTCCTTTACCTTTTTACCGGGATGCTCTTTAGCATCACGGTTTGGCTTGGCTGTTCAACTTTGGTCGCTATACCAAAAGAAAAAACACAAAGCGAATTCGTGATCGACATTATCGTTTGGCCTGCGATCATGATCAATGCATTACGTCAGAATGCCTCATGCGCTAAATGAAGTCGTGTCCTAAGCGCTGGGTAGGTGGTCGTTCCCGCGTTGCTTGCGCTGATCCCTTTATCATCCCCTTTCGTAGTGCCACCGAAGCTGATAATGCGCAGTGCGGTGGACTTGATATAGTACTAAAAGGATCTTCGTCGCATCGTTGGACACATGCCTGTTTTCGACTTCTACATTCTGGTGGACTGGTCCGGTGCTGCCCGCCGAAGAGGAATGCGCGCCGATGCGATTTGGATAGCCTTTGGTCGCGTACTGGATGAAAGTCCAAAAACCGTAAGTCCCTTTTCCCGATCTGAGGCGACCCAATTGGTGCGTGAATTATTGGAAGCGCAAGTGAGCGAAGGGCATCGCACACTTGTATGTTTCGATTTTGCGTATGCCTTTCCGAGAGACTTCTCAGCCGCGTTGCAAGTAGCAACCGGCTCACCGGACAATGTATCGCCGTGGCTTTCAGTCTGGCAGTATCTGCACGATCAGATACGCGACGACGATGAATCACTCGGCGCAAGAAAACCTAGCAACCGCAGCAATCGGTTCGAAGGAGCTAATAAAATTAACTCTCTTTTGTCCTTAAGAAGCGATAGCGCCGGACCATTCTGGTGCGCGCCTAGCGAAGGAAGGTATCAGTACCTCTCCCAAAATCAGCCGCCGCAGCCGTTCCAATCGGCTCAAGGGTTCGCAATTCCTGCGCGCCGCATTGCCGATTTGCGAGCAAGAAGCGGGTCACCGTTACGCCTTTTCGGACACGGAAGCGTCGGCAGTCAGACGCTTACGGGAATACCGCGATTGCATGAGCTGCGTTTCGCCCCTGAGTTTTTGCGGCGATCCTTGGTCTGGCCATTCGAAACGGGATGGGCGACCAAGGCCGCGTGGTTAGGTCAGGGAACACTCATTGTGCATGCGGAAATCTATCCAAGCGTCACAATACCTTTAGACGATACGATCAAGGATCGTGGTCAGGTACGCACAATGTGGGATTGGGCGCGTAATTTGGATCTGAAAGATCTGCTTTGGTTTGAGTTTGCGCGCCCAGTCGAAATTGATCCTGGCTCGCCAGAGGATATTGCGGTTCAGTTGACTGAGGGCTGGATCCTTGGCTGTTCACCCACAGTGCGGCCCCATTAGTCCACTTATACCTCTGCGCTTCGGATCCCTGGCCTCTGTCGCCAAGACTGAGGCATTTGCCGTATGGTCGCACATGACGTAGATGATACTCGGACTTCTTGGTCTCTATCAGCGCCCCGAGATGTAAATGGGCAAAGGTGATGCCGGCCCAAATATTCGAGTTGCGTCACTTCTTTGTTACGCCGGGTGTTGCGGCAGCGCATGCTCTATCTGGAGTGGCGATTTTCGCCGGAGCCGAGAGTGTTTTAAAGACGACGCCACTCTATCTTCTCGGTTTGATCGTCCCGAATCCAATCATCGCCGCGATTATCCTGGTCGTAACCGCCGTGCTGGCAATAATTCCCTACCTTATGCGGGAACCGCGCCTAAGCTGGTTCATGTTGCTGATCCTTCCGCAGCAATGTTTGTTGTTGATGCATTTCGTCTCAGCAGCAATAGCGATCATAAGTGGACATTATCATGATGGTTATTCTCACCTACCTACGCAATTAACTTAAACTTTGAAACATTGGAGACATTTCCAAAAAGCCTCGTTTGAATGGCTCGCAGCTGGCGGGACAACGGGCAACGAGGCCCTCATGAAGCACGCCCTTGCGAGTGATTCCCCCCGCGAAAGCTACGTCATCGAAATCGACGGTATACCGAAATTTGAATTTCGGGTGTTTTCACAAGCATTGTCCGCAGCCTTGCAGCTAAAACACGACCTTCCGAATTGCAGGGTAAAACTTCGCGCCTCTGACGAATGCAGCTCAGCCCCTAAGTACTGAGTACAAAACGCTTTGTTGAAGCTCGTCCCACCGCTCAGAGCCTTGGCTTCTTTCAAGCTGCTCGCGCCTACTGGGCCGACGTGCAGCCCTTTTTAAATTCCGCAAACCTAGCTGCGAATCCGGAAGCATCAACAGCAATGTGATTCGACGTTTCCTGGCCGTTATCGAGGCCACCGGAAAAATGAAAATGAACAGACTTGTCTGAATCCGCACCCTTCTCCTTCAGCAACGCTATAAGATCGGCAACGTCATCCGGTCACTTTTTTCCAAACCATTCTCCTCCGCAAGTGCTGTGGCGACGACAGCAGGGTGGGATGGGATCTCAGTTCTGGAGAAGGTCGGATCGATCATATTCGTCAGACTTCTTCTGAATCGAAACGGGGATCGGGTCCTGATGATTTTCAAAGGTGCCATCGGTTACTTTTTCTTTTGTATAGCAGCAGCTCGTCTCCTATAAGCAATCAGCGTCCATCAACAACAAGACGGCAACGTCTGAACTTTCCGCTGGGCGCGCAGCAGCTGCTTTGTGGGTTGTGGAGAAGCGGTATGATTAGGGCCGATTAGCGAGTAACTTCTTTCCTTAAAGATCGTCGCGCCTTGCCTGACCAAACGGCAAGTATCAAACTTCCTAATGGTGCCTAACCAAACGACTTTTTTAGTTTGCTCCCGTGAGTCGGAGCGAGTTAATCGCTAAAGAGAGGCAGTTTATCCACACGCCGAGGGCTTTTTTGGTTGTTATTGTTGACTTGCGAAGCTACAAGGTAACCTTTCTCAAAGACAGGGAGTTTGTTGGATGGCTAAGAAAGCAACGAAACGACGCGCATGGACACCAGAGAATGTCCGCACATTGAAAACTCTTGCAAGAAAGAAGACACACGCGGGCCGAATCGCCAAGACGCTAAAGCGTTCAGAGGGTGCGACTCGGCAAAAAGCATTTAGTATGGGTTTATCGCTGAACTCACGAGGTTGAGTTCGCGCTGTCCACCTATAAGCTTAGCCATACAAGCCCAGCCGACCTGCGGGGATTTCTTTGTTTTTAGGAGAAGCCGAGTGCGGCGAACCCATTAAGCAATTCGAAGCTGCGTGGCAATGGTATTGCGGCAGGGCCACGAGGCTGAGCTTCGTCGCCTGGGTGCGTCAGCTATCCGTTTGCTTCGAATCGATTCAACGTCCTTCGTGGTGATCAACCGAGCCTGTCGGCTGGTCCACAGGCGCATTGTCCCAGTCGCAGGCTTTCGCGATTTTGTTTCTTACTTCGGATACTGCATCAAGCTTGAAACGTCCCTCTTTCACTTTTCCATCCGTGCTGCGTGTCGTCTTTATTGACAGGTTTCCATTGTCCGGCAATGACTCAATAAACGCCACGGCATCTGGAGCAAAGGCAGCGCGGCCATTCATCGATGCCCTCCAGACTTCTTTGGTTGGGGTTTGGTCATTGATCCGCAGTTCTACGTCAACAGAACTATAGCCCAGATAATTGTACTGCGTCGAAAAAGCAGCTTCGGTGATTTGGTTCTTGCAACGTAGAATGAGCACGGTGTCGTTTACAAGGTTCGCCGCGACAACTTCCGGTTTTCCATCAGGCGATTCGGTCTCGTCTATTGACCAGTTTGCCGGCTTTTCTTCTGGAGGCTGTTGCGCTTGCTGTTCGTCTGGTGGTTTTGGTGCCTTCGAAGGTCCTCCGAATAAACCATCGAAGCATTTAAGCCGGTCCTTATCGTAGAAATGGCCTTGCAGGATTTTACCTCAGCAGGGATATCTCTAGGCGGCATCGCAATCGATGCCTTTGAACCAAGTGTCACGAGGACGGCGATTATTGCCAAACCTTGGTTATTTGCCATGATGAGACTGTCCTGATCGAACAAGCTCGCGGTTGGTCAGGGAAAAGCCTCAGCCGCCTTGCAACCTCGACCCATTGAGAAGCTTTGGTAGTTCCGCTGCCGAGTAAAGTTGCCCACCAATAATCCTTATAGAAGCCCTTTGAGCCTGCTCAGGTCGAAGCCGATTCCAAGCCATGATAGCTTCTTTTAACGTCGGGAAATCGGTTGAGACAGCGCCGTTGTGCAGCGTCGCTGGGCGACTCACGTCGAGATGGATTTCTTCATCCTCACTCATTAATTAGGCTCGAATGCGCTCTATGATCGCCGCGACACTTGTCGCCGCTTCTCTTCCGGCGCGTTGATAAGGCGATCCTGAATTTCCATGGAAATCTTTCTGAGCCACTCTTCGACACGCGCTGCTCTCTCACGAGACTGCTGAACCTCGCCCTCTAGTTCGGCAATCCGATCTTCGGCAGCGCGAAGCTGGCTTGAGAGTTTTTGCGCCGTCTCCAAGGCGTGTCGGCTATTGGCCTCCGCTGTACCGGCAGCTTTATGCAACAGCTGCAGTATAGCCTGTCCCGCAGAATCCAACTGACCAGCGTCGTTTGATGCCGAGCCGTCCTGACCACGCGAAATTGCTGAGTCAAACTCTGAATAATTGGCCATTTAACGCCCTTCAACCCAATACCAGCGTATTCGATATTTTTCCCGGTTGAAAGCCGGTGCCTCCGTCGCACCAACGATACAATAAAGATTTACGATATTAGCCATCCAAAAATTGTGGAATTGGGTTCGGTTTTCCACTTTCGGCGTGCCTAATTTGAGACAGGAACATCCGACAGCCTTCCGTATTAACCCGCTGATTCTTGCAAGCCAAAATTCGTAGGGCGCGTACACGCAAGGCGTCTTCCAGCAGGGAGATCGACCAATGGTACGCCGCACTCCTCACGCATATGACACTACTATTGCAGCGGCATGTCCGAAATGCAGAGCCGGCCTGAGATTGCTTCGATCCTCAATCCCCCAAATTGATAGCTGCGGTTTCGAGAGCTATTCCTTTCAGTGCGAGTCGTGCAAAAGTTCCCTTGCGGGTATCATCGACCCTATGGATGAGGAATTACTCGTCTCGCTGATAGAACCGGCGATTGATGTGGCCACTCGCCCCAAGGAAAGAGTGGATTACCAGACAAAGCCCCTTATCGGCTACGCCGAGAAATCCGTTCTGATGATTCTGCGACGGGGTTGAGCCGTCTGCCGATTTCTTTGCTCGGCCTGAAGACAGGAACGCTCTTTTCGGGCACCTCGACCTTAACGCCACTTTTTGGATTTCGGCCAATGCGACCTGCTCTATCCTTTACGGAAAACGCGCCAAAGCCGCGCAGCTCGACGCGATCCTTCCTGGCCATCGCAGTAACGATTTCATCGAGTACAACGCCTACGGCTTTTTCCACCACTCGGCCCCGGATATGAAGGAAACGACCCGCAACATTGAGCACGAGTTGTGATTTGATCACGACGAGATACCTCAGCCGTTGAGCGCGTTTACAACGCTGATTGTCCCTGAGAACCTCACTGGGAAATAGGGTGCAAATTTTCCAAATTGTCGGGATGATTAACGGTGACAACCGCCGAGCCCGCAGAAGGCTCGCTGCGAAAGAGCTGTGCTTAAAGGTTTCGTGAGCTGGTCGTCAGAACGACAGACGCCAAGAGGTCCGTGAAGTGGCCATCATGGCCTACAATGCGGGACACGCGAAGAAGCAATGCTCAAGCTAAAGTGATTTATCACTACGGAAGGGGTCACAGAACCTGCATGGCCGCGAGCTAAGTCGAGAGGACGTTAGGGGAACCATGGCAGTGACTAAGCGCGACGAGGAAACGACGTTCCATGTTCATGTTCGGGATACAATGTGTGCGGTGCAACCATGAGATCATTGCTCCGGATAAGTCGGAGTTTGTGGATGACAGGTCATTCGTCATCTCTGGCACTGCCCGCGATGTGAAGCGCGGTTCGAGTCCTTTCCGCGATTTCCCGCAGACGGAAAATTGGTGAGGGATGTGATGCTGAGGGTGGACGTATTGCCGCTTCTGAACGAGCCAAAGGATACTTAGCACTTTTACAACTCACAGGTCGTGCTCGTTGCGACCTTTCAAGGGGATGTAAGCCGCTAGAGAAAGGCCCTGCTGAGGTCTTAGCGCGTGACATCTTGAGGAACTAGCGTCACGTCCTGTCCGTTAGCTACATCCTTTAATTCAGTCTCTACGCTATCGGCTTGCCCATTTGCCTTTCGTTTCGTCCCGGCAATAGCAGTGGCCGTAAAAGTCCCCGACATCGCGAGATTCTGTTGGGCATGGTAGGACTCTAAAACCATCTTTGCTTCAGGTAGCGTTGCCCTTCGCCAACGAATTTCGCGGTGTTCGACGCCGCTTGGGCTCATGGAAATCCGAGTCTCTTCCACTTCAAGCACAAGCTCTGCGACTACCTCTGCATCGGCAAAGTCGATTCTGCCGGTTAAAGTCCATTCTCTCTTATCGGTCATGGTCTTCGTTTTTTCGAGTTGTCGTTCTGATTTGCGTTTGAATGCAATGAGCAATCCAACGGCAAGAACGAACACGACTGCCGCCGAACCGAACCACGGCCATGCCTGTAATATCGCATCCCACGTCAGGTTATCGAACATCACGATTTACTTTCGAATTTGATTGCCCTGTGTCGAAACGGACAGCACTGCCCCGTTCCTTCATAGAATAGAACGCGAGGCCGAAATAAGCCATTCACAATGGCTCGACCATAGGCTCCTGAGATACCCAGGCAGATTTCAAAGGGGCAATCCGTCGCCCCGGCCCTGTCAAGAACAACTTCGCTTGGATCAACGCAATCGAGCACCAGGCAAACGCGATTGGTACCAACCACTCCGCCGCGATCACGCGCCAAAAATTGAGATTGTTCTCAAAGCACCGGCGTTAGTGATCATTGGATAGACGCCTCGCATCAGTCTTCCTAATTGCAGCTTTTTTGCCTAACCAAAGCCTTTCTCCGTTTGGTCCGCGAGCCGTAGCGAATTGAACCCAACCAAATACGATTAATCCACCCGCCGAGCCCTTTTTCACGTTGTTTTTGTTGGTACTCCTAGCTATAAGGTCACCTTTCTCAAAATCAGGAGTTTGTCAGATGGCCAAGAAGGCAACCAAGCGACGCGCATGGACACCAGAGCATGTGCGCACATTGAAGACGCTGGCCCGAAAGAAAACACACGCGGCACGGATCGCCAAGACGCTAAAGCGTTCAGAGGGCGCAACGCGACAAAAAGCACTTAGTATCGGTTTATCGCTGGACTCGCGAGTGTGAGGTTTGCGCAATCTACCGATAGGCTTATCCAAAAGAGCCCCGCGATGAGCGGGGCTTTTTCATCTTAGGAGAAGCCGAAGTAACCAAACCACCGCGTGAGGAGGCATCTGACGAGAAATGGCCGCCCAAAGACATTGACTGAGATGGCCAAGACCTACAATGTCGGCCAATGAGTATTTGTAGGCCATAGCTATGAGTGACGCGGAGCTAGTGATAGTTCTCGGTGCAGCCGCAGTTTTAGTTTTCATGACCTTCTTCAGTTCGCTGCGGCGAAGGAGACGTAACAGCGCAGACTATTGGCTACCTGATGGAAGCAGACTTAGGCGGCCCAAGGCAGATAGGCCGTGAGCCAGTAAGTTACGTAGGAGCGGATGCCGCGACTTTCCGGGACATCCGCCGTCAGTTGCAGGTGGATTACTCCACGTACCTCAACAGGCTGATCGGGCTAATTTGCCGGGCTCACGCTAGGCGAAGCAACTTCCTTGGCCTCTGAAGCCCTGCTTGGGGCTTTGATGAACGCCATTCCATCGGAAACGATTTTTGTTAGCTCAATTATGGATTCGCTAAATGCTGCGTATGCCCCAATATCGCGCTGAATGCGGTCACCATCATCGTCTAACTTCTTGCGCACCCCTTGCAGACCTTCAATGAGATGATCAATCTCTAGGACCGATTGACCTGATATCTGAGAGACCAAAAAAGAGACCTCGACGCTTGCCTCCTCGGTTTCGTTTGACACTTTAGTTCTTTTACTTCGCAACAAATTGCGCATGTCGATTTCGAATGTGGTCTCGTCGCGTGCTAATCCGCGTGACTTCAAAATACTCATGACGCTACCCCCTCCATTATATCGGCCACTTTTAGTTGGCCATCAAACAACAACAAAACAAATCACGGGGTGCTAAAATGTGGCCGCTTTGAGGCCAATTTGCCGCATTCGTAAACAAGGGCCGGGTGAGGATCATTCATAGTTAGGCCCCGTCGCGTGCCCATCACCACTTTTTGCTCCGATTATGCCCGCCGCAATTGCCGTCCCAATGAGAATGTTGTTGCCATCATTTCCAATTTGGAAATCCATCGGCAACGGCTTGGTCGTACAATCCGCTGACATAGCTGGTTAGATTTCTCGAATGCCATTCAGCAAAGTGACGCCGAAAGGCGGGCTCTATACTGATTGCGCCCTTTAGAATCTTCTCATTACGACTACATAGCAATTCCAGAGCACCAACATCTGTCAATCTATCACGTTTAGCGTTGTTGCACTTTCGGCATGCAAGGACAAAATTCCAGGTCTTGTCCTCCAGAACAAATGACCATGGCAGTACGTGATCGACTTCTGGCGAACTCATTTCGTGAGTTCTCGTCGTAAAAGCATTTTCCATTTTGCATTTCGACAAGAGCACTACGCCATTGTGAGACCGCCCCTCTTTGTACCTTTGTGCCTTCGATCTTGTCGTGCAGTTTCGGAGCGGAGGTAAACTGTTCAGTGAAGCGGACCCATCCGGAAACGGCGACATAATCGATTAGCTTGCGATATTCGATAAGAAAGTGTCTGCCCTCCGGCGTTAGTTTGATAAAGTCGCCAACTCGTCCTTCGCTCCCGGTATAAGTGTAGACGTTTGGATCAATCGCGTCGCCCCGTACTTTATGGAATCGCGGGATGACATCATCAAAGGCCTCCTTAGCAACACGAGCAGCGAGTATCTTATGCTTTTCTGACCAATTTTTTTGGAAGGCGTGCAGAGAATCCCCGTGGCCAATAACTCCCGCGTTCATAAGCTCACGTATCCGTTTCATCACTATCGGGTCTTTGTCCGGATCAATGCCCTGCCGGAGATGATATTTGACCTCCAAGGGCCAATAATATTCCAAAAAAAGCGGCGCAAGATCGTTTTTTGAGATTTCAGGCCTTGCCTCATCTGTGTTTGTAGCGAGCCGGGCCAAAGCTCTCCAAAGGGCAAACTTATAAGAATTGGTCTTTTGGCCAGCCGCTACAATTTGGTAGAGCGTACCGATGTAGCGATCCATCGTTTCCGCCTAATAGCTACCTTTGCCAGGAATTATGTTGCGAATTCCGCCCCTTGGATACGGCACGTCGCCTGAATATCGAGGGATGATGTGAACATGGGCGTGAAAGACAGTTTGCCCCGCAGCTTCCCCGCAGTTCGCGCCGACGTTTATTCCTTGCGGCTCAAACCGATCTTGTATCAAGGCCTTCACTTCCCTAACGAGATTGAAGAGATCGACGTATTCCTCCGCAGACAATTCCCAAATCGAGGGAACATGGCGCTTTGGAATCACAAGCGAATGCCCTGGGGAGACTGGAAAGCCGTCGAAGAATGCTAGTGACAGCTTGGTCTTGGCCAAAATTGTGCGATCAGTCTGGCAGAAGATGCAATCCACGTTCCGTCATCCGACTCGCCTAAGCTTGCCACCGATCTTCCGATAGCTCGCGCCTGAATTGATCTTCAAAATAAGCCAGACTGCGCAGGGCAGCGCCCCGATCTTTCTCGCACTCTGTGAGAGCGTCCAGGATCAAGGCCGCGACTATGTCCGGCGGATATCCGCCATTGTAACCAGCCTTATACAATTTGTAGACCCCCATGAACAAATCCTTGTCTGTCGCCTCTGTCTCTAGCAGACTAAATTCGTGTCCATGTATTTTCACAAATCTACTTATCTCTCGAAGATAGAGCTTTTCCCCTGTCGCAGAGTCCTCAATTTTCGAATCTCGTGGATTCTTTTTGATCCACTGCTCTAGCTCGATAAAATCATCAAACACAGGCGTGGGCTGATGCCTAATCAGGGTGACTGTCGCGTCCTTGTGCCAAAGTATCGCCAACTCTCTACCACGCTCAAAACGCACACTACGCCGCGTCCAAGGACGAACTTGCCCATTCTCCTCTACTTCCGATGTTTGCCTCCAGTTCATCCTATTCGCTTGTCTCATCCGGATTTTTATCGGGTTGGTTTCTGGGTCGTACTGATACCACCAGATACCAATGAAAATAATAGAGGCAATAACCAAGCCGAGAAACACGTACTCGAAATTTAAGGCTGCGCTGAGATCTGGACTAGCTTTCATACGCGGGTCTCATCTAGGCATCTGCCGTGACCACTGAATAAGCCGAACACATCATCAACTATTCGGGTGAAGCTAGATCACGTTTTCGCCGGAGAGTGTTGCAATCGGGCTCTCCGCGCTTGACCAATTATACCGCCGCTGCACCGGCATTAATACGGCGCGTGATGGCGGCTCCGATCAAAGGCCTAATTAGTGACGGGCCGCAAACACGCTGACATCCAACTTCGGTCTTGCGCGGTCTTCCTTTCCCATGGCTCTCAAACAGATGGTACATCTAGGCTAATGACGCTGGGAGGAAACCCATGGCTCTTACTGCGCTCCAAAGGAAGCTCCGCAAAGAGGCCGAAGAAATTGCTGAAATAACCCAAATGGATTTTTGGAATATTGAGAGGGACTGGGACGAGGCAGAGTGGCGCACTATCGGCTTTAGGATCGCGATTGCCCACATGGTGGTTGCAGCGGTTATTAGCCAATACACGCTGTTTGATGAGATATTAGCCGACTATCTCTGTAGGTATTATTTCAAGAAGCCGGGTAGCCCAAGATACATTTTTTGGAAGCGAAAGAAATTTCGCCTGTTCGTGCACTTCATGCTCGATGAAATGTACCTTCTTAAAAAGATGCAGATGGTACACGCAATTCAGCCATTGCCTAAGGGAGTGCGCATCACAATTGAGAAGGTCAATGCTATCCGCAATGCGATGGCTCACAGTTTCTTTCCGGAAAACAGAAAAGAGCACATGAAAATAGGGAAAGTGTTGTATGCAGGAAAAGACATCCGCACAGCTGAGGGCCTCCAACTTTTTAAAGATGATTGCAATGAGGCTTACGGCTACCTCAAAAAAAGAGTTCAAAGCGTGTGGCAGATGTGAGCGGCTGGCGAAAGGAGGCGGTCACGCCTACTCCTAAAGCCTCACGTTCCATTGCTTGTAAGTTGTATCCCACCTCCATTTTAAAGCTTCTTGGTGAGGTGCGTTCTTGAGCGTCTTCAAACTCGTTTCACGCAACCCTATTCGTCAGCAGTGATCCCTGGCTTGCATTCGAGCACTTTCGACGTTGGATGGATGCAAAATAGATGATCATCAAAGGCGTCGTGGTGAGTGGCGCATAGCGGTATCCCATTGCGCCAATCATCACTTCCTTGCTGTGCTACGCCGCATATGTGCGCAGCCTTCAGTAGTGCCGGATAGCGAATATCGCAGACTGCACATTTAGAGCCGTATTGGGCCATCACCTGAAACCGAAAACGCTGTTGTCCCCTCCTTGCCATTACTGTTGCAGCCTTTTTATTCGGCGTGCCCATGAGCGTAAATGGCTCATCGGGGCCTTTAGCGGGGGTGTACTTCGGAGGCTCATCCGCGAACAGCACAAGAAATTGCCTATTTTCATCATCGAAATCGAAGACCTATCCCAGCTTCAATGAACGTCGCGTTTTTGATTCCTTACCGGGCAGCACGACAAAGACTGGAAGTTGGTGGTGCATTGCATTTTTCGTTGCCTGAACCTCCGCTGCATCACGCGCAGGAGGACGAGACGTTTTGGGATAGTGGTAGATTACTCCGTCCTCCGAGAGATCGTCCTCGTAGTGACGACCCGTGTGTAGAATGCCAACCGTGACCCCGTCTGGTCCCGTTTCCGAATTTGCTGTGTGGAGCTTATCCACCCAAATGCCCTGAGCCCCACCATAGATACCCAATTCACGCAACCGGTGTGGCTCAACGCTTTTTAGGTCTTGCTCTAGCGCAATCTGATGCCACAGACTCCGGCGGCACTGCCGTTCCGTTTCAACATCGCTCATGGCTGGGGCTTCTACTATCTTCAATTTAGCAGTAGTACCTGTCGTTTATTGTTAATCGACCAAGAGTTGAAGCGACTAAAAAACTTTGCCCAAGCAACAAGTCTGCTTTGGCGGAAGCGACGCTACCCAGTACATTTTCAAGAAGATGATTTCCTACTTTCAGTGAGCGAATTAAAAAAGTTGCTGACGGTACGGTTGATCCATCGGCCAAGCGGTACATCTTTTGGCCTATAAAATCGGTATCTTGAATTGTCCCAGTTCGTATGAGGGTGCTACCCCATTCTAGAGGAGCACCTACGAAAGCTTCACCCAAGGTTCGAGAGGCTTGCTGACAAGCTGGCTTAGCCAGAGACACTGATTAAGGACTTTGAGGAGAAGTGGGGAAAGATTGGTCCGAACAGAGCTATACCGACGGGTCCTCCTCCTGACACGCCTCGGGAGCCGAGCTTGTGATTTGTCACGCCAAAGTGCCTTTGGGCTCCTGGCCTCTTGAAATGCGCTCCGAGACCGCTGCGGCATATGTAGACGAGCCAAGCGTGGAGGCGTTCCTAGTCAAGGTTGCGCGGGGCGTTTATTCCAAGCCGACGCAAGTTAGGGGCTGCCTGCCCAAATGGCACCGCCATAAGCTAGATAGAGACATTGCTCGGAGACATGGGTTACCATTTGACGAGCCCACTTTGGCGGAAGACGCCGCGGACTTGATCTGATGCCTCGCCGCAAGCCGTTAGGTTGGCCGCGCTATATGGTAGCGCGTCGGCTCAAATCGTTTGAAGTCGTATATTTTTGGTACCCTCCAAGTTGGGCCAAAGAACGGGGCTGTTCTCTTAAAGGGCAACCCTTGGGTCCCGACTACGGGCACCCCAAGGCCCTTTGCGATGAAGTATTGAACCCGCAATTCGATGCGTGGCGCAAACAAGAGGAAATTACTCCATCCTCAAATCTGGGCGTGCTGGGTACTTTTGATTGGATGGTCTCAATCTACAAGTCATCACCGCAGTACCAAGAGCGGCCCCTAAAAACACGCAAGTCTTACGATTTAGTGCTGCACCTCGTTAGCAAATACATTCTGAAGAATGGCCGCTCATTCGGCACGCTTGCGCTGGAGAGCATTACACCGGGCACGGCAGATCGCCTGTTTGCAGAATTGAAGAAACGGCCCGCTGGAGGACAGCGTGTCCGCACCGCTATTTTGGCAGTCACAGTTTGCAAACGTGCATGGAACGTAGCGAGACGTAATAAACCGGCACTCGTTCCGTCGCTTAATCCCTTCTACAGGATGGAGCTTGGATATCACCCGCAACCTACCAGGGCGGTGACACACGCTGAACTGTTGCGATTTGTGCAAGCAGCGGATCAGGAAGGTCAAAGCTCAATCGGCACCGCAGCCATGATCGCGTATTATTGGCTCCAGCGTGAGGAGGACATTCTTAAACGACTTGGCTGGAGCTATTATCGTCCAACAGATGATCCCGGCATTGCGAGAATCTTTCACCACAAGACAGGTGAACTTGTTGATATGCCGCTATACGATGAAGACGGCACGGCACTTTGGCCTGAGTTGATGGAGCGCCTCGATACAGCGGCCAAACGGGGCACTCTGATCGTTACACGAGACCGTCCTGACCGTCGCCGCAAAATCCACCTTCCATGGAAAGAGGACTATTTCCGGCATCAAGTGGCCAAGATACGCAAAGCGGCGGATATCGATTTCGATGTGAAATTCATGGGACTTCGCCACGGCGGCAACACCGAGAGCGGCAATGCCGAACTCACCGATGCTCAAATCCGTGCCCTAAGTGGTCATAAGACTTCCGCCATGACAGCCCTCTATACAAAACAGACCATGCGCCAGCGAAGAGCCGGTGCACGCAAACGCCTTGAAGAGAGAACGAAAGGGGGGAATTTGTCGAAATGAGTGGCTATTGTTTTGTCGAAATGACAAATCGGGATTGGGTCAAGTCCTTGAAATGATTGGTGGGCGCACAAGGACTCGAACCTTGGACCCGCTGATTAAGAGTTAGCTGCCGCCTGCGTAATGGGGGCCAGGGATCCCGAGACGGGATACACCCGGCGCCAGCTGCCGGCTCGGTGACTTTTACTGCTGGGTCGGCAGTTGCCGCACCACAGCGCACCTACCGTGCCGGACTGTCGAGTGATGCGATGGCTGGGAAATTGAGTCATCTGCGCGCCATGGCGAATCTCCACGCTTATCGCCAACCTTATTGAAGTTGACGCCCGACGTATTGCCATCGATCGCGGTGACACTGCCAGTGCCGAATTTCTGATGAAATACGCGGTTCGCCACCCGAAAGGGAGTCGGGTGGTATTGCTGCTTCTCGGCGCGTGCCTGCCGCGCTTCATCCTCGCAGCCCTTCATCCCTCGCAGCTGACGCCGGCTCGGTAACATTGCGTTGCGTATGATCCTTTGGGCTCCTACGCGGCCTTATGGTAGGTTTCCGGCGGCACGGAATTTCAGTCGGGATTCTGCTTGTAACCCTTTGATCTGAAATACGCGCCCTGCCCTCTAGTCGGCGAAAATGTGGAACAAAATCAGTAAGGGAAAGCGGACTCTGACTCCGTTAATCTAGGTTCGAATCCTAGTTCCCCAGCCACTGTTGTTCGTACTGCACATCCTCCGTCCGTCGGCAGATGCTTGCATGCGCCCTCATTCCGTTCGACTGAATCCATGGTGTCTCGGCTCCCGGCCACAATGGCCGCCGGTAGTCACTTAGGATTTACCAGCCGGTCCCAGCCGGATGCCGAGTTCACGCGCGAGGGGCATTAATAGGTCCGCGCGCGCGAACGTGACTAGGGCGACGTCGCTAGTTCCGGAGTTGAGCTCAATGAAGCGCTCTGGGAGGTCGAGGCGACTAAGGACATCGTTAAGTCCGTCGATGACCGCGCGAACGTTGCACCATCGGCCCTGATTCTGTACCGGAAACGAATAGCCAGCGCCTTGGTGCACCAACAACAGGCGGAAATCCCCGTTGGATTCCGTTGTTTGAACGACCTCGTCAACGATAAATTGCGCGCCGGCGATCGCAGCCAACTCCCGGACGGTTTCATCGTGATCGACCGGCGTCTCAACGGTCTTGTAGAAGACACAGGCGATGCGGTTCCATCCGCCCAGCAGGCTCCAAACAACAGAGGTGGCATCTGGCTCCGTTCGCCATTTCGCATCGAGAGCCTGCAGCATCTCGCCGCTCGCCGGAACGCCGCCGCAAGCAGGCTGCAGCTTCGCGGCTACTTCGGGCGGTCCGATGTCGTTGAGGAGCCAGCGAACAGTCATTGCGGTTTCTGGCTCGAGGCGATCCACGATGCCTTGCGCGAGAGTCTTCGCATTGCCGCCGACGGCCAGGAATGCCTTGACCAGAGCGGAAATGGAGGTGGGATTTTCCCGTCGAATTTCCTTAGCGAGTGTTTCGAGCACGTTCGGGTCTTCCGACCCCGCGGCGAGCGATGCCAATCCTTCGAGCGCGTCCTTGCGCAGGTCGGGGTCCTGCATGAAATCGATCAAGCGCGCAATGCCCGCCTGCCCTTCCAGCTCTGCGAGTTGCTTGAGCGCCATGCCGCGGATCCACCACTCAAGTTTCGAGGCCAACACCTCGCTAAGGATTTGCCGCAAAACCTGGTGCAAGGCTTCCCGATCCTCCCCAGAACAGGCCGCCGCAATGCCATCCAGACAGTGCCAGATGTCGTTGGCCAAATCGTTCGCTTCGAGGGCAGAATAGGCACGGTCTGTGAGGTTGCTGCGGATAAAGCCGACCGCCACCACAGCAGCACGAGTCCTAG
Organism: uncultured Alphaproteobacteria bacterium; assembly: GCA_963720115.1. Classification (GTDB taxonomy): domain Bacteria; phylum Pseudomonadota; class Alphaproteobacteria; order Rhizobiales; family Xanthobacteraceae; genus BOG-931. The sequence continues at coordinate 17,254 of CAVREN010000062.1, forward strand.
TGTCGGCATCTGCGCTTTTGCACAAATGCTCTAGCGCTCTAATCAGGAAATAACGCTTTGGGTGGCTCGGTACCCGCAACAGCTCATCGATGACCGCCAATGCGCCGCGGTCGTATCCCGCGTCGCCAAGCAAACACGCCGCATGCACACGAACATCCGGGCGTGCGAGGAGCCCGACGAGGCAATCAAAAGCCCGCGGCGTCGCCAGATAGCCAATCAATGTTACCGCTCGCTCGCGGGCCCATTGGCTGGAATCCGCAAGCGAGCGCTCAAGTGCGATCAACAGCGCGTCGGCGTCGATCGGGAAGTTCGGCGAACGAACCCAATCGCGGATGCCGAGCAAGGTCAAGTGATCCAGAGTTTTGCCACGTAACGCGGAGTCGTCAGATTGCAGATACTCGATGAACACCTCCCAGCGGACACGATCACCGAAATCGACCAAGGCCCGCGCGGCATTGAGCGAACAGTTCCGCTGCGTTCATCCACCATTCGTCGCAATGCAGGGAGCAAAATGTCGCGTTGCGCCGCCGGCACGTCGGCTACATCAATGTTGGTGTAGTACCCCCGGTCCAGCACGCCGAGAAAGCGCCTCGCACTAAACATGCGCTTTTTCGCCAGCCGGCGTGCTTCGTTGGCAATTTCGTTGTCGTTGCTGCTCATGACGCCGCCGCGGCAGTATGTGTTCCCTTTATGTTCTAGCCCATACGCTGGCAAGCGCAATGAAAAAATGCAAGTCCTGGTGGCACTCATCGCGAGCTCGCCGCCGGGCGTGCGTTGGCTGAGGATTTCGCGCGCGAGCCTAACGCCGACCGCCCTCCGCCGAGAGGTAGGCAATCAAGGAATGTGAAAATTAGTACCCGGAAATGTCGGATCGATAGGGACCTGCGTCACGCTGTCGATCCTGCTCCCATGCCCCCGAAGTCCCTAAGCACCGCGAGGGCGCCCGACCGGAATGCCTGTGCACACGCCCACGCGCGCCAGGTCGCATTGATCGCCGCTCTGAGCAACGGATAAGTCACGATGGTGACATCGGGCACCACATCGTACTTTCCAAATTCAAGGCGCGTGTTGTTGTCGTATCGCTCTCTTGGCACCAACCCTAGGTCATTCACCTAGCCGAAATTAGGACGAGCCGCCCGATGGACCTTCCGCCGCTGCTTGCTCTATGTGACGCGCAAAATTGCTGCGCGCGGACTCATCAAGCGGCACCTGGAAGGCACCATGGACAGAAAATTCGACTACACCCAGAAGATCTTGTTGGCCGTCGAGTTTGCCGACGCACCCCGGCGGCTCGAGGGGATGCCCGCCACCTATGCGCGCTTCAAGCGGCTGTCGATCCCGGATGTCGTGCGGGCCTTCGACGAAACGCAAAACCTGTTCGTGCAGCTGATCGCCGGGCGCAAGTTTCGCAACGTCCTCGAACAGCACATGGGTTACTGGGAGAAAAGGGTGCCGGACGGCAAGCAATGCTTCGTCCATTATGCCATCGGCCCCCAAGACATCATCACGGCTGCATTCAATCGGCTTAAGGGTGACGGCGGCGCCTTTGCATTGCTGGGCGTCTATCACGTCGAGCCGCAATGCTCGGCCTATCCCTTCAGCTTTCCGTTTGGCGACACGCCGGATCATTGGCGCCTCGGAGAACATTTTTCCCTGACCGAGGATTCGGTTTTCTGGTTCAACTTCTTCCCCGAGCAGCCGTATCTGTTCGAAAAGACGTTCGCCGTCTGGGCGCTGTTCCAGATGTTGCAACTCACTGGACGAGGCGAGAACAATCAATTGGTGGCCTTCGAGGGCAGGGAAAGCCTGATCGCGCAAGGCGTTTCCGATTTCGTGCAGGTCAATCTCAATCGCTTCACCAGCCTGCCCGGATTTTTCAACGCCGCGCACGAAGCCGGAAAGCACACATTCACGGTCGATCCAGACTACATCTGGTACGGCATGCTGCTGAAAAAAGTGTAGGCGATCCACGCTCAGCGCGGGCGCAGCACATCGACAAAGAAGACGCTGCCGCCGTCTGGGTTCGGCGCAAAGCTGGCGCGAGCGCCCATGCGCTCTGCCAAGACCCGGACGATATAAAGTCCGAGGCCCGTTGTTTGTTCGCCGCCGGTCGGCAGTGTCCGCAATCGAGAGAATTTCTGAAACAACAGCGGCACGTCCTCGGTCGCGATGCCGGGCCCGTTGTCCACGACGCAAAGACGAACATCCCTCTCGCGCGGTTCCGCGGCCAGCCGCACCACCGATCCGACCGGGGAGAACTTGATCGCGTTAGACACCAGGTTGTCGACGATGGCGCTCAAAAGCGACGGCTCGGCGCTGACTGAAAGGTCGGGAGTCTCCGCGATGATCGTGATCCCTTTCTCGGCGGCGATGGTCACAGCCTTGGCCTTCGCGTCGCGGAACAGTGCATCGACATGAACGACGGCGAGATCGGGCCGCTTCGCGCCATCATGTCGATGCGCCTCGACCAGGCGGGTCACCGCGCCGTACATGTCGCGGCAGGCGAGCTCGATTTCAGCGAGCTTGTTGGGCTCCGCGTCCGGCCGCCCGGTTATCGTCCGCAACAGCGCCCGGATGCCTGCGAGCGGGCTTTGCAAATCATGGGCGACCATCGCCACCATGTCACGGCGCCCGTCCAGCAGCTGACGGATCGCCGCCATATCCTCGAAAGCCTGCCGCTCGTTGCGGAAGGCGAGGATGGCGGTGGCCGCGCCAAGAGGAAGCGCAGCGGTGCCGCCGACGGTCATCACAGTCCGGAATACGCTGTCGAAGGGGCCGGCGAACACCGTCCAAAGATAGAGGCCGTGAAAGGGGACAAGCAGCGACAGCAGCGCGCCGCGGGTCCACAGCGGCGCCAGACAGGCGACGAAGACCGTCGTCGCGTAGGCCGGAGTGGCGCCGAAACGCGGCGCAAGATTGAGTGAAAGGAGAAGTCCGGTCGCGCTCGTCCCCGCCCCAAAGAGCAGAGGCAAGGCCTGTGTCGACAACGTCGCCGTGCCCTGCGTGCGGCACACCCATGCTAAGCCGCAAAAATAAAGCGCGCTGACCACTTGGACGACGATCATGTTCGTCGACCACAATACCGGCACGACCAGCTCGGCCGCAACGAGAGCCAGCATGACGGCAGCAAAATACCAGGATGCAAATTGCAGGCGTTCGGCGTTGCGGGCTCGAAGATGAGCGTCGAACGATGGCCGTTCGCCAGAGCAAGACAACTCTTCTTCGAGTCGGCATCCCGCGCCAGCTTTTTGCTCGAGCATGATCTTTTCCGAAAGCCGCCGTCCACTTTTCGGGATCATGCTTTAGCCAAGTCTTTCGACATGGAGCAGAGCCTCGCGTTCGAGCTCCGCGGCGCTTGCAAGGCCGAGCTTGGTCTTGATGTTCTCGCGGTGGGCGCCAACGGTCTTGGGAGACAGGCAAAGCTCGGACGCAATGTCGCCCGTCGAACGGCCGGCGCCGATCAGCAGGAAGATCTGCATTTCCCGATTCGACAGCTCCGAATAGCGTTCAGCGGTCGGGCCGCGAAAACGGCGCGCGAGCAGGCGCGCATTCATGTGCGGAGAGACGGCGATATCGCCCCGCAGCACCGTCTCGAGGGCATCAACCAGATCCTCCATCGCCTCGCCTTTCATCAGATAGCCGTGCGCTCCGGCCTTGAGCACACGTTCGGCGTAGAGCGCTTCATCGTGCTGAGACAGGACAAGGATGCGTGTCCGCGGACAGGCGCGCAGGCATTGAGCCACGAAATCCGCGCCGCCACGCCCACCCAGCATCAAATCGAGCAAAGTGACATCCGGATTTTCAGCCGACAGCAAGCGGAGCGCTTCAATCGTGGACCCGGCCTCACCGCACACCTCGAAGCCGGGGGCCTGCTCCAGCATCGCGCGCACCCCCATGCGCACAATGGGGTGATCGTCGACGATCAGGACGCGCGGCATCTACCCCCCATGACCACGAGATCGAACAGGGCCGGAGCAGTAATAACAGATTCACACCTGGCGCACCTTCCAATCGCTGCACTGCAAAACGGAGGCTCGACATCTATCCGAAAACTTCGGCCAATTTCTCCACCGATCCTCAATCTTCGCGGGTTTCCGATCGAAGTTTCGATGTCTGAGGGCTGCGCCACGCGCCAAGCGCTACGAGAAAGCGTGGATTTGCCGGGGACAACCGGCGAGAACAATCAAGGACTTGCAGCGGCGTTTGTCCGCTATATCGTGCTCATGCCCTTTGGGCGGCCTCGGAGGAGAGATGATTAGTCGCCGCGCGATGATTGCAGGTGGCGCGCTCACGCTGGCTGGCTCGGGTTGGCCGGCGCGCTCCCGACTGGCCGCCGACAAATCGTTTCTTCCGCAGGGGCTGCCGGAGGGTGTCTACGATGCGGCGACGCTGGAGGCGCTGCCCGGCAAGAAACCGCTGATCAAGCTCTCCTATCGTCCGCCGAATTACGAAACGCCGCTCTCTTATTTCACGTCGGAATTTACACCGAACAATTCCTTCTTCGTCCGCTATCACCTCGCGGGTATTCCGGAAGAGATCGACCCGGCGCAGTGGAAGCTCACGGTCGGCGGCGAGGGCGCTGCGCGGCCGCTGGAACTGACATTGAGCGATCTGCGAACAAACTTCGACGCGGTGGAAGTGGCGGCGGTCTGCCAGTGCTCCGGCAATCGGCGCGGATTTTCGGAGCCGCATGTGCCGGGGGTGCAGTGGGGTTTCGGTGCCGTTGGGAATGCGCTCTGGAAGGGCGCACGGCTGAAAGATGTGCTGAGCCGGGCGAATGTGCGGCCTGAGACGATCGAGGTCGCACTCAATGGCGCCGACGGTCCGGTGCTCGACGGGACGCCGGATTTCATCAAGAGCATCCCGCTCGACAAGGCGCTCGACGAGAATACTCTCATTGCCTACGAGATGAATGGCGCTCCCCTTCCCCACTACAACGGCTTTCCGGTTCGCCTCGTCCTGCCCGGCTGGACGGCGACCTACTGGATGAAGCATCTCGTTTCGATCGAGGCGGTAACGAAGCCGTTCGCCGGTTTTTGGATGAAGAGCGCTTATCGCATCCCGAACGGAAAATTCCCGATCGTTCAGCATTTCTTGTCGCAGATGACCGCGGCGAACGAACCGATCACCGAGATGGTGATCAATTCGATGATCACGGCGCCCGCGGAGGGTTTTACGCTCCGTGCTGGGAAGGGAGTCGACATTCGCGGCGTCGCCTGGGATGGCGGCTACGGCATCGCCCGGGTGGAAATCTCGACCGACGGCGGCGACACCTGGCGCGAAGCTGAACTTGGCAAAGATGTCGGCCGCTTTGCGTTTCGCGTCTTTCGTTTCGCGTTCGCGCCGCCGCGGCCCGGGCGCTATCAGGTGATGGCGAGGGCGAGCAACGCTGTCGGCCAGACACAAGCTGAAAAACTCATCTTCAATCCGGCGGGCTACAACAACAACGTGGTCCGTCCGCTAACGGTCAACGCCGTGTGAGCGATATAATGCGACTACTTCTGATTAGCGTAACGATCGCGATTTCGGGCTTTGCGGCCCGGGCCGAAGAGGCCGTGACACTCAAAGATGCGCCCGGACGCGATATCGTCGAAGGCTATTGCGGCGCCTGTCACTCGCTCGATTATCCGCGGATCAATACGGGATTTCTCAATCGCAAGGGTTGGGAAAGCGAAGTCGATAAAATGATCAAGTCTTACGGGGCGCCGATCGGCGCCGCCGATGCAAAGACCATTGTCGACTATCTGACGGCGAATTACGGCAGCGGTGGATGAGACCCGCATCTCAAATAAAGCAATCAGCGCTCGATCTGACCGGCGCTCAATATGTCTGAATTTCAGGCGCGCACCGAAACAGCGCCGTGCGGCATTCACTTATTGTTTGAGAAGACTTCGAACAGCGATTGCTTCGGATAGGGCAGCGAGCTGGAAGGGTCTTGTGTTGCAGGCGCCGCCGCGGCTGCGCCTCCTCCCGCCGGGGCGCCGTTGGCCGCCTGCCCTTGCGGCGTATAGGGTTGTCCGGACGTCGTATAAGTGCTCGGCGGGCGCGGCACGGTCTGGGCCTGCGGTTCGGTCGAGCCGCGGAAGACGTCGGTGAGCGACTGCTTGGGATACGGCAATGAATCGCTGTAGTCCTGCTGCGCGGCTGGTGCGGCGGGCGCAGGCGCAGCCGCGGGCGCGGCGTAAGCAGGCGGAGCCGGAGGCGGTGCGGCGGCGTCTTGCTGGGACGATGCGCGCGCAGCTTTAGCCTTCTTGGCCGAAGACGCAGCGGAGCTTTGCTGCGCGGTGCGCGAAGCATTTGGTTGAGCCGGCGGGGCCGCATAATTCTGCTGATCCGCCGGCTGAGCGTAAGCCGCTTGCCCTTGCGGCGGCGTGTAAGGTTGTCCCGAGGGAACGTACGTGCTCGGCGGGTGAGGAACGTAAGCGTTCTGTTGCGGCGGGTTTGCGCTGGGCGAGCGGATCAGCGATTGCTGCGGATATCCCGCACCGCCCGGATCGGGGCGCTGGTTCGCATCGGCCGAGCCCTTGAAGGTATCGGCCAGCGATTGCTGCGGATAAACCGACGCGCGCGCATCGTAACCTGCCGGCTCCGGGTCCGGATCGCGGAACGCTTTCAGGAAGCTGACATAAGAGCTTTTGAAAGAACCGACCGTCGCCCCGTCCGACGACGCCGCCGCCTGGGCGGGCGGCGGAACCGCAGCATAACTTGCGGGAGGATTGCCGGGCTGGCCGGGAGGCGGCGCGTATGCCTGTTGGCCGGCGGGCGCACTCGGGGGCGGCGGTACGGACGCGGCCTGCGGCTGCGACGAACCGAAAGATGGCAAGGAAGAACCGGAACACCCCGCCACAAGCGGCAGGACCGCCAACGATACCGCAAGCATCGTAGTACGGCGCCAGGGGGCGCGATCACCGCCCCGTCCGCCGAATACCGCGCGACCGGAAAACCCCTGCGTCCCCATGGCGCACTTATAGCAGCCGCATCATGTCGATCTCAAGGCCAAGTGTGAGGCAAAATGAACGGCCGGAAATCGCAACCCGCTGTTCTGTCAAGAGAATGGACCTTGGCCGAAAGCGCAGTTCGCGAGGCACAGGAGTCTGCTATAGGCAGGCAAAATCCCTCGGTCCGAGTCATAAGGCGCAAGCAACCATGACGGTCATCGAGAGCAGCGAATTTCCCGTTCTCGCCCAACCGCGCCGGCCGGAAGGCCGCATGGGATTCCGGCAATTCCTGCGCGCCATCCGCGACAACGCGCTGGCGACCCACAAGGCCGAAAACTTCAGCGCCGACATCGTCACTAACCGCATTCTGTGGCGGCGGACCTTCATCATCAACGAGCCGAGCGCCATCGGGCACGTGCTTCTGGACAATGCCGCGAACTATACAAAGTCCGAGGTCGGCCGCCGTCTGCTTGAGCCCGGGCTCGGCCGCGGCCTCTTGACCAGCGAAGGCGAGACCTGGCGCCGCCATCGGCGCATCATGGCGCCGGCTTTCGATCCGCGCAGCATCGCAGGCTATGCCCCGATCATGACCGACGTCACCGAAGCGCTGCTGGCAAAATGGGACGAGTTGCCGGCGCCGCGCGAAGTCGATGTGGCGGCGGCGATGATGCAGGCGACGCTGCATATCATCTCACGCGCGATGTTCTCGTCGGACTCCGACGAGATTGTCGACGTGGTCGAAAACGGCGTGAACCAATATCAGACCCATGTGCGCCCTCGCCTGCTCGACCTGTTGCATTTTCCGGAATGGTTCACGAACCTCGTCTCGCCGCTTCCCACTCGCGGAATTTTTGACGAGTTTGACCGCAAGGTCGACCGTCTGTTGACCGAGCGCGGCCGCGCGCCCGACGCCGAGCCGAAAGATTTGTTGGCGCGCTTGATCGCGGCGCGCGACGCCGAGACCGGCGGCGGCATGACAGCGAACGAAGTGCGCGATCAGGTGGTCACGATCTTCATGGCGGGCCACGAGACCACCTCGCAGGCACTGTCGTGGACTTGGTATCTGTTGTCGCAGCACCCGGCGGCGGAAGCCAAGCTCCATGACGAACTGGCGAGCGTGCTCGGCGGCCGCACGCCGCGCTCCGAGGATCTCCCCAAGCTCCGCTACGCACGCATGGTGATCGAGGAATCGATGCGGCTCTATCCGCCGGCGCATACCATATCGCGGTCGCCGATCGCCGCCGATGAAGTCTTGGGCCAGCGCATTCCGCCGCGCGCCGAGGTGCTGATTGTACCTTGGCTGCTGCACCGCAAGCCGTCGCTCTGGGAGAATCCAGACCGTTTCGATCCGGAGCGTTTCGCGCCCGAGCGCGCCGCCGAGCGGCCGCGCTTTGCGTATATTCCGTTCGGCGGCGGCCCGCGCATTTGCATCGGGGCGGCGTTCGCCATGGCCGAAGCCACGCTCATTCTCGCGACCATCGCTCAGCGTTACCGGCTGCACCTAAAGCCGGGCTTTCCCGTGGAGCCGCAGGGCCTGATTACGCTTCGTCCCCGCAATGGCCTGCGCATGCTGCTGGAGCGGCGGCAGGATTTGAAAAACGCGGCGTAAGGCGCATTTGGATTTGCTTCGTCATTGCGAGGAGCAAAGCGACGAAGCAATCCAACTGGAAAGCACTCGATTGCTTCGCGGAGCTTGTTATCGGGCCGGCCACTTCGGGCCGGACCCGTTGGTTCGCAATGACGCGCTAATTCGGCCGGAGTCGGTTCTAATACACATCCGCCTGATAGCGGCCTTGCGTTTTCAGATCGGCGATGAATTTGGCGGCTTCGGCGGCGCCGTGGCCGCTTTGCTCCGCCACGATATCTGTGAGCGCGAACTCGACGTCCTTGGCCATGCGGAGCGCGTCACCGCACACATAGATGTGGGCGCCTTCACCGATCCATGACCACAGATCGCGCGCGACTTCGCGCATGCGGTGCTGCACATACGTCTTCTCTTTGCCGTCGCGCGACCAGGCGAGCGTCAGCCGCGTCAGCAGGCCCGCCGTGCGCATTGCGACCAGCTCGTCTTCGTAGAAGAAGTCGTAGTCGCTGCGCTGATGGCCGAAGAACAGCCAATTGCGTCCGGACGCCTTGACCGCCTGCCGCTCATGCAGAAACGCGCGGAACGGCGCAATGCCGGTGCCAGGCCCGATCATGATGATCGGCTTTGCCGGATCTTCGGGCAGCGCGAAATGCTGCGCCTTCTGCACATAGACCCGCATCTTGTCGCCAGGCGCGACGCGGCCGCCGAGAAAGGTCGAGCAGACACCGAGCCGCAGGCGTTTGTCGATCTCGTAGCGGACCGCATCGACCGTGAGCGAGACGCGTCCTGGATTGCAGCGATGCGATGAGGAAATCGAGTAGACGCGCGGCTGCAGCGGATCGAGCGCTTCGATGAAGGCCTCGGGGTCCGGCCGGATGCCGGGAAATTTATGCAAGGCTGCCAGCACGTCGAGCGTCGCGGCATCGCCGTCAGGATCTTTGCCGGCCGCAAGGCGCTTGGCCTTTTGCCGCCGCTCGCCGCCGGTCAGATAGGAGATAAGCTCGAACAGCATATCGGGCGCCGGCGACAGCGAAACGCCGTCGGTGAGTTCCTCGCGGAAGGTGCGGTCGCCGATGGGAAAGTCCTCCGGCACGTCGAGTGCCGCCAGCACACCCGTGACGAGATCGCGATCGTTGGCCGGGAAAACGCCGAAGGAATCGCCGACGACATAATCGAGATCGGTGCCAGAAAGATCGATGTCGATATGCCAGGTCTCCTTTTCCGAACCGGGCTTGTTGAGCCGGCGGCGCGAAAGGAAGGCGGCGTAGACGGGATTGTCGCGGGAGCGGCCGGGCGCCGCGGCGCGGGCAGATTGCGCTTGAGCCTCGGCGGCTTTTGGCTGCGCCGGCTCGGGCACAAGGGCGGCGCCGTCTAGCTCTTGATAGAGCTGCTTGAGCATGCGGGAGGTTTCCTTGCCTCCCGGCACGCAAAGGTTCAGCCGCTTCTCAGATTTGACGAACAGCGCGTCCGCATAGTCCTTGCAGTTATAGCCGCACTGCCCGCAATCCTGTTGCGCCATCGCCGCCATCAGCCGGCGCGGCAATGCCTTGCCATCGGCGAGCTTCATGCGGTCGGGCATCGGCATCGCCGGGTCGTGCCAAGGGGTGCCGTCGTCGGCTTCGGCGGCGTCGTTTTGCGGTGCAACGGCGCCTGCGGTGCCGTCGAGAAGTCCGGCCAAAAGCTTCGTGGCGTCGGCGGTCGATACCGGCGTGACATTTTCCGGCAATCCGAACAGGCCGGCGAACAGGCCATTGAGCCAGGTGCGCTGTTCCACCGTGAACGGCGCGGATTCAGGAATGAGGGACGGAATGGGCGGCCGCTGAGAAACGCTCATGCGGCGGCCTCCCGCTCGGCCATCGCCTTGAGCACCTCGACGTCATGCCGTCGCGAGAAGACGAGAAACGATTCCTCCGGCGAAGCGCGATGCGTCAGATAGGCTTTCAGAATGTGTTCGATGATGCGCGGTGCGTCTTTGGCGACAACGTCGCGATAGAGTTCGCGGCCGAGCGCGGCGTTCGGACCGAAGCCGCCGCCGATCAGAATGTGATAGCCCTCGACCGGATCGTCGTCTTCGTTCGCCTGGACCTTGCAGGCGAGCAGACCGATCTCCGAGACAAAATGCTGCGCGCAGGAATGATGGCAGCCGGTCAGATGAATATTGACCGGCGTATCGAGCTCAAGACGCGTCTCGCACCAGGCTGCGATGTCCTCGGCGTGGCGTTTTGTGTCGGAGGCAGCGAATTTGCAGCCGGTGTTGCCGGTACACGCAACGAGGCCGGAACGGATCGCATTCGTTTGGATGGCGAGCCCGAGCGCCTCGATGCGCTCTTGCGCCTCCACAAGCTTTTCAGTCGGAACGCCGGAGATCAGGAGGTTTTGCCAGACCGTCAGCCGCAGATCGCCGTCGCCGAGGTCGCGCGCGATGGCGGCGAGCCCGTGCATTTGCACGACCGACATTCGCCCGACGGGTAGTACGACGCCGATCCAGTTCAGCCCCTGCTGCTTCTGCGCGTGGGTGCCGATGTGCGCGGTGCGATCGAACGCAGGCCGCGGCGCGACCGCGCCCGGCACTGCGCGATCGAATTTGCGGCCGAGCTTCTCTTCGAGGAGAGCGACGAATTTCTCGATGCCCATGGCATCGAGCACGTATTTCAGGCGCGCCTTGTTGCGATCGGTGCGATCGCCGTGCTCGATGAAAACCCGCACCACCGCATCGGCGACTTTGCAGGCGTCCTTTGGCTGCACGAGGACGCCCGTGTCGCGCGCAAAATCGTGGTGCCCGGTGATTCCGCCCAGGCACAGCTTGAACCAGACGCCGGGCTCAAGGCCAAAACCCTCGTTCACCTGCACTGCCTGGAAGCCGATGTCGTTGGTATCCTCCAGCACCGGGATCGTGCCGGCGCCGTCGAAAGCGACGTTGAATTTGCGCGGCAGGCCGTAGAGCGAGCGATCGTTGAGAATATGGAAATGCCATTCGCGCGCGAACGGGCGTGTATCGATCAATTCTTGCGGATCGATGCCGGCGGTCGGCGTGCCGGTGACGTTGCGGATATTGTCGGCGCCGGAGCCGCGCGAGCACAGGCCGAGATCCTGAATAGCCTCGATCACCGGGACGGCGTTGTGCGCCTCGATCTCACGGATCTGCAGATTGGCGCGCGTGGTTACATGCGCGTAGCCGCCGCCATAACGCTCGGCGAGATCGGCGACGCCTACGAATTGCGTAGCTTTAAGGATGCCGTTCGGGATGCGCAGCCGGCACATATACGAATTCTGGTTCGGCGCGACATAGAACAACCCGAAGAACCGCCAGCGGAAATTGTCGGGCGGCTTCGGATATTCGTTGCGCGCGCCGAACTCCTTCAGGCGCTCGTAGCTGTCGAAGGGATGCTCCTCGCGCTTGAACTTTTCCTGGTCGGAAAGCTTTTTGCCGGCCGCGAGCACGCGGTTTTGCGCTTTGAGCGCTGCCGCCTCAGGGCCAGCCGGCTCAGGCGCCGGCGCAGCCGCGCCGCTTGCTGGCGGCACGCCAGCGACGCTCTTCGCCGCTTTCGCGATCTGCACGCCGGCGACAAAGCCCTCCAGATAGCGTTTCTGTTCGGAGCTGAAATCGCCGGACTGATCTGCGGCCGTGGGTTTGAGATCGACCTCGCTCATTCGGCCGGTACCCGCGTCGCTGCCGCCAGCGGCGCAGGCGCGGCAGCGCGAGGCTTGTGCGTGAGATAGAGCGCGATGCCGGTGAAGATGCCGCCGCCGATCAGGTTGCCGAGCGTGACCGGAATCTGATTCCACAGCCACCATTCGCTGATCGTGACCTTAGCGCCCATCATCATCCCGGTCGGGATCATGAACATGTTCACGACCGAGTGCTCAAAGCCCTGCGCGAAGAAAATGAACACCGGCATGTACGCGCATGCGATCTTGCCGATGGTCGACGACGTGGTCATGGCCGCCACGATGGCGAGGCAGACCATCCAGTTGCATAGGATCGCCTTGACGAACACGGTGATGAGGCCGGCATGGCCGAGAGCTTCGTAGCCGATCGTCTTGGCTTCGGCGATGGCGACGATTTTGGCGGCGACGCCGGCTGGCGCGGTGGCGCCGAAATTGGTGAGCGCGATCGCCAGCAACGCGCCCTAAACGACGCTGCCGACCAGATTGCCGAGAAAGACCCAGCCCCAATTGGCGAATATCGTCTTGGCGTCGGTATCGCTTTCGATCCAAGGCAGCGGCAGCAGCCCGAAACTGCCGGTTACGAGATCGAGACCGAGCAGCACGATGAGGATGAGGCCGACCGGAAAGATCAGCGCGCCGACTAGCGGCTGATTGGTCTGGACGGCGCCGGTCACCGCAAGGCTTGTCGCTGCGGCAAGGATCGCACCGGCAAGCCCGCCGCGAATGACCAGATCCGTCGCCGATAGCGCAAGCTTGGTGCGCCCGGCATTGACCATGGCGGCTGCGACATCTGCTGGCTTCACATAATCCATATCCCGGCTCCAATCCGACGGCCGAGCCGAGACATCTCTTCTTGTGGGCGTCCGGCCGGCCAGCCCCCTGGCGCTCCGGAAACGCAAGCTGCGTGCCAGCCCCTAACGCCTTGTGGTCGCTGGCCATTTCAGCCGCGCGAATGGGCGGAGTGCCGCGCATTACGGCAGCCAAAGTTGAAATGTTAGGCAGGCGCGGGGAACTCGGCTACGAGCCTCACTTTCGCTGCCTTCGCCCCCGAAAGGGTGGCGGCGATGAGTGAGAGGGGCGACGATGAACGATAGTCTGTCATTCTTGGCCGACGTCGACCGCCTGTGCGGCCAGTTCGCAACGGCACTGCACAACACCGAATGGCAGATCTACGCCACGCTGGCACTTCTGATAGTTCTCAGCGCTCTGTTGTTCCCGCCTAGGGACGATCCGGATCAGATCTGAGCCTTCGTGGAACCCGCGCGGCTGTCTCGGAGTTTACACTTCGAAGATTGCAACGCGGAGCACTTCAATGCTGAGCCTCGTCGTTACGCTTTTGATTATTGCACTGGTTGCAGCCGTTCTCGGCTTTGGCGGTATTGCGGGCGCTGCGGTGGGCATCGCGAAGGTCGTGTTCTTCGTAGCCCTCGTGCTGTTTATCATCTCGCTGATTGCTGGCGGCATGCGCGGCGGTTTTGGCCGGCGCTTGTAGTTCGGGACGTTGGTTCGATCCATTATGCTCTTGGGGCGCACCGCGGGATGATCCGGCCGCGTTGTCGTATTTGGGATCAGGCAGGGCTAAGCGCGCGCTTCGAAGCCAAAGGCCGGATGCGCAGATATCTCGCCGCCATTCCCATTTATGTCATTGTGTTGCCTTATCCCGCTCCCGCGCTACTTCCGGAAGGTTTGAGGCGAACGCCGGCTATTGTCGCGCCGCCTCCTGAAGTATCGCGATTGAAGTATCGCGATCATGCGGTCGACGACATCATCGATCGTTGTTCCTACCGGAAATTGGATTTGCTGCGCAGCCGTGACGCGGATGACGCGGCGTCATCCGTTAATTCGTTGCCGTGCGCGCGGTCTCTTGAAGAATCGCGACCATCCGATCGACAACATCCTCGCTTGTCGCCTGACGCGAAAATTGGATTTTCTGGCTCGGGTCTTCTTCCCAATAGCCTTTGGGATGCTTGCGATGGCCCTGAATCCGATAGGCGCCATCCTCCTGCTTGATACTCCAGGAGAAGGCGGTCCGAAAAAACGCCGACCAGCTTCGCACCCGCGCGTATTTCAGAATCGCCGGCGGCGCGTCGCGATCCCGCGGATCGGGGTCGGGTATGATGGCATTTCCCCGGCTCAGCGAATCCAATACTGCCGCTCGAACGGCATCGGGATCGTTGAGGGGAACGACGGCGATGGGCTCGATGATGTTATAGATAGGGCTCGATGCCTGACGGACGACAGTTGGTACGTAGACCGTGCCTTCTCGCAAATAGCATTCAACAAACATTGCGTGGCCTATTTTTCATTGATGATGATTTCAACCGGATTTCGCAGCGTCTTAGCCCAGATGCGCACTGCTTCGACAATTTCTCGTTGCTTCGGGGTCATGGTTCCTGTCGGTATGACGACCTCTAGTGCCCGCCCTTTTATATCCGAAGGATCGACTACGTCCTTTCCCAACTTGCCACCAACGAACTCCGATACCTCACCGACATATATTCTCAGTCGATAGGCAAACGGAGGCGTCTTTTGGTAAGTGGCCGCCCTAAAATCCATGGATTTTATGCTGGTCGCAAGACCGTCTGGTATCTTGTCGATCACTGGGAAATTGCGGTGAAGCGTGCGGCCGGCGCGGTCTTCGAAGTAGCGGCCCCGCTCGTCCCAATTCAAGGTATCCCACGCAGCCTTGTCGGCCGCGGCCTGCTCGGCCGCCGATGTTGCTATCCCGGGGTTAAGAACTGCGGGCTTCTGCTTCGGTCCGCCTCCTCTTCTCGGCATTCCGGGAAGGAGAAGGAGGATGGAATCGAAGAGCTGATCGTAGAATTAGGCAGCTTCGGCCGGATCGTACCGGGAATAGTTGTCGATGAGCTCGAGTATTTGCTGCCGTTCGTTCTGAGTGGTCCCGGGCTTGAGCACTTGCGACAGCATGAAATTGAGGGTGCCAACTGCCTGTATGTCGCCGACGCTTCCCCAGTAGCGGTTGATTTCTGCGCGGATTGCCTGTTCGTCCTCCGGCTTGGCGTTGGCCAGCCATTCCAGAAAATCGCCGAGTTCATCGATGCGTTTGGCGGGCGGCAGATGGACCCAGTTATCGACGGCGCCAGACGATGCATCTGATCCTCGCGTCGGGTCATCGTTCTCCGCAACGCGCACCTTCGGCGAGTCGTGACTTGCCCCACCGGTCGTGGCGAACCACCCGGGATTGGGCGACGTGCCGGTGCGCGGATGCAACGCCGGATTCCAGTTCGCAACGCCGGCCCCTTCGTTGCGGGCGTATTTGATGAGCGAATCTTCCGCCTCCAGCGCATCGCGGATCGCGGCACTCGCCAGATCAGGCATCTGCAAATGAACCGCGGCGATCCGCGCCAAACATTGATCGTTGGCGTTTAGCGCCGAAGCCACTCTCGCCAGGCCGGACATGAGCCGGTCGACCGGCGCCTCGCCGTCATAGGCGCATTTCAGCAGCCGCTCGATTTCGCCGCGAGCGCGGACAACGAAGCGCCCGTCGCGGCGTTCGATCAGCGACGTGCGGCCGAGCAGCAGCCCATCGTCGGTGCAGGCGAGCCCGAGATTCTGCGGCACGGCCTCGCTCACACGCCACATTTGCTGCATGGCTTTTGCTCCGTATTTGTATTCTTGGTGACGACAAGGCGCAGAAGCGCCTTCTTCGCCCGGTGGCGAAGGCGTTGGATCGGTTCGGCGCGAAATGAGGATGCAGCTCAGGCGACGAACTTCGTCATTGCGAGCGCAAGCGAAGCAATCCAGCTGGATTGCTTCGTCGCTGCCGCTCCTCGCAAGACTGGCGTGCCGGAAAAGAAAATGGCCGGATCACGTCCGGCCTGAGAATATCCAGGTTTGACTTCGGAGGAAGACGCTCAGTCTTCCTGCTGGCGGTGCACGTCGTGGACGAGCACGCCCGAACCGGGCGGCGGCATGGACATCCATTCCTGCCGCTTGAGGGTGCGGCGGGTATCTTCATAGCCGCTCTGCCAATGCTCGCGCATGGACGTGCCGGAGAACTCGTAGTCCTTCGCGTGCCCCTCGTAAGCCTTTTGCTGATAGATGATGTGGAGGATGGTGATTTCCGGCAGGTCGGCCAATTCCCCAAGCCGGCGCTTGTCCTCATCGTTCAATTGGTCGGCCGGGATTTTTGCCAGCGCCTTGGCCAGCAGCAGTTTCAGATTGTGGATGCGCCGGTAGACGTCGGTCGTGTAGCGGGTGCGCGACGAATACATAATGTCTTTGTGTCGGGCCAACACGTCCTGAATGTCGCGCGGCAGCACGCCCCGGGCGCTGAACAAGTCGACCTGGAAGACCAGCGTGTTCAGCCTGTCGTCCTGATCGAGCAAATGCTGCAGCGGCGTGTTGGAAACGATACCGCCATCCCAGAAGTGATCCGTCCCGATCTTGATCATCGGCAATGCTGGCGGCAGCGCGCCGCTCGCCATGATGTGCTCGGGCTCGATCACTTCCTTGGCGTTGTCGAAATAAACAAAGTTACCCGACAAGACATTCACGGCGCCGACCGAGAACCGGGTGCGCTGTTCGTTGATGAGCGAGAAATCGACCAGCTCGAGGAGGGTGTCGCGCAGCGGCGTGCTGTCATAGTAGCTCGTGGCCGTGGTTGCGCCGGTGAGGCTCATCCAGGGATTGGGAAAGCGCGGCGCGAAAAAGCCCGGCTGCCCGGCGACGCTGGTGACGAGGCAGCTATGCGCATTGCGGGCTTTGCGGAAGACGTCACCGTCGGGCGTGAACGGCCAAATCTTCCGCTCGGTGATCAAATCCCAGAAGGCGCGCAACTGGCGCAGACGGTGCTTGGGCGGATTGCCGGCGATGATGGCCGAGTTGATCGCGCCGATGGAGACGCCTGACACCCAGTCGGGCTCAACGCCGGCCTCATGCATCGCCTGATAGACCCCGGCCTGATAGGCGCCGAGCGCACCACCGCCTTGCAGGACAAGTGCAATGCGGTCGCAGCGTTCAGGTCGCCACCCCTCGCCCGGGCGGGCGGGAAGCGTCGCGTGGTCATTCGGGCGGGTACGGACGTCATGCATGGCAAATCACTCAAAAATGCGAATGGGCAACTGCTTTTCAGCTTTGCCAAAGCAGGTGACCGCCAGATGACACAGGTGCCGAATGCGAAAATGAAAAGATTGTCACAACAGTGTCGGCGTCCTTTCACATTCTACGCTTTGGGTGGCGCTGAACTTCGGTGGCTTAAGGGGATGAATTGAGGGGGAATGAGATGCGGGCAGGGAAAACCGCCATTGTGACCGGCTCGACCAGTGGAATTGGACTCGGGATCGCGACCGCACTCGCCGGACAGGGCGCCAATATCGTGCTCAATGGCTTCGGCCCGGCCGACGAAATCGAGAAAATCGTCAGCGATCTCAAGCGCCAGCACAATGTCGGGGTGATGTATTCGAGCGCCAATATCGCCGATCCCGACGAGATCGAAGACATGGTCGATCAAACCCGCGCCGAATTCGGCGGGGTCGATATCCTAGTCAACAATGCCGGCATTCAGCATGTCGATCCGATCGAGGAATTCCCGGTCGACAAGTGGAATGCGATCATCGCCATCAACCTCTCGGGCGCGTTTCACACCTGCCGGCTGGCGGTGCCCGACATGAAGAAGAACGGCTGGGGACGCATCGTCAATGTCGCCTCCGCGCACGCGCTGGTCGCCTCTCCGTTCAAGTCGGCCTATGTTTCGGCCAAGCACGGGCTTGCCGGATTGACCAAGACCGTGGCCCTCGAATTGGCGGAACACGGCGTGATCGCCAATGCGATTTGCCCAGGCTATGTCCTGACGCCGCTCGTTCAGAAGCAAATTCCCGAGCAGGCGAAGGCCCGCGGGATCAGCGAAGAAGCAGTGATGAAGGATGTTCTGTTGGCGGCGCAACCGACCAAACAATTCGTCGAAGTCTCGCAGATCGCAGCCCTCACCACATTCCTCTGCTCCGATGAAGCCGCATCGATCACCGGCGCTTTGCTGCCGATCGACGGCGGCTGGACGGCGCACTGACAGCACTGACAGAAGCAGTCGTCAAAGCAATCATGCGAAAAGAAGAGATTCTGAAGCTGCCGTCGATGCCGGCGAGCGGGCCGAGCTATCCGGCCGAACCTTATCGCTTCATCCACCGCGAGTTCATGGTCATCACCTACGAGACCGATCCGGAAATCATCATTCATCAGCTGCCCGAACCGCTGGAGCCGGTGGATGCACCGCTGGTGCATTATGAGTGGATCAAGATGCCGGACAGTTCCGGCTTCGGCGACTACACTGAGTTCGGCATGGTGCTGCCCTGCCGGTTTCGCGGCGAAGAAGCGAACTTCGTCGTGCAGATGTATCTCGACGACGATCCGCCGATTTCCGCCGGCCGCGAGATCTGGGGATTTCCGAAGAAGTACGCGCACCCGAAGCTGGAAATCGTCAAGGACACGCTGACCGGGACGCTCGAATATGCCGGACAGCTCGTGGCCATGGGAACGATGGGCTACAAGCATGAAGCGATGGCTGGCAACGGCGAGCGCACCACGGCGCTATTGTCGAAGACGCAGATCAACTTGAAAGTCATTCCCGGCGTCGATGGACACCCGGAAATCTGCCAGCTGGTCGCCTACAATCTCACCGACATCGTGGTGAAGGGCTCGTGGCTCGGACCGGGACGGCTGCATCTCGTTCCGCATGTGAACGCGCCGGTCGCCGATTTTCCGGTCCGCAGGATTATCGACGCTCATCACTTTGTCGCCGACCTGACCCTCCCCTACGGGCGCGTGCTCTACGACTACAACAAAGACTGAAGTCCGTCGCGCCGGCAAACAGACGGGACGGCGGGAGGCCACGATGAAAGCGCTCGATGTAATGGTCCGTAACGTCGTCACGGTCAAGCCTGACGATCAAGTTGCCGAAGCAGTCAAGCTTCTTGCCGAATACGATGTCAGCGCGCTCCCGGTGGTCGACGACGGCGACAACGTTGTCGGGATCATCAGCGAAGCCGACCTGTTGCGCCGGCAGGAGATCGGCACGGAAAAATACCGGCCGTGGTGGATCGAAGCGGTGACGCCGGCTTCGACGCTGGCCGGCGAATTCGCGAAGTCGCACGGCCGGCGCGTTGCGGAGGTGATGTCGACCGATGTGGTCTCCGCCGCGGAGGACACACCGCTGGGTGAGATCGCGACTATGCTCGAGCGGCACCGCATCAAACGGGTGCCTGTTCTGCGCGGGGGAAAATTGGTGGGGATTGTCAGCCGCTCGAATCTGATCCAGGCGCTCGCCTCATCGCGGGCGCCCGCCTCCGGCGCGGGTGGTGAGGCCGACCGCAAGATTCGCCAGGAGCTGCTGGATCGGCTGAGCCAAGAAGACTGGACCGATTTCGGCGAGCGGAATGTGATCGTCAGTGGCGGGATTGTTCATCTGTGGGGATTGATCGGCTCGCCCCAGGAGCACAAGGCGCTATTGGCGCTCGCCGAAGGCGTACCGGGCGTGACGAGCGTCGCCGACGAGATGATCCCGGCTTATTGAGGGGCTTGCGAGCGCTCCTATTTTAAAAACCATACTCCCGACCTCCACATACGATGCGACTAGACCTCGGCCCTTGTTGTTTGGTGCTGTGCGCAACATGTATGGGGTAAAATCGCAGGAGACCACATGGTCTTGAGTACTAACGAGAGGCGATGCTCACGGGCCCCCGGTCTAAGCCCTCTTGGAGTAGCAATTAAGTAGCAACCAAGTAGCTGTGGGGTAGCAATGAAGTAGTAACGAGTCCCCCTAGGATGTAAGATGAGGCATGGCACCTCGCGGTGCTCGAGAAGGGCATATGGCCCGCGCAAAGACCGAAGCACCTAATGGGCAAAGGCTCAAAACCAGGCGAGCGACGCGGCGGTCGGCAGCGCGGCACCCCGAACAAACGAACGGTTTTGAGGGACAGAATTCTGGCCGCGGCGTCGACCAACCCGACCGCAACGTGCCGTGAGCTCCTGTCAAGCCTGGTCGGCGACCAAGTGCTAGCGGCCGACATTCGGATTGGCGTCGCCCGCAGACTGCACCCGCAAAAGCCATTGAAAAAAGCGAACGCGGGCGCCGGGAAGTCACGGGAGATGAAGCCCCGGTCAGCGGGGCACGAGTCTCGCGCGCGATCTCATGAAGACATCGCATCTACGTTCGCCCGACTGGACCTTCTATTGAGGGTAGTACGGGATACGGTTGCCGTAGAGGCAGAACGTCACAAAGCGGCTTCTGAGATAGCCGAGTTCTTTCTCCCGAAGATTCTCGGGCGAAAAAAGAAAGGAAGAAAATTTCCAGTTGATGAGTTCGGCTTCTCCGTCGATCCGGAATTGGCTAGCGAGTTTCGTGATATCAGGTGGAAAATCGCCTGCATGGCCTTTAAAAGAAAAAAGCTCGCTCCGGACGCGTTCGCCAAAAAGGTTAGCAAGCTTTACGCGCGTCTCGCCGCGATTCGGCAGCTCCTCAAACCTCCCGACCCCTCAAAATACAGCGAAAAAGCACATGAGTTAGACGAAGAACGGCTCAAGGTCCTTCGCAAAAGACGCGCATCAAACATCATATTCAGCCCGGAAGAGGATATTGAAGAGGCGCGTCGGATGGTCAGGCTCGAGAGCTTCCTCGGGGGGCCAGAAAGAGTCGCCAGAAGTCGATTGGAGGAGCTTCACCAAAAGCATCTGGCTTTCAAGAGAGGCGCCGGTCTGCCACTCACTCGGTCGGATGCAGATACCTACCGTTTTCTGGCGACTTTCTATCCCCTTGTTCCACCTCCAACGCCCTCCGCTGAATTTCTAGAGGATCACCCCTTTAAAACCGAGTGGCCCTACAAATGGATCGTAGGCAACCCGAACTACCCGGATTTTGAATGATTTGTTCTTACAATTCGGCGTCGTCGACGAGGCGGCAAGGGCGCCATTGGACTTTCGTGGGGCATCTCGATTATCGGAAGGAGTGGCTCCTGCACGACATCTAAATTATGGGTCTGCTAGTAGCCAACGAACAGACATACTCCAGTCTGTTGAATCACTTCCGCAAAGTGCCGATAGGAGAACTCATCCGCAATTCTGCACAGCCGTGAGAGCGCGATCCCGACCCACGAAGATGTCCAACACTCTTACGATCCGCCGCTCGCCAAGTTGGTCATAAGCGGCGGCCGGCCACTTCCGCCAGCGGGCGGCGGGCTGTGGGCAAGGTGAGACTGGCTCTGATTTGGAGAGCCGAGATCGAGGCGATGATCTCGTTGGTGCTTACAATTGCACGGGCATAATTCGGCAGATAATTTCGAGCGAGAACCGCTCGACCCGAGCCCAACCGGAAAATATTCTCCGAAACGGCTCAGCTGCTGTCGATTAGCGGTTGCCCGTTCGACTATAGGGTGATCGCAACACCAAACCGCGAAGGGAAGGCCTATGCAGTACCTGCTTCTGATTTACGAAAACGAGAGTAACCGCGGAAACGTGGATCGTCCGAAGATGATGGAGGAATACGGTAAATTCACCAAGTCCATCATCGAGAGCGGCAATTTCAAGGCCGGCGACGCCTTGCAGCCGACCTCGACCGCAACGACAGTGCGCGTCAAAGACGGCAAGCCCGTCACCACCCACGGCCCGTTCGCCGAGACCCGCGAAGCTCTGCTCGGCTATTACCTGATCGACGCCAAGGATCTCGACCAGGCGCTCGGAATTGCCGCTCGCGTGCCGTCGGCGAAGGTCGGCGCGATCGAGGTGCGGCCGATCATGGTCTATAACTAGAGCGAGCGCTTCTGATAACGCGCACCAAAGATGGCGGATCAGATCGGACTGTTGTTCCGCAACCAGAGCGGCCGCGTTCTGGCCACGCTGATCCGCCTCCTCGGCGATTTTGAGCTCGCCGAGGACGCCATGCAGGACGCCTTCGCCGCGGCACTCATGCAGTGGCCGAGCGAAGGCATCCCAACCAATCCGCGCGCATGGCTCGTCAATGTCGGCCGCCACAAGGCGATCGACCGGTTGCGGCGCCACATGCGCTTTCTGGCCAAGCGCGAACAGATCGAAGCCGAACAGATGTCCGACCATCGCATCGGCGAGTGGATCCCGGAAGAACCGGCGGCGGAGGGCGCGTTGCAGGACGACGTCTTGCGGCTCATCTTCACCTGCTGCCATCCGGCTTTGCCGGAAGACGCACAGATTGCCTTGACGCTGCGCACCATCTGCGGACTGACGACCGCCGAAATCGCCAAGGCCTTTTTGGTCACGGAAAAGACCATGGCGCAGCGGCTGGTGCGCGCGAAGACCAAGATCCGCGATGCCGGCATCCCTTATGAAGTGCCTTCGCTCGACATGATCGGCGAACGGCTCAACGGCGTGCTCGCAGTCATCTATCTGATCTTCACCGAAGGCTACACTGCCACATCCGGCCCCAATCTGATCCGCGGCGAGCTTTGCCGCGAAGCCATAAGGCTCGGCCGCCTGCTGGTCGAGGTCATGCCGGCGCGGCCGGAAGCAAACGCGCTCCTCGCGCTGATGCTGCTGCACGATGCGCGCCGCGATGCGCGCACCGCCCCGAGCGGCGACGCTATTCTGCTCGAGGCGCAGGACCGCGCGCGTTGGGACAGAGTGCAAATTGCTGAAGGCTTGGAAAGGATCGAGGCCGCATTGCATGCGCTGCTGCGGCCGAACACCTACGCGGTCCAGGCGGCGATCGCCGCGCTGCACATGCGCGCGCCGCGTTATGAGGACACCGACTGGCCGCAAATCGCCGCGCTCTACGAAGTCCTGATGCGCATCCACCCCTCGCCCGTGGTCGAGCTTAACCACGCCGTTGCCGTGTCGATGGTCGACGGGCCGGAGCGCGCACTCCAGCTGGTCGATACGATCGCCAAGCGCGGCGAGCTGAACGCCTATCACATGCTGCCGGCCGTGCGCGCCGACCTGCTGCGCCGCCTGGGGCGGCGGGCGGAGGCAATTGAAGCTTATCAGCAAGCCTTGAAAGGCGTGGAGCTTGAGCCCGAACGGCGTTTCCTGGCGGCGCGGCTTGCCGAGCTCAGCTGATCAAAAAATCGCTTCGCGGTGTCGAAAGCACAGCCCTCCGTTCGACTGAAGGGTGGCGGTCGGCGGCCAAGTCGGTGCGTCTCCGCAGCAGCAAGCACTCCCCAACGATCGCGAGGTCTGCCATGACGCACGTTTTCCCCTACTACACAGCCATCTACACCGCCGTGCTCGGATTTCTGGCCGCACTGCTCACCGTTAACGTCATCGTCAATCGGGTGCGCGCGAAGGTCGACGTCGCCGACGGCGGCGTTGCTGCGCTTGGCCAAGCGATTCGCGCCCACGCCAATTTTGCCGAACATACGCCGCTTGCGCTTCTTCTCATCGGACTGGTGGAGGCTTTCGGCTACCCGGCGCTCGCGGTCAACGGTCTCGGGATTGTTTTGCTCCTCGCCCGCCTGTTGAGCGCCTTTGGGCTGAACTCGACGCTGAAGCAGTCTGTCGGACGTCAGTCCGGCGCCGCGCTAACCGTCCTCGTGACGGCCGTGTCGGCGGCGCTCATCATTTACGCTGTTGTTCGTTACTAAGCTCCACGTGACGGTGTCACACCTAACAGCGTGACACCGTAACGCGCACCGAGTCACAGCGTGACCTATGTCATGTCGCAGCGTAGCACCCACTCAGTGTCAGAGCGTGACCCACCCGTCTCAGGGTAACGCCCCTCGTGATGAGCCGGGTTTGGAGCCCGTCCCCTGGGCCGCGGCACGACCGAAGTAGCAACCGTGCCTTGTTCAATTATATATGCTTCCCGGTCTTCACTCGATACCAATAAGGCTCCGTTTGTCATCCTGGATTAGGACGGAGCAGGGTTACATCCGATAATGCTCGTTATCGGAAGCAATAGCGGGTTACGCGCTCTGAACCGATCTCGTGTCTGCTATCGCACGCGTTACGTCCGTTTATCCCTCAATCTCGGACATTATCCTGCGCCGCCGCGAACGACGCGAAGGGCCAAAACCGGATGTCACGGGCACATTAACGATTACGAGAGCATTCCCAAACCTCCCTGACTGAGCGTGAGCTTCCGTTGATTAATGCCCTCGTCGCCAAACCACGGCAACTCACTTTTTTGTCTGCAAACTCGACTTTGTCTGCAACTCGGCGCCGCTGGTCTACGCGAGATTGCGGCGCTCCTAAGGGATCAATCCAATTACCGAACGACTCGCAGCGTTGTCGGTGTGTTGGACCTCTAGACATCGCCGTTAGCGTCATCGTCTTTCCACGGCGATTGATCAAACGGCGGCTGATAGCCACGAGCCGGGTAGCGATCTTCTGCCACGTCGAGTTCTTGATCCTCGTCATATTTCACGCGGACACTGTGTTGAGTGCCCCAACCATTACGCTCTCGGTGGATGCCCTGCGGTTCCATAATGGTGGAATTCCCAGTTTGCCAAGTTAACGTGCCCACAACCGCCAATGCGTCGGCTGCAACGGCATGCGACGGTTAGCGCCCACATCGCGCCAGCCTGAGCCGTCGCGTCGGCAGGGGAACACCAACGCATGATATTCGCCTTCGGCGGCGGAAGTGCACGTGCGATCCAACACAGTGGAGAGGAGCGCGTCCGGCGGGCGATGCGAGATGTTTTGGAAGGGTTTCGGTTGGAAACAGGTGAGTATCGGATTGAGAACCGCTTTAGGTTTGTGATCGCTGCGTAGCCACCTAACAGATTTAGATGCGATTCATTTCTGAATTGGGTTGGTCACCATCCAAATGTCCGCTTTCTGTCGGTTGATCCCTCAATTTCAGAAATAATGTTACGGGGTAGCGGACGACGAAAGGGGCCAGTTTCGGACTTGCAGACTGAAGCAAGCGCAGGCAACGTTTTATTTGCTCGTGGACGACTTTGATCGCGCCGACGCCGAGGAAACGTCAGAATCCTGAGGATATCAACCGCCTGCCTTTTTTGATCACTCGTCGTCAGGACGACGGTCTTGCTCCGTTCAATAGTGCCCGCGGCGTTGCTATCTTCCCCGCATACGCGGCCCGGCAGGTACGGTTTCCTCCTGCCGAAACGCGAACGCGGGGAAAAACGCAATTCAATCTTCCCTGTGCGCCCATTGGCAATACGATTCACTCATATGCCAAGTTTCGGGGCACCTTGGATGCAACGATCAGTACTCGGCCGGAAGATACCCGTTGATCTCGAGGCCGACGCACACTTCGACGAGTGTCGGAGTTGTCCATAACATGAGCGCTTTTCCTCTTTGGTTGTGGGGCAAGAGCCCTTAACTTAAAGGCCCCGCCGCCGCCCTGAAACGGCGCTTTGCCTGAGGAGGTTTGGGCAAATTGCCCGGCAGCAGTTGAACATCTCTCCCTGGACCAAGGGCAGGCGTGGCGTAAAATAATAGCTTCTCTGCCATCAAAGGGTTGTCGCAAAATCCCGTTGGCCATAAGGGCGGTATGCATCTCGATCTCAAAACATCACTGATGCTGCGACTTGTCGCCGGCGCGCTCGCTTGCTTCTTCATCGCCGCGGGACTTGCATTGTTCGGGACTTATCGCGACGTTCGTCAAGTCAACGCGCGTGTCGCCGACGTCCTGGTTAGGCGGTTGCAGATTCAATTGTCTCATATCGAGTCAGGCATTGATGCGACAACGCGCTTTCCAGACTTCGATTTGGTAAGCGAGCACCTCCAGAGTGCCGGTCAGTGCGTGCAATACGTCGGATCAAACGGCAGCATCGTGCGCTCAAGCTGTATCGGATTCAATCGCGATATTGGAACCCCGCCGGCTTGGTTCGGTGCCATCTGTAGTTGGATTCCAGCTCCACAGGCCGATGTTGTTCGTCCTATTTCTTACCGCGATAAGCCCTACGGTAGTGTTGTCGTCACGACAGAGCGTGCCGCCGTTTTCGCTGCGATCTGGAAGGAAGTGTCTGGGATGCTCGGTCTTACCGCGCTGGTCATCGGAGCGATTTGCATTTTGCAGTACCGAGCAATCAGCGAGGTCCTCCGTCCCACAAAAGATATTTTGGCCGGCCTCGACAGGCTGGCGCGCGGCGACCTATCCAGTCGCCTCCCGCACTTTCGATTAGTCGAGCTGCAGCGCATCAGCGAGACGTTCAATACGCTCGCGGCAAGCCTTGAGCGGACAACGCGCGAAAAGATGCAGCTCGCTGCTAAACTCGTTGATCACCGAGAGCAAGAGCGGCTCGACTTGGCGCGAGATCTCCACGATGAACTCGCCCAAAATCTGAGCGCTATGAGTGCTGTAGCCGCATCAATCAAGGCGACGGCCGAAGCCGAGTGCCCCGCCCTCGTCCCTGAGGCACGCAATCTGTCGCAGATATCAATGGCAGTGATGAGAGCCCTCCGTACAACATTACGCGCCCTCCGTCCGCCCGAGATCGATGACTTCGGGCTCGCTGCCAGTCTTGCAGTTCTGGCGCGGGATCATGAGCAATTGGCGGGCGGCGGATTAAAAATCTCGCTTGAGATTAATGACGACCTCCGCGCGCTGCCGCCGACGGCGGCGTCTCACGTGTATCGAATTGTCCAGGAGGGCCTTACCAACATCAACAAACATGCGCATGCGGCTCAAGCTCGCGTCGATCTGGGTTTCCGCCCGGAGGCTGGGGATCCGACCACATCTGAGCGACGTTGGCTGACGCTGACGATCGAGAACGATGGTCGCGGAGCAGCTGACAGTGGCATGGCTGCGGAAGGCAACGGGTTCGGACTGATTGGCATGCGGGAGCGCGTCATGGCTCTCGGCGGACAATTGGATATCCTCGATCTCGGGGATCGGGGCTTTAGGCTCCACGCCATGATTCCATTTGAAGTACCGGCGAGGCTCGTGCAATGAGCCGGAAGACAATCCGTGTCCTTATTGTCGACGACCACGCCATCGTTCGCGAAGGCTACCGTGCGCTCCTTGCAAAGCACGAAGGGCTAATGGTCGTCGGTGAAGCCTGCGACGCAGCGTCGGCCTATCAATGCTACAAGGACAAGCGCCCGGACGTCGTCATCATGGACATTTCGATGCCGGGCCGAGGTGGCATCGACGCGATCAAGCATATCCGCGAGTTCGATGCTCACGCGCGTGTCCTCGTCTTCACAATGCATAGCGGGGCAGCCTACGCTCTACAGGCCTTCCGCGCTGGGGCCAAAGGGTACGTGACCAAAAGCAGTCCTCCCGATGTCCTCGTGGACGCCGTGAAGGCCGTTTCGGATGGCCGTATTGCGATTTGCCCCGAGATTGCTCAGGCGCTGGCGTTCGGTCGGGTACACCAAGAAAGATCGCAGCTTGAGGACCTTTCGCCCCGCGAGTTTGAAATTTTGCGCATGATCCTAGAGGCAAGAACAACAGACGAAATTGCATCAGCATTCCATGTGAGCCGGAAGACAGTGGCCAACTATCACTACAACATCAAATCAAAACTTGGCGTGTCCTCCGACATTGAGCTTCTGTATTTTGGCTTGCAGCATGGTGTCATTGCACCCATTGAACCTTTGCCCGATCTAGAAAAATAACATCCAAATTCGCCTTGGCTCGGTGGACTAAGAAAGGAAAAATACCCGGGGATTCTCGGACAACTCTCCATTTTTGAGACTCCCTCCAAGGTTCAATCTGCGGCCTGATCCGCTTGCCAAATGGCGCGCGGATCAGGGAGGTCTCAAATGCATGAAAATAAAAAGTCCTCAAATTGCAGTACGCTTAATCGTCATCCAACTTGCCCAAACTCCTCCAATCATCGCTGCTGGGCTCTTGGACCAACACACCGGCTCGGACTTGCAGCCGTGGCGCTTTCCTGTTCGGTGGTGTACGCAGCGGCCAATTCCTTTCCGCCACCAACGTCCCCCATCAAAATCGCAGTATTTGAGTTCGAGCTTGAGGATTTCAGCGCCGCAGGCCAAACGAAGTCAGTCCCCGAGACCTCATACTTGGCCCAGGCGACGGACGAAGCAGAACAGCAACTCCGCGCATCGGGACGCTATACTGTTATTGACGCCGTTCATTCGGATATATCAGCGGCAAAGGGGCAGGGTTTACGGAACTGTGGAGGTTGCGAAGCACCGATCGCTCTGAGCCTTGGGGCCGATGAGGCGTTGATTGGCGTCGTAACAAAAATTAGCATGACGGAATATATCGTGCGCTTTCGCATAAGTAATGCGCAGAACGGTGAGCTGATCTCAACTTACTCTACCGATTTGCGCATGGGCGCCGACTACTCGTGGTCCCGTGGTGTTCGCTGGCTGATGCAAAATCGAATGCTGGCGTCAAAGTAGTCGATCCGCCCCTTCGGAATTTGTTATCGTGGCTCGTTCCCTTCCCAGAATTAACGCTCTCACACTGTGTGCTGCAGCTATCGGACACCTCACGATTGCCTTGGGCTTTGCTGCAGACGCCGAGACAGCCGTCATCGCAATTGCGATAGTGGATTTTAATTACGTCGACACTTCAGGCGAGGTGCTCGACCAGCGTGCGGAGCATGAGGTGCGACTTTCTGTCTTCATGAGCGCGCTCAAGGATGATTTAGCCGCAGGCGGGAAATTCCGCGTAATTGTCCCAGCATGTCGACCGGATCCATGCTCGCGCTCTACTGGAAGCGAGCTTTTGAAGACGGCCCATGCAGCCGGAGCGGATTTTCTACTGGTCGGCGGGATTCACAAGATGAGCACGCTTGTGCAGTGGGCGAAGGCCGAAGTGATCGACCTCAGGAGCGGCCAGATCGTGCTCGACAAACTTTTCACCTTCCGAGGCGACACAGATCACGCGTGGAGGCGCGCAGAAGAGTTCATATCAAACGAACTCATTACGCTTGCTCCCTCCAATGAAGTTAACGGGAAATAACTCGAGGCCACCACCAATTTCGCTTTGAGTCAATCGCTACCGAAGCGCGATGTCAGCGTTACGTCCGTTAATCCCTCAATTTCAGACATGATGTTGCAACGTCGCGAACGTCGAAATGGGCCAAACTCGGACATCTTGAGTTCGATCAATGCCACGCGATGAGACTTCGGTCGGGCTTATCGCTCAGCAGAGACTTATCAAACAGCTTGGGTATGAGATCATCGAGGAAGAAAAGTAGCTGCGCTCGAAATCCCGTAGCGTTTCCGGCATCCCTATTCAGCGGCACGATAACTTCGGCGGCGAACTGCCACGCCACAGCCACGTACGCGAAGCCTGGGTTCATGGTCGCTGCCGTGTTTTGGCCGCGTGGAGTATCGAAGCTAAACTCTACAAGCGGCAAGAGTTGGTTCAGAGGCTCGTCCTTTGGCGGCCCTCCAGTAAAACGGCTGGTCAGGTAATAAGTGCTGTATTGAATGGACAAGCCCCAGTGAAGCGTTTCGACGGTAGGAACAAGGATGTTTTGAGCCTTACCGCTCGCCGCGCCGAAGCCTAGCGCAGTCGTCGTCGCCCCGAACGGCAATTCGAAACGTCGTTTTTCCTGGTCTTCTCGACGCTCAAGTTCATGTTCGAGTGCCCTGATCTCAGTTCGAATTTTCTCAAGCACGGTCATGCTTGCCGCCATTAGCTCAATTCGCCCGACGTCATCTTTTGGAAGTCCGATGCCGCTCGTGAGAAAGACCTGATACTTTGTGATGGCCGCGACAACGTTGTAGCTTTCGGAAAGCGCTTGCAAAATTTGCTCATTCGAAAGCGGAGCATGGCGCATAGGTGTTCCAGCCATTATGGTTCTCCTTCACGGAGCGATGTGTGGGCTACCGTGCGAATAGCCGCCCTAATGGGCGAATGGCGCGAGTAGACGCACCAGCGGAACGAAATAAATCGCGCGGCGACGGTCGTTATCACCAGCCAGGTGACACCTATTTGCCAGTCCGGCAATTTCGCGTACCAACTATTCATCTTACGTCCGTCGGCGTCGAACGGCTCGGTTGCCCGCCCAACCCAGCGGTGCGTTTACAACACACGGCCGGGGGCACGGGCAGCTCCGGGGAAAGTGGAAAGACGCCCTATGAGCTGAGTGCATTTCTACATCTGTATAAAACAG
>CAVREN010000063.1:0-23847 GCA_963720115.1 uncultured Alphaproteobacteria bacterium
AGAAGTTTGAGGTCTCCCAGCGCCTCACAATCGAGGACCTTCGTGTTCCCCGGCTGAGGCGCTTCAACGGAAGTATGTGGTACTTTTACCTAAGATGTAGTTGAGGCGGAACGTAAGTTGGCGCACCCGGTTTATCGCGATGCAGTAGGAAGTCGGGGACGCGAGTTGTCATGACGAAGGAACGCGAGTATCGCGCCTACGCGGGGACGTGTGTTTTGATTTAGCGGAACAAAGCTACCCCACGATGAGGATAAGAAGCATCTCTTAGCTATGGCCGAGGCGTGGCTGGGTTCGGCTGATCGTGTTCAGCGACCAGTTCCCCAAACCCGACGCTGGGTCCGTTGCGTCCGCGCTTCGGGCAAAGTTTGCAGGTGAGTGACGAAGGAAAGATTCAGCGGCACTGCGAGGCTTAGTGAGCTATCCCGCCTACTTTGACCGTTTGGGTCCCCCCGCCGCGCGCTTTGATGCCCGCCCTCGATCCCCTGGCTGCGGGCCCCCGCCCCGGGCGGGAACGCTTACTAGGCTACGCCAGATGTTGAGCCGTGTCCAGGCCAAGTGCTCTTATCGGTCTTGTCGCGGGTTGCAGCGGGCCATGCGCTGGCATTTCGGGACGGCGGACGTTCATCACCCGGGCAGCGCGGCTCGTGCACAAGGCCGGTGGTTCGTTACGGGACGTTCAGTTGCTCGCCGGTCACCGGTCAATCCAGACCACCCAACGGTACATCGACGGCGACAGCGATGTGCAGCAAGCTGGTCGCCATGATTTGACGGCATGATTTCAAGAACGGCAACGCGCGCGAAGATTTCGCCGGTTCGGCAGGGCCGGTCGAATCCAGATCGTCCTAACACGTCGGCAATCGATCACGCTGTCCGGGTCGTGCATAGTGTCTGCTGCCTGGCGGGTGCGGCCAGCCTGATCGATGATATTCGTGCTGACTTGCGGGCTGAGGGAATTCCCACGGCCATCCGGCGCCACGATACCGCGACGTTGTTCGATTGGTTGATTTCGGCTCTGAGCTACCAAGGCATCTCAGACCAGGTCGCCACCGAGTACATGGAACGGCACGGGCGGCCCCGATGGGCCGACATCGACGTCAAGGTCGCCACCGGTCCCACTTGCCCAAAACTCAAAAGCTACTGGCACTTTTACGATTGTCGGTACGACAAGATCAGCGGGACATGTTCAGAGCCCGATCACATCGACGGCTGTCCCCTGCCCTCCCATCAGTTGCGCAACGGTCGGCTCAACCAGATGGCCTATTCGTTATTCTTGTTCATTCGCGACATTGCCGACGCCGACCTGGTCGGCTGGATCGATCGGCAATTCCAAGATGCTGGTGAGCCAGCCAGCCCCAATCGGCTCGCCCAATTGCGGGAAGGTCTGATTGGACCGCTCCGGGAGGTCTACGGCGTCTCGGACAAGGTCTTGACCATGACCTTGTCGTGCATCCTGCTGGCCGCCCCGAAACGCCTGCACCTCTGGCGCGAGGTCGGCGCCAGTATGATTGCCATCGATACCCTGGTGCACAACTTTCTGGTCCGCACCGGCATCCTGGCAAGGTTCAATGCCGACCATTCGTATGGTGCAGCCTGCTACCAAGCTGGCGGCTGCGCCGACATTATAGAGGCGGTGGCCCAGCGGATCGATGCCCGGCAGTTCAATCCCGGCTTTCCGCAGCCGTTTCCGCGGTTCGTCCAGCACGCGATCTGGCGCTACTGCGCCCAGTCTGGCCTCGACGTCTGCAACGGCAATCGGATTGATGATCGGCAGTCTTGCGCGAATGTTTATTGCCAAATTCATAGTAATTGTGATCGTATAGTGTTGAAAAAATACTCAGTAATCATAAGTATTTTGAATATATCTAAAGTATTATAGCGTTTGACTACATCGCAAAAACTCTATAGCATTTCATAATGAGAGGAAACTAGACCTCTCAAGGACTGTATTGCCAGGAGAAAAACTGTCATGAGACCTCAATATCCGCCCTCAAGACTGCGGGCCTGCTGCCAAAACCTGTCGATTTCACCGCAAAGGGGCCCATCGGGCCCCTTCGGCGTTTCAGGAGACCTGTCATGACCAAGACGACAACCAAAGCCAATGCAGCTGCCAAGGAGTCCGCTTCCACGGCTCCACTCATCGTCCTCGGCTACGACGAGAACCACAAACCGCGGGCGGCGCGATTTCCGGCCACCGAGGCCGAGCTGGTTACCAAGGCCGCCCAGCTCATGGACCTCAGGGTCTATGAAGCAGCCAGCGAAGACTTGGCCGCCCTTGCCAAAAAGCTGCCGGAGGGCAGGCTGTACGGTAACGGTCGCGGCTTCGTGCCTAATGTCCGGCAAAGCCTGTACAGCCAGATCATCGCGACGCTCGCGGTCGAACCACATGCCGCGGTCGGCAAAGACCAGGACGAACTGCCGGTCGCGACTGGCCTCCCGCGGACCTGGGACGACATCGCGCCTGGGCATCTCGTCCTCGCTCAGGAAGCCCTCGACTACGGGTGGTGGGAAACCATCGTCCTCGGTCGCACCGGCGATATGTTCACGTTGCGGTTTCGGGACTACCCGAAGCTGCCCAAGTTTGTGCGGCATCGCGCGGCAGTCGCGTTGATGAGCCCTCCGGCTGAATAACGAGGGCCGCGGCCCCGACAGCCAACTCCGACTTCGGGGCCGTCGCCTTCCTAAGCCCCTATCAAATTCAGCCCATCGCCCAACCCATCCACCGTCGGCGGCAGCGTCGCCGCGAACGGATTCGCCTTGACATCAACAATCACAATGGAGACGACCATGACGACCGAGATCAAATCCACGCAGACCGCCCGTATTCGCGTGCTCAACGACGAGCTGCGAAAGGATTTCAGCCAGGGTCATGCGGTCATGACGACGGGCATTGCTGCGCTCGGCGCGGAAGCAGTGGCGCGCATCGTCAAGACTATCGAAGTCTATGACGACTTTTGCCATGAGAACGATTCATACGAAGAGCATGACTTTGGCTCGTTCGAAGCCGAGGGCCACACGATCTTTTTCAAGATCGATTATTACGATCCCACACTGACAGTGCATTCCACCGACCCGTCTGACCCACTCGTCACCAAGCGAGTGATCACGATTATGCTGGCGAAAGAATACTGAAGCCGCCAGTTCGCAGACCGGCTCTACTTGCCGCGCTATTCCCCACCGCTCAGCAACCAGCTTTCAGTTCGCGACTGGGCGCTTCACGGTAGTCGCAGCAGAAAACACCGTCGTCAGGTAACAGGTCCCGTGAGTTCAGATTAATACGGGATGACAGAGCCTTTTGAGGCGACGTCGCAATCGACGCCTTTGAACTGAGAGTCACGAGGACGCGGATTCACGATTCTTTTGCCTTGCTTATTTCCCTTCTGTTTAGTGGGGACGCTTGAAATCGCGAGCGGAGTCACCAAGGGGGTTTAGGCAAATGGGACGGCATCAAACAGAGACTTCTTATCTGAAATCAGTTCTGCTTTGGCTGCAAGAGTATTGGACGGGACCAGCGGTGCGTATCTATCCGCTTAAAGCAGTGCCGCAAGGATCGCGGCACTATTCAGCTGTGACGCACGCTGCATTAATTCGGCGGGACGTGATAATCGATCTGCCTGCGTTCTTGCCGCCTCGAAATTCGTTAGCGCGCCGAAGAGGCGGATGAGGCCCTATGCACCAGCAGCGGGCTATGCGTGTGAATTTCCTTCCGGCAGAGAGCCAGTTCGAATTTTGGATGGCCTTGATCTCCCTCTCAGTAGCGGCCTCCTATATGATAGGCGCGCGCTGGGAGTGTCCTCATGGCGGAAACTGCGATTCAATTCCTGGAACGTTGGCGACAAGCCCACGTTTATGCCGAACTGCGCGCGCTTGAACAACTCGACGAGACTGTAGCCGAATGCATAGGCGCTGCGGCAGAGGACGATATTTCCGTCGATGACTTAGAAAAAGCGGCCGGTGGCAGCCTCAAAGAGTACCTTCGCATCGCAATTATCAATACGAGCGAATAATGCCGAGAGGCCTAAAGGCGAGAAGCGCCCCGCCGATGTGATTGGCAACGCCGTCGTCTATGTTATGCGGATTGCGACGGGGGACTAACTAGCGACGGTCAGGGGCCTACCGGCCTACCCAAGGTGCCTTCGGCGCGGATATTAACTACACCATTCCCACGTCACAAAAGGGATTGATTTAGATCAATCTCCAAAGCCACTGCAAAATTCAAAAGCGGCCAACGGGATGGAAAGGGGCCAGAACCACAAAAAAGAGACCCCGACCGAAATCGGGGCCTCCCGTTATTGCTGGCAACTTGGCTCTGAACACTGATCCTCCGGTGACAAAACGGGTGTGAGGATTGGTCGGGCCAGCAGCAGCACTAAATAACATATGGGAAAAGCGGGAATTTTGGCAAGGTCGATAATCAAAAATGGGCCAATCACAAATTCAAAACGGCGGGCCACTGACATCGAAAAGGGGCCGGTAATCGCCAAGCCGCTACTGTCCGAATTAAGGACACCCGCAGAGGGGAATTAGGACAGTCGAGAATATCTTCTATGGTGATGACGATGCCACAGACTCGGCATTCAAAGCTGCGAGGCAGGTTGGCTACTCTGGGAACGGTTTTGGCAAGGCGCATCGGTTTCCCGCAGCTTGGGCAGTGTGGGACGTTAGGATTGGGTCGAGGGGCATCCACGCGTGCTTAGTTGCACGCCAGAGGGTTTGGAGTTTTGATCTGGATCAGGCCCGACACCCGACGTTCTGCCAACGGAGAACGGCAAGAGGCGCGCCGCTCCCGCTCAACGGCCCTTCCGCTCCTATTTGGGTCATTAGGAGGCAAGCATGTCTAACGCCTTTAAGCTTTCATCGCTACGCCAGCGGGACGGCACTACTCGTTTCTACAATGGGGCTATCGAGCCAAAATCGCGTTCCGAAGGACAATCGGCGAGCCAATTCCATGCAGATGCTCGAATCCCTCGCCCGTGCCGCGAATGTCGACCGCTCCATAATCGAGCACACGCCCCATTATTGTTTGATCGACTGTGACGGATTCAACTTTATCCATGTTCATTTCAGCCGTGTGCCTTCTGATAAACCCCTTCTTATAAATCACTCTGTGATTGGTAACGACAATTTCAGTAGTCCACTGCTTAAACCAAGCCATAATTCCAAGGACCACGCCGATAGCCGCAGCCACAAACGCAAATACAAAAGCAAATGTCTCAGTCTTTGGGTCTTCATGGAACCCAAGACCGAAAACAACAAATGACAGGAGAACCAACACAATCGCTGGCAAATAGATTATCCAATGTAGTTTGCCGGTGACGATGATTTGTTCGCCTGGTCGCAGAATTTTGAGTACGTAGCTCATGCTTTCATTGCGCTTTCCATTTTTTCCTTTCCCTGTACGCGGCCCTCATATCCGCCTGACCAACCTGTGGACTTCCCAATGAGGAGGTAATCGCGGCGAGGTGATGTTTCGCGGGCAACGGCCTAATCGGACGCCGACCTTTTCTCGCTCTCCGCGTGGCCGCCCGGCTTGATCTTGGACTTCCCAAGCTGTGGCGACCGTTATCCCGAGAGCGTCGTGGTGGTTGAGCGGGCGTCCTGACGTTCGGCAGCTTACCGAAGTTCGCCGCTATCGAGGGCTATCAGACCGAATCGCCAGCGTCTTTTTGCTTCTGGCGCTCTTCGGCAAGCAGATTGATTATCTGTTGTCGGTTTGATTTCGTCGGTCACACGTTCTAGAAGGCGACGGTAGCGCGCAACGTTTTGGGATCGGACGAACTCATCCATGTTGGCCTCCGTTCAAGAACCGTTCAAGCCCTCGTGTGGAGGCTGCGCCCGGTCGGTGAGGGCCGTCTGAGCAATTCTGACCACTCTCAAGTGAGGCTAACCGGACTAGATGCGAGCGATGGAAAAGACCCCAGCTACCTCGCTGGGGTCTTGTACGCACGTATACCGCACGGGCGCCGGGGGCTCGGGCATTGCTTAACTTTCGATTTCAGTCCAAACTTATTCATATGGAATACAGGGGCATACGATATACGGTCCGCGCGCGGATCGAACGAGAACAATGGTCTGTAGCAATTCATCATGCGGGCGTTGAACTCGCTAGCAAGATCATTAACGCCCCACGTGACTCTGCAGAATTGCAGGCTCATTCCATGATAAACAAGTGGCTAGAGAAGCACCCCGCGCAGAAGTAATAGTGCTCCATCAAACTTCAACTGAGACACCACCTTAAAACTCACTAGATTGCGGATTGCCGCGCCGCCACGCGGCGCTGAATAGGTATGTTCGAAGCGGCGACGATGATTGGGTGAATCAACGGCTTCGCCGTTGTTGCCCGAGCCCCATTTGCTTGGCGAGCTGCGAACGCGCCGCCGCATAGTTGGGCGCGACCATCGGGTAATCAGCCGGTAAGTCCCACTTCGCGCGATATTGATCCGGTCGGTGACCTTCCGAATGTATTGTGTATGGTGGCGTACGAGTTGGACGAACATCTCCAGTACGTACGCACTATTCGGAAGTGGCGCGGCGAGTTCGGCTCAAGGCCCCCGTTCGACATCGGAGACGACACGCTTTTCGTCGCCTATTCAGCGTGGGCGGAGATGACATGCTTCGACGTGCTCGGCTGGCAACATCCGGTTCACATCTTCGATCAACACACGGCCTACCTTGCCGCAACGAATGTGTTGCTGCCGCGCGACGACACGCAGAAGCGGCCGAAGAAGGATCTTGCGTCCGCCTGTCGCGCCTACGGGCTCGAAGGTTGGGAGCGCATAGACAAGGGCTCAATAGCGGCGGACATCGGCAACGGCCTTTGGCAGAACTACGGGTCGGCTGCTGTCTTCGAATACTGCGAGGAAGACGTGCACATGTCGACCGCACTGCTTCGCGCTCAGCTCCACCGACATGGCGACATGCCGGCCGCTGACGTTCCCCGCGTGCTGCATTGGTCGAATTACAGCGCCAAGGTGGTGGCGCGAATCCAGGCCACCGGTATGCCGATCGACTTGCGATTGTGGAACCTGGTGCAGGAGAACAAAGCCGCCGTTGTACGCGAATTACTACGACGGCACGATCCAAGCTCTGGCTCTGAGGATCCGATCTACACACCGGAGGGTGAGTGGAGTTATGTGCGATTCGAGAATTGGCTTGTTGGTACGGGTGTCCCAGCATGGCCGAGGCTCGACAGCGGCCGTCTGGACGTAAGCGGTGACGCCTTCAAACTGATGTATCACCACCCCGGAATTGAGAGCCTACACGCGCTCCGCGACAGCCTCGGCGTGATCGTCAAGGCCAAGCTGCCGATTGGTCCCGACGGCAGGAACCGGCCGAGCCTATTCCCGTTCTGCACCGCCACCGGGCGCAATGCGCACAGTCGCAGCCTCTACAACGCCCACGCCAGCGTTCGTTCGTTCATGAAGTTCTCACCGGGCAAGATCGGCGCTTATCTGGATTGGCGGACGCAGGAGGTTGGTGTCGCAGCAACCATGTCGGGCGATCCGGCCCGGATCGAGGCATATCGCAGCGGTGATGTGTACCACGCTCTGGCGCGGCTATGCGGCCTCACCGAAGAACCGGATCCGGCGCGCTGGAAGCGAGAGAATCAAGAGGCCCGGAATCGCATGAAGTCGCTACAGCTCGGGATCAACTACGGCATGGGCGTGCCGTCATTGGCGAGAGGACTGAACCGCCACCCGTTGATCGCGAGCGGGATAATCGAGCGGCACCGTCGCGAATATCCGCGCTATTGGGAATGGCGCGACGATCAGGCTCTAAGTGCAAAGCTCCACCGAGGCACCGAGAGCATTTTCGGGTGGCCGTTACGCATCACCACCAGCCCGAATGTGCGCACGCTTTACAACTTTCCAATGCAATCTGGCGGCGCTGAAATGCTTCGCCTGGCGGCGTGGCGGCTCCACCGGGCCGGGCTCAAGACGTGCATGTTGATCCACGACGGCGTGCTGTTGGAGCTCAACTCGAATGAGGAGTTGGAGCATGCCAAGGAAATCATGGTTGGTGCCGGCTATGACGTCTGCCCCGGCCTGCGGATCGACGCCGAGCCTGACCAGCTCCTCACCAATGGGGCGCGATACCGCGACAAGCGGCCCGTGGCCAAGGCCATGTGGAAGACCATGATGAGCGCACTGCAGGCCGTTGGGGCTCTACCCGAGGGCGAATTGCCGTGAGCTGCATAGTGAGGGACGGCAGGCGGATTGCCATTGATACCATCAACACTGCTACGCCAGCGAGGAAGAAGCGGAAGCCGTTCGAGGTGAGCTTCGTGAAGCTGCCCAAATTCTGGATTGACCAGCTACGCCATGCCCGGAAACTCAGCACTGTAACGCTGGCACATGTGATTTTATATGAAGCGTTCAAGCGTCAACATGTAGGCGGGGAGATTGTCCTGTCTACCGAAGCAACGGGACTATCTCGACAGGTAAGAGCAAGAGCGGTGAATGAGCTTAGAGAATTGGGATTGATCGAGACTGAACAGTACGGCAATCAAGCAGTGAGAGTCATATCTATTATTGAGAGAGAAGACAAAGAAGAAAAGAATAGGGCCCTGTGTAGCTCCAAACGTGACGCGGCGTAGTCTCAGACGTGACGCGGCGTGGTCTCAGACGATACGCGGCAACCCGGGTGCTGCGCGCGCTTGAAAAGGCCGGCCTTATAACCATTGAACGGCGGGGCAAGCGACGCCTGCCAGTAACGCTTATCGCGGGTGAGACCTTTAACGGTGGCACGGTCGCCGTCGCCTCAGGGAAGCCCGTGGACTCTTTTGCGACCCTGGCCGCGGGGGGGTGGTAGCCGGAACGTCCAAAACGCCCCAGTGGACTCCGGAGAGTCGCGGCGGGGCCACGACGGTACTCGCCCGCATCACGTATAACGGTGATACCGTTTTACACTCTTGCGTGCGACCAATCCGCCAGAAGAATCGTCTCCATCTGAAACGTTTTTTACCACTCAGTAACCATAAAAAGGTAGGCCAATAACCGGCGATTGTCGATTAAGGGCCGCCGGTCAGGTCAATGGAGAATGTAGGGAGGTGTTATGAGACGTTCAAAAAAATTCCGAGAGCGGGACAAGCTTCTGTGTGCGGCGATGCGCGCTGAAGATGATGCCGTGAGGTACCTCGATAAATTCACCCCGGAAGTCGCTTCCGTGGTCGCGCGCAATGTGGAGGTGACGCTGGCGAGCAGGTGTGAAGCAGAGCAAGCGGAAATGATCCGGCGAGGCGATCCGCGTGAAGTTGCCGCCATAACGGAAAACCATAAGCAAGAACGCAATTGGCTAATGGCCAGAATACCGCCGAACGCACGGTCCGACGCCGCTGCCGAACAGTACCTTATCCAACTGCTCAGCAAGCTCCCGCCTGACGATGCTTGGTGGGCTGCATTCAAAGTTGCCCATTATCAGGCGTTTGAACTACGTTCCTAGGCCGATTGCACGCTCACGCCGGACAAACTTGCGGCACTTTCGGCGGCAGTGCGCCGTGCTGTGCTTCTGGCTGAGAGTTTTTGGGGGCTAAGAACTAGACCATGCCGTCCTTCATGGCGCGACTGAGACAAGCGGAGATTGAAGCTGCCGCTACTGAGACGGTTGATCCGTGGCGGCTCAAGCTCGAGCGCGTGCGCGGCAAGGTCGGCGACGATGGCATCGAGCGCATTACTACGCAGCTGCTGTTCGATATCCTTGAGGTTCCGCAGCGCAGTCGTGGAGCCGGCGCCTGCCGACGCTTGGCGAAGCTAATGGCCGAGCTTTTGTGGACGGCTGTGCGGGTGCGCGGGCTCACGCGCGGTGGCTATCTTGAGCAGGTGCGGGGCTACTGTCGTGAACCGCTCCGCCGATGCTGATTAGTCGCCGCTGCACCTGCTTGAAGTGCCACAACGTAATCGTACTGCGGGCACCTACCAACGCTTGGCGAAGCGGTGGATGGCTGTGCGGGTGCGCGGGTTAACGCGAGGCGGCTACAAGGAACAAGTTCGCGGCTACTGCCGCGCAGCTCAGAAGAACGCGCACTGAAATGATCGACCGGTTGCACGGTGGTAAGGTGGCGCGATTGCCCATCAGTGCCGAAGAACGGCGGTAGAGCGCCGTGGCAGATAATTCCTCCTGACCTTCCTTTACACAGCACGCATCGGTATTAGTAGCCCCGAAAAAGGTGTTTGGTCCGCGCTGCCTCGCGACTTCCGTGAGCACGAGTTCGGGAGGTAAGCGGAAGTCGCTCGGCGAGACGACGAAGACCGTTGTTGACCCAACTCACCCGTTGCGCCGCAACCGCTCGAGGATCGCCATCAGCAGGGTTACGACGGCTATCGGGATCGCCGCCACAATGAACATGCCGCGGGCTCCAAATCCTAGCGCCAGCAGCGCGCCACCGATAGCAGGCCCAGCAATACCACCAACCCGTCCCAGGCCGAGCGCCCAACCC
Organism: uncultured Alphaproteobacteria bacterium; assembly: GCA_963720115.1. GTDB lineage: Bacteria > Pseudomonadota > Alphaproteobacteria > Rhizobiales > Xanthobacteraceae > BOG-931. The sequence continues at coordinate 10,433 of CAVREN010000063.1, forward strand.
GCTCCGGTCGAGCGGATGCCCGTTGGATAAATCTTTCCAGAAAGTGAGTTGAGACCGCCTTGGCAGCTGCCCATCCCCATGCCTGCCGCAAAAATGACGATCGAGAACAACCCAAACTGCATGTCGAACAGGCCGATCGCCAGGACACAGACAGCGCCGAAAGCTGTCGTATATGTCAGAATGCGCTCTGCGCCGCGGTCTATTACCGACGCCGTAAGCAATGGTCCCAAAATGGTGCCGATCCCATAAATCGACGTGGCGAGAATAGCACTCGAAGTGCTCACACCAGTCATATGCAGGATTGACGGTGTCCACAATAGAATCAGATAAACGGCCAACAAACTGAGGAAATTCATCGCCCACAACAGCACCGTGGACGATGCCAGCCTGTCCCTGAACAGCGCAATCACCGGATTGCTCCGCGTAACTCGTAGGCTAGTTGACTCTGGCAACCAAAGCGCAAGCACCGGGATCATCACGAACGGCAGCACGCCGCCCACAATAAAAATCGCGGGCCAGCCGAAAGCTTGCACAAGCCGACTTGCCAGCAATCCGCCTAACGTGAAGCCTGTCGGCACTCCCAATGACATCAGGATCACGAGACGTCCTTGTCTCATCGGCCTCGCAAAATCGGAGGCGAGCGCGATACTGAGCGGAATGCCACCGCCCAGGCCTAATCCGGTTAGCAAGCGCAGACCCGAGAGCTGAAAGAGCGAGCCGGCAAAGGCGGTGAACAGAGAAAAAGCACCAAACACCACTACGCAACCAATGAGCACAGGCTTGCGCCCCAATCGATCACCAAGTATTCCGACGCCGACTGATCCGAGCAGCAGGCCGACATTGCCCGCCACGAGCGCTGGGGTAAAACTCGACGGTGCCAGTCGCCACGCATCGGCGATCGATGGGACTGCGTAACCGATCGCTGCGATATCGTAGCCCTCAAGAAGCAGCACCACCCCGCAGAGCGCGGCCACAAGGAAATCGAGCTGCTCAACGCCGCGCGTCAGTGCTTTCGTGCCCATTGTGATCATGTCGTTATCAATGTGCCGCGTATGCGATCTATCAGTGTCATCGGATTCTCTGGTGACTTGTTGCCACGCCAGGCCACGTGCTGATCAGGACGTGACAGAAGCAATTTGCATGGATAGAGGGCGGCGGCCTCGTCCGCGTCGACTTCGACCACCGCCATTGGTACGCCCCGATGGGCCGCCGCTTCTGTGAGCGCACCGATCCCAACCTTTCGATCGAAACGAAGCAATGTGAAATCAGGCCCCAATGCGTCGTACAATGATCGTCCGTCGCGCAGCCACAGATGCGGCGTACGGCACCCCGGCACTGTGGATTGAGTGAAGTCGTACATCGTATAGGTCGGCGCGATCTCACCGTCGTAGGCAATGATCGGTGAAGCTTCGTAGAAATATCCGAAGTTGAGGCCGCCGCAGCAAAATTGGCCGACATTAATATCATAGACTTGCCGACCGATGGGGGCGCGTACGGCGTCACCTTCAGGTCCAACTTGTTCGATGTTGTCGGGAATTGCGCTATGGTGCGAGGTTAGCGCCAATGCCGTGTTCATCGCATATCGCGAAACTTGCTCGGTGATTGGTTGACGCTCGATTTCGTACGCGTCCAGGAGTGCCTCGTCAGCCCACCCTTTGATCACGCCCGCCAGCATCCACGACAGGTTCATGGCATCGGCGATGCCGGCATTCATGCCATAACCGGCAAAGGGCACCCAGATGTGCGCCGCGTCGCCGCACAAAAAGACCCGCCGATCGCGAAAGCGATCAGCGATCATGCGCCGCCCGGTCCAGTCCTCTTGAGCAAGAATTTTGAAGTCGAACGACGGCCCTACACCAAGGATTTCGCGCACGCTGCGATCGCGGTCGACAACCTTGTTCGGCGCGAAATTGTGGACTAGCCATCGCTCATGGCCATCAATCGCGAATGTCAGCCCCCAAGACCGAGAATTAAGACAGTAGATTGCCCAAGCTCGATTTGGCATCGCACCCAGCAGGTCCGGCGCGAGGATGTAGGTAGATTGGACCTGCATCACCATCGCGTCGCCGCTAAACCTGACCCCGATTCCGTGCCGTATATCGGAATGAGCGCCATCACAGCCGATCAGATAGCGAGCAGAGATTTCGAAGCTTTCATTTGTATCGAGATTCCGGGCGATGGCGAGAATTCCATTCTCATGCTGTTTGAAATCGGACACGCGCGTGCGGCATAAAATGCGCAATCCAGGCGTTGCTGCTGCGCACGCAAACAGGATCGGCTCAAAATAAATTTGATTGATCCGATGCGGTGGTTCGGGCGTCGGCCACCAGCCGTCGGGACCATCTTTCGCGGTATAGCGTTGGGCGCGACACGGAATTGGAATGCGCGCCATCTCGATCCCGGTGGCCGTGGTGCGAAAGGCGGCGTCATTGGGATAGTCGGAAGGCAGTCCAGCATCGCGCACGGCGTGCACGATGCCGAGCCGCCGGTATATTTCCATAGTGCGCGCGCTGACGTGATTGCATCGCACGCTGCTGGGCGGCTCACCGGCCGCGCGCATTTCGGCGAGCGTCACTCCGACGCCCCGTCGGGCGAGGTCCATTGCCAATGTGAGCCCGACTGGACCACCCCCGACGATTAAGACCTCGGTGTCGATCAGATGCGGCATGGCGCGACACGGCTCAGCGGCGCTGAAGGCCTTTCCGCTATTAAGCTACTTGCCATGTTCTAAGCATTCAGCTTGTGACGCGCGTCACGCTGCAGAACATCATCGTGGTGATTAAAAGTTGTGCGTTCTGGGCAGATCGCCCGTCGAGCCAGATTGCGCAGCCTCCGGCCGCGAAACGCACAAATTTGGAAAGGCGGTCGCCCGTGAGCCCGACCGGATGTATACTTGTGTTTGTAGCCTATCGCGCATAGAGGCTCGCCATGAGCGTTTCGTCTACGGCGGTAATGCAACGCCGAGCAGTGGGATTGTGATCGGCGACTCGCATCTTTTACCGCGCCACCCCGTTTTCCGCACCTGCGATTTGGACCAAGCGCGCAGCATATGTGCGGCGTTTTCGACGAGCACGGCGTCACCTACTTGCCGCGCGAGCGTCGCCTCGACTTTCGCCACCGCGAGGCCAAGTTCGGCTCCATCACCGTCAATTCGTTGCAGTGGGGAGCTGGCGTGATGGTCAACGCAGCGCAGCTTCGCGATTTTTATCTTCTCCAATTCACGCTCGAAGGCGAATGCGAGCTATGGCAGGGGACTCACCACAACGTTCTGCCGGCGCGGTCGGTCGCTATCGTAAATCCTGGCAGGCCCTTCAGAAAGGCGTGGATGCCGAGAGCGCGGCAGCTGCTGCTGCGGATCGACAGGCGACTGGTAGAACGCGAATTTCGCGCCTGGACAGGCGGTGACGAAAGTGGCGGCATTGAATTCGACATGCCGCCCGTCGATGACGTCACGAAGGTCGGCACTCTCGCACTTTACGTGCGGATGGTTTGCGACGATCTAAAAAACGAAGCGTCAGACCTGTCGCGGCCGCTGGTCGCAGACCGGGTGGCATCAGGGCTAGTCTCACTTCTCTTGACATCGATGCCGAACAACAAGAAACGAGCGATTGAGACGGCGAGCAAAGCTACTGCACCGTTCTTCGTGCGGCGCGTCGAGCAGTTTATCGAGGAACACGCGCGCGACACGATCGCGCTCGCGGATTTGACCGGTGTCGCGGGCGTCAGCACACGAGCGTTGCAGACGAGCTTTCGGCGCTTCCGGAATACGACGCCAATGGCGTATCTGCGGTCAGTCCGGCTGGAATTGGCAAGGACTGAGCTGATGAAGGCAGGGCGACAGGGCTCATCGGTCGCCACGGTCGCAAATGCGGTTGGCCTCGGCCACCTCGGACGATTTGCTCGCGACTACGATGCGCGGTTCGGCGAATTACCTTCGCACACGCTTCATCGCGGCAGCGCTGGGCTTTTTGGAGACTGGTCGTCGCCGTAGCGCATCGCTCTGTCTTGAATGTCGCCCTTTGGCACAACGCGGAAGTCACCGCGTGTCCGGTTTAGGTCGTAGTTCACCATATAAATCACGCGGCCCGGCACACCGCTAACTCTGCGCCTAGTTTCGCTCTCCCGGTTAGACGCATTTCGCACTTGCACGGTTGCGCCCTCCGCCCTGATCGAAACTGTTACTGGCAACACGCCGCTACCTGCGAACATATGCTCCACGCAAAGCAAAACGAAGGAGAAAAGCTTGAAAAGACCGGCGGATGTGTGTGCGACCGACTTCGCGGTAAATTACAGAGGCCTTCGTTTGTCGTAGTATTGGCAGCATAAAGGTTTGTTAGATGTAAATCTTAGGCTACGGTTCGCTACACCAAGCCTTCGCGAAAGACACAGAATTCTGATTTTAAAGTTCAGGTTTGGCCGTGAGCAAAGTGCTGGGACAACAAGCGATAGTCGTCGGCGGCAGCATAGCGGGTCTGCTTGCTGCGCGAGTGCTATCCGACTATTTCGATCAAGTGTTGGTCCTCGATGCCGATCGAATTCGAGGATCGGCCCGTCGTTCACAAGTCTGTTCCGCAGGGCCATCACCTTCATGCCTTGTTACAGGGCGGTCTGAGAGTTGCTTCATCGCTATATCCGTCGCTCACACAACATCTTCGGCAACTCGGGGCGATAACAATTACCATGGGCAGGGATGCCGTCTGGTATCTGCCGGACGGTAAGGCCTACCTCCCTACCGGGTCGGCGAGAAGACCATATGATTCCGATATGGAGGGTTATTGCGCCAGTCGTGGCCTCCTTGAATTTGTCATTCGCCGACTGACGACTACAATCGCAAACATTCGATTTGAGTACGGCAATGCAGTTCGCGAATTGGTATGCCGCGACGGGACCATTCGGGGAGTTCGCTGCGCAAGCTCGCGGTCGATCGAGGCGGATTTGGTCATTGATGCAACCGGCCGCGGACACAGGGCTCGCCAATGGCTTACCCGCATTGGATTTTCCCCGCCAGAAGAAACCGTAATCGGCCTGGACACAGCGTACAGCACCGCCAACTTTCGCCGACCAGACTCCTTTGCAGGCGAACCCCTTATTTTCATTACTGGCCCGGCGCCTCATTATACCCGCCGGGGCTACGTGATCACCATTGAAAACGGAACGCTGCTGGTAAGCCTGATTGGTCGTTTCGGCGATTTGCCTCCAACCGACAAGCAAGGGTTCCTCGCGTTCGCCAAACAGCTTCACTCGGACTTAGCTTATCGGATCATCAGCGACAGCGAACAACTTACCCCAATTGCTCACCAGCGCTTCGTCAGCAGTGTGCAGCGCCACTACGAACGATTGCCCCTTCGCCCAGAACGATTTCTCGTGATCGGGGATGCTCTTTGCCACTTTAATCCGATCTACGCGCAAGGAATGAGTGCGGCGGCCAAGCAAGCAGCAATATTGAAAGAAGTTCTGTCTGATCGTGCAGGGCAATCTCGCGATATAAGTGGAATCGCCTCGTTGTTTTTTACCAAAGCGGCTGAATTCAACAGCACACCTTGGAACCTTGCTGCTAACTTCGACTTCGCGTTCCCTCAAACCCGCGGCAAGCGGCCGGCAGGCATCAAAGAGCGGGCGCGTTACTTCGCTGCGTTGGACAGACTTGTGCCGCAGGACGCGGAAGTCCGACGTCTGATGACGGAGATACTTCACCTTGTACAACCTTTATCGGTATTGGAGCAGGAGCCGCTGCGCAGCCGCGTGCTCAGTCGAATGACCATTTGACTCATTGTCGCGCGCCAGGTCAGGGCGACCAGTGCCGAATGTGACTGCACTCTTGAGGTCGTGCGCTACAGCAAGCTAAGTCCCGGAACCGGTTCAACACGCGCGATCTGGAAGCCAAGGCGCTGTTGGCGTAGGGACACGCGCACGCACTTTCTTCTTGATGCAGCTTCCTTCAAAACAGGAAGGAAGATCACATGCCGAGGTATCTGTCGCTCTTCAAATTCACCCCTGAGCGCAGGAAGGGTTCATGAAGGAGAAAGCAGCAGCACGTGAGGCTGCTCTAAAACTAACAATTGAAAGTGCTGGTGGTAAATTGGAGTTGTTTAATTGGACAGTTCCAGGAAACGATTATAGCGGTGTTACTATTGCGGAGTTCCCTGATGCTGGCACCTACGCGGCAGTTGTTGCGCTGGTAGAAGCCACGGGGCTGTTTTCGGAAATTAAGGCTATCGAGCTTCCCACCGCGAGCGAGATAGATCGCGGTCTCGGGAAATCGGTGACCTATCGCGCTCCTGGAACTTAAGGTGTCAGATCGGCTACGATTAAAGGAAATCGACGTCGGTCCTGTTGTTTGAGGAGAAGAGACCTGAACGTTGGACGGAATTGAAATGGCTGGCCCCGAGGACATTACGCTTTTCTCCTCCGTTGATCGTACCAAGGAGCCGGATTTCTTTAAAAGATTTCTAGACGAGGGTAATAAATTACCCGGCATCATTGCGAGCAAGCCTATCATTCTGGGCAGACTACAACTGACCGGAGGCGAAAAGGTCCTCGATGCTGGATGCGGGTTGGGCGATGACACTTTTGAAATCGCGCAAACAGTGGGCAGCCAAGGGCGCGCGGTCGGAATCGACGTAAGCGAAACTATGATACTCGAAGCACGTCGTCGTGCCATGGCGCGCAGCTTGCCGGCAGAATTCGAGGTCGGCGATGCTCAGGCGCTTCGCTTTACTGACGCAACCTTCGATGTTTGTCGGACTGAGCGGATGCTCATGCATGTTCCAGAGGCCGAGCGTGCTTTCACGGAGATGGTTCGTGTGATTCGTCGAGGAGGCCGACTATCTTTGTTTGATTTCGATTGGGAGACTCAGATCGTCGATAGTCCGTACACGGAGACGACTCGCCCAGCTCCCGCGACTGTTCAAGCAACATGGGATGACGGGCGTTTCCATCGCACCGCAGACCATTATCCTCAATTACCCATTCTTGGAGCTTCTCCTCGGTGGTCATCTCACGCGCGCGCAGCAGGCGGGTGTCCTATCGTCCGCGGATGCTGTACGATGGTGGACCAATCTGCGCAAAATTCTGGAACTCCGCGCCTCCATGAGCCTCGCGCGTCTCTGGCGGTCCCAGGGCAAGCCGCAGCAACCGCGCGAACTGTTGGCTCCAGTTTGCGGGTGGTTTACGGAGGGCTTCGATACGCGCGATCTGAAGGAAGCGAAGAAGCTGCTGGAGGAGTTAACGTCATAGCGCGTCCCGCCGTGGACGATGAAGGAGCGCAGAACATGGCCGAATATCATCTTTATTGCTTCGCCCAATCGGGTAACTGCTACCGCGCGGCCTTGATGCTCAGCCTCATCGGCGCGGACTGGGAGCCCGTGTACGTCGATTTCTTCAAAGCTGGCGTTCAGCGCACACCGGACTACCGCGAGAACATCAACGAGATGGGCGAAGCGCCGGTGCTCGCTCACGGCAGTAAGAAGCTCAGCCAGTCCGGCGTGATCCTTCTTTATCTCGCCGAGCACTCCGGAAAATTCCTGCCGCGCGGCGAGGATGAGCGGCTCGAAGCCTTGCGCTGGATCATATTCGACAACCAGAAGGTCGGCGGCAATCTTGGTCTGTACCGTTTCGTTCGCAACTTTGCCAAGCCAGTCGGCGAACCGGCGGTGCTGGAATTCCTCAAAGCGCGGGCGCAAGGCGCGCTCGCCATTCTCGATAAGCGACTGTCGCGCAGCCCCTATCTTCTGGGCGCGGAGCCGACCATCGCTGACATCTCAATGACCAGTTATCTCTATTATCCGTCCGAGGAGTTCGGTTTCGACATCGCGGCTCAACACAAGAACATCGGCGCGTGGCTCGACCGCATGAAGGCTTTGCCCGGCTGGGCGCATCCTTATGACTTGATGCCCGGTCATCCGCTGCCGCAATGATTTTCCGGTGCGGCCTCACCCGAATATGCCGTCGTGCCCGTTTGGTGTTGACGCAACCAAGCGGCCACTTCGAACTCGCCCGGCACAATAACAGTTCGGGCAGGACGCCTGTCATAGCGTCTCCATTTCGCACGCATACGGAGCCATGCCGACAACAAGGGCGGAATACGGGCAAGACCTAGGGCGCTAATCGACATGGTAGCGGCTGTAAAAAGGTACCCTACGGCTAACTGCCTCCGATCCAAAACCGTTTCTTGTTTCGGCTTGTTGATGCTCGTGCAACCGCGAAAGCTGTTTGGTTAGATTTTCAAGTTTGGCTTCGATTTTCTGCCTGCGTAATGACCGTTTTCTTTCGTCTCCCACTGCTTCTGTCGTGTCTATGGCGCACGCCGGAAGCTGGTTCAATCCCACCAGCAATTTTTAAAGCGACCCGGCGCAGCGCCCGGAGAAGAACGTTTTCCACGCGCGAACGCGCTAAGATGCATCATCATGCCGAGCGACGCCCCGACGAATATCGTCCAGTGCTCACGGCTCTCGCCCGTATCGACGATGGCGTGATGGTAGAAAGTCTGCCGTTGCCCGAGGTGCCGGGGGCGCGCACCGTCAACGATTTGCGGGCGCTTGGCGCGAATGGCCTCGGGCCCCCGCCCTCTGGCGTAACCAGGGCAAGGCGCTGCAAGCTCGCGAACGCACTCGCTCCGGTCTACAGATGGTTCACTGAGGGCTTCGACCCGCTCGATCTGAACTCGATGAGCTGCACGCCTGACAACCAGTTTCGAAACGGCCTCTCAGTTCTGCATCGGGATAAAAAGATCGGCAGGTTGTCATTGACGTACCCCACACAACACACCGACCCTGATACTATTCTCCTTTGACGGAAGATCTTGGTTTGGTAGCCGAATCAAAAGGGGACCCTTTTCCGTCTCGACTGGAGGCGGAAGCCGCGTTCAGGCCTGGGCAGATCAGGACGCTCGCCTTACCGTCATCACGCTGAACCGGGGGTCGAGGTCTATGTGGACGTCCAAAACCAAGCGGCCTGGCCAAGTGGGAAGCGTGCGAAGTTCAGCTACGGTCCTCGCGACAATCGGAATGCCGGATTCAACTTCGACCCTCAGATTATCGCGATAGCCGACGAGAAGCTTTTGCATCGCCTCGATTGTCTCGACTGAATATCTCGGCACGTTAATAGTTCTCTTTGCTCAAGTTCCTACAATTTGACCCTGACGCCTTCCGCCGTGACACAAAGCAAATCGAGACCTTATCAGCCCTGCTTCGTCACGCGGGACGGTGAGCCGGGTGGCAAGGCGACCCAGGGGTGGCGTGACTCCTGCCGGTCGGCGCAGGGAAATTTGGTCGGCGAAGTTATCAATGGCAGCGGCGACATATGCAGCCTTCGTTCTCACAAGAGACGGTGGAACCGCACGTCGGGACAAGCATCGCCAAGACAAAAGCAAGTTTCCCGACCGGATGGCCAAGTCGGGACTTAAATGAAGTAAAACGCTGATCGGCTACACGTAGGCCGCTCGTTGCGGGACTTTTGCATCATCCACTATTGCCGGTAACTGAAGAACAGTGGCCTGCTGACCTTCTTTCAGGAAATGTAGTAACACGGTTTGTCCGTCCGGAAATTCCAGCGCGTCGTGATGATGCAAAGGATCGCGTTGGTTGATCTGCCGGAAGATTGCAGTCTTGTGGCGGATAACGTTCGCAGTCCACGGCCACACGTGTATGCGCCTGACGTCGTCATTGAAGGAAAGCTCCGTCCCCGGTAGCACGCAAACCGCAACATTATTATCCTCCGGCGCGCAGAATCCGCGAGTGCCCGAGTAAAACTGGTGAGTTGTTAGCTTGTCGCCGACTTTCGCAGGCCGCGATTTGACGTTGTGAAGGCTGTAGTCACACATCTCGCACTCCTACAATGCCCCAGCCGAGGATAGTTTACCGCCTCCCTTGGTCTGGCGCTATCGGCCACTGGGCCTTGCACAGTGGCTTGGCTGCGAAGCAAACCTATGACGGCGGGTACGAGCGTGTTTGGAGCCTACACCGTGATGAAGATATTACTGCCGCTCGCGTTGATGGCTGTCGCGTGTGAAGCCATGGCACAGGACGCTCAATGCGTCCGCGAACGCGCCGCGATGGTCGAAACTATTCGAGATTACGCCAAATTCGAGGCCGGTGTATTGGGACCGCAAGGCATATCGGAGCGCGTCCTGGAGGCTGTGGGGCAAACGGAACGCCATCGCTTCATCCCCGAGCATTCTTGTTCGGTGGCATACATGGACGCGCCGGTTGTCATTGGCCACGGCCAGACAATATCGCAGCCGTTTATAGTTGCACTAATGACTCATCTCGCTGCGCTCAAGTTAGATGATACCGTGCTGGAAATCGGCACGGGGTCGGGTTACCAGGCCGCAGTACTGGCACGTTTGGTTCGAAAGGTCTGTACCATTGAGATTATCCCACCACTGGCCGCAACGGCTGCGAAGGTATTGAGAGAACTCGGCTACGACAATGTAAGTGTCAAAGTTGGTGACGGTTATCTTGGATGGCCGGAATGTGGTTCTTTCGACGCAATGATCGTGACGGCGGCACTTGACCATGTCCCACCGCCGCTGATTGAGCAGCTCAAAGTGGGTGGTCGGCTCGTCATGCCGCTCGGGTCTGGCCGTGCGCCACAGCAGCTCACCGTTATCGAAAAAATCGCACCGAGTGAGACGCGGACGCGTTCGATTACCTTCGTAAGCTTTGTGCCCTTTACCCGGTCCCAGGATTGAAGGCCGACCCGCGAGCGATATTGTACCGCACATTCCCCGCTCTGGCGCCTCTCCGCTATCACAGCCGACAGGGCCCGAGAGAATCCATGTGCGTCAGCGCGCTATGCCGCAAAATGAGATCGGTCACACGAGCGGTCGGCGTGTGATCTGCAACACTTCCCTAGTGGGTCATGTGCCTAAACTAACAGTGAGGTGGACCTTCGAGGGCTCGTAGGAGCGTTCAGATGATAGAGGCCGTCACCATAAACAACGAAGAACTTGCGATTTTGTGTGACATCGTGAGCGGCTGGAGCGTTAAAAAATGGGCCGAAAATCCGGGAGCAACCAAAAAACAGGCGCTTGATCGCCTGATAGCCCATGGATACGTCGAAACAGTACACGAAGCTTCCGCCACGAGATACCAACACACAACCAAGACAGAGCTTCTGTTTGCCCAGCTTTGCGTCGGCATAAGCGGTGGCTAAACCGCGAAAGCGTTCTGCGGAGGTGCTCAACTTTCGCCCGCTCTCGAACACCGGAACGACGACCATTTCCCGAGAGGGCTTAGGTTGGCGAGGTCTCTCGGGGTCTCGACACCGCGTCGCCCGTCGCGCGCGACCAGGTTCTAAACGTGTTGCCTTAGCTGCTTGCCCTATGGGTAGGGCCCGTCGAGGCCCCTATAACCCTGGCGATCGTCCCGCAAACGGAACCCATCCAGAGGTAATTGCAATGACTACGAAGTCTTCGCATGCCAGCCCGATCCTGGTGACCGGCGCGGCTGGCGCTGTCGGCTCCATCGGCCGCAAGCTCACCGAAATGCTGCTCGCCAAGGGGCACAAGGTCCGCGCCTTGGTCCGCCGGGAAGATGAGCGCGCAGAGACCCTGCGCCACTCGAGCTGGCGGAAACGCAGTGGCGGCGCGGCCTTGCAAGATAACAAGGTGGCGACACGCATCGCTTGAGTTCTCATCAGGATGTTCAGGCGACGATCTTGAACGATAAGACTTGGCCTCGGCGCGAGAGCAAAGCGGAACGGCCAGCGAGGCGTTGGGCGCATAAGAGTCGGCGCATTCTGAAGAGCCAGCGCATTCTGATCGGATCGTCGGGTAGCGGTGTTTTAGTTTGTTACCTTGCCACCGGCCAACTGGAATCCGAACGGTAAATAAGCGTACGCTCAGATCGTTCAACGACGTCGGAGGCCTGCGGCCCCAAGGCATTCGTGTTCATGTCAAGCTGAATTTCGTGTTGATGCTCACGCCGGAAGGCTGGGAGCGCGCGCCGGCGCCATCGCGAACGAGAGGTAGCGCGGCTTTGCAGCGTAGCATGGCGCGCTTACATTGCACACCGATTGGTCGCACCCGCAATAAGGAGGGGTCCATGAACGAGCAGATTCAGCCTTCCAAGGGCGCGCCGCTATTCAATCCGTGGTCACCCGAGTTTATCGCCAATCCATACCCCTCCTATCATTTGCTGCGCGAAACCGAGCCCATGCACTACATGCCCCTCGGCTTATACGTCGCGAGCCGCCACGCCGACGTCACCACGATCCTGCGCGACAAGCGCTTCGGCAAGGATTTTATCGGTCGCATGACCAGGCGCCCGGGCCACAAATTCTCGAAGAACCGATCTATCGCAGCATGAGCCACTGGATGCTGCAGCTCGATCCGCCCGACCACGGCCGCTTGCGCGGCCTCGTGGTGCGGGCGTTCAGCGCGCGGCGGATCGAAGATATGCGGCCGCGTATTCAGGCCATTGTCGATGGCATTATCAATCACGTCGAGCCGCGCGGCCATATGGACCTGATCGCCGATTTTGCGTACCGGCTGCCGGTGACCGTGATCTGCGACATGCTCGGTATTCCTGAAGGCGACCGGGAAATCTTCCATGCTGGCTCGCGCACCGGTGGACGCCTGCTCGATCTCGCCCCGCTCAGCCCCGCCGAAATCCAGCAACAGAATGCTTTCAATCTTAGTATGGCGGATTACTTCCAGCATCTGTTTGAGTTGCGCAGGCGCCAGCCTGGCGACGACCTCACGACGCACTTGGTGCAAGCAGAGGAAGCCGGCGACAAGCTTACGAACGAGGAACTCACCGCCAACATCATCCTCCTGTTCGGTGCCGGCCACGAGACCACGGTCAATCTGATCGGCAACGGGCTTTTGGCGCTGCACCGCAATCCCGACCAGCTGCGCCTGCTGCGCAACGATCCGTCGCTCGCCCCCAATGCGGTCGAAGAACTGTTGCGCTACGATTCGTCGGTGCAGGTCACCGGCCGCACGACGCTCGAAGATGTCGATGAGATCGGCGGCATTCCGCTCGCCAAAGGACAATCGGTTGTCTGCTTGCTCGGCTCCGCCAACCGCGATCCCGCGGTTTATACCGATCCTGATAAGTTAGACATCCGGCGCACCGACATACGGCCCCTGTCATTCGGCGGCGGCATCCATTACTGCGTTGGGGCGCAGCTCGCCCGCCTCGAAGGCGAGATTGCGATCAACACGCTGCTCCGCCGCTTGCCCAGTCTGCGCATCGATGACATCGAGCATCCGGATTGGCGGCAGACGTTCGTCCTGCGTGGCCTCAACAAGCTGCCGGCGAGTTGGTAGCCATCCGTTTGGATGTAATTCCACGTGTGAGAGAAGAAGCGTAGCGGCAGGCTGGAGGAGCCGAGTGTCGATGGATTAGTGGCAAGAGTAAACAAAAAGTTAACAGGGTTTTTCGGTCCTAGATATTTCCGAGCGGGTCCTT